>JAFVFY010000063.1 GCA_017475265.1 Prevotella sp. | reverse complement strand
TAGCTGTCGGAGCTGTGGTGATGGCTGCTGCGGCCCTTTTGATTGTCACGCTGACGGTCGCGGGTGTCGTGTCAGTATGGTTGTCATCGCCCACCACCTTGTAGTAAACGGTATAGGTACCGGCATTCGTGCCTGTTGGGATGTCGCTGCCGTAGTTTGTGCCGTCAAGGCTGTACTGCATCGTTCCGCCGGATGCCACGCCGGCATTGACGAGCTGCTGGGCCGACCCTGTGTAGGTCAGTGTTTTAGCTGTCGGAGCTGTGGTGATGGCTGAGGCGGCCCTTTTGATTGTCACGCCGACGGTCGCGGGTGTCACGTCCGTATGGTTGGCATCGCCCACCACCTTGTAGTAAACGGTATAGGTACCGGCATTCGTGCTTGTTGGGATGTCGCTGTCGTAAGTCGTGCCGTCAAGGCTATACTGCATCGTGCCGCCGGAAGCCATACCGGCATTGACCAACTGTTGGGCTGCCCCTGTGTAGGTCAGCGTCTTTGCCGTGGGTGCCGTGGTGACGGCGGCAGCGGCCCTTTTGATTGTCACGCTGACGGTCGCGGGTGTCGTGTCAGTATGGTTGTCATCGCCCACCACCTTGTAGTAAACGTTATAGGAACCGGCATTGGTGCCTGTTGGGATGTCGCTGGTGTAGTTTGTGCCGTCAAGGCTGTACTGCATCGTTCCACCAGATGCCACACCGGCATTGACCAACTGCTGTGCCGCCCCTGTGTAGGTCAGTGTCTTTGCCGTGGGTGCCGTGACAACAGTTGCTGCCGGACGTGTGATGTTGAATGTTGCATTCTCCAACGTGACTCGCTGAGAGTTGGAGGTGGCAAAACGGATGTTGGCAATGGTCGCCGTGCCACCAGCGAACCCTTGCTGACCTGTCACCGAGAGGGTTATCAGATCACCACTTGTCCCACTGATGGGGGTTAGCGAGAACGAGGTCGATGTCAGGCGATAGGTGTTCTCGCCCTGCTTACCGATGGTCAGTTCCTGGTCCTCGTCAGTGACACGCGAGGTGAGACTGCAGCCAGCCTTGTTCAGGCTGAGACCTGCTGGCAGTGTCAGGTCCATCTGGAACGATACGTAGTCTGTATGCTCGTTGGTCAGGCTGATGGCGAACGTCTTGGTTTCCCCTATCGCCATAGTGAAATCGTTGCTGGCGACATGGTCAGTAGCCATCATGGTAGTCAAGCCCATGATTAGTGCCAGACTTAACAAAATCAATTTCTTCATATCTCGATTCCTCCTACTTCTACTTAATTATTACTTTCTTTCCACCAATGATGTTCAGGCCCTTTTGCGGGGCGTTTAGCCGCTGTCCGCTCAGGCTGTAGACAGTCTGTAAGCCGTCACTGTCCACCTCTGACGAGACATAGTCCACTCCTGTCACCACGCCGTCCTTGCTCAGGCCGATGGGCTCAAACGTCACGTCGGCACCCTGTGCAGTCACGAAGTGGATGTTGTCTATCAGCACGTCGGCGGTGGCGAAGCCGTCGAGCCCGATGTTCAGCAGTTCTCCTGCTACACCCTCAAACTCGCGATTTGACGTTGACAAGGCCACCACACGCCACTGTCCCTCGCGAACCTTATTATATAATAGCTGGTGCTTCTGCTTGCGCTGGTTGTTCAGTCTCATCTGTGTCACGTCCACGTCTTCGGGCAGGTACAGGTCGAACTGGAAAGCAGTATAGCGTCCGTTGCCCTCAATGTGCCAAGACAGACTATTATCATCGTTCTCTGTCAGCTTCAACACGTCGTTATGTTCGCTCTGAGGTGCCCTCATCCTTCGCGACCAGTTGGTGTCGCCGGCAATCTCGTTCACCAGCACCACAGCATCGGCCACGTTCACTGTCTTGTCGCTGTTCAGGTCGGCTAAAAACACGTCGAAGGTCTCGGCTGGTGTGTCTACCACGTAACGGGCGATATCTACCACATCCACCACGTCAATGTCTCCATCCTGGTTCACGTCGCAGTCAGGATACTCCTTGATGGCTTTGAACTCCTTCCAGTAGTTGGCGGCCGCGTATGTCGACTTGCTGTTCTTGGGAACGTAGAGCGTAGCTTCGGAACAACCAAAAAATGCAGAAAGATTGATGATGACAGGTGTACTGGCTTCAACTATTACGGAGGTCAGGCCGCTGCAATAATAGAAAGTAGCGTCTCCTATGGTCGTCACGCTGTTAGGTATCCTGACGGAGGTCAGGCTGCTGCAATCAGCGAAAGCAGCCTCTCCTATGCTCGTCACGCTGTTAGGAATCGTGACAGAGGTCAGGCCGCTACAATTAGAGAAAGTACCTCCTCCTATGCTTGTCACGCTGTTGGGAATCGTAACTGAGGTCAGGCCACTGCATTCCATAAAAGCCATTTCCCCTATGCTCGTCACGCTGTTGGGAATTGTGACGGAGGTCAGGCCGCTGCATCTACAGAAAGCAGTCTCTCCTATGGTCGTCACGCTGTTGGGAATCGTGACGGAGGTCAGGCCGCTGCAACCTGAGAAAGCAGCGCTTCCTAAGCTCGTCACGCTGTTGGGAATCGTGACGGAGGTCAGGCCGCTGCAACCATTGAAAGCATATCCTCCTATGCTCGTCACGCTGTTGGGAATTACCAGATCAGTTATTTCATCGCCCCCTAAATATAGATGGTGAGCATACGATAAGGGATTGGAATTGTAACTAAATGAGATTTTACACCATGCGGCTAAATCTGATATATGTACGGAGGTCAGGCCGCTGCAACCCTCGAAAGCATAGTCTCCTATGCTCGTCACGCTGTTGGGAATCGTAACGGAGGTCAGGCTGCGGCAATTCCTGAAAGCCTCGTCTCCTATGCTCGTCACGCTGTTGGGAATCGTGACGGAGGTCAGGCCGCTGCAACCAGCGAAAGCATAGTCTCCTATGCTCGTCACGCTGTTGGGAATCGTGACGGAGGTCAGGCCGCTGCAACCATAGAAAGCAAAGTTTCCTATGCTCGTCACGCTGTTGGGAATCGTGACTGAGGTCAGGCCGCTGCAACCAGCGAAAGCACGCTCTCCTATGCTTGTCACGCTGTTGGGAATAATAGTGTTCTTGCATCCTAAAAACAGTTCGTTTGTTTCGGTTTTGATAATTGCATTACAATTATAAGGGGAGCCATACACTGTGTTACCACTATTTACTTCAATTGAGGTCAGACCGCTACAGCCAAAGAAAGCATCGTATCCTATGCTCGTCACGCTGTTGCCAATCGTGACTGAGGTTAGGCCGCTGCAATCATAGAAACCCCACTCTCCTATGCTCGTCACGCTGTTTGGAATGGTGACGGAGGTCAGGCTGCTGCAACCAGAGAAAGCACTGCCTCCTATGCTCGTTACGCTGTTGGGAATAATAGTGTTCTTGCATCCTAAAATCAGTTCATTTGTTCCAGTCTTGATGATAGCATTACAATTGTCTCGGGAGTCATACACAGTGTTACCACTATTTACTTTAATTGAAGCCAGGCCAATGCATTTCACGAAAGCACCCAGTTCTATGCTCGTCACGCTGCTGGGAATCGTGACGGAGGTCAGGCTGCTGCAACCATAGAAAGCCTGGTATCCTATGCTCGTCACGCTGTTGCCAATCGTGACGGAGGTCAGGCCGCTGCAACCCTTGAAAGCATACTCTCCTATGCTCGTTACGCTGTTGGGAATCGTGACGGAGGTCGGGCTGCTACCAATGAAAGCGCCGTATCCAATAGTCATCACTGAATAGGTGTTTCCGTCGTAAGTGATGGATGCGGGAATAACTATATTACCAGAATATACTCCTGCGCAGACGGACAAAGCTGTTCCGTTATTGATGAAATCATAAAAGATGGTTTTGCCATCTGCATTCGCTACTGCTATGTCGTAGGCGAAACCCTTTGTGCCTATCATGCTCATGAACACAATAAGCAAGAATGATAATTTTAGTTGACTCATAGGTATATATTTAATTATGTTGTTAACGTATCTCGAAGTTTACTTTTACCCCAATCTCATAGCCTTGATTGATGACTTGTTGCCTGACAGTCTGCCACACCTGATAAACCATTTCTTCGTCAAAGAAGGCACAGCGACGTTCACCGAATGTCCGAAAGTTGCGGGATGAGTTAACATTGATGATGTCTTTAGAGCCATCAGTAATACTTTCAAACATAGAAGCACGCAGTTTGGGGCGCTCAAAGCCCCAACTGCGTGTATCGCTACTGCATGATTTACATGGCACAAAACTGTACATACCGTTAATGGGGTCGTCAATTGTCGCACCATGATAGCAACGCATTTCTGGATTACCGTCCCAGTTTCCATAGCCCATAATCTCAGCATAATAGGGAGGAATAAAGCCTGCGAGGTCATTTTCATGGCTCTTGACATGAAACAGGCGGCTCTCGCCTACCACGAAAACCGTATCGAGAGCAAAATAGGAATCTTCACCTTGAGGATTCAAAAATGAAGAGCCAAACAGAATGAGACTTCCCTTCTGTAGCGACTTCATCGATGAATACTTAAAGTTACCGTTCTCCTTGTTTTTCGTAAACTGTCTGCAACAACTGTAAATGAAATAATTGCCGAATACAAACGGGTCGGTATTAGACCTGTTGCTTTTAATACAACTCCTGTCAGTACATGACAGTTTTGCCTTGTCGCTTTCAGATATTGCCTTGGGCTGATGATGAATGTAGTAGTGCAGATTGCCATTTTTCTTCACTTTCAGAAATGGCTTGTGAACATACATTGGTGATTTAGGACTCTTAGTGTTCCCTTGTAGTATTTCCACTTCTGAGTATGGCTCCCATTCGCCCCAGAAAAGTATGTCTTTTTCTACAGACAAAATGTTGTTGTCTGAAACGCACATTCCCTTAGCCCGAAGAAATTTTCTACGGTGCTGTCCATTATTCCACTCCTTGACAAGTGGAGTGGCTTTTTTCTCGCAACTTGTTAACTCATGTTCCTTTTGTGGATGAGGAAATTGTACAATACAAGGATAATCTGACATAATAGTTCATTTTTTTGTTAACACAACGAGTGTGAGCCTTCTCGACATTCTTAGTCTGAAGGTCCTGGAATACCCGTATAAGTAAGAATGAAAATCGGCTCACACCTGTAAGTATATAGGTGAACTGACTCCATAATGGAGCGCGCTGTGACTATGCTACTACAGGAGAAGCAGCTTTCAAACTTCTCACCCTTATACTTCGAATTTTCCAGGTTCTCAGACGGGTCAAAGCTTAATCGCTCTCCTCTATGTCGCCACTCCTTGCGGAATGACGGGGCAAAGATAAGCATTTTACTTGAAAGATGCAACATTGTGAGCCGTTTTTTTCATTTTGGCGGCAAAATTAGTGCAAAAAGACCTTTCCCGCAAGTCCTTTTCTGTCCTTTTCAGCGTAAGTGGAAAAAAAGTTGGTATCTTGCTGCCGCTTTTGCGCCAATACGGGGAATCAGGGAGAATGGCCAGGGGAATCAGGGAGAGAGTGCCGTTCTCCGAGGGAGAAAGGCCGTACCCCCGCAATTCATAGCGGCCGCCAAAAACATTCATAGCGGCCGCCAAAAACATTCGTAGCGGTCGCCAAAAACATTCACGGCGTCCGCTACGAACCAAAATTTACACCATACGTGCTAAATGTGGCAGGCGTGTAATCTCCATAACGATAGTCGCACAAGTGTGCCGTAAAGGTACAAAAAATGGGTTACGGAACAACTGTATTCGGAATTTATTGCGATTTGGCAGATAATTCCGAATGGAAACTTGCACGTATTCGGAATTTGTTGTAATTTTGCAGAAAATTCCAAATAGAAATGGAAAGGTTAATAATAAACGTTATCGGTTATGCTTGATGGCCAGAAGAAACAGGAACTGTTGAAAAAGGAGGTGGAGCGGATGATGGGGCGGCAGCTGAAGGAGGCCCGCGACTTCGAGGAACTGAGCGACCTGATTATTTCGCATACACATGAGCGGCTGTCGCCGACGACGCTAAAGCGGCTGTGGGGGTACTTGAAGAACGAGGAGGTGGAGACCCGTCCGCACACAATGGATGTACTGGCACGGTTGGTGGGCTTCCACGACTATGAGGATTTCTGTGCGCGGGCAGACGGGCTGGACGAGGTGCAGAGCGGCATCCTCTCCGAGTCGGGCATCACGACGGAGGGGATGAGGCGCGGCCAGCGACTTGTCATCACCTGGCGGCCTGACCGCAGAATCGTGGTGAGACATTTGGGTGACAGCCGTTTTGAGATTGTGGAGGCCGAGAACACGAAACTGAATGTGGGCGACACGTTCCGCTGCCACCTGATGATTCAGCACGAGCCGCTCTATTTGGATGACGTCGTACATCTGGGACAGCCTGCCATGACATACGTGGCAGGGCGGCGCGACGGTGTGAGTGTGATGATTTGCGATTAGAATTCCTTGATTACCTTGAACTCTTTCCAGTAGTCAGCAGCCTCATAGGCCGCCTTGCAACCCTTCGGAACGTAGAGCGTGGCATTAGCACGGTTGGTGAACGCATCCTTATCGATGGCGGGTGGAGTCTCCATATAGCAACGGACGCTGGTCAAGGCATCGCACCTGACAAATGCCCTATCGCCAATTTCACTTATCGATGCCGGCAAGGTGATGGCCTTCAAACTGGTACAACAAGAAAAAGCATCTTTTTCTATTGTCGTGATTGTTTCGGGAAGAGTCATCTCCTGCATGTCCCATCTTCCCCAAAAAGCACTATTGCCAATGGCTGTGATGCCGTCAGGGATATTTGAGGTTTTGCAGCCTACTACGAGCTTGTTGGTGGCGGTTTCGATGATAGCGTTGCAGTCTGAGCGCGAATCATACACCGTATTAACCGAGTCCACGCTAATATTTTTCAAACTGGAACAGTTGGCGAAAGAGAGGCCGCTAATGCTTGTCAAGTTAGCAGGAATGACAATGGAGTTGAGGGCCATGCACCCACAGAAGGATGTCCATTCTGGCAATAATATCACTCTGCTGAAGAAGCGGAATTCATCAAACGACGTAATACTGGTTTCCACGAACGCATCGCTAATGTTTCTCACAGCGGCTGCCTCACCCATGCTCAGCTCGCCATCGCCATTCGTATCCCAATGAGCCACACAAATGTCCTTTACATGTTTGTCTGCAAAGCTGATGATTTCTTCGGAGTGCGGGGATTGCAAATCCCCTTGAACAGTATTTTGAGCAATAAAGCGGGAGATGAGTGGTGGGAGATAGATTGCCGTCATCACTATTACAAAGCAGACGATGAGGAGCATCCATGGGGTCCACTGCCAGCAGCGGTGCAAGTCTCTTTGGATGTTTGCCACGCTGGTGTAACGACGGTCAAGTGATGCACAGCACTTGCGGACGACCATCCGTGACGACCGACCCGTGCGCAGCTCGCGGAGGATGCAGCCCAGGGAATAGATGTCGGAAGGGCCGTCGGGAGCCATGTAGCCGTCGGTGCCAGCTGAGGCTTTCAGGATGGCATGGCTGTCGGTGTCGGAGAGTCCAAAGTCGATGAGTTTCAGGTATTGCCCGTTGTGGGTGAGCATGATGTTCGAGGGCTTCAGGTCGCGGTGCTGCGTCTGCCGGCTGTGAACGTAGGCCAAAGCTTCCATGAGCATGTCGGCCACTCGCCGTCGCTGTTTCCTTGTGTGGTTTCCCTTTGCGAGCCATTCCCTGAGCGTCATGCCGTCAATCCACTCCATGACGATGCACAGGCCCAGGCCCTCAACTTCTTCGAGCGAGGATGCCGAAGCGACCATTGGGTGTTGCAACTGGCAAATGATCTCATACTCTTTTTGCAAAAGCACGCGGTAGACGGTGTCCTGCCTGTAACGCTCGGCCAAACCTTTCAACATCCACCATCGCCCGTGCCGCTTCGCCCGCACGAGCATACTGTACCCCTTGCTTGGCAGGTCGGAAAAGTCCGTGAACTGGTCAGACCATAGTATATCGTCGGGCATGACAAAACCCGATGTCGGCTCTTCATCGCCATTGCCGTTGTTTCTATAATTGCCCATGGCTATCACATCCACATAAAAGTCTCTGAGTAAGGATTCCCACGGTGGGAACAGAACATTCCCACGGTGGGAATAAAGTGTTCCCACGGTGGGAATAGAACGTTCCCACGGTGGGAATCCTGAATCACATGCCGGTTACGAATTATTTCTTCAGCCAGCGGTCGAGCCAGTTGAAGTAGGTGCGCTGCCAGAGGATGCCGTTCTGGGGTTTGAGCACCCAGTGGTTCTCGTCGGGGAAGACGAGGAACTGGGCCTCGATGCCCTTCATGCGGGCAGCGTTGAAGGCCGACATGCCCTGGGTGTAGTTGATGCGGTAGTCCTTCTCGCCGTGGATGCAGAGGATGGGGGTGTCCCAATTCTCCACCATCTTGTGGGGCGAGTCGTGGTAGGTTTTCTTGGCGTTGGGCATCTGCGGACGGTGCCAGTAGGCCTCGTCGTACTCCCAGTTGGAGAACCAGTTTTCCTCGGTCTCGGTGTACATAGAGGCGAGGTTGAAGGCTCCGTCGTGGGCGATGAAGCACTTGAAGCGCTTCTCGTGGATGCCGGCAAGGTAATAGACAGAGAAGCCGCCGAAGCTGGCGCCGACGGCACCGAGGCGGTCGCGGTCTACATAGTCGAGACTGTCGGCAGCGAAGTCGATAGCGGCGAGGTAGTCGCTCATGCACTGGCCAGTCCAGTCGCCAGAGATTTGCTCTTTCCACTCCTGTCCGAAGCCGGGCAAACCATGACGGTTAGGAGCAACGATGACATAGCCATGAGCGGCCATGATCTGGAAGTTCCAACGATAGCTCCAGAACTGAGATACGGGGCTCTGCGGGCCACCCTCGCAGAAGAGCAGCGTCGGATATTTCTTGCCTTTCTCGTAGTTGGAGGGCAGCATCACCCAGACAAGTTCCTTCTTGCCGTCGGAGGTTGGCACCCAGTACTGTTCCATCTTGCCGAGGGAGAGCTGGTCGAGGATGTGGTCGTTCTCATGGGTCATCTGCCATCTCTCGGCATTGGCCTTGTACACCTTGTCCTTGGGAGCGTCCTTCCGCAAGGCGAACTTTCCTGAAGGCAGCAAGTAATAGATGTCTGTAGGATGACTAAGACTCTGGCACGTAGCCAGCATGACATTGCCCTTGTTTGCCATCTGCAGCGATGTCCAGTCGTGCCATCCCTCTGTCATTTGGATGATGTGGCCGCTGTTCAAGACGGAGTAGATGTTGCAGCAGCCTTCCCAGACGCTGAGGAAATAGAAACGGGGAGAAGACCAGATTGCCTTCTCGTTCAGTTTCTTGTTTTGTTTCCCCTGGTATGGTGCCCAGCAGAAGGCATCCACGTCGCTCTTCCAGTCTATGTAGCTCTTCTCGCCAGTGGCCAGGTCGTAGATGCAGAGGCGGTTGAGGTCGGACTCATAGCCGTCGCGCTCCATCGAGAGCCAGGCAATCTGCTTGCCGTCGGGCGAGAACTGCGGGTTCTGGTCGTAGCCCACATTATTCTTCAAGTTCTCAGGGGCGTTGACGGGCTGCACCTTCAAAGTCGTAGTGGGGTCGTTCTTCGGAGCCACGTAGTCAGCAGGCTTGCAGAGGTTTCGGGTGGTCTTGGTCTCCACGTCGTAGAGGAAGATGTCGGAGTCGGTAGAGATGCTGTACTCCAGACCGGTCTTCTTACGGCAAGTGTAGGCAATCTGCTTTGAATCAGGACTCCAGTCGAGCTGCTCGATGCCGCCGAAAGGCTCCATGGGGCATTCGTAGGGCTCGCCTTCGAGGATGTCCTTTTCATTGACCATTGACCATTGACCATTGACTGTTTCCACTTCAGCCACGAAGGGATGCTGGATGGACTCCACGTAGTGGTCCCAGTGGCGGAACATGGCATCGGTGACAAGACGGCCGGTGGCCTTGGGCAGGTCGTCGGGGTTCTTCTTGATGACCTCGTAGAAGGGGATGGACTTGAGGATGATGACCTTCTTGCCGTCGGGGGAGAACTTGAAGCCCTCTACCCCACCCTCAGTCTTCGATAGCTGCTGGCGTTCGGTGCCGTCGGCCTTCATGGCCCAAATCTCACCGCCGGTGATGAAGGCGATGCGACCATCAGGAAGCCATGCGGGGTCGGTCTCGTTCTTGGAGCTCGTCGTAAGCAACTGTTGGCCACTGCCTTCGCTGTCGCAGTTCATGACATAGAGCACCTGATGGCTCTTGTTGTGCTTCACGCTGTAGTAGCCCACCTGATAGACGACTTTCTGACCGTCGGGCGAGGCAGCATAGCCGCCGATGCGACCCATGGCCCAGAGCGCCTCGGGAGTCATCAGACCGCCGCTGACCTTGATGTTCTGTTTACCGATGTTCACGTTCTCTTCTGCTTTTGTTGTACTAGTCATGCCCAGAAGAAGGCACGATGCAATGAGGATAATAGTCTTTTTCATCATAACAAAGGATTATTTCGGGTGCAAAATTACACATTTTATTTTATTTGTTTGCGTATTTCTCAAAGATTTGCTAATTTTGCAGCATAATTCACATATTTTGCAATTTTGAATGAAGGAATTTGTTATTTCCGAGGCTAAGACTGAGACTGCGGTGCTGGTGGGACTCATCACGCCAAACCAGGACGAGGCCAAGACAAAAGAATATCTCGACGAATTGGAGTTCCTGGCCACGACTGCCGGTGCTCGTACCGTGAGGCGCTTCACACAACGAGTGGGCGGTCCTAGTAGCGTCACCTATATTGGTAGCGGAAAGCTACAGGAGATAAAGGAGTACATCAAGCAGCAGGAGGATGCCGACGAGGAAATAGGTATGGTCATCTTCGACGACGAGCTGACGGCCAAACAAATTCGTAACATAGAGCACGAGCTGAAGGTGAAGATACTGGACCGCACGAGCCTCATCCTGGATATCTTCGCCATGCGTGCCCAGACGGCAGAGGCAAAGGCACAAGTAGAACTGGCCCAGCACCGCTACATGCTGCCCCGACTGCAAAGGCTTTGGACTCACCTGGAACGTCAGGGCGGTGGCTCTGGTGGTGGTGGCGGCAAGGGAACCGTGGGACTTCGTGGTCCTGGTGAGACGCAGCTGGAGATGGACCGCCGAATCATCCTACACCGTATTACCCTGCTCAAACAACGGCTGGCAGAGATTGACCAACAGAAGACCACCCAGAGGAAAAACCGAGGACGACTCATCCGAGTGGCACTCGTGGGATATACCAACGTGGGGAAGTCGACGATGATGAACCTGCTCTCGAAGAGCGAGGTCTTTGCCGAGAACAAGCTCTTTGCCACGCTCGACACCACCGTACGAAAAGTGACCATCGACAACCTGCCCTTCCTGCTGGCCGACACCGTGGGCTTCATCCGCAAACTACCCTCAGACCTCGTGGAGTCGTTCAAGAGCACCCTCGACGAGGTGCGCGAAGCCGACCTGCTGGTTCATGTGGTAGACATCTCCCACCCCGGCTTCGAGGAACAGATAAAAGTTGTGGAGCAGACACTGGCCGAGCTGGGATGCCAGGAGACGCCGTCGATGGTGGTGTTCAACAAGGTGGATGCCTATCATTGGACTCCCCAGGACGAGGACGACCTGACGGAGCCTACCCGTGAGAACATTTCACTCGACGACCTGAAGCGAACATGGATGGCACGACTCAACGGCGACTGCCTCTTCATCTCGGCAAAGCAGAAGCAGAACATCGACGAGCTGCGGCGTGTGCTCTACCAGAGGGTGAGGGAGCTGCATGTGCAGAAATACCCATATAACGACTTCCTCTACAATATCGAAGATTAGACACGATGGATGTTCCAAAACACGAATAACTTAAAACCTAAACAATATGAAACTTACAAACCTAAACAAACATTTCGCAGCTGTGCTCATCGCCCTCCTGCCTATCGGCTCTGTAATGGCCGCTAACACCAAGACCAGTGTGGTAAAGGTGACGACTGAAGTTTCCCTTACCGACGACGTGGACTACATCATTACTGATGCCACACCCTTCAGCGATAATGGCGTGGTGGACATCAAGAACACCGACCACGCCGTGCTCATCCTCAGCAACGTGAAGCCTTCGGCAGCCATCAAGCTGCTGGCCACACGAGTGAAAGTGAACGGTGAAAAGGCCGTGAACAACACCAACTGCCAGGTGAAGCTCTACAACCTCGGAAGTATCATCATGCCCTACGCCAAGGACATCAAGCCCCTCACCGTCTACTCTGAGCAGAACTTCCAGGGAGAATCATGTAACGATTTCGGACTGGAGAACAGCGGCGGCTACATGAACACCCTGACCACCGAGAAGCTGAACAACCGCATACGCTCGTTCAAGCTGAAGCGTGGTTACATGGTCACCTTTGCCAACCGTGCCAGCGGTCGTGGCTACAGCCGTTGCTTCATCGCCGCCGATGCCGATTTGGAGGTTGCCACCCTGCCTGGCATACTGGATAACAGCATTTCGTCGTACCGTGTGTTCAAATGGTACGACGCTGGAAAGAAGCAACTGGCCAACGACCTCACGGCCTCGACGTTGGCCGCCCTCAACGTGCAGAGCAGCTACACCTGGAGCGAGGGACACGACATGACCCCCGACTATGAATGTGTGCCCAACCACATTTATGAGGACTACCCATCATCGTCTGCCATCGGAAGGTCCACATGGTCGCCCCATTCCAAGAACAACAACGAGCCACTCAACTCTTCCGACGACCACCCACAAGACCTCAACACCATCCTCAACAACTGGGAGAACATGATGCGCACAGGTATGCGTCTCTGCTCGCCATCCTCATGGGACGGCAGCGACTATTGGAACGCCACCGGTTTCCTCGCCGACTTCATGGACAGCATCGATGCCCGTGGCTGGCGATGCGACATCATCGACCTGCATTGCTACTGGCCAGAGGGAAACTTCGGCAACATCGCCAACTGGGCAAACAAATACAAGCGTCCCGTATGGATTTCAGAGTGGTGCTGGGGAGCATCATGGGGCAGCAACAACAGCAGCAAGGGAGCCTTTGCCGATGGCGTGACCGAGAACCAGGTGCGCGACGTCTTGGAACGCATTTGCACAGGCCTGAACAACGCCGACTACGTGGAGCGCTACTACTACTGGAACGGTGAACGCGACCCGTCACGTCTCTATAAGAACGGAAAGCTCACCCCAGCGGGAGAGATGTACGCGAACCTCGATGGTGGCCTGGCCTACAACGGCAAGTATAACTACGCCCCCAAGGTGCCCGCCCAGGGAGACCCCAGCAACCTCGTCGTAGATTTCGACAAGAACTCCCACACGGCAACCCTCAGCTGGTATGACCCCAACGGCGAGATGAACACCAGCGTAAGCGTTGAAAAGCGCAAGTCATCATCAGACTTCTGGGAAGAACTTGCCAAGACCACTATGAGGGAGACCCCAGGAAAATGCACCTATGCCGACGGCGAAGCCACCAACGGATGCCAGTATCGCATACACGTGGTGGATGCCAACCACAAGGACCGCTACTCAAACATCATAACGGCAGCAAGCGCAGACCTTGGAGCCGGTGACTCCGTAGAGCTGGATGGTGTGACGAAATACATCGGAGGCAACATCTTCACCAACGGAAACTTCGACATGGGAAGCTACGGATGGACCAACGGCACGGGCAATGCACTTGGTCAGCCCTGGTTCCAGGTGGTGCCAGTAGGCGGTTATGACGGTGGAACCTATCTGCAGACCTACGGCAATGGAATAGAAAATTCTGAGTCGGCCATCAAGACAGCCTTCGACGTGAAGCCCTCCACCGACTACTATTTCTCGGCTTCTGCCTGCAACACTTCGGGAACATTCTCCCAGCTTTGTTACACCACCGACGGTACTACCAGAGGCAGTTCTATCAAAAGCATTCAAAACACATCCAGCAACTGGGCTACGGTTTTTGAGTCGTTCAACTCTGGCGATTATTCGAAGGTGCTTCTGTCCTGCCGAATGATGGGTTCAAAGACACAATTTGACAACCTGCTCCTCGCCCAGCTGTTCGATACCGAGGAGGAAGCCATCGCCGACGGCGTGGAGAAAGCACGCTTGAAGGCCGAAGCCTTTAAGGACTACAACACCCTCTACCCTGATCTCAACTCCTACTTAGACGAAGTGTTGACGACCACTACCGCTACTGACCAAACCGCCTTGTTTGCATTAGAACGTGCTGTATCACAGGCTATCCAGGCATATAACATCAAGACCAAGCTCTTGGCTCTCAGTGAGAGAGCGATGGCCTTAGAGGCAATGAAGCTTGAAGGCAGCGACAATCTCAAAAGGATTCTGGAAAGAGCTGTGAGCGGAATTCAACCGCCATCATTCTTCATCGACTACTACGCCGAGCTCCAAGCCGCCATTGACGAATACCTGCCTATGACGACTGCCGCCACACAACCCCAGCAACCTAAGTTTGCCAGTGCTACAGGATGGACCACAAAGTGCGGAACCTACACCGGCGGCGACCAGCGCACCAACAGCAAGGACGGCGTGACCTTCTGGAACGCCTGGTGGAGCGGCATCAATGCCTCAGAAGGTACTGCCAAGACCATGGAGGTGAAGCAGGACGTGAAAGGACTCATTCATGGACTTTATGTCCTGGAGTGCAAAAGTACCACCGAGCACTACTGTCTCAGCGATCAGCACGGATATATCTCGAACGGCAATGAGACATCCGTAACGCCCGCCCTTACCGCCGACTACTTCGACCTGCCCACCGTCACCACTGCCGACCGCTGGCAGACACTCTCTACCATGCCCATATACGTTGGTGAAGACGAAACCGTCACCATTGGCTTTGTAGGTTCCAAGCAGGGTGCCGTGGACAATGCCTGGCACGAGATAGGAAACACCAAGAGCACAGGCGACAAGCGCGAAGGATGGTGGTGCGCCACCGACTTCGTCCTAAAGCATATTCCACTCTACAAGACCACCGTGGAGCCAAACCAATGGAACGTCATCTGTCTCCCCTACGCCGTGACCTCTAACGACGATGTGACCATGTACCAGATTGTGGGCATCACCAGCGACTACACTCAGCTATGCGTAGAAACCATAGACAATGCCAAGGCCGGTGTGCCTTTCATCTACCGTTCTGCTACTGGCAATGCCATTTTCTACGAGAGTGGGAATGTCGTCACCATGGCCACCGATGGCAACGGTAATCTGCGTGGAAACCTTAAAAACAGGAGTAATTACACGCCCCGTGTTTATGAGAACTATTATTACCTGGAGAATGAAGAGTGGCTCAAGTGCACCATGCCATTCGCCGAGAGGCCCTATATGAGCAGCTACACCGGTGTGATACGCCCCTTTAACGACAGCAATGCACAGCCCGTGACTATCTATAAAGGATGGAAGGGACTCACCATGCCCATCAATGGTGTCACCGAAGAGGAAAAAGAGTACAACGATTCGGTTGCCAAGGTTATCGTCCAGGGCAAGATGGGTGATGTCAATGGTGATAGTGTCGTCGACGTGGCCGACATTTCAAGTATCATTTCCTACATGGCTGGCGATTCCACCATTCCCGAGGAGAGTGCCGATGTCAATGGTGATGGTTCTGTAGATGTGGCCGACATCGCCTCCGTAATAACCATCATGGCTGAAGGTGAATAGTCTTAACTGATAGCCGACCAGTTGATATTAGTCTTGTGGAGTTGCTTCAGGCGGCTCCACAAGATTTCGTATTTCTGGGAGGTGCAAGTTGGGTCTTCATCGACAATGCGCTGGGCCTCGTCACGGGCCATCTGAACCAGCTGACAGTCACGGGCAATGTCGGCAATCTTCAAGTCGAAGGCCATGCCGCTCTGCTGTGTTCCCTCCAGATCGCCGGGGCCGCGCAACTTCAGGTCTGCCTCAGCAATACGGAAGCCGTCGTTCGTCTCGCACATGATGTCAATCCGCTTACGTGTCACCTCAGATAGCTTATAGTTCGTAACCAAGATACAGAAGCTCTGGTCGGCACCACGCCCTACCCTACCCCGCAACTGGTGAAGCTGCGAGAGACCAAAACGCTGGGCATCAATGATGACCATGACCGAGGCATTGGGCACATTCACACCCACCTCAATCACCGTCGTGGCCACCAGTATCTGAGTCTCACCACGAACGAAACGTTGCATCTCCTCTTCTTTGTCCTTCGGTTTCATGCGACCGTGAACCTTGCTCAGATGGAACTCAGGAAACACCTGCCGCAGCATCTCGAAGCCCTGCTCCAGGTTCTTCAAGTCCATCTTCTCGCTCTCCTCTATCAGGGGGTACACGATGTACACCTGCCGTCCTTGGTTTATCTGTCGCCGTATGCCATCGTAGAGCGATGCCATGCGGCTTTCAAAGACATGAGTGGTCTGTATGGGTTTGCGTCCAGGTGGCAGCTCGTCAATCACGCTCACATCAAGGTCGCCATAGAGTGTCATGGCCAATGTACGGGGAATAGGCGTAGCGGTCATCACCAGGACATGGGGGAGTGAAGGGGGAGTGAAAGACTTCCCCCACAGCTTCGCCCTCTGTGCCACGCCGAAACGATGCTGCTCGTCGATGACCACCATTCCCAGCTGACGGAACTGAACGGTGTCTTCGATGATGGCGTGCGTGCCCACGAGTATTTGCACGTTGCCGTCGAGCAGACCGTCCAGAATCTCCTGCCGCTTCTTCCCCTTCACCATTCCCGTGAGCAGTTCCACACGCACATCCATGCCCTGCAGCAGTTCAGCAATGGTGGCGAGGTGTTGCTCGGCCAGTATCTCCGTGGGAGCCATCATGCAAGCTTGGAAACCATTGTCGATGGCAATCAGCATGGCCATGAGTGCCACAAGCGTCTTGCCGCTTCCCACGTCACCCTGCAACAGGCGGTTCATCTGCCGCCCTGAGGCCATGTCACGGCGTATCTCGTGCATCACCCGCTTCTGCGCCCCAGTGAGGTTGAAGGGCAGGTGGTCGTAGTAGAACGTGTTGAACACCTCTCCGATGCGGTTGAACACGAAGCCACGGTACTTGCGTCGCTGGTCGCTGGCATACCTTAATATATTAAGTTGTACGTAGAACAGCTCCTCAAACTTCAGCCTCACGCGTGCCCGTTCCAGTTCCTTGGCGTCCTGCGGGTAGTGGATGGTTCGCAGGGCCTTGTCGCGGTTCATCAGGTGCAAGCGCGACGTGATGAAGTCTGGAATGGTCTCAGGCAACGGTTCCTTCAGCTTCTCCAGCAGGTTGCGCACCAGCTTTTCCACGCCCCTCGACGTGAGGCTGTACTTCTTCATCTTCTCCGTCGTGTTGTAATAGGGACGCATCGTCAGATGAGAAATGACAGATGACAAATTAGAAATATGATTACTTTCAGGAGCTTGAAGGTTATCATATTTATCATTTATCATTTCTGATTTCTCCTCTATTTCCGGATGCTGCACCTGAATCCTGTTATTGAACACCGACGGGCGGCCAAAGACGAGGTAGTCCTGCCCAATCCTGTAGTGCTCCTTGGCATACCTGCCACCGTTGAACCACACCAAGTCCATGATACCCGTACCGTCGCTGAAATGGCCCACCACGCGCTCCTTACGAGGTCCCATGTCGAAGGTCTCGAAGCTGAGTATGTGCCCCACCACCTGCACGAAAGGCATCTCGCCCGTAAGCTCGCTGACCTTGTAAATCTTCGAGCGGTCAACGTACTTATAGGGATAGTACTCCAGCAGGTCGCCGAAGGTCTCAATCTCCAGTTCGCTGCTCAGCAGTTTCTTTCGATTGGGCCCTACGCCCGTCAAGTACATGATGTCCTGTGAGAGGATGTCCATATTCGTTACACACCTACCCAGCCGAATCTTCGAACTATCTCACGAAGCAGATTGCGATCGCCAATAGGAATGGTGATTGCAACAGTCTCTTTCTCCTTGCTCTCACTTGTTGCACTAGCAGACTCAAGTTCATACTGCGTTTGTGCAGACAACAGAATTTTTGCTGGCAAGCCGATGGTCGACTCAATCTTTACGGCCAAGTCTGTAGTAAGCGCGCGCTTGCCGTTCAGCACCTCACTCAGATGCGAAGCCTGAATGCCAACCATCTTGGCGTAATCCTTCTGACTGATTCCGCGTTCCTCCAGTTCTGGTTTAATCATCATACCAGGGTGCACTGCCATGAAGGGTGCAGGATTCTCATTTTTTGTTGCCATAATGCGTATCATCTAAACTTAAAACTGTTATACTTATTCCACCGTCAAATTCTCTAAAAATGATGCGCTCCACCATTCCATTAATCACCCTGATGGAACTCATTCCATTAGTTCCTGCCAGTTGTTCGTAATGAAGGAACGAGATTGCTCGCAGGTCGTTTGCCACGTCAACCAGTCGCATGTAGTTATATGCGGTTACGAGTGCCTTCATGAACTTCGCATTACGGGTGTACTTCTTGTATTTGCTGTTACGCCCCGTAGTAATCAGTTCTTCTAAATCCGTGTCCTCAAAGACTATTATCATCTTAATATCCTCATTTTGCTTGCAAATATAAGGTATAATTCCCAAAAACGGGAATAATCCCTTGGATAATTATCTCTTTTTAACTTATGGTATCTAATAATCAATAATGACTATGAAGAAAGTACTATCCTTTTTCATTCTGATGCTACTGCCGATGGTGGCGGGGACAGAGAGAGTGGAGGTTGATACGTCCGAAAGAAGATAATATAGAAATAATCCCGCGATTCTTTTGTGAGTTGCGGGATTATTTTTGCATGCAATATGCAATATTGCAATATAGCGCTTAGGGTTGTAGCTTGCGGTACTTTCCCTTGTCCGCGCCCTGACGTATCTTCTGCGCCAGGCCGTCGTCGCAGAGATGCTTCAGTCGGCTGCAGACGCTGCCAATACTTTCATACCCATACTCGCGCTTCACGTCATCCGAGGTGAAGGGATTGGGCAGACGACGGTAGGCTAAGAGTGTGCGTTGCTGGTGGTGTACGTTAGAGGCTTCGATGGCCTGACGGTCGTCATACAGTTTCTCGCCCGTAGCGAGGAAGAAATGCTGCTGGAAGGCAAACTGGGCGTCACAAAGTGCCAACACCAGTTCGCGGTCAATCTTATCGGTCTTGAAGTCGGGGCCGCAGATCATTCGCCCGCCGTCCTCCACCATCTTATCCCAATGGCGGATGATGATGAAGGGCAGGGCAAGGTTAATCGCTATCCAGCAGGGCCTTTTTACTAAATCTTCGAGGGCCTTACTGTCCTCTTCCTTCGCGTCTATCATGCGGCGTTCCGTCCAGGCATGCAGGGCATCGCTGAGGTCTCTGCAGGGTATCTCGCCCTTTGTCGAGTCAAGCCTGTAACTCCATTCCAGAAGTTCCTTTTCGCGCTGGCGGTCTTCCTCAGTATAGATACGGTTCTCGCGCATCTCGAAGTTGGTGTCGCCCATGGGAACACAGGCAAGACGCTGCAACAGACCTCGGGCAAAGTTTGAGGTGGTGTTCTGCTTGGCCAAGGCGTCCTCAGTGCCTGTATAGACACCGTTGAAATGCACGTCATACTCACCTACCATCGAGCTGCTGGTTTTCAAAAAACTGCCTGCAGGTTCATTATGCAGACTCTTCAGGAAAAGCGCCTCAATGTTCATGTAGCCCTTCTTCTGCTGTGCCAAGAGGTCATCAAGTTCACTGTTGAACTGGCTTACATGAAGCGGCCAGTCCTCGCCGTCAATCATCTCCTTGGCATTGAACTCAGCCTCGCGTATAGCAGCTGCACTTGCCTCCGATGGCAGACAACGCAGGATGCCCTTGGGTCTTGGTGCTTTGTTCTTCTCGCCACCCGACTTCTGATCTCGTTCCTCATTCCATCGGTTCAGAGCCTCCACCTGTGCGGCATCGGCTTTCTTCACAGGTTCCATCATCAGCCGGTAAAGGAACACGGCGATGTGCTTACCGCTACCTGACCGTCCAATGAGTTCCACGATGCTATTGAGGCGGCACCTTTGCGAAGGCTCTGCCCAAAATCTGTACCACATACGGGTCATCAGCGTCATGCCGAAGCCGCCACCCACGAACACCGCCGATGCAAAGTGGCGACGTTTCAGGCCGTAGCACAGCAGGCGCATCAGCACGAAATACTTGAATAGCCGCTCCAGTCGCACGCCTATACGCTCCAGCATCGTGCTGATGTTGTCGATGGCGGCAGCATCCTGTCCCAGGGCCTTGCTGCGTTCCTCACGCACCAGGACGCTGTAGTCACGTCCTGTGACGGTCTTGATGGCACGGCGCATCTCCTTCGACGGCTGCGGGTCGTAGAGGTTCTCAGCCTCGCGTTTCTCCATGCGCTTCTTGGCAGCAGCGAGAATACGCTCTATCTCGGCCATGCCGCGCTCCGTGACAATGTCCTGCACCCACTGGAACGACAGCAGCAGTTTCCTTACGCGCTCCATGTCGCCGTCATAAAGGATAATGGCGTCGGTGGCCACCTTCAGCGCAAACTTGTGGCGTGAGCCTTCGGGAGCACCGTTAGGCAGCATCGTGTTCACGAAGTCCATTACCGAATAGCCGAACACGTCTAGTGTCAGCTCGCGGTTGTTCTGCAACACCTGCCGTGCCAGCTCCTTGGCCGTCTCGTTGTCAGAAGGGTCTGTCCCTACATTGGTTGTTAACGACTCGCCACTGGTCTCAGCCGCCGCATTGCCAGGCAACACGTGCTCGGGATTCAGGGCACCACTGTTCTCATTTCGATAGTCATCGCCATACAGGCGATTAACATCATTAATAGTATTATTTGACATAATAAATTAAAAAATAAAATGGTTAAATATGAAAAAGATTTTCTTCGTCAATAAAGATAATATCCTGTAAACGAGGACAATACGAAAGTCTGTCAGCGTTCACACATGAGTTGTCTGTTACGTGCTTACCCGTGGTGCCTATGACATCGAGCATACCAAGCTCTTTTGCCTGAAGGTACTGATTGTCCGCAATGCGTCCTGCTTCTGGAATCCATTCTGATACCAGTCGCAGACCAAAGCCCGACGACGTGACGTGTGCCAGGCGGACCTTCCAGGGAAACCCCTTTGCGAGGGTACGCTCATAGAGTTCCTGCGGAGGGAAGGGCAGATGGTCGTAGTCGCTCATAAAGAGCCCTGAGAGGCTGAGGATGTTGTCCTGTTTGCGTCGGCGGTACATCATGGGATGTCCGTCTTTGTCAAGTCTTGGGTTGCCGTTCTTGTCTGTACGCGGCACCAGTGCGAACTCGCTGACGGCAAATACAAAGTCGGGAAGACCGTTCTTCAGCGTTTGCACCCACTGCAGCAGCTTTACTGCCGTTGTCAGCTGTGCAAACTTCTCGCCAGCCTTTGGGCGGCTCTGCTGCTTGAAGCACCACTTCTGGTAGTCGGTCATCTGTGTGAAGCGGTCGAGGGGCAGACCCTCCCTGACGGCCTTCTCCACGGCCTGACGGGTGCCTATCTTCCAGTCTACCACACCACTGCGCACCTGTGTGCTGAACACCGAGGCCGTGCATGGTTCGCACGAGCCCCAGTATTGGTTTTCTTGCCACGTGAATCTGTAAGCTTCCATAGTCTATTACACATTATTAATTATACCTAAGTTTACAATCTCTGTGCGATGGCGACCTACGCAGACGTTCATCGTGGCCTGTGCCTGTAGCAGCTGGCGCTCTATCTGCGGAGAGCACGTCAGGCGGGTCATCACCACTACCTCACCCTTCTGCGTGTCGAGCCAGATTTTCGTCTGGCCATCGTCCTGCAGCATACGACCCTCCGAACCCTCAGGCATTTTCGGCTCCGTTTTGCGCTCACTTTTTGTCAGATGAAGAAACTGCTCAAACAACTCGCCCACAGGGTCGGCGCAGTCCTTGGCATCCACGTTCAGGTGGAGGCTGTAGGAACTTTCCTTCTCGCCCTCGCTGCGATAAAACGAACTGTTGCCCAACTGCTTCAGCATCGTCCTGTTACTCGGCTTCTGGCCCTGCGGCACAAACTCCCTGTAACCATTAGCCCATTCGTTCATTTTTCCCTTTGTTGTCACGTCCGGCTTCCCTTTCGGCCTGGCGACGTAAGTAATGTTGTCTGTCTTGTTCATTTTTTTCTTTTAATATATTAGTTGTGTAATAAAAAATTGCAGCGAAATCATTTCTGAAATCGCTGCAAAGGTAAGAAAAAAATGTTATATTTAATCGCGTAACTCCTGGAATACTAAGTTGTTACGAGTTAGTATTTTGTTTTAAGAATTCTTTGTACATTCTACTAAGTTATAGAACAAATTCTACTAAGTTCTTGTAGTGTGTTCTACTAAGTTTCAAAGCTGAATATTAATGTTTAATTCCTTCAGGAGTAGATTGAGCTTATCAATAGTCTCTTGATGACGTGTTGGTGAAAGGTCTCTTGCCGAAATGTAAGTTGCACAGGTTTGGGCTTCGTTTCCTCTGGAATTGTTATTGCGAATATCCAACAAGACCGACATTATTGTTGCAGCCTTTTGTTTGTTGCTCTGTTGTTCAAGTACTTCATCTGTCGCCCCGGCTGCTTTCAGAAGTTGAAGGGCCAGTTCCATGCGCACTTTCTGTTTTGCCGTAAGATTCTCCACAGGCTGTTGAAGTTCTGCCACCTTTTTCTTTAAATCTTCGTTTTCTTGCTTAAGTTCTGCTAACTGCTTGTTTAAATTCTCGATATAAGATGCATTTTGATTGTTTGCAGCGGACTTTTCTTCATCTTTTTTATCCAGAACCTGCTGAGATTCTTTGGGAATGGCTTTTATAGGGACAGCTCCTTGGGGGATTAAAGAAATTTTTAACCTTGTTGTATTTTCTGAAAAAGTCCCTTTCTCCGTTATTACCATCCCGCACTCAATATCCATCTGTAGGTCGTTCATATACTCTGGATACTCAAAAACTCGAGGCATTAATCCTGCTGGGATATATGATGCATTCGTATTCTTCTTCCATGATTGGTAAGCTTTCATTATACTTTGAATTACCTTCCGTTGTTCAAAGTTTGTCGTAACAGTATATAACAACTGTCTGACCAAGGGCTCCTCGAAAAAATGAGTCAACCTCGCCATTACTTCAGGGCTCATCTGCTCGATCGTCGGTTCGGACAATTTCTTTATTCTCTCTATTAAAGCTTCATAGGCCATGGTATTATTTATTCTATATTGTTATATTAATATGATTTGAAAATAGCTTCTATGCCCCCCATCACTATCTTTCGTTCTTCCTCCGTCAGTCCGTGGAGGTTGAACACTTTGGGGTATATTCCTCGTTGGTTTTATCTTGATTCATGCTAACAGACGCGTACCAGCGACTCTCCGAAGAATGAAGAAAGTAGCGACAAGGTGCGGATGGTAAAGTTGTGCTGGCCACTGAGCCACTTCGTCACCTCGCTGGGACGCTTACCCAGAGCCTGAGCAAACTCCAGTTTTGACAATCCTCGCTGCAACATAAGGTCATTGATGCGGTTGGAGATAGCTACCTCCAAGTCCACCTCCTGCTGAATATCGGCTGGCACCGCATCCAACATCTGTCTGAATGGGGTTTTCATCGACTTCATAGATCAAACGATTTGTCGGCTTGTTTATTCTGATTGCAAAAGGGTTGCTATCCTGTGCGCATTACACCGCCAAGTCCAGCGGCAAGTCACTAATGTCTTTCAGTCTCTTTCCGTTGATTAGGATATTGAGCATCTCAATGGAATCCTCTGCTTCGACTTCATTGACAGACTCAACGAGTTCGCTGAGGGCGAAGTGGTAAACGCAGTCGATGTCGCCAGTCCCAAGTGCAAGAGAGGCAATACGTGCGGGCATCGGTTTCGCCGGTCACTACGACGATGTGTGGCAGATGGCCCTTCCTGTTACGTATAAGGCCAAGAGCCTCTGTACGGCTGTTTTGTGCACGGTCGCTGCGCATAGTCCATTTAGCGGAAATGGAAGCGTGAAGAATAGGTAAAGTACAGTGTGACTTACGGATATCAGAAAGACTGCTGACGGTATCGTCGACAATCATCTGCTGTTCGTTGATCACCTCGTCGGGTTCTGTCTCACGATATACAACCACATCGGGAGCCACCATGTAGTCATTGCCCATACTGGCTGCTAACTTTGCATCTTCTTTTGTCAACTGCGAAAGATAGTCCAGGTGCTCATACTGCGCAAAGCTGCTGGTCTTGATGCTGTTGCGGTTGCCGAGCTTGGCAATGTGCCACTTGCCGGGGCGCAGGTTCTGCAGATGCGGGAAGGTGGCCTCGATGAACTCCATGTTCAGTTGCTCGAATTTAGCTCCGGCAGTCTGCCCCAAGGCTTTCTCCTGTTCACAGGCCATCAGGCGGCGTGCGATGCCCTGCGCAATGGCGATGGAGAGATTCGACGAGCGGTCGGCGTTGCTTGGCACGCCCTTTGCGTCAATCGTAAGTACCCCGTTAGCCAACAGCCCTGAGTGATACTTCCGTCGTGCTTGTGCTATCAATGCTTGCATAATCCAATACTTGTTTTATTTGTAGTCCTACTGCTTTTGCCACGGGTGGCGGGAAAGCATTGCCTATCATCCGGCAAGCCGTGGTTTTCCTGTCGCCAAACTGCCAGTCGTCTGGGAATCCTTGCAGGCGTGCCATCATTCGTGGCGTAAGACGGGGCATGCCCTCGAAGTCGGCAGCAGGAGCCTCATTCGCTATGCCTCTTCCGTCAATCCCCATTTCAGCCCATGCCTCACGTGCACGAGTAGGGCCTAAATCGGGGCCTCCATGCTTCTTGCTGCCTCCAACGAGCGTAGGGGCAACCTTGGTGGCCATTTGCTTCCATTGCTCAACTCCCTGCCAGCCGTTTGCACCCATCAGGTCGTATAACGTGCTGCCTACGTCATGGGTCAGCGTTGGCTTAGGCGACGGGAAGGTGAACATATCGTAAATATCAGTCCTGACACCTATAATAATAGCACGCGGACGTAGCTGGGGCACTCCGTAGTCGGAAGCATTGAGCAGTCGCAGATGTACGTTATAGCCTAACTGGTTTAACCTTCGGATAATAGATTGACGGTAATTGTCGAATTGCTTTCCAAGGAATCCACGTACGTTTTCTATCATGATGACACGAGGGTTTATCTCGCCGACAAGACGTAGCATCTGAGGGAAAAGGTCGCGCTCATCGTCAGCACCTAACTGTTTGCCTGCCACACTGAAAGGGGGACAGGGAACACCACCTGCCAGCAAATCTATCTGCCGTCTGTATGGCTTCCCATCGAACTTGCGCACATCCATACATTGCACGTTCCAGTTTGGGCGGTTGCTTTTCAGGCATTTGCAATAGTCTGGCTCATACTCTACCAATACCACATGGTCAAACCCCGCCATTTCAAGTCCAAGGGCCTGACCACCAGCACCGGCACAGATTTCTATCGAGGTGTATGCCATAATAAAAAGCGGCTCACAATGCCAATTTATAAATCGTCGGCAAAGATACGAAGATTTTTTGAGATAGCAAAAAAAATGTGAGTTATATTGCAATATTGCATATTGCATGCAATTTTTTTTGAAGGAGGAAAAGAAAGTGTTAATATATAATAATATTATTATATAACTTATTGATTATTAATATATTATATATAAAATGTATCTATTTTACTCTTCCTTCACCCTTCCATACAATGAATGCAATATGCAATATTGCAATATAGCTTCTGGCAGACATAAAAAGCTCGGATAGGGGAAGGGTGAGAGAAAGCCGTTTTGTCTACTAGAGAAAGCCGTTTTCTCCTATAGACAAATACGTTTTTTCTCATAGAGAAAGCCGTTTTCTCTACCTATCCCACAAATTGTCATCATCATTATTTAAATTTATGGTTAGAATTATGCGTATTATGGTTATTTGTTTCTAAAGACCGATTGAGTGCGTTTTTCTATGAAAGAAATTAGCAAGAATTAGAAAGAATTAATTCCAACAATGAGAAAAAATATTATTTCTTATAATTTCTGGATGTAATTATTTCTAATTGTTTCCTATTTCTTTCAAATAAAATTAGTGATAATTAGTGTGAAGAAAAAGGCTGAAATATTTGGTGGTTTCAGATTTTTTTTGTACCTTTGTACCATAATTCTAGAGTTACACCGAGAGTTTAATCATTTTTGTTTAACCATGTAAAACACAAGAAAGTATGGCAACTAAGAAAATTGAGATGCAGTACAACCTGCGCCAGCTGAACAACGAGGCCAGCGGTGCCCACGGGAAGTGGTACCCCAAGGCCGTGCGTCGCTCCACGCTGAGCCTCCGAGGCCTGTCTGACCACATTGCCGGACACGGCTCCATCTACACCCCCGACGTGGTAATAGGTGTCCTCACCAAGTTCACCTCCTGCCTCATTGAGCTGGTCACCGAGGGCACGGCCGTGAAGCTCGACGGTCTGGGAACGTTCTACCCCACGCTGGAGGCCAGCGGAGCCGATACCCCTGTAGGCTACAACATCAACGAGTACCTCAAGGGTGTGCACGTGCGCTTCTATCCCGAGGGAACTGACGACGATGACATCACCAGCCGCGAGATGAAGGAGAAGGTCATCCTGAGCCAGAACATGATTTTCGACCTCCACGGAGTGCCCAAGAGGGTCAAGGACGGACAACTCGTGGACTACGGAGACGACGACGACAACGGGTAACACCGAACCGCTAATCTACTACCACAGATTACACAGATTACGCGGATTTTTTTAAACAACGGATTAAAACGGATTACACGGATTGCACGGATTCTTTTTAACCACGAATTGGACGAATTACACGAAAGGTACGGATTGGACGAATGAGCCAACCCGTGCTTTTCTTATTGTCTGTCATTTAGCAGATGGTAGAGAAAACGGTCAAATCAGTGTTTCGGCAATCTTCAGGTCGAAGGGGGTGGTGATTTTGATGTTCTCACGGTTGCCCTCGACCATGGTGACGGGGTGTCCGTAGGCTTCCACGACGCTGGCATCATCGGTGAAGGCGTCGCGATAAGGCTGGCGGTTGGCGGCCTTTAGCAGTTGGATGTCGAAGGTCTGAGGGGTCTGAACAAGACAATAGTCGCTACGCATCACGTTCTTCTGCGAGGGGATGTGGCGAAGGGTCTCCACGACGGGTGTTACGGGAATGACGGCCTTGGCCTCACGGGCGGTCTCGAAGCATCGACGAATGACTTCTACGGCGACAAAGGGACGGACACCATCGTGCACGCCTACTACGCCCTCAGCATCGTCGGGGATGAGTGCCAGGCCGTGCTGGACGGAGTGGAAACGGGTCTCGCCACCGTCGGCCAGAAGGTAAGAGCCTGGCTCCTCAGAAGGTAGGGGGTATTGATAGTCTCTGCATAGCTGCTTCCAGTAGTCCTGCTGCTCGCGTGGCAACACAAGGATGATTCTCAGGTCGGGGGAGTATGCGCGGAACCGCTCTATCGTCTGCATGAGCACAGGGCGACCGCCGATGGGAAGGAACTGCTTGGGAATGTCGCCTCCCATGCGCAGCCCCTTTCCTCCTGCTACAATGATGATGTATTCGTTCACTATCTACTTCTCCATCAGATGTTTGAAACGCATGCCCTCTGCTATCTGGTCGCTGGTCTGGCGGTTGGTGAGCAGGGCGAGCAGTTCGTAGGCGAAGGGGAAGGCAGCTGCCGGTCCCTCTCCGGTGGTGATGGTTCCGTCGGTGGTGAAGAGGTCGCCGGTATAGGTGGCTCCGGCCATGAACTGTTCGAAGCCCGGGTAGCAGGTGGCACGACGGCCTTGTAGCAGACCGAGCTGACCGAGCACCACGCCTGGGGCGGCACAAATGGCAGCCAGACGGCGACCCTTGGCGGCATGAGCCTTCAGGGCGGCACAGAGTCCTTCGTGCTCATAGAGATTGCTTGCTCCGGGCATACCGCCGGGAAGCAGCAACAGGTCGGCATCGCTGAAGTCGCAATCGTCGAACAGCGCGTCGGCAAACATCTGCACGCCGTGGGCCGACTCTACAAGCTGAGAGTCTTCTACGACACTTACTGTGGTTACATCAACACCCCCGCGACGAAGCACGTCAATGGGAATCAGGGCCTCGACATCCTCGAAGCCGTTTGCAAGAAATACATAAACTCTTACCATAATTTGATTTACGATTTACGAATTTTCGATTTGCGATTTAGTTATCTATTTACGATTTACGAATTTTCGATTTTCGATTTGTTACTTTCAGTTATTCATTATTCATTAGCGAAGCGCAATAGTGGTCCACAACGCCGAGGAGGTGACGGTCGGCATCTACTACGAGCAGGGAGTGAATCTTGTATCGTTGCTGTATGCGTTGTATGTCGGCGATTTTCGTGTCAGGGCTGACAGTCTTCGGGTTGCGAGTCATGATGTCGCTCACGGTGTGGTCGAAGAACTCGGCTTGCCAACGCTCCGTGGCACGACGTATGTCGCCATCGGTAATGAGGCCCACGATGCGCCCATCCTCCACGGCGACGCCCAGTCCCAGCTTGCCCTTGCTGACGAGGATGATGGCCTCGCCGAGGTGCATCTGTGGCGGTATGACGGGCAGGTTGTCCTTGTGCATCACGTCCTGCGCCGTGGTGAGCAAGCGCCGTCCCAGTTCGCCGCCGGGATGGTAGTGAGCAAAGTCCTGTGGCTCAAAGTGTCGTAGGCGCATGAGTGCTATGGCCAACGCATCGCCCATAGCCAGTGCCGCCGTGGTGCTGCTCGTGGGAGCGAGGTTCAGCGGACAGGCCTCTCGTGCGACGCCCACGTTGATGTGGCAGGTGGAGTATTTTGCCAGGAGCGATTGCGGATTGCCACTCATGGCGATGATGGGAATGTTCATCTGAAGCACCATGGGGATGAAGCGCAGCAACTCGTCGGTCTGCCCGGAGTTGGAGAGGGCAAGCACCACGTCATCCTTGGTCATCACGCCCAGGTCGCCGTGGTAGGCATCTAGGGGGTTGACGAAGAACGAGGGCGTGCCTGTCGATGACAGCGTGGCCGCAATCTTCGCGCCGATATGTCCGCTCTTGCCCACACCCGTCACGATAATCTTTCCCCGGCACTCCAGCATCAGCTCCACGGCCCGGTCGAACTCATCGTCCATCTTCGGAATGAGGTCAAGCAAAGCCTCGGCCTCGTCTCTTATTGCTTGTATTCCGTAATCTCGGGTTTTCATACTCCCATAAATTTGCTGCAAAGATACGAAAAGCCACGGAAATAGCAAAATAAAATGAGAAAAAAGGCTTGGCGTCAAACATTTTTACACTTTTCTTTTGCCGTTTACGGAAAAAGCCGTAAATTTGCACACGCTATGAATTACAAACTCATCCTCTTACTATATATACTACTCTCCCCCTTGGCCTCCGTTGCGCAGACCCACTATCAGCTAGGCGTTGGCTCGACGAACATCCTCGACACCTACCTCTCGCAAGAGAAGTTCCACGGTGTGGGTCTCTCTTTTTTGACCACCAGCGAACGGTTCAAGGATAGTTGCCGGTGGAGCAGGGAGTGGCAACACCAGCTACATGGATCTACGGCCAAGGACCGTGCCGACAACTCTTCGTTGCTGGAGGGGATGTATAAGTTCTACTATGGTGCCTACTACCGACTGACCACCCCTGGCCAGCCCCTCCAAATCCATGCTGGAGGGCTGGGGAACATCGGCATCGGAATGATTTACGACACCCGCAACGGTAACAATCCCGTTCAGGCACGCCTTGGACTCCAGGTGATGCCGTCGGCAAAAGCCACCTACCCCTTACGACTCTTCCGTCACGCGGCAATGCTGCGTTATCAGGTCGACCTGCCGCTGGTCGGCGTGGTGTTCAGCCCCAACTACGGACAGTCCTACTACGAGCTGTTCTCGCTGGGCAACTACGACCATAACATCGTGCCCACTACCTTCGTCTCGGCACCCAACTTCCGACAGTCACTATCATTGTTCTACGCCTTCAGCCCGAAGTTCACCATGAGCATCGGCTATCTGGGCGACTACCAGCAGCAGCGCGTGAACAACTTGAAGCAACATATTTATAACCACGTCGTTATGATAGGAATTGCAAAGACTCTAGCCCCCTAAGTTCTTGCTAGGCAAGCGTCCTTCGGCCGAGCGAGGGGGTTGGGGGTCTGAACAGATATGGGAACTGAACAGATTAAAAGAAACAGAGATAATTAACAATAGTATTCACAACGGGCGGTCGTTCAGACCCCCAACCCCCTAACTTAGGGGACTAAAAAAACAACGAAATGAAAAACATCAGTCTAGACATCACAAAAGCCTCCTGCTTCCTTGCAGAAGGTGCCGTGGCCGCCCTTGAGCCACAAGTGAAAGCCGCCCAGAAAGCTTTGGAAGAGGGCACTTGCCCCGGCAATGACTTCCTCGGCTGGCTACACCTGCCCAGCAGCATCACTCCTGAGTTCCTCGGCCAGATTGAGGCCTGCGCCAAGACCCTGCGCGACAATTGCGAGGTGGTCGTCGTAGCCGGTATCGGTGGCTCCTACCTCGGAGCTCGTGCCGTCATCGAGGCCCTGGGTAACTCGTTCGGCTGGCTCATCCAGGACAAGAAGAATCCCGTCATTCTCTTTGCCGGAAACAACATCGGCGAGGACTATCTCTCGGAGATGACCGAATACCTGAAGGACAAGAAGTTCGGCGTCATCAACATCTCGAAGAGCGGCACCACCACCGAGACCGCCCTCACCTTCCGTCTGCTGAAGAAGCAATGTGAGGCCCAGCGCGGCAAGGACGAGGCCCGCAAGGTCATCGTTGCCGTGACCGACGCCAAGCGTGGTGCTGCCCGCACCTGCGCCGACAAGGAAGGCTACACATCTTTTATTATACCCGACAACGTGGGCGGTCGCTTCTCCGTGCTCACCCCCGTGGGTCTGCTGCCTATTGCCTGTGCTGGATTCGACATCAAGGCACTCGTGGGCGGTGCTCAGGACATGGAGAAGGCCTGTGGCAAGGACGTTCCAGCTGGGGAAAACCCAGCTGCGCAGTATGCTGCCGTGCGCAACGCCCTCTACCAGAGCGGCAAGAAGATTGAAATCATGGTGAACTACCAGCCGAAGCTCCACTTCATGTCAGAGTGGTGGAAGCAGCTCTACGGCGAGAGCGAGGGCAAGGACAACAAGGGCATCTTCCCCGCCAGCGTGGACTTCACCACCGACCTGCACTCTATGGGCCAGTGGATTCAGGAGGGAGAGCGCACCATCTTCGAGACCGTCATCTCGATAGAGGAGCCTGAGCGCAAGCTGCTCTTCCCCAGCGACGAGGAGAACCTCGACGGTCTGAACTTCCTTGCTGGCAAGCGCGTGGACGAGGTGAACAAGATGGCTGAGCTGGGCACTCGCCTGGCACATGTCGATGGTGGCGTTCCCAACCTGCGCATCAGCGTTCCCCGTCTGAATGAGTATTACCTCGGCCAGCTCATCTACTTCTTCGAGATTGGCTGTGGCATCAGCGGCAACGTGCTTGGTGTGAATCCTTTCAACCAGCCTGGCGTGGAGGCCTACAAGAAGAACATGTTCGCCCTGCTCGACAAACCCGGCTATGAGGCTGAGAGCAAGGCCATCAAGGAACGCCTAGCCGCAGAGTGATGTTTTTCAACAACGGATTTTACGGATTAAACAGAACTTAATCTTTTCAACAACGGATTTTACGGATTACACGGCTTTTACGGATTATAATTGATTCCACGGATTTCTTTCAGATTCGGTGGGGAGAAAAAAATAATCCGTGAAATCCGTGAAATCAGTTTCAATCCGTTGTTTTTGAATAATGTTGGTTAGATCAGTTTCAATCCTTTGTTTTTGAATAATGTAGGTTAGAACACGAAACCGAGATTGATGTAGTAGTAGAACTTCTTGGTTTGGTTGCTGTAGCCGATGGAGCCTCCAAGAGGGCCGAACATGGTGTTCAGATAGTAGCTGGCCGAGACTCCCAGCATGGTCTTGTGCTTCAGCAGCTCCTCAAAGGTGGGAGCGTTCTGTCCACCAGCCACACGAAGCTGAATGATGCTGTTTTGTGAAAGATTGTACTGCGCCTGAAGTTGAGCGACCACCAGCCTCTCCCACGTCAGTTCCACATTGCCTACTCCGGCAAACGGCATCTGTTGCTCCAGATAGTGCCCCTGCCATTGTCCGCCAATCATGTTGCACATCAGGAAGGGAGTGTCACCATCATAGTAAAGCGAACGGGTGTAAAGCGTAGGCTGGACGGAAATCCGTCGGCTTACGGGAAACGACACACGCCCAATTAGCGTGTATTCACGCAAGCCAACCTTGTCGTTGAGCTTGACGAAGTTGTCGCTATAGTAAGCAAAGCGACCGTGAAAACGTGCACCACGAGTAGGGAAATACCAGTCGTTCTCGCTGTTGTAGTCGGCCCTTACCTCGTAGTTCACATAGCCCTTGTCGGCGGTGTCTTCGTTGGTAATATCGTCGTTGCGCTTCGACTTACGGTCGGAGAGCACGGAATGGAAGTCGTAGTAGTCCCAGTTGGCTCCGATATTGATGTTGAGGTTGCGGATGTTGAAGTTGAAAAGCTTCAGCGCAACGTTGTGCTGGTTGTAGGTAATGTTGTAGAGCTTGTCGCCAAACTCGTAGAAGTCGATGTCGTTGTTGTGGAAGGCATACGAGACGGTGGGGCGGAAGAAGCTGATGGGGTGGAACGCCCAGTCGAGCTGAGCCTTCAGGCGTTTCCCCAGTCTCAGCGTTATCTCCATGTCCATGGGCACCTTCGAGCGGATGGGCAGTTCGGCATTTGCCTGCATGGCCACCATCTCCTCGTTGTCGAAGCGTGCTCCCACGTTGATGGTGTTCGTGCGCTTGGGGCCGGCAATGAAGACGAGGGTTGCCGACGAGTGGTCAGTATTGTCGACGATGCGGAAGCTTGCCGTCTGGTAATAGAGGTCTTGACGGATGGCCGTTGTGATGAAGTCGGCACGTGTCCTGTCTATGCTGTCGCCAACGTGGAGACGGAACTTACGTCGGATATAGGTCTCGTCGCTGCCCGACATGCCTATGAACCGCAGCTCACCAATCTTGTAGCGCGTAGAGGTGTTGACGACGGGTGTAGCAGGAGCCTCCGGTATATGCTGACTATCAGAGCTGTCGATGCCCAGTTTCTCACGTAGCGCGATAAGCTCGTCCCAGTGCTTCATAGCGGTCTCCTCGCCTCGTCGTATCAAGGTGTCTACGGCGGTCGCATTGAAACTGGCAGAGCTATAGCCCTTGGGGTTCACATAAATATAGGTGTCGGTGAGTTTAATATTGTCCTGGTATTTCCGTAGGCAGTTATAGTCGACGATTTGCAGGAGGATGCTTGAGGTGGAGTTCAGTTCCGAAGCGGTCCTCAACTCACTCTGCACATCGACGCCGATGACGTAGTCGGCTCCCATCTCACGGGCAATGTCTACAGGAAAATTGTTGGTAAGCCCACCGTCGACTAGCACCCGGTCGTTAGTTCTTACAGGGGCGAAGACACCGGGTATGGACATGCTGGCCCGCATGGCCCTACCTATGATGCCACTATGGAACACCTGTTCGGAGTAGTCCACGATGTCGGTGGCCACACAGGCAAAGGGAATGGGCAGCTTGTTGAAGTCAATGGAGTCTAGATAAGGGCTTGTATAGGTGTCTATCAGCGAGGCGACGTTCTTGCCAGAGATGAATCCGCCACCAGTAGTCTTCGCAGCCTTGCCGAAGGTGATGTCCTTCGAGATGACGTAGGTGTTCTGCTTCTCTCGCTCTCGCAGACTCTGATGGCGCAGGTCTTCACGGTCGGTAAGCACAAAGCCCCAGTCCATGCATCTGACCAGGGAGTCAATCTCGTTGGCACGGTGGCCGCAGGCATAGATGCCGCCTATGAGGCTGCCCATGCTGGTGCCCGTAATGATGTCGATGGGTATGCCGGCACGCTCCAGCACTTTCAGGACTCCGATGTGCGCCATACCCTTGGCGCCGCCGCCACTGAGCACCACGGCCACCTTCTTGCGCTTAGGTTGCTGGGGCTTCTGGCCGACTTCAAGGCTCTGAATCCACTTTGCCATGTCGTTGAGCACTTCGGGCGAGATGGTCTCTTCTATCTGACCGTACTCGGCGACGAGGCCCGTGATGCTATGCTGGAAGAGATGATTGAGTGAGGGGTATTCCTTTACAAGGTTCTTTTCCGACGAAGGCAACAGCCGACGGATGGCTTCAAGGTTCAGCGACGAAATGACCTGGCAGTCGAGGGAGCCGTTCAAGGCGAAGACAGGACAGTGCGTCTGGCGGATGTCATTCGAAGGGTCGTAGTCAATGAACCATTTCAGCCAGGGAACTTTCTGGACGGCATCCTGCTGGCGATACTTCTCAACGGTCATATTGGCTGGCTGTCCAGAAAAAGCCAAAATACGGTTGCCTTGCGCCGCCAGCAATGTATCGCCCTTCGCACCTGGTCCTGCCAGAGAGACGATGAAATCGGTCTTTCCTTTCGCTCCGAGCATGAAGGCAATCATACCTCCCTCGCTGTGGCCGAGAATACCCACCTTGCCGAAATCCTTACGACCACGCAGGTAATCAAGCCCGGCAGCAGCATCACGCATAAAGTCTTCTGTCGTGGCGTTTGCTACTTCGCCCCCAACGGAAGCACCCGTACCACGGTCGTCGTAACGAAGTGTGGCGATGCCCTGACGTGCCAGGTAGTCGGCGATGACGAGGAAAGGCTTGTGGTCGAACACCTCCTCGTCACGATTCTGTTGTCCGCTTCCTGTAACGAGAAGAACGACCGTAGGCTTTGGCTTAGGATTTACCGGCCAAGTCAGCGTACCGGCCAGCGTTGCGCCGTCGGCCTCGTTACGGAAAGTCACCTCCTCTGTCTTGTAGGGAAAGGGCGGTTGGGGGACTTGACTCCGCTTCACCTCAGGTGCTCCCTTCGTTAATACAAGCGGTATGGCGATGCCGTTCTGAGCGAAAGTGCCGACGAGCTTTCCGTCCTTTAGCCGAGCTTGGTAGGTCATGTTGATGGACTCCACCTTCAGGGCCAGCGAGTCGTCGCTCAGGAATTCCTTCAGCGCAGGAATACCCTTGGCCCCCTGGTCGGGGCTGTCAAGCGTCACCTTCACATAACCATCCTCCTGCTCCAGATGAAGCACCAACGTCAGCGACGCAGGGCCGACATTGAGCTTGCCCGTCCAGGAGCCAAGTAAGGCACTGGTAGGATTGACTTGCGCCTTTCCTGCCAGTGCCATAAAAACGAGAATAAGAGCAAAATACTTTCGCACCATTATGACGAAAACCTTTTACTCTACAACGACGGGCTTGTACTTCGGCACGAGGGCTTTCATGATGAACCAGCCGATGAGGTAGGCCACGGAACAAATGCAGAACACCACCATATAGGCTGCGGGCTTGCCGTCGAAACCAAAGAAGGAGAATGCGCTACCTTGTTCGGCTGCCCACTTGAAGAAGTAACCAGAGCCATAGTTGATGGACATGGAGCCGATACCGCCGGCCATGGTGCCAAGGCCCACGAGGGTGCCGATGGTGCTCTTCGGGAACATGTCACCTACGGTGGAGAAGAGGTTGGCCGACCAAGCCTGGTGGCCAGCACCGAGCAGACCGATGAGGATGGCGGGCCACCAGGCACTATAGACGCCGAGGGGCTGAGCAAGAAGGCCCAGTACGGGGAAACAGGCAAAGATGAACATGGCACGCATGCGGCCTAGATAGGGGTTCATGCCGCGCTTCTCGACAAAGTATTTTGGCAGATAGCCACCACCGATGCTGAGCACGGTGACAATGGCATAGAGTGTAAAGATGAGCGCAATACCCATGCCGGAGTCGCTGGTGTAGCCATACTGGTCGGAGAAATAGGCGGGTGCCCAGAAGAGGAAGAACCACCATACGCCGTCGGTCATAAATTTACCCACGAGGAACGACCATGTCTGCTTGAAAGTGAAACACTGCATGAATGGGATGGTCTTTTCCTCCTTCTCAGTCTCACGGTCTTGTACCTCGGCCAAGTCATTGTCCTGCTCAATATAGTTTAGCTCGGCCTGATTCACTCGCTTATTCTGACGCGGCTTCTCGTAGAGCCATGACCACAGGCCCATCCAGACGAAGCCCAGGGCGCCGATGATAATGAATGCCATCTCCCATCCCCAGGCACGTGCCAAGAGGGGAATGGTAGCGGGAGCTGCGAGGGCACCCACTGATGCACCACTATTAAATATGGAGGTGGAGAAAGCGCGGTCTTTCTTCGGGAAATACTCAGCCGTGGCCTTGATGGCAGCGGGGAAGTTACCTGCCTCACCAACGGCAAGAATCAGACGGCAGGAGAGGAAAAGCCATACCGAAATGGTGGCAATGGCAACGGCAGCATCGCCGGTGAGCTGGCCAAGCTCGGCCACAGAGCTGTAGCCCTGCGTCTCCATAGCCACCCAACCACAGCCCGCATGCAGACAGGCACCAAGCGACCATACGAAGATAGCAATAAGGTAACCCTTCTTGGTGCCCATCCAGTCGATGAACTTACCTGCGAAGAGGTTGGCAACGGCATAAAAGAGTGAGAAAGCACCGGTAATGAGACCGTAGTCGGCATCAGTCCAGTGGAAGTCTACGGCGATAAAGTCTTTCCAGGTTAGAGACAAGACCTGACGGTCCATGTAGTTGACGGTGGTTGCCAGGAAGAGCAGCGCACAGATGACCCAACGGAAGTTGGACATTTTGGTAGTTTGTATTGGTGTCATTTGTTATTTCGTTATTACGTTATCACGTTATTTCGTTATTACGGCTATTTAATGTCGATGACTGGAATATTATCCTTGTCGTTATAGTAGAGGTTCTCGCCGGCCATGCCCCAGATGAAGGTGTAGTAGTAAGTGCCGGCGGCGGCGTGCATCGACCACTCGGGCGACATGATGGCCTGCTCGTTGTGCAGCCACACTACCCTACTCTCCTGCGGCTCGCCCATGATGTGGGCAATGGTCTGACCCTCGGGCAGGTTGAAGTAATAATAAGCCTCAATGCGACGGCCGTGGGTGTGGGGCGGCATGGTGTTCCAGGCGGCACCGGGATTCAGCTGCGTCAGTCCAAGCTGCAGCTGGCAGGGGCCTTCCTCCAGCACATCGTTGACGATGAGCTTGTAGACCGTACGGTTGTTACACTCCTCCAGTGAGCCGACAGGCCCCCAGACAGAGGCCTTCAATGAGCCTTTACGTCCGTCGAGAGTAATCCACTGTGTCTTGTAGTGCTGGTGTGCGGTGGCAGAGTTCAGGTAGAACTTCGCGGGCTTTGCAGCATCCTTCGAGCGGAAGAGCACCTCCTTGTTCACGTCGTTGTCCTTGGCGATGTGGCCTCGGCCAATGTAGAGAGCCTCCTTCGGAGAGAGGGCATACTCCTTACCGTCTACGATGACCCAGCCGTCGCCCTCGCCGCAGTTCACCACGCCAAGCTCGCGGTTGTAAAGGAAATACTTCTCCTTGATGCCAGGGTCAACATCGAGACCCAGCTCCAGGAAGTTCTCCAACTTCAAGTCCTTCGTCACAGGCATGGCGCCACCAAAGATGAAGCGGTCATAATGGGAGTACGTCAAGTTAATCTTGTCGGCCTCCATCACCTTCTCCATCACAAATCGCTCACGAAGTGTCTTCGTGTCATAACCTTTCACGTCCTGCGGATGGCAAGCCGTCTGGAAATTCACTGTCTGCTGAGCACTCATCGAAAGGAAAGCACCTGCCAGCAGAGCCATTGAAAGAAATACTTTTTTATTCATATCTTATAGTATTAAAATAATTATCTGATATTTTATTTGGAAAGAAATAAGAAAGAATTAGAATAATTCATTCCAACAATTAGAAAAAATAATATTTCCCAATTGTATTATTACCATTCATTGCCAACCCAAATTATTATTTCTCATTGTTGATTCCAATTATTCTAATTCTTTCCTATTTCTTTCCAATGAAAAACTTCCCCAAATATTACCTATTATCTGTCGGTGATATAGTTCATATAGTTTTCCTGCGTAAGTAGTTCGAAATCGTCATCCTCTGGCAGATAGAGATAGCGCTCTGACCTCAAGAATTTCTCGCCGAAATTAAAGAGTATACCACGGTCTATGCCAGTAATACGCATGTAGTTGAAGAGCTGGGCACGATGGTCAGATATAATCTCGCTGACAGACTTTAGTTCAATGATGATTCCTTTATAATAGAAGTCGGCAAAGTAGGTCTTTTCCAGCAGTACATCCTTATAATGCAATCGCAGGTTTTTTTCCCGCTCTGCTATCATGCCCCGCTTTGCCATCTCCACGGCCAGTGCCTCTTGGTAGATAGGTTCTTCCATTCCTCGTCCTAAGGTCTTATGCACCTCCATGGCAGCCCCAATGACATTATAAATATCTTTATACTCCTGTTTTGTCATACAACAATTAAAAAACCTAATTGGTTATTTCTAATTATGTTTTTTTTCTAATTATGTTTTTTTCTAATTGTTGATTCCAATTATTCTAATTCTTTCATATTTCTTTCAAAAAGCAAATATTGCAATCCTCATTCTTGCAAATTATTTTCTTCACGAACGATGCGCATACGGTTCCAGACGACCAAGGCGATGGTGATTAGTGTGAGGATACCCATGCCAATCCATCGCAGGTAGTTCACACAGGCGTAAACAACATAGCCGAAGAGGGAGGATGCGAAGTCCATAGCTCCGGCCTGGAAGCCGTCGGGAATCTTCGCAGCCTTGTCCTGGGTGGCCTCGTAGACGGTATTAGCGGCCTGGGTGAACGCAGGGGCCATGTCGGTGACGAAGTACAAACCTATGGTGACGGCCACAAGACCTACGATGAAAGTCTTGATGACGTTGCCCTTGGTGAAAGGCAGCACCATGACAAACACGTAGAACATTCCGGCCAGCGATGCCAACGGCAGGAACTGGTTGCCTCCCTTGGAAAGAGCGATGGCAAGCACCAGCGTGACGGGAATGAGGAGCAGGGAGACAACGAGCGTCGTAGGATGACCAATGACGAGGGCTGGCGACATACCGATGTAGATTTTCTTGCCCTTGAACTTGCGCTTGACGACCTCCTGTGTCTTTTCCGAGATAGGCATCAGACCGTCGATGAACAGTCGGGTGATGCGGGGGATAAGCTCCATGACGGCCCCCATGGTGACACCGAGGAAGAGCACGCTCTTGACGATGCTCATCACGGCATCGGTAGTGGAGTCGAAGGTAGCGGCGTATGCAGCAAAATCGGTAAAATGGTCGAAGTGGGCAGCGGCTCCTATCAGCGCTCCAACGATGACGCCAAGCACGAGCGGCTCACCCAGGACACCGAACTTCTGCTTCAGTCCCTCAGCATCAATGTCAAGCTTCGAGAAACCAGGAATCTTGTCGAGTACCCAGTTAATAGCTATGGCAAAGGGAGTAAAACTCTGACAGAAGGGCTGCGGGATGCTGATGCCGTCCATATTGTCGTAATAGCCCTGGAAGCGGTCGGCGGTAAGGTCGGCCATGACGAGGGTGACGATGTAACATGAGATAGCGGCAAAATAGCCCCACAACAAGCTCTGGTCCATGACGAAATAGGCAACGGCACCAATAAAGGCGAAGTGCCAGTAGTTCCACAAATCTATATTAACGGTTCGCGTACATTTCATAACAAGTAACAGGAAGTTCACACCCAGACAAATCGGGATGATAAGTGCTCCGACAGCTGTGTTATAGGCTACGGCGGCGGCAGCAGGCCATCCCATGTCGAAAACCTTCAGGTCAAGGTTGAAAATTTTCGAAATGGCATCGAGCGGGGTGTTGAAGTTAGTGGTGAGCAGGGCAGTGACGATACCCAGGCCGACGAAGCCCACGCCGACATAGAGGCCGCTTTTGAGCGACTTGCCGAACTTCATGCCGATACACAGGCCGATAATGGTAAAGAGGATAGGCATCATAACGGATGCACCCAGTGAGATGATGTAAGAAAAAACTTGTTCCATTTAGTATGATTTTTGTAGTTTTAGCGTAGTCAGCCGCAAAATTACACATTTTTCCCGATATGACACAAAAAATAAGGAAAAATTAATAATAAACAAGCAGTTATTAGACACGCAGGATTCTTATGTCAGGCAATAGTTGTTATGCTGCGTTCAACTCTTCGCGCAGCATGTCCATGACATAGACAGCACCTTGGTAATACAACCCGGTACTGGGACGCTCGACCTTCTCGAAAGTGTGCGAACTATAGACTGCATCCATGGCCTGCTCCATTGTGAAGCCTCGCTCGTCCATTAGCATGGCGATTAGCTCGTTTGTCAGACACTCTATTTGGAACTGACGGTCTTGTTCTTCTCTTGCGTTCATTTCGTATCAATTTTATGGAGTAAACGGATGGCCCGCTCAGTTCCGAAGAAATACTGGAACGTGGGGCGGATGAATGACAGTTGACGGATAAGTTCATCCATGGGGATATACTGCAACTGGTAGCGGCTGATTTGCAGCCCCACCTTGTCATCAGCTATCGGGCCATAGACTATATCGTAGTCGTGCACGGGTTCGTAGGTCTTGTTACGGCGGTTCATCAAGATGAACTCAGCCCACTCTATGCTGTAGCCCTCGAAAACTTTCACCTTTAGGTCTGACGGTTTGAAGAGTATGCTGTCATCAAACAGGTAGGTGGTCACTGTGGCCTCGCCCGATTCCTCGCGGTCCACCGTCCGCTCGGCCATCATTTGAGCCTGGCTGCGGTCGGCACTCAGGTAGAAGCCCTGACCGAAGTCCTTGCCACGCCGTCCGCGTTTCAGATCAATCTCGTCGATGCTCATGTTCGAGCCGTGGTATAGTTTCATAGTGCCAGCGCCCCTCCGTGGCGGTTGCAGATGATGGTGATGTCTTCCACGGCATCCTCTATGGACTGCGTGTGCTCTACGCCATAGTGCTTGGTCAGGAACTCCAGGCCCTTGTACTGACGCAGATACTTGTATGCCTTGGCATTGGTCAGCGAGAACTGCCTGGCGAACGCGCCGATGACGCAAACCAGATATTCGATGATGTTTGACTGCTCTTTCGACATAGCTGTAATGTTTCAACGCTGCAAAGTTACACAACTTTTTTGATATAGCCATAGATCTGGACGAAAAAAGAAGCGAAACCCTTACGGTTCCGCTTCTTTTGCTATTAGAATTAATGATAATTCTTCGCTCATTGCTTACTTTTATAGGTGCTCAGGCGAGCAAGCTCGGAGCATGGTCAATTTGTGGCAATTCGTGTTAGAGAAGGCTACTAATTGGTGGCTGTTCAGACCCCCATCCCCTCGCTCGGCCGAAGGACGCTTGCCTTAGCAAGAACTTAGGGGGCTTAGAGTAGCTTCTTCACTTGCTCGTAGACGTTCTGGCCGGTGAAGCCAAGCTTCTCATCAAGCACCTTGTAGGGAGCGGAGAAGCCGAAGGACTCAAGACCCCAGACGGTGCCGTCGGCACCTACCAGGCCTTCGAGGTTCACGGGAAGGCCAGCGGTGAGACCGAACTTCTTCTTGCCAGCGGGCAGGACGGCCTGCTGATACTCCTTCGGCTGGGCGCGGAAGAGGCCCTCAGAGGGTACGCTGACCACGCGCGTCTTGATGCCGTCGGCAGCAAGCAGCTTGGCACCGGCCTCAAGTGTCGAGACCTCAGAACCGGAGGCAAGCAGGATGACATCGTAGTCCTCAGCAGAGCCGGCGACAACGTAGGCACCCTTGGTGGCCTGGCTGTAGTCGTTGCCCTCGGGCAGCATCTCGATGTTCTGACGAGAGAAGATAAGAGCCGTCGGGGTGTCGACGTTCTCCATGGCCATGCGCCAGCAGACGGTGGTCTCCTCGGCATCGGCGGGACGGACAACGAGCACGCTGTTCTTGCCGTGGTGGTTCTTCAGCTTCTCCATCAGACGAATCTGTGCCTCCTGCTCAACTGGCTCATGGGTAGGACCGTCCTCACCCACGCGGAAGGCATCGTGCGTCCAGATGAACTTCACGGGCAGCTCCATCAGGGCAGCCATGCGGACGGCGGGCTTCATATAATCGCTGAACACGAAGAAGGTGCCGCAGGCGGGGATGACACCACCATGCAGAGCCATACCGATACAGCAGCAAGCCATCGTCAGCTCGGCCACGCCTGCCTCGAAGAAAGCACCAGTGAAGTCACCCTTCACCAGGTCCTTGGTCTTCTTCAGGAAGCCATTGGTGTTATCAGAATTACTCAGGTCGGCAGAAGCACAAATCATATTTGGCACTTGCTCAGCGAGTTGACCCAAAACGGCTGCAGAGGCACTACGGGTAGCCGAACCAGCCTTCTGCTCCACCTTCGACCAGTCGATGACGGGAGCCTTGCCGCTGAACCACTCCTCCAGCTGCTTGGCCTGTACGGGATGACCCTTGGCCCACTCAGCCTTCTCAGCATAACGCTCGTCGCAAATCTTGCGAAGCTCCTTGGCCCGCTTTGCATAAAGATCCTGCACCTCGGGGAAAATCTGGAAGGGATTCTCGGGGTCGGCACCAAGGTTCTTCATAGTCTGCACGAAGTTGTCGCCACCAAGAGGAGCACCATGCGTAGCGCAGTTGCTCTCATAGCTGGAGCCGTCGGCCTTGCGGGCACCCTTACCCATGATGCAATGACCGATGATGAGGCTGGGACGCTCCTTCTCGGCCTGTGCCTTCTTGATGGCCTCGCGAATCTGGTCCACGTCGTTGCCGTCGATCTTCTGCACGTACCAGCCCCATGCCTCATACTTCTTGGCGGTGTCCTCACAGGTCACAATCTCGGTACGGGTAGAGAGCTGGATGTCGTTGGCATCGTAGAACATGATGAGGTTGTCAAGACCCAGGTTACCGGCAATACGACCAGCACCCTGAGAAATCTCCTCCTGCACGCCACCATCCGAGATGTAGGCATAGATGGTCTGGTTCATCACGTTGCCGAGACGAGCCTTCAGGAACTTGGCGGCGATGGCAGCACCTACGGCGAATGTATGACCCTGTCCGAGAGGACCAGAGGTGTTCTCGATGCCGCGCTCAATCTCACGCTCGGGGTGACCAGGAGTGACGCTGCCCCACTGGCGCAGGTTCTTCAGGTCTTCCAGCGTGTACTTGCCGATAAGAGCGAGCTGGCTATAGAGCATCGGAGCCATGTGTCCGGGGTCGAGGAAGAAGCGGTCGCGGCCCTCCCAGCTGGGGTTCTCGGGATCATAGACCAGGAACTCGGAGTATAGCGTGTTGATAAAGTCAGCACCACCCATAGCTCCACCGGGGTGACCGCTCTTTGCTTTTTCTACCATCGCAGCAGCCAGGATACGGATATTATCGGCTGCGCGGTTCATCACTTTGTTGTCATTCATAACAATATGGATTAAAGAGTTAATAAAATGTGATTTGTTTATCTCTGAAAAAATGTTCACTTCTTCTTGACGGGGTCACAGGTGAGTTCGCAACCCAGTTTCTTGAATATCTTACGGTCTACCTCGCTCAGCATAACGGTGCTATGCACTTGGCAGCCTTGCAGTTGCGGAAGCTGTTCAAGTGCCTGTCGGCAGTTATCATCATGCTGTGAAAGCACGCTGAGTGCCACGAGCACCTCGTCAGTATGTAGACGAGGATTGTGGCCTCCGAGGTATTCTATCTTTGTCTTCTGAATAGGTTCAATCATGCTCTGCGGGATGAGCTTCACCTCATGGTCAATACCAGCCAGATACTTCATAGCGTTGAGCAAGAGGGCCGCGCTGCATCCCAGCAGCGGACTTGACTTTGAGGTAATGATGGTTCCGTCTTGCAGTTCGATGGCGGCAGAAGTATGTCCCGTCTCAAGCTTCTTCTCGTTGGCAGCAACGGTGACGCGACGGAAGGCGGTAGTAATCTTTGCCTGCGAGAAGAGCATCTGAATCTTGTGCACCTCATTCTCATTGTCGGCCCCGTCGGCAAGTTTGTTCGTGGCGGCATAGTAACGACGTACAATCTCGTTAAGGCTGGCATTGCAGCAGGCCTCATCGTCGCTGATGCAAAAGCCCACCATGTTGACCCCCATATCCGTCGGGCTCTTGTAGGGACTCCCTCCGTAGATACCCTCGAAGAGCGCGTTGAGCACAGGGAAGATTTCTATGTCACGATTGTAGTTCACGGCCATCTTTCCGTAGGCTTCCAGATGGAAGGGGTCAATCATGTTCACGTCGTTGAGGTCGGCAGTAGCGGCCTCGTAAGCGATGTTCACGGGATGCTTCAGGGGCAGGCTCCATACGGGGAAGGTCTCAAACTTGGCATAACCAGCACGTATGCCGCGTTTCTGCTCGTTGTAGAGCTGGCTGAGACAGACGGCCATCTTACCGCTGCCAGGACCTGGAGCGGTGACGATGACCAAGGGACGGTCGGTCTCCACATAGTCGTTCTTGCCAAAACCCTCGTCGGAGGCAATCAGGCCCACGTCGTGAGGATAGCCATCTATAAGATAATGTATATAGGAGCGGATGCCCATACGCTCCAGACGGTGACGATAATGGTCGGCGGCACGCTGACCGTCGTAGTGGGTGATGACGACGGAAGTAACGAGGAAGTCGCGCTTCTGGAACTCCTCGCGCAGACGAAGCACGTCCTCGTCGTAGGTGATGCCCAGGTCGGCACGCACCTTGTTCTTCTCAATGTCCTCCGCACTAATAACGATGATTATCTCCAGCTGGTCACGAAGCTTGGCAAGCATACGCAGCTTTGAATCGGGCTTGAAACCCGGAAGTACACGTGAGGCATGATGGTCGTCGAAGAGCTTGCCTCCCAGCTCAAGGTAGAGCTTGCCGTCGAACTCGGCAATACGCTCCTGAATATGTTCAGACTGTATCCTTAGATACTTGTCGTTGTCAAAACCTATCTTCATTCTCAAATCTCCATAGGTTTAATGTCCTCTATCTGTAGCTGCACCTCGCTACGCTTGTAGATGTTGTCCTCAATGGTGTAGACGATATTGAACGAGCGCTTCGACTTGATGTATCGTGCTGCTTCACTCTGTCCGAAGGCAATACCGTTCATCACATTCGAAGAACGGGAATCGACGAGCTCCAGCTTGATGTGCTCCTGCTGTTTGCCAACCACCTTCGACGTTCCGTAGTCGTAGACACCCTTTGTGCAGAACATGGGCTTGGGGTTGTCGGGACCATGAGGTGCAAACCTCTTCAGGTCGTTATGCATCTTCTTCGTGATGTCCTTGAAATCGATAACGGCCTCGATGTCGAGCGATGCCTCTGTCTGCTCAATGTGGATATTCTCCTCCACATACTGTTGGAAGCGTTGCTTGAACTCCGGGATATTCTCTATTTTCAGGGTCAGGCCGACGGCGTAGGGATGGCCGCCGAAGTTCTCCAACAGGTCGCGGCACGACTTGATGGCATCGTAGATGTCATAGCCGGAAACACTACGGGCAGACCCCGTAGCCAGTCCTTTCTCACGGTTGCAGGAGAGCACCACCGTAGGCCGGAAGTACATTTCCGTCATGCGGGAGGCAACGATGCCCACCACACCTTTCTTCCACGAGTCGTCGTAAAGCACGATGGCAGGCTGATGCTCCTGACTCTCCAGGCGCTCCACAATCTGGTTGGCCTCCTCGGTCATCTGCTTATCGATGTCACGGCGCTGGTCGTTGTATTCGTTGATGTGCATAGCCAGCGCGACGGCTTTCTTGATATCCTTCTCCACGAGAAGGTCAACCGTCTCCGTACCGTTCTGCACACGACCGCTGGCATTGATGCGAGGGCCAATGCGGAAGATGATGTCGTTCATCGTAATCTCACGCCCCGTCAGTCCGCAAGTCTCAATAATGGCCTTCATGCCTATCGAGGGGTTCTGGTTCAACTGCTTCAGCCCGTGGAAGGCCAAGATGCGGTTCTCACCCATGATGGAGACGATGTCGGCAGCAATACTGACGGCGCAGAAATCGAGCAGGGGAATGAGCTGAGAGAAGGGGATGCCGTTGTTCTTGGCAAACGCCTGCATGAACTTGAAGCCCACGCCACAGCCACATAGCTCCTTAAAGGGGTAGGTAGAGTCCTTACGCTTCGGGTTCAGGATGGCCACCGCATTGGGTAACTCGTCGTCAGGCACGTGGTGGTCGCAGACAATAAAGTCAATACCCAGGCTCTTGGCGTAGGCAATCTCGTCGACAGCCTTAATGCCGCAGTCGAGCACGATGATGAGTTTCACATTGTGCGAGGCGGCATAGTCAAGGCCTTTCTTGCTGATGCCGTAACCCTCCTCGTAGCGGTCAGGGATGTAGTACTCGATGTTGGAGTAGAACTGCTGAAGAAACTTGAAGACCAATGCAACGGCGGTACAGCCGTCAACATCGTAGTCACCATAGACCATGATGCGCTCCTTGCGGCCCATAGCATCGTTAAGCCTGTCAACAGCCACGTCCATGTCGTTCATCAGGAAGGGGTCTATCAGCTCGCTCAACATCGGGCGGAAAAACCTCTTCGCCGCTGACTCCGTGCGAATGCCGCGCTGAAAGAGAAGCTCGGCCATGATAGGACTCATGCCTATCTTGTCCGCCAGCTCTTTAGCCTGCTGCTCTCGCTCGGGTGTGGGTTGTTCGTAATTCCATTTAAAATTCATTATATAGTTTTCTATTTGTTTCGGAACACAACATGGTAATAGTATACCAATTTGCAAAAGTAATAATAATTATCGGAATAATCATTTCATTATAACAAAAAAAAACAATAATAATGAATTATTTCATTCTTTCATCACAAATAGCACACTTTGGACTTCCATGCAAACTTTACAAATCTTTGTTAAATTGTTGCGCGGATTGGAAATTAATGATTAATTTCGCGCCCTGTTTAGAAGGAAACGGTATCAATTTATGTCGACCATTATCTATCCCTCCCCCATCTTTGGCCCGGTGCACAGTCGCCGTCTGGGTCTTTCGCTTGGAATCAACCTCATGCCGGCCGATGGTAAGGTGTGTACGTTTGACTGCATATATTGCGAATGTGGTTTCAATAAAGACCATCGTCCTGCTTTGCCGTTGCCTACACGTAAAGAGGTAGCCGACAAGCTGGAAGAGCGGTTGCGTCAGATGACAGACGAAGGACGGCTACCTGATGTACTCACTTTCGCTGGGAATGGGGAACCGACGAGCCATCCGTATTTCGCTGAAATCATGGATGATACACTTAAATTGCGCAACAAATACTGCGCGGAGGCTAAGGTGAGTGTATTGAGCAATGCCACGTTCATCCATCGCCCTCAGGTGAAGGAGGCGCTGATGCGTGTTGACAACAATATCCTGAAACTAGACACCGTCAACCCTACTTATATAAATAATGTAGACCGCCCTTCCTGTCACTACAATGTACGTGATATTATTGAGGGGATGAAGGACTTTCATGGTCATGTCATTATTCAGACCATGTTCATGCGTGGGGAGTGCAATGGTGAGTCAGTAGACAATACGGGCGATGAATATGTATTGCCTTGGCTGGATGCCGTACGAGAGATTAGCCCCAGCCAGGTGATGGTCTATACCATTGACCGAGAGACACCCACAAAGGGATTGTTAAAAGCCACGCACGAACAGCTCGACGGCATTTGTGCACGTGTGGAGGCGATGGGTATACGTTGCCAGGCCAGTTACTAAGTTTTTTACTTCCCCCGGTATTCACCTAGAATCTTCAGGTCGCGGGTCAAGGGAATGATGGCATCGATGGACTGACGGTAGCGGGTCAGGTCATTGTAGGTTACGTCGACATAGAAGAGGTATTCCCACTCGCGCCCGATGATGGGAAGCGACTGAATCTTCGTGAGGTTAATCTTGTAAAACGAAAGAATGGCGAGGACTGCCGAGAGACTTCCCTCTTCGTGTGGCAGGGAGAAGACAATGCTCGACTTGTTAGTCTCCACCAGCGGACGAAGCATGTCGGCCTTCTGCGGCATAGAGCAGACAAGGAAGCGGGTGTAGTTGTGCTTGTTGTCCTCGATACCGTCCTCCAGCACCTTCATGCCGTAGAGCCGTGCTGCGTCGGCATGACAGATGGCGGCCCATCCCTTGTGCTGACCTTCCGCAATCATCTTCGCCGAGCCAGCGGTGTCATCACCTTCTACGATGCGCAGATTAGGGTGATGCTCCAAGTAGTGGCGAGTCTGCATAAGGGCTACGGGATGAGAGTGTACCTCGGTGATGGTATCCCATGAGTCGTCGGGCAGACAACAGATGCAATGGGTAATGTGAAGCTTATGCTCGCCGACAACGGTGGTGCCCGAGTCTCGCAGCAGCTCATAGTTGTGGAGCAGGCTACCAGCGATGGTGTTCTCAATGGCAGCCATACCAATCACCGTAGGGTCTTGGTGAATGCTTTCGTATACTTGCTCAAACGTCTGACAGCAGAGCAGTTGAAGCTGCTCGCCCTTGAAGTACTGGTGGGCGGCGATGTCGTGAAACGAACCTATCTCGCCTTGTATAGCTATTCTTTTCATAAGTCTAGTTTTCGTGCAAAAGTAATGCTTTTCATCCATACGGCCAAAGAAATAGCGGAAAATTATGTTTTGTTGTGAGAAAAATGATTAAAACTTTTGTGGGGGTATGGAAATTTACTTAACTTTGCAGAACAAATTTCCGAATCTAATTTGCGATAGTAGATGAAAAGTACGATAGCAAGCCTTGACTTGGTGGAGTTCATAGAGACCCAGATTCTGCCGCAATATGCCCAGTTCGACCGTGCACACAACATGGAGCACGTCACGCGGGTTATACGCCGGTCATTAGAGCTTGCCGCCCAAACTGGAGCAGATGTGGATATGGTCTATGCTATCGCCGCTTACCACGATTTGGGAATGTCAGGCCCGCGTGCCGTACATCACATCACGGGTGGCCGCATCCTGTCGGAAGACCGTCGGCTCAGGCGATGGTTCAACGAAGAGCAGTTGCGCATCATGCGTGAGGCTGTTGAGGACCACCGTGCTTCAGCATCGCGGGCACCACGAAGCATCTACGGGAAGATAGTTGCCGAAGCCGACCGTGACATCTCGCCCGAGACGGTGTTCCGCCGTACCGTGCAGTTCGGTCTTGCCAACTATCCTGAGATGAACCGCGAGGAACACTGGCAGCGTTTCCGGGAGCACATGGACAATAAGTATTCCGCCAACGGATATATACGTCTCTGGATTCCCGGTTCGCAGAACGAGAAGCAGTTGGCGGAGCTGCGGAACATCATTGCCAATACGACGCTATTGAGACAGCAATTCGATAAGTATTACGAGGAGGAATTAGCCCCCTAACTTAGGGGGCTAAAAAATGAAAAAGTTATTCCTTTCCTTATTCCTGTGCGCCGCACTCACATCGTCGGCCCAGGACCGTTCCGGTTCGCCGGCTCAGCTTGCCGAGAAGATTTTCGGCTTCGTCATCAATAATCAGACCGACAGTCTCTACCTGTATCACACACGCCAGATGAGGCTCATCATGTCCAAGGAACAGTTGGACGGCATTCTGAAAAAGAAAGAAGATGTTGCCGGAAAATACAAGGGCCACGGCGACTGGACGGTAAAGGAAATGTCGGGCAGCAAGACGTGTACCAGCACCATTGAGTTCGAAAATGGTCAGATGGGTGCACTCGTCATCCTCGACCCCAGCAACTTTGTCATCGGCGTGCAAATAGTACCCACAGAGGCCATCAAAAAGTAGTCCCGGAGAATACTTCGCGCAGCAAATCGTAAATCGGACTCCGAGCTTTGCTCGCCTGAGTACCTATAAAAAATAATAATCACGAAGAAATTCGTAAATTGTAAATAAAAACGGTGCACATAGCGATAGCAGGAAACATAGGCAGCGGAAAGTCCACGCTCACGCAGCTCTTGGCCCGTCACTACGGGTGGGAGCCACGTTATGAGGCTGTGGCTACGAACCCGTACCTGGAGGACTACTACCGCGACATACCCCGCTGGTCGTTCAACATGGAAGTGTTCTTCCTGAAGGAGCGTTTCCGCGACCTCATTGCCATCTCGCAGGCCCAGCACACCATCATCCAAGACCGCAGCATCTTTGAGGGTGTCTACGTTTTCATGGAGAACAACCGCGACATGGGTAACCTCTCCGACCGCGACTACGAGACCTTCATGGAGTTGTTCCAGCAGATGATGTCTGTGGTCAAGCTGCCCGACCTGCTCATTTACCTGCGGGCCTCCGTGCCCCATCTCGTGGGCAACATCCAGCAGCGAGGTCGCAACTACGAGCAAACCATTCAACTGGAGTATCTGGAGAACCTGAATCGCCGCTATGAGAAGTTCATTCGCGACTACAAGGGTCGCCTCATGATTATCGACAAAGACCCGCTGGACTTCAAGAACAACCCCAAGGACTTCGCCAAGATTGTTGACCAAATCGACCGCACCTTGTTTGGTCTCTTCCCTGAGTGATGAGAATTGACAATTGAGAATTGACAATTGATAATTTAGTCCCTTGTGCGCAGCAAATCGTAAATCGTAAATTCGTAAATCGTAAATAAAAGAGATGCACATCGCAGTAGCAGGAAACATTGGCTGTGGCAAGACCACGCTCACACGTATGCTGGCCCACCGCTACGGTTGGACGCCGCGCTATGAACCCGTAGACAACAACCCCTACCTGGCCGACTTCTACGCCGACATGAAGCGGTGGTCGTTCAATCTCCAGGTCTATTTCCTGAGCAAGCGCTTCAAGGAGGTGGTGGAGATTCTGAAATCTGAGGACACCATCATCCAGGACCGCACCATCTTCGAGGATGCCTGTATCTTTGCCCCCAACCTCCACGGGCAGGGCATGATGAGCGACCGAGACTTCCAGAACTACCGCGAGCTCTTCGACCTGATGATGTCGCTCGTGCGCCTTCCCGACCTTATGATTTACATCCGTGCTTCCATACCTACGCTGGTGGCGCAGATACAAAAGCGTGGACGTGACTATGAGCAAACCATGCGTCTGGACTATCTGGAGGGCTTGAGCCGCCGCTACGAAGAGTGGATAGGGACGTACAAGGGGCAGCTCATCATTATCGACGGCGATAACTGCAAGTTCGGCGAGAATACCGAGGACTTCAAGAAGGTCACCGACATGATAGACGCGAAGCTCTACGGACTATTTCCGATGGACTCTTAGGCCCGCTATTTCTCTGCCATAGCAGTTATGACGGCAGAAATGTCGGCCACGTCAACAACTCCATCACCATTCACGTCGGTATTTCCCGTAAGCGAACCACTTGCGTTTCCGGTCATTACGTCGATGATGTAGCCAATATCAGCCACGTCGATAACTCCGTCACGGTTAATGTCGCAGGGGTCTTGGGTGGGGTCTGTGACGGAACTTTCGCCTACATACTGGCCCATGAAGAAGATGGCACCCGTGCTCTGCTCGCTAATGATGTAGAAGAAGGGGCGGTTGGCGTGGAAGACTATCCTATCAGGTATAGCGCTTTCAACCATTTCGATAACGGTGACGGCTGCAGCCTCGGTGCCCTCCTCGTCAAGTTTGATGGCAGCAGTCTGGAACATGTTGCCTATGCATATACCATCACGATTACCGAAGTAGGGGAATTCTGCTGCTGGAGTGAAGGCCGTAGGCATGCCCAGTTCCTTCATGATGTTCACCAGATTAATGTTACTGTTGGTCTTCAGACGCGGCAGCTTCAGGTCAACCAAGCTTGAGCTTGCGTACTTATCCCTCCAGTTCTTTCCGTTCATCTGGCTGAGCACCTCGCCGATGGTCTTGCCCTCGCGGGGAAGGAATACGGTCATCTGGTAGGCTTCATTACCGTAGGGCAGACGAATAGCCTGGTAGAGGTCGTTCTCGGAGTAGACGAACTGCTCCTCCTGATGCATCATCGGCACGGTAGCACCACCGTTGAAGGCCTCGTCGCGGGTGTTATCCTTGTCGAACTTGTTGGTCCAGGCTCCCTTAAAATAGAGGGCGTTGAGCAGATAGCTGATGGCTTCCTGATTGAAAGCTTCCTCTTCTTCGAACACCTTGGGAATCATGCCGTGCGTATGGTCGTTGGCCCATTGGTTAATGACTTCCCATGTCTCGCCGTCGTAGAAGTTGCGGGCCTCGGGTTGTGCGTCGTAGAACTCGTTGGCTTTATCGACAAAGCCCTGCTGTAGTTCGTAGCCCTTGCCGCTATTAACGTAGATGGTGTTGGCAATCTCGGCCTTGGTCTCCGCGTCGAGTGTCGGAGCCTCCGTGAGCAGCTTTCGGCAGAAGTTGTTGATGCCGTCGGCACCAGCCTGGCCGAAGCCCAGCACATCGTTGATTTCCTGCTGCGTCTGGCCTGCTGCACCATTGTTCATCATACCGAGGGCGTAAGTGATGCTCAGGGGCGACATGATGCTGTTCTCATCGCCACGTGCCTTCTGGAAAAGACGGAAGGCGAAGTCGTTGTTGCTCTCCACCAGCTCTTCCTCCTCGTCGGTCAGGGTGATGTCCTTGCGAACGTTCTTCAGCTCCTCGCCCATGTACTGGCCGATGAAGAAGATGGCATCCGTGCTACGCTCGCTGATGACGTAGAGGAAAGGACGGTCGGCAATGAATGTGGCATAGCTTGGACCGCTCATGGACTTGTCCATCTCAATGATCGTCACGGCGGCGGCCTCGGTACCTTCCTCGTCGAGCTTTATCTTGGCCACCTGTTTCATCATGCCGATGAAGACATTGCCGTTGCAGAACTCGTTGAAGCCATAGCCGCCCTCAAAAGAGTTAGGCATGCCGAGCGACTTCATGATGTCTTCTAAGTGCATGTCGGTCTCAGTCTCGAAGCTGGGAAGGTAGAGGTCTACCGTGCAGGGATTGTAGTGGGCAACGCTTCCAAGCGTTGCATCCTTGCTGGTTTCCAGTTCATTCAGCACGTCGTCGATGGTCTTGCCTTCGCGGGGCAGGAAGACAGTCATCTGGTAGGCCATGTTGCCGTAGGGCAGGATGACCGACTGGTAGACCTTGTTTTCGGCGTAAGAGAAGTCGCTCTCTTGATGCATCATCTGTACCTCCTTTCGTCCTTCGTCAAACACATGGCGGCGGGTTTCCTTGGCATTGAATTTGTGGGTCCACTCGCCCTTGAAATAAAGGGCGTTGAGCAGGTAGCTGACGGCCTGGGGATTGAATTCGTCCTCCTTGATGGCCTCCTCAATCATGCCCTCGGTGTGGTCGCTGCCCCACTTGTTAATAACTTCGCGGGTCTTGCCGTCGCCAAAGTCGCGGCTCTCAGGCGTGGCGTCGTAATAGTTCTGGGCTGTCTCCACAAAGGCAGGGAGCAACTCGTAGCCTGCGGCGGTGTTGACGTAGATGTTGTTGGCAATGGCCACGCGGGTCTTCTCGTCAAGGGTACCGCTCTCGTCAAGAAGCTTTCGGCAGAACTGGTTGATGACATTGGCACCGCCTACGTCCTTACTGCCCAGTACGGCGTCAATCTCTTCGCGGGTGATGCCGTCGGCACCGTTGTTCAGCATTCCCAGGTCGACGGTAATGCTCAGGGGTGAGAGCAGTAGGCTCTCATCGCCACGAGCCTTTTGGAACAGACGCAGAGCAAAGGCATTGTTGTTCTCCACCAGCTGCCGCTCGTCGTTGGTCAGCTTGATTTCCTTCGGCTCGTTCTCTTGGGCAGAGGCCGAGAACGAAGCCGTCATGACTAATAGAAGAAAGAATAGCTTTTTCATAGTTATCTGATTATTTTCTTACCATTTATAATGTAGATACCCTTCTTTATTTGATTATTTGACCATTTACTATTTGACAATTGTCGGCCCTGCAAGTCATAGCATTTTTCATTTATCATTTCTCCTTTATCATTTAGCGTAGCGCTGATGCCGTCAACAAAAGAAGTATTCCCCGTATACTGACCCATGAAAATAATGATGCCTGTTGACTGTTCCCTGATGACGTAGAGGAACGGACGGTTGGCATAGAAGGTGGCCGTCTCAGGAATGCCAGACGTATATTCACCTATGATGGTGACGGCGGCAGCCTCGGTACCCTGCTCGTTCACTTCAATCTTGGCCACCTGCTTCATCAGACCTATGTATATGTTTTGGTCGAAGTTTTCGACGCAGAGGTTTGAGAAGTCAGCATTGTAAGGATCGAAGGCCGTGGGCATGCCCAGCTCCGACATGATGTTCTTCAGGCCGATGTTCGTATTAGTTTCAAATCGTGGCAGCTTCAGGTCAACCTCGTATGACGGGAGGTTAGAGGTGAGGAGCGAGTTGTCGGAGGCGAGGTTTTCCAGCACATTGTCTATCGTCTTGCCTACGCGGGGCAGGAACACCTGCATCTGGTAGGAGCCGCTGCCGTAGGGCAGGACCACTTCTTGGAAGACATCGTTCTCGGTATATGCCAGCATTTCCTGTTTGTTCATCATCGGTACAGCATCGCCGCCGTTGAAAGACTCCTCCCGTGTGTTTTCGGCTTCAAACGGGTTGCTCCACATTCCCTTGAAGTAGATGGCGTTGAGCAGATAGCTTACTGCCCGAGGGTTGAACTCCGGTTCGCTGAGCACCTCCTTGATCATGCCCTCAGTGTGGTCGCTGGCCCACTGGTTGATGACGTCGCGCGTCTCACCATCTCTGAAGTCACGGTTCTGAGGATTAGCCATATAATACTGGCTGGCCTTTTGCGCAAAGTCATCCTTCACCTGCCATCCCATGCCCTTGTTCACGAATATGGTATTGGCGATGTTTAACCTTGTGGGGTCATACCATGCCGTTCCTGCCAGTTCGAGTTTCATCTTTTGGCAGAACTCATTCTGCGCATCAACGTCACCAAAGCCCAGCACTTTGCTAATCTCCTGCTGCGTTTGTCCGGCGGCACCGTTATTGAGCATACCCAGGGCGTAGGTGATGCTCAGCGGCGAGAGGATCATTGACGATGGCTCAATGCTGCGTGCCGTGCTGAAAAGCCGGAAGGCGAAGTCGTTGTTCTGCTTCACCAGCTGCTTCTCGTCCTGCGTCAGTTCGATATACTTGGGAGCCGAGAAGTCGGCAGCAGTAAAGTAGACGCCATCGCCCTGTACAAATGCAAACTTCTCTTCTTCGTAGGAGCCGTTGGGATTGGGATCGAGGACAGGCTCAAACAGATAGTGCACCAGTCCCTTTCCTTCCATACCCACGCCCTCTACGCCGAGCATCCCGTTCCAACTATGGCGGTGAAGCAACTTCCCGAAAACTTTGACCACATCGACAACGTCGCCAACTTCTGGCCATGAGCCTGGATAGTGCAAGCAGGTGTAGTCGCAGAGCATAAAGTCTTTCTTGTCGCCCTCGTAGTCATACTGCCACACGCGTCCGTCCTCGTCTTCGCGCAAGGCCCCATGATATTTACGTCCAAACCTGTCCTCGCGGTACATCTTCATGTATTGCCGTCCTTCAATGACGGTGTCGCCCTGTAGCCTGTAGCTCACTTCCCATGCTGACTCAGAGTTTTCCGCGTAATCAACATGATGACAGATATACCACCATGTCTTTCCCTGTACCAGCATGGGTCTGCGGTTCTCGTAGGCCGCTGCTGAGATGGTCATCAGCAGAAGGCTCATCAGTAAAATGTTCTTTTTCATAAGTTTTGAATTTTGGTTGCAAATATACGATTAATTATGATAAACTCCAAATATTTTCATCATTTAATTGTGATTCTGACACCAAGGGGAAGGGTAGGCGAGAGACGGTGGTCGGAGTACCAAGTCTCAATGCCGTCGCCGTTGCGGAAGTGGTATTGCAGGCTAGGCTCCAGGAAGAAGCCGACGGTGGGCGTGAGGTCGTACTGTAGACCCATTCCAGCTCCTACTGACCACTGTGCCTTTGGATGCAGACGGGTGTCCTCCTGACCTATCTGCTGTCCGTTATAAATATATAATGTACGCGAAGAACCATGCAGGGGCAGGTTGCAGACTGCCGATGCCGAACCATAGAGATGCCAATGCCGTCCAGTCAGCAGACGGTAGTCGGCGCCTAGCCTCAGACCGAGATAGCGCAGCTTCTGCTCGCGGTTGGTGAAGGAGAAGGTGTTTCCTGTCTTGAACTCCGACGAGAGCCAAGTGTGCTGCAGGCCTGCGGTGAGCGAGAGTTGCTTCGTGAGCTGGTAGCTCAGGTTCAGACTGATGGTCATTGGCATACGGTGATGGGCGGTGGAGTCTATCTCGCCGTTCATGCCATCTGCGCCGTAGGGCAGCGTGCTGCGGTCGGGGTTTGGCAGACCGCTGTATGCGAGGTCGAGGTGGTAGTGGGCAACGCTTCCAAGCGTTGCAGTCTCATCGGCATCGTAGTGGGCAACGCTTCCAAGCGTTGCAATCTCATCTGTACCGTAGTGGGCAACGCTTCCATGCGTTGCAGTCTCAGCATGTTTCTGTAAACTATCATGCTTAGACTCTGGCACTGCCTGACTGATATTGGAAGAGTTCTCGATAGAGGGATTGCAACGCTTAGAAGCGTCGCCTACTACGGTGGAGGAATTGTAACGCTGGGAAGCGTTGCCTACTACGGTGGAGGGATTGTAACGCTGGGAAGCGTTACCTACTACAGAGTCATTCGGGGGCGTGGTTCTCCTGAAGAGCATAACCACGACGAACAGCAGCGAGAACAGCAGCACAGCCAGGGACTGGCGCAGGATGGTCTTGGCGCGGTAGAGCTGGGAGGACGATGAGTGGGGTTCGATGTTGAGCAGGGCTGCTATCTCCTGATGGCTCAGTCCTTCGAGCACCGACAAGCGGAACACACGACGGTAGCCCTCTGGAAGTGTGTCGATAATGTTCATCAGTTCGTCGTAAGTAAGAGGTAGGCTCTCTCCAACCTCTGCCCGAAGGGGAGTCTGCGCCACCTCATCCACTTTTTCGCTAACCTGGTCAAGTGAGACGGTGGGTAATTTGTCCTGGTTCTCCGCATAGAGCAGGGAAACGTTCTTCACCACTTTGCGCATCCAGCCTCGCGCTTTGCGTGGAGAGCGCAGCTCGCCTATCTTGCTGAATATGAGCAGGAAAGCATCGTGGAGCAAATCCTCGGCGGTATTACCATCGTTCACATAGCGACGGCAGACACCAAGCAGCTCGTCGTGCATGGCGGTGTATAGCTGGCCCATAGCCTGCCGGTCGCCCTGCTGACAGCGGAGTATGATTTGCTCTTCTTGATTCATATTATCTAGGCGATTTCTATTAAATACCGACGTGATTTTAACAAGTACCGACGTGATTTTATCAAATACCGACGTGATTTAAACTTTATGATTATCCGCATTTTTCCGACAAATAATTTGGTAGTTTCCCGTAGAATCACTACCTTTGCACAAAAATACGACAGTCATGAAACTTATAGAGTTTGGCAAGCGATTCCAGGACGAGGAATCTTGTGAGCAGTACCTT
>JAFVFY010000062.1 GCA_017475265.1 Prevotella sp. | reverse complement strand
GTCTCTCCTGAGTTCTGCAGAATATCCATGTTTTTTTATCATCCGTTGAAAAACATTCCAATCAAACCGATTCATATTTCTCAGAATATCATAGAGGGCATTCTTGATTTCTGCCTTGTGCTCTTCACTGATTTCCCGCGACTGCTTCCAGCCCATACTTTTGTTGATGCTGTTGGCTGCCATCACAGCCTTCTCGCCGATAAGATTGGTATCGTTGATTCTTCCATCGACGGTAAAGCGCGATACCATGAAGTGCAGATGAGGGATTCCACTCTTAGCATCGTGGTGCAGCATGGCAATCCATTTGCTGTTGGCCAAGTCCATTCTTTTCGAAGATACCTTACCTTCCTTATTCTTGAACTCAATCTTATCCATCTCTTCGATAAACCGATGGGCAAACCAATTCCATTGCTCCAACGTCCAACCCTTAGATTCCTCCTTTGTCGGTGACACCTCCATTGCAATCAGGTTCCTGGTCACAGGCTTACCCTTGGCGATGTAATTATCCCCAGCATATTTGAATTGCATCCAGATATCATCAAGGTAACCGTCAGTCATAGTAACCGACATGTCCCCAACCATGTTCTCACTGCAGACGAACTCTGCATCCTTTTTCAGCGTTGCATACGTCGTATAGGCGTTGCCATGCGCTACGGCTCTTGCTCTTGCTATCATCGTCTATACCCTTTCTATCTTTTTGTCAAGGAACTCAACCAAAGAGAACAGACTCTTCCACCACTTTTGAATTACAGGCATAGATTGGAGTAATTGCTTTCTCTTTTCTTGATCCGTTTGTAGTTTTTTAATGTTGTTGGCAAAGTTCACAATATCCCTGCGGGCAGCAATCAATTCGTCCCTGAACTTAGTGTCAGGCACGCTGGGCTTATAGTTCATCAGTACCTTCCGGCAATACTCACTGAAGTTCATCCGGCATTTCTTTGCATTGTTCGCAATGTACTTCTCTTCTTCGTCCGACAGTCTCAAAGCTTTGGGCTTCCTGATGGGCGAACTGTCAGTTTCCGATTTGCGCGGTCTTCCCTTGCGCCTCATAATTCTAATTTCCTTTGTGTTATCTTGCATAATTAAATACGATTAATATTCAACATAAGAGGTGCGAGCCTGCGAGTACTCTGCCATCAACACTTGTCGCCAAGTGTTCAAGAGTTTTTCGTATCACGAAAAAACCTCTTGCTAACTTACGTCACATTTCGGAACCTCCGACACCGCAAAGTTAGAGGTAATAATCAATACTGCCAAGAAACAAACAAACTATTTCTTGGCAGAGATAAACTTTATTTTTCGGAATTTTCAGCGGCTTTTAAACCGATTAAATTGGGTTAACCAATCTCTTCGGGTAACAAAAACCTTGAGTGCTCTTTTGGCCAATCATATATTTTACCTCGCAAAACTAGGTAAGACCGCATGATTTGATACCGAAAATGTAAAAAACTCATAATAGACTTGCTCTTTTGACTCATATTAATGGAAAAATCATTATCTTTGCACACAGATGAAGGATAGCGATAGGCCTCATATCGTCATTGCCAGTACGTTGGCGGGCATCGGCAAGCAGAATTTGGCCGATTATCTGTGCCATGCCTATTGTCATGAGGGAAGTTGCGAGTTCACGTATAAAAATAATGTATATACGCTGTCAGCGGGCGAATGCCTGATAGTGAGAAGGGGTGATTTGGTGTCGGAGGTTCTTGAGAGTGTGGATTTCCGTGTAGATGTCATCTATGTCACGCCTGAGTTCATTGAGATCAGTACGCCGCAGTCTAACTATGGCATGAAAGGATCTCTGGCACTATTCAACAATCCTATTATGCACCTGACAGAGGCGCAACAGAAGGTGTGCGCCCTTGACTTTGACTACATCAAGCGGCGCTGGGCTTTGGCCGACACGCATCATTTCCACCGCGATGCCATGATTAATGCCGTGCAGTGCATGATTATCGATTTCTTTGACTTTCACGCCGAACAGTATGGGAACGAAAAGATTTCCTCGCAGTATGCCGACCTGATGGAGCATTTCTTGGCTTTGTTAGAGCGTGGCGACTTTCGGCGAAACCGTGAGATAGCCTATTATGCCGACAAACTTTTCGTCACCACAAAATATCTCTCCGAAGTGTGCAAGAAGGTAAGCGGTTTTCCTGCTAACTACTGGATTAACCGTTTCACAGTGCTTGACATCAGCCGTCAGTTACGAGACAAGAAGCGCTCATTTACCGAATTGACGGACCTATATGGCTTCTCCTCACCTAGCTACTTCAGCCGCTATGTGCAGAAGTATCTCGGTGCTTCGCCTACTGACTTTAGGGAATAGAATTGTTTTCGGAAAAAAGTGAAAGAATCCCCGTAATTATTGTCAAAATAGTTGCGGGGATTCTTCGTACCTTTGCACCGTCGAATATTAAAACGTATAACAATATGAAGAAAATGATGTTTTTCGCAGTGCTGGTTATCGTAAGCATGACGGCATTTGCACAGGTGAGTAAAGAAGAACAGGAGTTGATTGACCTCTCAAACCAGAAATGGCAGTGGATGGCGGAGAAGAATGTTGACCGTCTGGCGGAGTTGTTCTTGGACAATGCGCAGTTCGTCCACATGGGTGGCGGCTGGGGCAAGCAACAGGAAGTGGATATCATTCGTGGTGGCATGATCTGGTACAAACACGCTGACATCCATTCGCAGGAGGTGAAGTTTACGGACAAGAACGTCGGCACAGTGTATAGCAACATTCATCTGACCTCTGAGGTGGGCGGCCATCAGGTGCGTTTCCCGTTCATGGTGAGCGAGGCGTATATCCGTCAGCCGAAGGGCTGGGGACTGTCGGCACTCATCTTCACGAAGTTGGCAGAGCCCGACCCGCGATTCGAGCCTGCACTGACTTTGGGCGAGAATATAAGGATGCCACAGTTCGGCATCGGCACCTATCAGATGACTAACGAACAGGCTAAGGCAAGTGTGCTGGCTGCCCTGCGCATGGGCTATCGTCATATTGACACGGCTCATGCCTATCAGGACGAGCGCGGTGTGGGTGAGGCTGTCAAGGAGAGCGGCATTCCCCGTCAGGACCTTTGGATTACAAGCAAACTCTGGCCCAGTGAGTATGGAGAGGGAAAGACTAGCGAGGCTATTGATAAGATGCTGGAGCGATTGCAGACGGACTACATCGACCTGCTCTACGTGCATCAGCCAATGGGTGATTTCGTCGGGGCGTGGAAGGATATGGAGAAGGCCGTCCGTGCTGGGAAGGTTCGTGCGCTGGGTATCTCCAACTTCGATGCCAACGATTCTGTGTTCAACCTCATCATGGAGAAGGCCGAGATAAAGCCTGTCGTTCTTCAAATAGAATGTCACCCTTACGCCCAGCGTCTTGACATCCGCAAGAAGGCAGCTGAATACGGTTTGCAGGTAGAGTGTTGGTTCCCGCTGGGTGGTGCCATGTCGCAAGGGGCATTGCTGAAAGACCCCGTCATCGTGAAAATTGCCGAGCGTCACCACAAGTCGCCCGCGCAGGTCATCCTCCGCTGGCATCTGCAGGAAGGTCTCTCTGTCATCCCCGGCTCGCGCAATCCGCAGCACATCATGGAGAATGCCCGGATATTCGACTTCGCCCTCTCCGATGCCGACATGCAGGCCATCCGTTCGCTGAACAAGGAACAGCGTTTCTTCAACATGGACTACAAACAGGCAGAGCAGTTTATGTTGAATTGGAAAATCGACGATTAGCGAGAGCAGAAAGAGTTTATTTTTTATGCCGAGCGTAGTCGATTTCGCTTGGAAATCAAAATCGAAGAATAAACAAATAACAAGTAATATGAAGAAACTATTTACAATCGTAGCCATGATGTTGCTGGCCGTGATGGCACTGAGTGCCTGTACGGCAAAGACAAACAAGGCCAACCAAGAGGCTGGTGAGTCAACAAACGAAACAACAAAGAAAGAAACAACCGACATGAAAGGAAAGAAAGTTCTGGTTGCCTACTTCTCATGGAGTGGCAATACGAAAGAGGCAGCTCACTACATTGCTCAAAAGGCAGGTGCCGACGAGTTTGAAATCATCCGCGAGAAAACCTATCCCACAGAGTATAACGCCTGCACAGAGGATGCCAAGGCGGAGAAGGAGGCCGGCGAGCGTCCTGCCATCAAAGGCAAGGTGGAAAACATGGCGCAGTATGATGTGGTGTTCGTCTGCGTCCCTGTATGGTGGTACACGGCACCGATGCCCGTCTTCACATTCTTAGAGCAGTACGACCTGAAGGGCAAGACGGTCATCCCGTTCTGCACGGCCTACAGCGGCCCGTCATCTACGTTGCGTGACATCGTGAGTGCCACACCTCACAGTAACCATATGGACGGTATCTGCATCGTGACGAAAGAAATGGGCGGCAAGGATATGGAAAAGAAACATCCGAAGATTGACAAGTGGCTCACCGAAATAGGGTTCTAAGCGTATGAAGAAATTGTTTGCAATCATCATGAGCGGCCTGCTGCTGGCATCGTGCGCCGATCATAAACAGACCACAATGGGTATTACGAAGGAACAGATATCCTTTCCCATTGGCCTGCGGATAGACAATCCCGCGTTTACAGGCGAGGCTTATCTGAAGCCGCTGATTAGCGTAGATTCTGTGTTTAATTTTCCACAAACCAATGTCGTGACGTTCGGCCCTGCGGCACACAGCAGTTGGCATCGTCATGGTGGTATGGTTGTGCTGGTGACTGACGGTGTAGGACTCTATCAGGAGGAGGGCAAGCCTGCACAGATTCTGCGTCGCGGTGACGTATTGCAGATTCCTGCAGGAGTGCGCCATTGGCACGGAGCCACAAAGGACAACTGGTTCTCTCAGGTAGTGATTTATGATTCGGCTTGGAAACCTGCAGAAACATACAATGACAGCGATAATTCCATTTCGGGTGAGTATTACAATGGATTAGAGGCAGTGGAGTATGCGCACCAGACCACTACTGACAGCCTGATGTTTGCAGCACCTGACTCCACGCTGTCACTGCCAACATTCAACGGACCGATTCGTCTGGCAAATACAGTGGATGCTCCAAATGTGGCAGGCGCTCCAGCTCTTCACTACGTCGTGTTCGAGCCTGGTGTCATCAATGCCTGGCACACACATCCGGGTGGCCAGATACTGATAGCAACCGACGGCATCGGATACCATCAGATTGAAGGTCAGCCAGTAGAGGTGTTGCATCCAGGCGATGTCGTGATGTGTCTGCCCAATGTGAAGCATTGGCACGGTGCCTCCCCCAATTCGCGCTTCGCCCACCTGGCTGTGGGTACCAATCCAGACCGTCCAGCCGTAGTGTGGACTGACGAGATGCTGAGTAAAGAAGAATACGAGCGACTTCCAAAGGAATAGGAATATGAGAAAATCAATGACTACAATGATGATGCTGGTGACTTCGATGTTTGGTTGTGCAGCCTGCTCGTCGGACGGAGCTTCAAAAGAGGCAACAGACGTTTCGGCAAATGACAACGTGCCGACAGATTTCCAGATACAGTACACCACACCCGTGCCGTCGGATTTCTTTCAGGCGGCAATGCAGCAGGGAACGATTGAGTTGGTTGAGTATGATTCAAAGGACTACACGCAAAGCAGCCGTCCCGCAACGAGGAAACCTGCCTACGTGTATGTGCCATACGGCTATGACCCGTCGAAGCAGTACGACGTTATTTACCTGCTGCACGGGTGGACAGGCGTTGCGCAGGAGTATTTCCTGGGACGTAGCGGTAATAGTCGCACAGGGCTGGTGAACATCTTCGACAACCTGATACAGCGCGGACTCTGCCGTCCGTTCATCGCCGTATCGCCCACATGGGATAAGGATAACCGTTCTAAGGATTGGGGCGAGAGCACCCGGGAGGCAGCCGTCTTCTCGCAGGAGTATGTGAACGACCTCATCCCAGCCGTCGAGACGCGCTACTCCACCTATCTGACAGAGGCGACACCCGAAGGCATCCTTGCCTCGCGTGCCCATCGTGCCATCGGCGGTTTCTCGCTGGGCAGCATCACGACGTGGTATGTCTTCGAGCAGGCTTTCCCCTACAGCCGTATGTATCTGCCCATGAGCGGTGACAACTGGAGCCAGGGCATGTATGGTGGAGCCTACTATTCCGATGCCACAGCCCGTTTCCTGGCCGACCTCGTAAACGCTTCACCTTATAAGAACGACTTCTATGTGTGGTATGCCGTGGGCACCGAGGATGTGCGCATTGACCAGACCCACAACCAGGCTATGGCTATGGCCAAACTCACCGACACGTTCAACGTCAACACCTTTTCCTATCACATGAAGGAGGGTGGCCGTCACGACTTTAACGCCGTATGGGAGTTTTGCTACCACGCCTTGCAGTTCTTTTTTCCTGCCAATGAGGCGAGTGCCGTTCGTAGTGTAAAACGTGAAAGCGTAGCCACAGGAAGAGCATATACACTGGGCGGGATGCTGGCCAGTGGAGGACGAGGCATACAAATTATCGACGGTAAAAAGATAATCAAATAACCAACACATTATTTATTATATGCAGAAGATTCTATTTACAGCAGTAATGATGGCGACCTTGCTGACCGCTTGTTCGAGTGACGATGACAACAACACTCCAACTGAGCCTATCGACAATCCGAACGGGAAGACGTTAGTGGTCTATTTCTCTAAGACCGTTCCCGATGGCGTGGATGCTTCGACGGGAGCAACGCAGGTCTTCAATTACAAAGATCGTGAGTTGGGTGCTACCCAATGGGTGGCACAGCAGATTGCAGACCGGACAGGAGCCGACATGCACCGCATCACCGTGGCCGATGGCTACTATCCTGTGACTTACAACGAACTGGCCGATTTTGCCCGCAATGAGAAGGAAGCAGACACACATCCCGTACTGACTTCGATGTTGACAAACCTGGCCGACTATCAGAACATCATCATCGGCACCCCGGTATGGTGGTACACCGTGCCGATGCCCATCTACAGTTTCCTCGATGCCTACGACCTGAGCGGCAAGAATGTCATGGTGTTCACTACACACGAAGGCAGCGGACTGGCCGATGCCATCAGCGTCATCCGTCAGCAGGAACCACAAGCCAACGTCAATGCCACAGGATTCCAAACCCGTGGTGCAAGTGCCGGCAGTCAGTCCAATGCCATCAACGAGTGGCTAAATGGATTGGGATATAAATAATTTTGACAAGCTACAATATGGAAGAGAAAAGTGTGACACGTAGAGAAGCACTGAAGATCATGGGATGTTCAGTGCTTTCAGCGGCTATGATGGCATCGCCGCTGAGCAGTCTGGCGTCGTCAAGGGACGCAAGTGGAAAACAGATGGGGAAGCGGAGGTTGGTGTTCTACTTCACGGCAACGGGCAATAGCCTGTTTGTGGCGAAGGCATTAGGCACTGAGTTAGTCAGCATTCCACAGGCCATCAAAGATGGAAAGCTGGAGTACGAAGCCGACGAAATTGGTTTCGTGTTCCCCGATTATGCTGCAACGGCCCCGATGTTGGTGCGCTCATTCGTGAGGAAGGCAAAGCTGAAGGCTTCATATATTTTCTCAGTCATCACGTTTGGCAATTTCGCAGCCAACGTAGCCGAGTGGTGGGAAGGCTATTGTCAAAAGCAGGGTGTCACGAACCAGTACATCCAGACGCTGATGATGGTGGATAACTATCTGCCTGTGTTCGACATGAACGAACAGATAAAGGCAGAGAAGCACACTGCCGAGAACCTGGCGGCCATCGTAGCCGACGTTGCGGCACATCGCCAGTTCATTGCAAAGTTTGACCAGATGAACGAGCAGATGCAAGGCTTCCTGTCAAATCTGCAGAAGAGTCACTTCCCGATGACTGCCGAGCAGCTGCTAAAGTTGAACACCGAGGCCTGTATAGGCTGCAACACCTGTGCCAAGGTCTGTCCGCACGGAAATTTCAAGATGGCAGACGACGTTGCCCAATTCAGTGGCGACTGCGACTACTGTTTGGCCTGCGTCCACAACTGCTCGCAGAAAGCCCTCACGCTGGCTCGTGGCGAACGCAACCCACAGGCCCGCTACCGTCACCCTGACATTTCTTTAGGCGAGATAGTCAGAGCGAACAACCAACATTAATAAGCAATCAAACGTATGAAAAGAATCCTATTAAGCATCGCAATGCTTGCCGTGACCGTCACGATGATGGCACAGGCCAATGTGTATTTCACCAAGGATATTTCCGCAGAATCGCTGCAGAAAATCTATGAAGTGCTGGGCGTGCCGGCAACGGGACGCGTGGCAGTGAAAATCAGTACAGGCGAGTCGCAGAACTCGAACCAACTGAAGCCTTCGCTGATTCAGGCTTTCGTCAACGGAGTGGACGGAACGCTCGTGGAATGTAACACCACCTACAGCGGCAGTCGCAGTACAACGGCCAGTCACCGACAGGCCATCCAACAGCGTGGCTATACCGTGGCTGGTGGTTTCAAGTACGAACTCGACCTGATGGACTCCGATGGTGCCGACTCAGCGGCTGGCGAACTCGAACTGCCCATGTCAGCTGATACGCAGAATGGAGTGGCACCCCACTTCCCCTATGCAGTGGTTGGTGCCCACATGGCCAACTACGACTTTATGATCAACCTCGCCCACTTCAAGGGCCACCAGATGGGCGGTTTCGGCGGTGTACTGAAGAATCAGTCGATAGGCATGTCGGCCCGTCGCGGCAAGGCGCTCATCCACTCAGCTGGGCGTAATACGGTATCGGAGCGTTGGTTCTCGTATGCCGATGACCAGGACGGCTTCCTAGAGTCGATGGCTGAGGTTGCCAACGCCATCCATCAGTATTTCCATCAGGAAGGCAAGAACATCATCTACATTGATGTGATGAACAACATTAGCGTGGATTGCGACTGCAACGGCCGACCTGCTTCGCCACAGATGAAGGATGTGGGTATACTGGCCTCCACCGACCCCGTAGCCCTCGACCAAGCCTGTCTCGACTTCGTGAACATGCCCTCGTCGGCTGGCGATAACCACCAGCCACTGCTCGACCGCATCGCCCGCCAGCACGGCACTCACATCATCGATCACGCCGAGCGCATAGGTCTCGGCAGTCGTTCTTACACGCTCATCGACTTGGCTGACCTCACAGGCATCCAGCTTATATCCTCGCAAGCCATGCCTCAGAGCTACAATATATTTCGAATTGACGGCACGCCTGTTGGTACCAATATGAAGAGTCTCGACG
>JAFVFY010000061.1 GCA_017475265.1 Prevotella sp. | reverse complement strand
GAGATGCTGAAACGCATTGACCAACCCACTACCAAGAATGGTGTGAAGACCTCGCTTAACATCGAGCATGAAATCAATAACTATCGTACACAACTGAAGAACCAGAACCTGCACGATGTAAATGCTGGACTCTACGACTATCAGTTGGGTGTGTTCTATGTCGATTTCATCTCAGAGTGCGAGAAACTTGGGGACTATGTAATGAATGTTGTGCAGGCAGGTAAGGGCTTGAACAATGACTTTGGCGACGGTCCTATCAACGGACAGGGCTAAAACCTTGCGAGTGTGAACCTGATGGTAAGCCCGCCACCAGACGTAGAAAGTGCAATTGCTTGTCCACCATGGGCGGCAACTGCATTTTTCACGATGGCAAGCCCTAGACCTGTGCCACCAAGTTTGCGCGAGCGCCCTTTGTCTACACGGTAGAAACGTTCAAACAGGTGCTCACGGTGCTGCGCCTCTACGCCTTGGCCATTGTCGCTTACATTAAATTCGTAGAAGTGGCGTCCTTCTATTTCAATCTCTTGGCAGGCGATGATTAACCGTGTGGCCCCGTAGGCATAGGAAATAGTATTGTCTATCAGATTTCGGAAAATGCTGTATAGCAGGCTCGAATCACCCTGTACTTCTATATTCTGTGGTAATTGGAGTTTTAGTTCGATACCTTTCTCTTGTAATTGCAAGTCTGTGTCATCTATCACATTTGTGATAATCTGCAAGACATCAACTTGACGATACTCATGCTGAGCATTAGATGAACTATCATCAATCTCGTCTAGTTTAGTAAGCACACTCATATCTAGCAGAAGCTTGTTCATGCGTTCACTTTGAGCATAACAGCGTTCCAGAAAATGTTGTTTCTTATCATTTGGCATATCGGGATTGTCGATGATGCTCTCTAAATAACCATGAATGCTGGCAGCAGGTGTTTTCAGCTCATGAGCGGCATTCTGGGTAAGCTGACGTTTGATACGCACTTTTTCTTCTTCCGAATGACGTAGTTTCCAATACAACATGATGATAGTGTGGCTGATATCACCCAATTCGTCATCTGGCAGCCGACGCTCCAATTCGTGGTCAAGTTCCTCACCTTCCTCGGCTTTCACGGCAAATTCACGTAAGTAACCAATGTGTCGGCTGATACGGTGAGTGATATAGTAGAGCACGATGCCCAGCAACAGGGTGAGAACGCCTGAAAAATAAATGAAAGTATAGTCTGCCTGCAATGATCGGGTCAGCTCTGCAGAATAGGGTACGGCAGCACGAACAATCATATCGCCGAAACGAGTTGCAGAATAGAAGTAGGTCTCGTGAGTAGACTGTGACATACGTTTGATATCGTAGCCACTGCCCTCTCGCAAAGCCTGTTGTATCTCCGTTCTCTGTAGATGGTTCCCCAATGCTTCCACATCAGTATCATAGCTATCAAGGATGACCCGTCCTTCCTTGTCTATCACAGACACTCGAAGTCCCTCCATCTGATGATGTATAACATAATCGCGAAATAGCCGACTACAGCTCATACTATCCTTGCCTACCGTCTGCACCATCTCATAGTTGTACATCTGCAGTCGTGAATGAAGAATATCAATTTTATACTCCTTTTCACGCTTATACTGATATACGCTAAAGCATATAGCAAAGAGCAGAAACACACCACCGATGCTTAGCAGTAAATTACGTTGAAAGGATTTACTTTTCAAAGCAGTAACCATATCCCACACGTGTTTTTATCTGTTTGCCATAATGGCCTATCTTCTTACGTAATCTGGTGATGTTCACGTCCACCGTGCGGTCAAGAACCAGCACATCCTGTGGCCAACAATACTTCAATAAGTCTTCCCGAGAAAACACCTTGTTAGGATGTTGGAGAAAGAAAGACAACAATTCAAATTCCAGTTTGGTGAATTCTAGTTCCTTTCCGTCGCATATTACAGTCTTGGCATTCAAATCAACCATAATTCCTTCGTAAGCAATCTTATTATCAACAGCAGTAGAAACCGTTTGCTGCAATTGAGTACGTCTGAGCACAGCCTTAACCCTAGCCTTCACTTCTTTCATACCCAATGGCTTGGCAATATAGTCGTCAGCACCGATATTCAATCCTTTTACCAAATTGTCCTCACTGTCGAGTGCCGTAATGAAGATAATGGGAATCTGTGTCGTAGCGGGATCGTTCTTTAGTCTGCGCGCCATCTGGAACCCCGACATTTCTCCCATCATAACATCTAGCAGAATAAGCGAATAATCTTGTAGGGGTAGTTCCAGTGCCTCCTCTGCTGAATTGGCTGTAACCACCTCAAAACCTTCATTCTCGAGGTTATATTGCAGTATTTCACAGATATCCTGCTCATCATCTACAACAAGTATCTTCATAATTCTTCTGAATTTCAAGGCGCAAAGTTATATACTTTTTCCGAAAAATAGAAAGGATTTATATTACAATGTTATTAAATCTCAATATAGCAGGTGCTTTTGCATGATAATTATTGATTTACGTAAGTGTTCAGCCGCCTTTTCAAATTCGAGGGAATGATCTAGATGGTGCATCAGCTACTTTCTTCACACGCTGTGCTGTGCTTGCTCTGGTTACCCTATAAATCAGTTTGATACTCTATATAATGCTTGCCAAAGTGTCTCTGAATGTCATGATTTTATATGAGGTGATACTTAAAAAAACGTAAATAGATAACCAAAATTTGTTCAGACGGAAAAGAAAAAGGAGTTGCGATTTCTCGTAACTCCTTGATTTTTAAGGCGCTTCAGGATGGGCTTGAACCAACGACCCCCTGATTAACAGTCAGGTGCTCTAACCAACTGAGCTACTGAAGCAGGTGTTTGTTTGCGCATCATTTCTGAATTGCGGGTGCAAAGGTACGGACTTTTTTTGAACCGTGCAAATTTTTTCTCACTTTTTTTGGAAAAATTTGTAATATGCAGGTTATTTGCCTGTATTTTGTCACTTTTTGGGGTATTTAGGGGATGCCAAGAAAAACTTTTGCGAAAATTTTTGGTGGTATGGAATAAAAGTTGTACTTTTGCAGCATGAATATGTTAAAGAAAATCTATAACAGTATGCCCCACTTTCACAGCGTGAAGTATATTCTTGCGTTGGCAGTAGCGGTGGCCGTCATCGGTTTTGGCGGTAGTAGTAGTGTTTGGGCGCATTTCGCCTACCTGAACCGGATTAGTGAGTTGCACGAGGAAATCGACCACTACGACAGTGAGTATCGCCGTGACCAGGCTCAGATACGCCAGCTGACGAACAACCCGAAGTCGATGGAGCGCATAGCCCGTGAGCAGTATTTCATGAAGAAGGCCGATGAGGACATCTTCGTGCTCAGCGATGACGAGGGCAAGCCCAAGACCAAAGCCCCTGCTGATGAAACAATTGAATAGGTGGCAGACTGCCCTTTTCATTACCGGCGCTGTGCTTATGGTCATCGGTGCCGGTACGAGTTTGCTGCGCTGGGATGCGGCTCCGTGGCTTTTTGCAGCTGGGGCGTTGGCCTATACCACCATGCAGATGCAGCAGACTTACGAAGGGCGCAACTTCACCGTGCGCCGTTTGCGCCGCATCATGGCTTTCAGCGATTTCCTGCTTCTTCTTACTGCCGTACTGATGTTTATCAGCCGCTGGCCACAACTTGGCGGGCTTGACTGGCTGACCTATGTGAATTACGTGCACAACAACTGGGTGGTAACACTTCTGATTGCTGCCATTCTACAGCTCTACACCACCTACCGCATTGACAATGAGCTAGCTCATAGTTAAATCCTACAAACAGAAAATGAAACCTACAGCCATTCTTCTCCTCCACTGCCCCGACCAGCAGGGCATTATCTCGGAGGTTACCAAGTTTATCACTGACAACAAGGGTAACATCGTTGACCTAGACCAGTATGTAGACCATCAGGACGGTATGTTCTTCATGCGTTTACAGTGGGAGCTAGACGGGTTCCTCATCCCACGTGAGAAAATCAGTGAGTACATCGAAACGCTCTATGCGCAGCGATACCAGATGGAATTCAGTCTTTACTTCAGTGACCGGCGACCCCGCATGGCTATCTTCGTGTCGAAGATGAGCCACTGCCTGTACGACCTACTGGCACGGTGGAAGGCTGGCGAATACGACGTGGACATACCCTGCATCGTGTCGAACCACGAGGACCTGCGCTATGTGGCCGAGCAGTTCGACATTCCCTACTACGTGTGGAGCATCAAGAAAGACCACTCGAACAAGGCAGAGGTGGAGGAGGCTGAGATGCAACTACTGCGCGAGAAGGGCGTGACATTCATCGTCCTGGCTCGCTACATGCAGATTATCAGCGATGAGATGATTGCCGCTTATCCCCACCACATTATTAATATACACCACTCGTTCTTGCCCGCTTTCGTGGGTGCCAAGCCCTATCACCAGGCCTGGGAGCGTGGTGTGAAGATTATCGGAGCCACGAGCCACTATGTTACAGCCGAGCTTGACGCCGGCCCCATTATCGAACAGGACGTGGCGCGCATCACCCATAAGGACACGCCGGAAAGCCTTGTGCTCAAGGGAAAGGACCTAGAGAAAATCGTGCTCTCGAGGGCCGTGTCGAAACATATACAGCGGAAGATACTCACGTACAAGAATAAGACAATAATATTCAGTTAACTTTGGGTTGGAAGGTCGTTCAGACCCCCAACCCCCTAACTTAGGGGGCTTATGCAAGTAGCAGTAGTAAAATATAATGCGGGAAATGTGTACTCGGTGCTCAGTGCGCTGAGACGTCTGGGCGTGGAGCCACTGCTGACGGACGACCCTGAGAAGCTGCGCGGTGCTGACCGTGTGCTGTTTCCTGGACAGGGTGAGGCACGAGGAGCAATGGAGTATCTGAGGGCAAGAGGGCTGGACGAGGTGATACGCTCGCTGACGCAGCCAGTGCTGGGCATCTGCATAGGACAGCAACTGATGTGCCGGCACTCTGAGGAGGGCGACACGGATTGCCTGGGAATCTTCGCCGTGGACGTGAAGCGGTTCCAGCCGGTGAGGCATGAGGACAAGGTGCCGTGCATGGGGTGGAACGCGCTGTATGATCTGAGGTCGGTGATATTTGATGGGTTGAATGGGTTGAATGGGCTGGATGGGTCTGATGGGGCTAATGGGGCTAATGGGGTGAATGGGTCTAATGGGAATTCTGAGCCTTACGTGTACTTTGTTCACAGCTACTATGTGCCGCTTTGCGAAGAGACAATAGCCACTGCCAACTACATACAACCCTACAGTGCTGCCTTGCAGAAGGACAATTTCTTCGCCACGCAGTTTCACCCCGAGAAAAGTGGGAGCGTGGGCGAGAGGATTATCAGGAATTTCCTCATAGCCCCCTAAGTTAGGGGGTTGGGGGTCTGATCAAGGAGCATAAACATAAATGCCTATAATATGGAAGAGAAAGAGAAAGAGAAATATAACAATGTAGGTCGTTCAGACCCCCAACCCCCTAACTTAGGGGGGTCTAGAATGGAACTGATTCCTGCAATAGATATTATCGACGGGCAATGCGTGCGCCTTACAAAGGGAGACTATGACCAGAAGACCGTCTACGGCGACCCTTTGGAGATGGCTCGCGAGTTTGAGCAGTTGGGATTCCGTCGCTTGCACGTGGTAGACCTCGACGGGGCAAAGTCGCGCCACATTGTGAACGAGGACACGCTGCGTGCCATCACCAGCGAAACAAACCTCGTGGTGGATTTCGGTGGTGGTCTGAAGACCGACGATGACATTGGCCGTGCCTTCGAAGCCGGAGCAGAGATGGTCACCGTGGGCAGCGTGGCCGTCACACAGCCAGAGTTGTTTGAACGGTGGCTGCGCAAGTATGGCCCCGAGCGGATTATTCTGGGTGCCGACGTTCGCCACGGGCGTATCAGCATCAACGGATGGAAGGAGAACTCCACTGAGGAGCTGCTGCCCTTCCTGAAGAAATATATCGACATGGGGGTGAAGAACGTGCTCTGCACCGAGATTTCAAAAGACGGTACGCTCTCTGGTCCTGCCACATTATTATATAAAGAGGTGATGGCCACCTACCCCACCCTACACCTCATTGCCAGCGGCGGTGTCTCTTCTGAGGATGACATCATCCAACTGAAGGAGGCCGGCATCCCTGCCGTGGTCTTTGGGAAAGCAATCTACGAAGGAAAGATTGACCTTGCCAAATTGATAATTGATAATTGAGAATTGAGAGTTTAGAGTTTAGAGTTGAGAGTTTAGTGATAATATGCTGAAAGGGAAGAAAATCGTTCTTGGCATCACGGGGTCCATTGCGGCCTATAAGTCGTGCCTCATCATCCGTGAGCTGGTGAAGCGCGGTGCCGAAGTGCAGGTGGTCATTACACCTGCCGGCAAGGAGTTCATAACGCCTATCACGCTGTCAGCACTGACGCAGAAGCCTGTCATCAGCGACTTCTTCTCACAGCGCGACGGCACTTGGCATAGCCATGTGGCACTGGGTCTCTGGGCCGACGCTATGCTCATAGCTCCCTGCACGGCGGCTACGCTGGGAAAGATGGCTACGGGCGTTGCCGACAACATGCTCATCACGACCTACCTGTCGATGAAAGCCCCAGTATTCATTGCTCCTGCCATGGACCTCGATATGTATGCCCACCCCACGACACAACAGAACATGGAACGGCTGCGCTCCATCGGAAACGTTATCATTGAGCCGCAGAGCGGGTTCCTCGCCAGTGGACTCGAAGGGAAAGGAAGGATGGAGGAGCCAACACGGATAGTGGAGGTGCTCGATGAGAAACTAGAGGAGGACAAATACAAGAATATGCCCCTACAAGGTAGGAAAGTGCTCATCACCGCCGGGCCTACTTACGAGAGGATTGACCCCGTACGCTTCATCGGCAACTACAGCAGTGGGAAGATGGGCTTTTCTTTAGCTGAGGAATGTGCCCGCAGAGGTGCCGAGGTGACGCTCATCGCCGGGCCAGTAAGTCTGAGAGTCGGGGATTACAAATCCCCAACAGCAGAGAATTGCAAATCCCCGACAGCAGGTGTGACAGCGGGTGTGATTCACAGAATCGATGTGGAGAGCGCGGTGGAGATGCGCGATGCCGCTGTGGAGCATTTCGCCGATGCTGATGCCGCCATCCTCTGTGCTGCCGTGGCCGATTACCGACCGGCAGAAGTGGCAGATAAAAAGATTAAGCGCAAGGACGACGAGGACATGATCATCCATCTGGTGCCCAATCCCGACATTGCCGCCGAGCTAGGTCGTATGAAGCGCGATGGACAGATTCTGGTAGGCTTTGCCCTGGAGACCAACGACGAGCAGATGAACGCAGAAAAGAAACTGCAGAAAAAGAATCTGGACTTCATCGTGCTCAACTCCCTACGCAACGAGGGAACCTGCTTCCGCTCCGACGAAAACAAGATTTCAATATTGTCGAAAGGCCAGAACGCTGAAATAGAGAGGACTGACTATCCCAAGAAGCCGAAAAGTGAAGTTGCTGCCGACATCATCGACGAGCTTATTCGTAGGATAGGCTAACCCATTTCTTTTCAAACTCAATGATGTTGGGCTCGCCAATGATGGTGAGCATACCAGCGATGTTGTCGCTGTCGGAACCATTGTCGCAGGCCCAGCTCTTACTCACCTTCACATCGAACATCCCACCACTGACGATGATGCCCGTGTCGCTTTTCACGCCCTTGGGCTTGGCTACATCGTTGTCACCCAACGTACGTACGATTAGCTGACCACCGCTGAAGACAATGTCCTGAGAGCCGTTGATGCCCTTGCCACCATCGCCAGTGCTGGTGATGTTAAGCAAGCCGGCAGTCATAGTGAAGATACTGTCGCACTTGATGCCAGCACACGAAGTGGTATCGGCAATGCCGTCAAGGATTTCAATGCTACAGTCACCCGTGGTGGTGATAGTCGTTTCTCCGCCGCTGATAGTCATACGGGCATCGTTCTTGATGCCACGCCCGCCGTCGCTAGTAACAAATATGTCAAGCACGCCACCCAGAATGGTCATGCCATCATTCACCTTGATGCCGTTGGTGCCGCTGGAATTGATGTTCATCGTCGGGCCTTGCTCCTCGATGATGATATAGTCGTCGCTGGCGATAGCGTTCTTGTAGTTTCCTTCGACATTGAGCGTTCCAGTACCACGGAAGTAAATCTGTCCCTCGCTGAAGAGGGTACCCTTCTGGTCGATGGCAGCGCCCAGTGCATTGACGGGGGCATCGGCATATTCGTAACCGTCGATAAGAGTATTCTCCGTGTCATCAGCCACGGTGACATAGAGCGCCCTGCCACACTGGTTGTTAATGGCCGGGCCGTCCTCGTTGGTCAGCTCGAGGCCATTCAGAACGAGTCCCCACGGACGGTCGCTGTAGACGAGCAAAGAACCGTCGTCGCACGTGCCGCTGACGATGAGCTGGAGGAAACGCTGCGTGGTGCTGCTCACCGTAAGGTTTCCGCCAACGGCCGTAATAGATACGCTGTCGCCGGCATCGCCAGTCACAGTGACCTGTTCAACATTCCATGCCAAGTCTAAGAAGATGGTGTCGGGCAGGGTGACGATTTCATCGTCATCGCCCTGCTGCGAGCGTAAGGTATATTTGCTGAAGTCGTAATCGCTAAAGCTACTGTCATCCTTCTCGCAAGAGGGAAGAAAGACGCATACAAGAACGAGGATGAAGGCTGCAATAGATGAGTGTTTCATGGCTTAGAACTTGAATTTGTAGCTCAGTCCGAGGAAGTGCATGTCGGGGTCGTAGTCCTCTTCATCCACGTTCTTCATGTTTTGGAATCGGTAGTAAACAGAGAGTGAGTTCTGCTTGTTCAGTCGGATGTCTGTGCCAGCAGTGTAGCGTATCTTCTCGATGGCCCAGCTGTTGTAGAGTTCCATGCTGACGTAGGGCGTGAAGAGGGCACGCTTCTTGTCAAGCTGCACCTGCAGACGCGAGCGCAGCTGGTTCTTTCCCTTGCCCGAGCGGACATAGTCATCGTCAAGGCGCATGTCCTGATTACTGACATCCTCACGGAAAGTCCATCGCGTGACGGCCTTCTCCGGGCGGTAGGTATACTGCCAACGCTCACGAAGTGAGAACTTCAGGCCATTGCTGAACTTATGGCTGGCCGTGAGTGAGACGTGAAAACGGTGCTTCACCCCGAAATAAGACGGACGCCAGTGAATCTTGGCATTACCTTTCTCGGTGGTGTAGTGCTCCACTTTCTCACGCATATTATAGTCGAGCAGGGAGTAGCCGGCATCGGCCTTCAGCAACTTGCTAAACTTATACTCCGCACCTATTCCCAGCCCCCAGCGGTCGATGGTCTTGAAGTCATTGCGGGTACGGAAGTCAGCCTCCATGCCCAGGCTCCACTGTCGGTCAATCTTCTTCTCCAGCTCGGCACCAAGAATCAGGCCACCCTCGCTCTGAGCTGTGGAAGTGAGAAACGAGAAATGAGAAATGAGAAGTACAAGCAGTACTCTTTTCACATGTGTCTCCATTCCGATTTCCTAACCTCGTACATTTTGTTCACGTCGTACTGCTTATTGCTGTCGTAGGTAACGCGGAGCACAGCTGAGTCTCGCAGGAAGTCCACGCCTCCCACTTCCACTTTAATCACCTTCACGCCCAGTCGTTCCTCAAGGTCGGACACCAGTTCGTCGTGCTTCTCGGGCTTGATGAGTTCTATGCGGTCGTACTGCACCAGCTTCGAGGCCGTGACTTTCAGCTTTCTCTCAAAGAACAAGATGGTCAGCATCACAATGATGTCGATAACGAGAAGTTTGCCCAGCTCGCTGAAAATGGCATCCTCAGAAAGAGAGGTGACGTCGACCATAGCGTGAACCACCGAGAGACAGACAATAATAAAGAGGTAGGTCATCTCCCGCACAGGCATGGTGTCGGTGCGGTAACGCATGATGCTGAAGATGCCGAAGAGACCGAGACCGACACCCATAGTGGCCTTGCCACGGTCCATGCCCATCATGAAGTATACGAGGACATAGATAGCCACACTGATGAGCATGAACGTGAAGTAGAAGTCACGCCGCTTGCTCTTGCGGTAATACATTCGGTCGATGATGACCCAGTTGACGACCATACACAACAGGAAGCGCACCAATGCGTTTCCGAAATCACTTGTAAATAGATTTAGTAGCAGTTCCATATTAGTTTTGTTTATTAGCTAAAAGAATCTTGTCCACCTCACGCAGTTTCAGCTTGAACCGGTGTTGTGGCAAAGTGCCGTTAGTCAACGCAGCCCCCATGCAATACTTACTGAAACCGTGAGGATGTATGTGCAACTGCCGCAGCATCTCCAACACGGGAGAAAACACCAGTCCGTCGCGCTTCAATTCGATGATGACCAGTGGTCCCATGTCACGGTGTTCGCCAGTAAGCAGATTGTTGAACTCCAGCTGGGTGTCGATGGTGAGCCGCTCCGTCTTGGCATAGTTCACGAGCGTCACCCGGTGGAAGAAGTTGTGGGTGTGTGCCTGTAGCTGGTCTACGTCGAAACGGAGCACACGGCCAAGGAACTCCCGCTTCTCGGGGTCGTTGAGGTCCATGTCGGTCACCTCAATGCGCTTCTTCTTCGTCCGTCCGTGGTTGTTTTTCGTCTTCACCTCCATGAACTGCAGGTTTGAGCTGACGTAGGTGCGGAAGCGAATCTTCTGCCGACAGGCATAGCCATGCTGGTGCTGGCTGTACATGTCGAAATTCTGGGTGTCGAAATACGTGGTGTCGTATAGCATGTTACGCTCGCCGTCAATCTCCTGAGCGTAGTAGTCATCACGCGCCATGACCAGCAGCCGCTCCAGTTGTGTCCTTGTGGTCACAAACTTTGTGTCGGTGCGGTTCATCAGCTTCACGCTACTCATCTCGGCCAGCGTGATAGGCTTGAATTGGCTCAGGATTTCTTCCATGTTTTTCTATTTGCGTGCAAATTTACGCACAAGTCCTGTTACGGGCAAATGTTTTCTGCCAAAGAGCCGATTTCTTCAGCCAATCGACTAAATGCTCATCAGTGTCTGCATGAACTGCTGGAGTCGCAGCAGTCCGTAACTGCCTGAGACACAGGACACCTCATCGTACTGCTGCACGTCGTCGGGCTCTATACCTTTATAATATATAAGGAAGGGGACGGGCTGACCTACATGGATGCGCTGCTCCACGGGTGTCAGGTGGTCGGGAAGTACGGCGATGCAAACAGGCTCGTCCATGTCCTGAGTGGCTTCGTAGATAGGCCGTATGAGTCGCTGGTCGAGGTATTCTATCGTCTTGAGTTTCAGTTCCAGGTCGCCGTCGTGTCCGGCCTCGTCACTGGCTTCCACATGAACAAAGACAAAGTCCTGCTCCTTCAGGGCCTTGATGGCTGCTGCGGCCTTACCTTCATAGTTAGTATCGGCGAGACCAGTAGCTCCGGGAACCTTGACAATGTCGAGACCGGCATACTTGCCGATGCCCTGGATAAGGTCAACGGCAGAGATGACGCTGCCGCTCTTCACCTGTGGGTAGAGCTGCTGCAGCGTCTCCATCGAAGGACGGTAGCCGCCGCTCCAGGGCCAGATGCTGTTAGCCTGACGCTCGCCCTTCGCAGCCTTCGCGAGGTTGTAGGGGTGCTGAGGAAGCAGTTCCTGTGATTTCAATATCAGTTCGTTGATGAGGTCGGCGGTGGCGGCAGGGGTGAGTGCTGTCGGGTTGTCTGCGCTGCTTCCGCAGCATACGCAACAGGAGACAGGCTTTACCAACAGGGGGCGCCATTCCTCACCGGGGTGGTCATGGGGCGGAGAGCAGATGATGAGCTTCGAGCCTCCACGGATGACAAGCAGGTGGCGGTACTGTATGCCGCAGATGAACTTTACGCGCTCAAAGTCTTCGGGAATAGGCGATGACTGCAACGCTTGGAAGCGTTGCCCACTAAGGCGTTGACGCTCTCGCTCGTTGATGGGCTTGGCAAGCTTCTCGTTGAGAAAATCAACGAGGGCCCTGGCATCGTCGGTCTGAAGGTTGCCGCCGTTGTGGGTGACGATTTTTCCGTCTTCGAGGGTGATGATGTTACAGCGGATAGCAAAGTCATCGGGCTTCATCTCGTAGCCGATGCTGGCAGCCTCCAGCGGTCCGCGGCCTTCATACACCTTTTCCAGATCGTAACCCAGGATGGCGGTGTTGGCCACCTCGCTGCCCGGCGGGAAACCCTCCGGCACAGTGACGAGACGACCTGTACGCCCCTCCCGTGCCAGCTGGTCCATCATCGGTTTGTTGGCATACTGCAACAGGGTCTTGCCTCCCAGCCTTTCCACTGGGAGGTCGGCCATGCCGTCACCTAATATAATAATGTGTTTCATTTAAATATTCGCGATAGACATGATGTTGGCGAAGACACCTGCGGCGGTGACGGCGGCACCGGCACCGTAGCCCTGGATGAGCATGGGGTACTCCTTGTAACGCTCGGTGGTGAGGAGCACGATGTTGTTCGAGCCTTCGAGGGAGTAGAAGGGATGGCTTGACGGCACCTCCTTCAGGGCGACGCTGGTCTTGCCGTTCTCCATCGTGGCAACGAAGCGCCAGCGCTTGCCTTCCTTCTCCAGCACCTTGCGGCGGGCTTCGAAGTCGGCATCAAGTTCGGGCAGACGTTTCCAGAAGTCTTCGAGCGTTCCCTCGAAGTAGCTGTCGGGCACGAAGAGGTGCTTCTCCACATCGGACTGCTCCACCTTGTAGCCAGCCTCACGGGTAAGGATGACCAGCTTACGGATAACGTCGGTACCGCTGAGGTCGATACGCGGGTCGGGCTCCGAGTAACGCTGCTCCTTGGCGCGGCGCACGGTCTCCGAGAAGGGCACGTCGGCAGCAATCTCGTTGAAGATAAAGTTGAGCGTGCCGCTGAGGATAGCCTCAATCTTGAGGATCTTGTCACCCGAGTTGCAGAGGTCGTTGATGGTGCCGATGATGGGCAGTCCAGCACCCACGTTGGTTTCATAGCGGAACCACACGCCACGGTCACGGGCTGTCTGGCGCAGCTTCTGATAGCTGGCATAGTCGCTGGAGGCAGCAATCTTGTTGGCAGCCACCACCGAGATGTTATGCTCTAAGAATGTCTGGTAGAGGGCAGCAATCTGTCGACTGGCGGTACAGTCTACGAAGACGCTGTTGAAGATGTTCATCTTCACAATCTCATCGCGCATCCGCTCCGTATTGGCAGGCTCACCAGCACGCAGAACCGTCTCATAGTTGTTCAGGTCGATGCCCTCACGGTCAAGCACGAAGTTGTCAACATCGGAAATGCCGACCACGTTCAGCTTCAGTCGCTTGTTCTGCATGAGCACCTGCTGCTGGGTACGCAACTGTTCGAGAAGCATACCACCCACGGTGCCCGTTCCGCAAATAAAGAGGTTGAGCACCTTATATTCCGAGAGGAAGAACGAGTCGTGGAGCACGTTGAGCGACTTGCGCAGGAAACGTCCCTCGACGACGAACGAGATATTCGTCTCGGAGGCACCCTGCGCACAGGCGATAACGCTGATACCCGAACGTCCGAGCGTGCCGAAAAGCTTACCGGCGATACCCGGCGTGTGCTTCATGTTCTCACCCACGATGGCGATGGTGGCCAGCCCACTCTCGGCCTGCATGGGGAACATGGCACCGGTAGCTATCTCCTTCGCGAACTCCTCGTTGAGCACCTTCACAGCTGCCTCGGCATCCTCGTCGCGAACACCAATAGAGGTACTGTTCTCCGAAGAGGCCTGCGACACCATGAACACAGAGATTCCCTGATTGGCCAAGGTGGTGAAGATACGGCGATTCACGCCGATGACACCCACCATCGAGAGGCCAGTGACGGTGATGAGCGTGGTGCCCTTGATGCTGGATATACCCTTGATGGGCTTCAGGTCGTCGTCAATCTTGTCCTTGATGAGCGTTCCAGGATGCGTGGGGTTGAAGGTGTTCTTCACCCGGATGGGAATATGCTTGATGCAGACGGGATAGATGGTCGGGGGATAGACCACCTTCGCACCGAAGTTACAAAGCTCCATAGCCTCCACGTAGGACAGCTCATTGATGGTATAGGCACTCTGGATAACCTTCGGGTCGGCCGTCATAAAGCCGTCCACGTCAGTCCAAATCTCCAGCACCTCGGCATCGAGGGCAGCGGCGATGATGGCTGCGGTATAGTCCGAGCCGCCACGACCAAGGTTTGTCGTCTCGTGGCTGTCACGGTCACGGGCAATGAAGCCAGGAACGACATAGACAGCCCCCTGGGGGATGGCCCTGAATGTCTCTCGCACCAGCTTCGTGGTCAGTTCCTCGTCGAGCACGTTCTTGCCCTGCTTCTTTTCCGTGCGGATGAAGTCACGGGCGTTGATACGCTGGCCACCATTAACAAGCGTGGCCACAATATTCGACGACAGGCGCTCACCGTAGGAGACGATAGCGTCCTCGGTCTTCTTCGAGAGGTCGTGAATGAGGAACACGCCGTTGCAGATGCTCTGCAACTGCTCCAGCAGGGCGTCAACACGCTCCAGCAGTTCCTTGCGCTTACCGTTGTCGGAGATGATAGTGTCAATCATCTGGTGGTGGCGCTCCACAATCATGTCGTACTCCTCGCGCCAATGTTCGTTGCCCTGCATAGCCATACGGGCCATGCCCAGCAGTTTGTCGGTAATGCCGTCAAGTGCGCTGACGACTACTATGACAGGCCCCCGTCCGGCTTCTGCCTCTACGATTTCCTTTAAACTCAGGATGCTTGCAACGGAACCTACGGACGTTCCGCCGAATTTCATTACTTTCATTTATCTGTCTTTGTTTTTAATATCCAACATTTGAGGTGTGCATGATGCGCTGCACGAGCGTCGCGATGGTGATGATCATGGCGATGGCGACGACGATGAAGGCTGCAACCTTCATCGATTTGCGGCCGATGGCCAGGGGCACGACGAGCGTGGTCACGGCCTGGGCAATGCCGAAGATGGCCATAGCATAGGTGATGACGTGCCAGTCGAGGGTGCTGTTCAGTGACAGATAGCCGATGATGGCGAACACCACGGCGAAGAAAAGCAGCGAGCCACAGTAAGCCAGTAGCAACACATTGGGCCAGTCTATTTGTTTCATGGTCTATAGTTTGTTTAGTTTGCGGCTGCAAAAGTACTAAAATTATTGTGACAGCCAAAGAAACACACGTTTTTACTTCAAATGTTTAACATAATTTTTTGGCGGATTAAAGAATAATGCGTATATTTGCAGCCCATGACGCTCATTGCCATTGTCCTGACTTATTTCGCCGCGCTGTTTGCCATCAGCCGATGGTCGGCACGACGCGGTGCCGGCAACGACACGTTCTTCCGTGCCGGACGGCGGTCACCGTGGCCCCTGGTGGCCTTTGGCATGGTGGGGGCGAGCATTAGCGGTGTGACCTTCGTCAGCGTGCCGGGCATGGTGCTCAGCTCGCAGATGACCTACCTGCAGGTGTGCCTAGGGTTTATACTTGGCTACTTGGCTGTAGCTTTCGTCTTACTGCCTGTCTACTACAAGCTGAACCTCACGTCGATATACGCCTATCTGGTGCAACGGCTGGGCACGGAGGCCTACAAGACGGGAGCGTGGTTCTTCCTCTTGTCGAAGATGGTGGGCGCAGCGATAAAGTTCTACGTCGTCTGCATCATCCTGCAACAGTTTGTCCTTGCCGCCTGGGGCGTTCCCTTCTGGCTGACAGTCACAGTGATGGTACTGCTCATCTGGCTCTACACACGCCACGGGGGTGTTCGCACACTGGTGTTTACTGACACGTTCCAGACCCTCTGTCTCTTCACCGCGCTGATTCTTATTATATATATTGTGATGCAGCAGCTGGGCTATTCTGTCGGCGAGGCTGTGCATGCTGTAGCAGAAGACACGCGCAGCCGCATCTTCGTCATGGACGACTGGACCTCGCCGCAGTATTTCTGGAAACAGATACTCAGCGGAGCGTTCATCGTAGTGGTAATGACAGGTCTCGACCAGGACATGATGCAGAAAAACCTCACCTGCCGGACACTCCGCGAGGCGCAGAAGGACATGTGCTCCTACGGTCTGGCCTTCCTGCCCGCCAACCTGCTCTTCCTGTCGCTGGGCGTACTGCTGGCACAGCTCTTCGAGGCGCAGGGCACTCCCCTACCCTCATACGGCGACGAACTGTTGCCGATGTTCGTAAACGGCACCCAACACCTAACAACCATCACCCAACCCCTCTTTGTCATAGGCATCGTCGCCTCCTCTTTCTCCAGTGCCGACTCCGCCTTGACATCGCTCACCACGAGCTACTGCGTCGATATACGTGAGAAAGCCGACGACGAACGTCTTCGCCGACGGGTTCATCTGCTCATCTGCCTTTTGTTTGTATTGGTCATCGTGGCCTTCGACATGCTGAACAACCGTTCGCTCATCGATGCCATCTATACCATAGTGGGCTATACCTACGGCCCGCTGCTGGGACTTTTCGCCTTCGGACTCTTTACGCGGTGGCAGGTACGAGGCCGATGGGTACCGCTGGTGTGCGTACTGTCGCCCCTGCTGTGCTATGTCATCAGCACGCTCTCGGAACAGCTATGGGACTATCACTTCGGCTACGAACTGCTGCTGCTGAACGGTCTCCTAACCTTCGTAGGACTGAGAATTGTTAGCTCAACTATCACAAATATAGGGAGTTAACTTGGATTATTCATATTCTTCTCAACAACAGATTTTACGGATTACACGGATTATAATTGATTTCACAGATTTCTTCCAGAGGGTTCTACGAGATTTTGTGTTGGCGGAAGAAAAAAGTTAATTCGCAGACGGTGAATTAACGTTCAACGTCGGCGAATTAACATTCAACGTCGGCGATTTAACGTTCATCGACGGCGAATTAACTCTTGCTCCGGGCAATCCAACAGGAAAGTTACGGCAAACTGGCATATTCCTTACGGCAAGCTGTCACCTTCCCCGTACCTTCGTTTAACATACCCATCACCACCAGCCGCTGCCGGTGATGGTGAACTTCACCTCAATGTTGACCTTCAGCAGCGTACCTTTATAAGGATATTGGTATTGCATGGTGACGGTGTGCTCGTCGTCAAAGCAGTTCGACTGATAAAGGCCGCAGTTCCAGTTCCACAGGTCATCGAACACCTCTATGTACACATGTCCGTCGGCAAACACACCCGGATTTCCGTCCTCGTCGAACCACGCGCCGAAGACGCCGTTGGTGCCATTGATACCTTCGTTACCGTCGGTGTCAAGCGGCACGATGGTAATGTCCGAGTCTTTCAGCGTGCTCATGGAGATGCCCATGAGGTTCACCAACGTCTGCCGGTTCACCTTTACCTTGTTCGACTGCGAGAAGCCCTTGCTCCAGTCCATCGAGACGCTAGTCTTGATGGTGCCGCAGAACTTGCTGTCGGTGACAGGCGTCGTCTCTTCGGGCACAGGGATATTGGCAATGAGGTCTGACAGGAAGTCACAGCGGTTGAGCAGCCACTGGTGCATTTTCTCCAGTTCGGAATCAAAGTCCTTCCCCCGTATAGGCCAGCGCGTAGCCTCACGGCTCATGGTACCACTTGAACGGAGGTTCTGAACGTACTTCATGCACTCTGCCCAGTTACGGCTGACGATCTCGTCCTTCACGGTCGCCCAGCGGCTCTTGTACTCCTCGACGAACTCCCGGCAGCCGAAGAGGTCGGTGAAGAACTGCGGCACGTAGCTGTACTGCCCGTTGCGCTTCAGGGGATTGGTGCCCATGACGGTCTCACGGTAGTCGGTGAAGAAGGTGTGGCCGGTGTACATGTTGCCCCAGTCGAAGTCGTAGCCGGCGTCGAAGTCCCACAAGGGCCCCATGAACCACTTGCCGTCGCCGTCCTTGAACAGGAAGATGGAGCGTGGAGCCGACAGTTCCACATTGTAGACGAACTCCTGCAACTGCAGGTACTTGATGAACGAGGGAATGTCCATCAGCTGTTTCACCTTGGCGTAGTTCTTGTCCTTGATGGCTTGCTCCAGAATGGCAAAGACGGTCTTTACGGAGTCTACGGTGTTCTCCGTAAACGCCTCGTCGTCAGGATATTTCACACAGGCGGGCATCTTGTAGACCTTCGACGTGAAGTTGTCCGTGGCATAGGGGTTCTCGCCGGGGCCGTCATCCACGTCGAGGGAAAGCAGGATGCCTCGTTCATCACTTACGTTCACACGGTTCTTGTTCTGCTGCACCTGCTCCGTCAACTGATAGACACCACGGTAGTCGCCGTTGACGAACAGCTCCACGTAGCGCGTATGATTGGTGAAGGGCAGTCCGAGCCACTCGCCGGCCTCAAAGACGAAGGTGTTCATCATGTCGGTCACGTCGCGGTAGTTGGCCAGCAACACCCAGTTCCTAGCCTTCGACAGTCCCAGCACCTTGTGCTTCTCGTCGAGCTTCAGGCGCATCGGCTTCTTGTCGTACCAGAGGAACGAGCTGTTACCACGTCCACGAATCTGCGCATTGGCCGAGAAACTGGTGAACGAGCCCTTGGCACCAAGGGCGACGTGACACGCCTTGTACTCGTCACGCGAGGTGATGTCCTCGCCGTCGGCGGTGGTCACATAGAGGGTGAACACCTGGTACTTGTCCTTCGTCTCCACCAGCGGTTCCTCCTCGAAGGTCAGGCTGTCCATCTGCTCCACGCTGAAGGGCACGACGATGCCCTGACGGGTGTGCAGGTAGACTGTCTTGGCATCCTCGCTGAGGCTCATGTCCTCCAGGCTGTCGTTCACAAAGGGAATGTCCCAGTGCATGCCGTCCTGGTTGATGTATACATGAGTACGCAACTGGGCACTTGCTGGCAGAACGAAGAAAACGGCCAGTAGTAGTATGATATAAGATAATGTATGCTTCATCATTTGCGTGCAAAATTACGCCTTTTTCACTAAAGAACAAAACTAAAGAGACAAAAATGCTATGACGTTATCAAAAAAAACTGTACATTTGCAACTTTCTGAGGGATTCTTCCGTCAAACGGATGAACAAAACCAAAAACAGAACGATTATGAAGACAAAACTCTTTTCCATTTTCATGCTGCTGGCGGCCTTCACCTTTATCCCCAGCATGGCACAGACTGACTCGCTCACCGGCGGCACGACACCGCCCGACGAGATAGAGGCTTACTCGGACACTACCTCATCACAATCTGGCTCGGTGGTCGCTCCCACAGTGCCATTCGACCCAGACTTCGATGACTTCTTCGACGATGAAGACGACGGCCCTGTCAACCAACAGATGTTCAACTCCTTCTGGGACGGTATGGACTCCAACAGTTTCATGGGCATGTTCTTCGTGCTGGCCGTACTCATCATCCTCTTCGTCATCTCACCCATCGTCATTATCGGACTCATACTCTGGTTCATCTACAAAAACCGTAAGAACCGCATGAGACTGGCAGAGATGGCCATGCAAAATGGACAGCCCATACCCAACGAGCTGATGCCGAAAACAGCACCAGAGGCTCCCGACGAAGTACGCCAGAAGGGCATACGACAGATTTGCCTTGGCATAGGACTGACCTTCCTCCTCGGATGGGTAGCCGGAAAGGTTGGAGCTGGCATAGGCATCCTCATCCTCTGCATCGGACTGGGCAACCTCTTCATCGCACGGTCATCCAAGAAAGACGAAAATCATTGGGAGTGAAAGGGAAGTGAAGGGGGAGTGAAAGAGGAGTGAAAGGGACGTTACTCCTCCAACCACAAAAAATATCCACACAAAGTATCGTCCCTTTCACTTCCCTTTCACTCCACTATCACTCCCCTTTAACTTCCCTTTAACTCCCCTTTAACTTCCCTTTAACTCCCCTTTAACTCCCCTTTAACTCCCCTTAAAATATCCATTAATTCCTTTACAACTATGACACAGAAGCTTTATCGGTCAGAAGACCGTTTGCTCGGCGGCGTATGTGCCGGCCTTGCAGAGTATTTCGACCTCGACCCCACACTGGTTCGTATAGGTTACGCCTTCCTGGCAGTTTGCACCATCTTCCCGGGTATCATATTATATATAATAATGTGTATCGTGATGCCACGGAAACCCTTCCCCACAACTAACAATAGACCATAAACAATAAACAATAGACAATAAACGTTTGAACGTCAGGACATGCTCGCCGACCTCCACCTCGTCACCAAGGTAGCGCTCTTTCACGACCAACGTGCCTTCGAACAGCTGGTACACAAGTACCAGTCGCCCGTCAGACGGTTCCTGCTGAACCTGACGCATGGCGACGAGGCTCTGAGCGACGACCTGGCACAGGACACCTTCTTGAAGGCATACCAGAACATCGGACAGTTCCGGGGAATGGCATCCTTCCAGACATGGCTGACGCGCATAGCCTACAATACCTTCTACGACCACCAACGCCGTCACTGCGAGGAGACCGTATCCATGGACGGAACGGCATCGCCCGCAGTGATGGCCGTGAAGGCCGGAACACCGTCGCAAAGCGCCATCATGGACGTGCGACGGGCACTCTCGCTGCTGGGCGAAGCAGAACGGACATGTATCACATTGCAGATGATTGACGGCGTGCCCATCGACGAAATCGCCCAGATAACAGGCATGCCAGCAAACACAGTAAAATCGCACCTGCGGCGTGGCAAAGAGAAACTGAAGACTTTCCTAAAACAAAATGGATATGACGGAAAATAATACATACCACAGCGACCCGCTCGTCAACCCCTCTTCCGAAGGGGGCGGTGGAGGTTCCACCATTGACGACGACCTCCTCCTGGAGCAGTTCTTCCAGGCGGCACGCGCCGAGCAATTGCCCGACAACGGGTTCACACATCGTGTGATGACACGCCTTCCCGAACGTCAGCTGCGTCTCTCCAAGCTGTGGACGGCAGCCTGCATCGTCTTGGGAGTCGTCGTGTTCACACTCATTGGAGGATGGAACATAATAGTGGCAGGCATCATCGGTGTGCTCATCACAATGCCTACCACCTCTTCACAGTTGCTCCATCTCATGCTCTGCGGCGTAGTGCTCACCGCACTTATCGCCGCCGAGCTTATACGGCGCGAACGCCTCACCCTGGGCTATTAGTGGACAACGCTTCCAAGCGTTGCTAACCCAGCAGTCCATTAATATGTCATGCGGGGCTCCAGCTCCTTGGCCTGGTCAATCATCTTCTGCACCTCCACGACGGCGGGCACACGTCCGCAGATGTGGCGGGCTTCGTTGATTTCGGCCAGCTTCGGCTGAAGGTTCTCAGCCACGCGATGACGGAACTCCTTCACCGTGTCCACGCCGGCGGCCTCGAGCAATTCGGCAAACTGCGGGCCTACGCCGTTGATGCGGAACAGGTCGGCATGATTCGTCCAGCGCAGAATGAGCTTCTCGCTGATTTCCGTAGCCTCGGCCAGCTCCTTGCGGCCCTTCGGGTCGGCGCACTTGTCGAGCAGTTCGCTCACCTTGTTGATTCCTGCTGCCTGAAGCTTCTCTGCGTAGACATCGCCCACGCCCTCAATGTCGATAATCTTGTAATCCATAGTGTGTTGTTTTAGGGGTTAAAAAAAAGTTTGGGTTGGTTTTCGGCTGCAAATATACACAAATATTTCTTATCGCCATGCTTTTTCGCGTTAAAAGTAGAGAAATAACAAGAGGTTTTTCATACAAACAGTAAAAGCCTCAGAATTTAAACCGTTCAATTCCATAGTTTGGACGGCTTAAACTCACAGTCCGAACAGCTTAAACTATTCGGCCCAAAAAGGCCTCTTCATATTTATCTTTTGTATGAGAGAGCGTATTAGGGACATTGACCGGCTGAGGCATATAGGGGAGTGTATAGCGAATATTGAAGACTATCTCCGGGGCAAGGCCTTCGAAGATATGACACAGATGTCATGTGCTTTCATGCCGTGGTGTATAACCTGATGGTTATAGGAGAGGCTGCTAACTTGCTTACGAAAGAGTTTCGCAACGAACATCCAGAAGTACCTTGGCGCGACATTGTGGACATGCGTAACCTGCTCATCCATGATTATATCAAGACTAATTCCTCTTTCATTTGGGATACCTACACCAACGACCTGCCTATACTCAAGCAACAAGTAGCAGACTACATAAAGGAACTGATGTAACCCCACTCAGTCCAGTTCGACTGAATTTGTAATTCAGGCTCTGCTCGACTGGATTTGCAATCCAGGCTCTGCCCGACTGGATTTGTAATTCAGGCTTTGCCCGACTGGATTTGTAATTCAGGCTATGCTCGACTGGATTTGCAATTCAGGCGAGGTGAATATCAGCATTATGATTATCCGCAATCAGGTGATGAAGACGCTGGAAGCGTCCTCTCTCAATAGCCGTGGGTCGGAACGACCTATGGTTGCTTGCCAGAGCAAGAACCTTTTTTGCTGAAATGTAAAGAAAAAGTGCAGAAAAAAGTGTTCCTAAAAGATGACCATCTAGCGCAAAAACCTGCGCAAACCGCCTGTTTTTTGCAGGAATCGCGCTTCATAGCCCTGCACAAATACCCCTCTTTTGTGCAGAAAGCTACTTAAAATTACATAAACTTAACACTTGTTTGCCCCTATTTCGATTAAAACTGGTGTTTATCGCGGTTGAGAAATACCCCAAAAAAGGGTCTTCGAGGCATCCGTTGCGGCCTTTTTGGAGCCAACCAGACAGTCTAATGGTAGTAAGTTAGCGGGTTTGTTCAACAAAAGCACTGGTTTTGTTCAACAAAAGCTATGGTTTTGTACTACAAAAGCTATGGTCTTGTACTACAAAAGATATGGTCTTGTACTACAAAAGATATGGTCTTG
>JAFVFY010000131.1 GCA_017475265.1 Prevotella sp. | reverse complement strand
AGTGTGCCGACAAGATGCAGGGACGGCTGCTGGCTACCGGCGATGCCTTCATCACCAAAGGGTACAACTTGCCAGCCAAGCATGTGATACACACCGTTGGCCCGATTATTCCCGATGGTGTTCCCACGAAGGAGCAGGAAGAACAGTTGGCTCAGTGCTACCGTTCCTGCCTTGACCTGGCAGAACAGAACGGACTGGAGAGCATTGCCTTCTGCTGCATCTCCACAGGCGTGTTCCACTTTCCCAATGAACAGGCGGCAAAGATTGCCATTGAGACCGTCAAATCATATCCACGACATGCACTTAAAACGATTGTATTCAATGTTTTCCTCGACAAAGACCGCGACATCTACCAGCGGCTTCTCTGAACGACTTGCGGACCTTCAGCGATTGATAGCCGATGCCGACTACGTGCTGATTGGTGCAGGAGCCGGACTGACTACTGCCGCTGGCATCGACTATGCCGGTGAGGACTTCCGAAGGGAGTTCCGCGAGTGGATAGACCGCTACGGCATCACCGACCTCTATAGTGCAGGGTTCTATCCCTTCAAGACCGATGAGGAGCGATGGGCCATGTGGGCAAAGCACATCTGGTTCAGCCGCTATCGCACAGGAGCATTGCCGCTATACAAGAACCTTCTGAAGATGGTTGACGGCATGGATTACTTCGTCATCACCACCAATGTGGACGGACAGTTCGAGATGGCAGGTTTCGATGCGGAGCGCATCTTTGCCACGCAGGGCGACTACTGCTATTTCCAGCCTGCATCGGGTTCGCCCAACGAACTATATCATAATCAGGAGTGGGTGGAGCATGCACTGCCAGCCATCCGCGACTGCCGCATACCCACAGAAATGATTCCCCATACCCCTGACGGACAGCCCGTCAGCATGAATCTCCGTTGTGACGACACTTTCGTGGAGGATAGCCACTGGCACCAGCAAGCCCAACGCTACAGCGACTTCGTGCGCACGGCATCCGACCGGCGGCTCCTGCTCTTAGAATTTGGCGTGGGCTTCAACACTCCCGTCATCATCCGCTTCCCCTTCGAGCAGATGGCCGCACAGTTTCCAGACACCACCCTCGTCCGCTTTAACCGAGACTATCCACAGCTGTCCACCCAGGGCATCAGCCGCTATGTGGCATTCACAGAAGGCGTGGAGCAGATTATTCAAGAATGTACTGCCTGAAGATTCGGAAAAATTGTGTACCTTTGCAGCCGAAAGGTTATAATCGGCTTTGATACAGAAAGAATATGCAGAAGAAAGAAATATCGTATGAACGGAATGGGGTGTTGAAATGCCTCCGCCTATTTATCACCATCACGCTGATGGCAACCACTCTGCTCACCCATGCCCAATGTATGCGGGTACACTACAATGACGGCTGGACGGAGCAGATAGACGTGACAACGGTGGACAGCATCACCTTCGACGAGAACGGACAACATTTAGCACCTACAATTATGCTCAACAACGGACTACGTATGCCGGCCTTCGGCATCGGCACCTATTCACTTCACGGCGAGACCTGTTTCAACTCTGTATATACGGCCTTGAAGAACGGCTACCGGCTCATCGACACCGCCTATATGTACGGCAATGAGGAAGATGTGGGACGAGCCGTGCGCCAAGCCGTCAGCGACGGCATCTGTAAGCGCGAGGACGTGACGGTCATCACGAAGATTTACCCTGGCACGCAGTTTGCCAACCCCGAACAGGCTATCCAGGAACGTATCGACAGACTCAACATCGGCTATGTGGACATCATGCTGCTCCACCATCCGGGCGACAACGACGTGAAAGCCTACCGTGCTATGGAAAAGCAGGTCGAGGCTGGAGGCATCCACTCGCTGGGCATCTCCTGCTTCTATATCGACGAACTGAAGCGGTTCCTGCCCCAAGTGAGCATCAAGCCCGTGCTGGTGCAAAACGAGATCCACCCCTATTATCAAGACACAGAGGTTGTTGACTACATCCACTCTCAGGGCATTGTCGTCCAGGCATGGTATCCGTTAGGAGGCCGAGGCTATCAGACGGAACTTCTGAGCGATCCCGTCTTGAAGCGCATAGCCGAGGCTCACGGCAAGTCGTTAGTGCAGGTCATCCTGCGCTGGCACTATCAGCGCCGGGTGGTAGCCATCCCCGGCAGCAGTAATCCTGCCCACATTGCAGAGAATATCGACATCTTCGACTTTCAGTTGACGGATGAGGAGATGGCCGACATAGCCGCTCTGAACAGAAACGAGAAGCATGACTGGTACTGATTTATGTAATATGTAACATGCAAAATTAGTCATAATCTCGTTTTTTTTATTTCCTTACTGTAGATTTCTCTACTTTCGGGAGTGATTAGAAATTATGTTGCTTCACAAGGTGTTGAGACCATCAGCACAAGGTTATGGTTCCAAATACAACCCGAATGGCGTGGAGATTTTGAAACATACCATTGGCTCACCTTGGGTAGATGAAGGAGCAACAGTTACCTTTGCAACCTAATTTCATCCACTCACGGAAGCAGGAACGGCAGACGTTATAATATTTTTCTTTTTGTCGAAGACTGATTTATCAGTCAAAGGTAAATGATTGAGAGGGGAGGGAGCAATGGTGATTGCTACTTCTCAGTAAAAAGAGAAATTTAGATCCAGGAAGCT
>JAFVFY010000060.1 GCA_017475265.1 Prevotella sp. | reverse complement strand
CGTGCGTAACGGCGAGATTGTCGATTCCTTCTACTCCCTCATCCAGCCTGAGCCGAACTACTATAACTACTGGTGCAGTCAGGTGCATGGTCTCACCCATGAGGACACCGAGGAAGCCCCCGTATTCCCCAAAGTATGGGCACAGATAGAACCGCTCATCGAAGGCCTGCCCCTCGTGGCCCACAACAAATCCTTCGACGAGAGCTGCCTGAAGGCCGTCTTCCGTTGCTACCAGATGGACTACCCCGACTACGAGTTCCATTGTACCTTAATCGCCTCCCGCTATCGCCTTCCCCATCTGCTCAACCACCAGCTTCACACCGTCGCCGCCGCCTGCGGCTACAACCTGGAGCGTCACCACCACGCCCTCGCCGATGCAGAGGCGTGCGCCTGGATAGCAAGAGAAATATTATGAAAAAGAAGTGGTAGTCGCAAAAGATGCGAATACCACTCAGCACTTACAATGAAGTAGGACTGGAAAAGAGTCAACATGTAAGGAATACTTACAAGTGGACAGTGACAGGAAGAAGTCGCATAAGCATATCGTCTCATTTCCGCCATCAGCCCAAACGGACAGTCATCTATTCTTCAACTTCTAATTCCAAGCCTAACTGTGAGGCTGATTCCTTCACACTCTTAACGATTGGTGAATTGTCAGTAAGAGGATTGGCAGAACTATTGCTGGCCGTAAATTTCACCTCTATTTTCAGATGGTTATTCTTCAGCGTATTCACAAAACTGGAGAACAATTGGCTATAGTTCTCAATAGGCACACTACCACTAATCGTCAACTTCTTATAGGTCTTAGTGGTAGGCGTCGGTTCTGCCCCCGGCTCTGGTGATGACGTAGGAGAAGGACCAGGTGTCGGAGGAACTGGTGTAGGACCACCTCCCCCAGCAGGTTTGGGCATAACAGATGGATCCAACAGCCAATAGCCATCCTCCTGTGGATTCAGGAATGTAACCCTTTCGTTATGGTAGATACGAGAATAAGGCTCCCCTGCCCCAGTACCTACATTCCACATACCCTCTTCGCAATATCTGTTTACCGTATCCGTGATAGTCTCAACATTCAGAATCATGGGTTTGTCATCAAAACGCAGGAAAGCCTCATAGACATCATTCACCTTTACAGGCTTTTCTACTGTTGGCATCAATCCATTGCGATTGATGACATTCAGACCGATACGACGAAGTACCCAACCATTTTCATGTAGTTCTTGTAGCGTATTGACAGTTATCTGTGATGCAAAATCTGAGGCAAAGGATACAATTTCCTGTGTCTGCAAATCATCACGAACGCATTTTACCACCGTATTATAGGCGTGTATCAATTGCTCTTTTGCAGCATCTGCGCTTAATTTCTTTCTGTCTGCCACATCCTTTCTCTGCTCAGGATCAAGCTGTCCACCATATTCCTTGATAATCTTATCACATGCCAAGTATTCCCTCAACTTCATACTGAGTGCAGCCTTACCAGCTTCTGAACATAAGAGATAAAGCATTGTGTTGCGATATACACGTTGAGAAGATCCTTTCATCTGTGCCATCTGCTTGATAGCAAGTTCTGCTGTACGGCTTACATTTCCACCAGCAGCAACGGTATACTTTGGATGCATAACAACAAAGGTCAATTGCTTCTGTTCAGGTACATCTCCAGTAGGATCTACCAGTACCTTCACTTTTGAAATAGTCATTACAGATTGTTTAATCATCTGCAAAACCTCGGCGTTTATCTCATCGTCCTTCACATCACCCTTAGCCTGATTAATCAGGATGTTGATGTTTGGCTTAGACTGGAACCAATAGCTCTGCTCACCACCTATGCTACTGCGATACATATAGTGAACCACATTCTCCAACTGAAATACAGCAGAGTCAATGTCATTATGCTGGAATGCATCTGGTTTCAGCAAACAAAGTTTCAGCTGCTTCAATGATAATCCTTTTTGAGAAGAAGAACCAATGGAAGCCATCAACACCGTTGTCGTTACAGCTGTGGCCAAGTGATAATCTCCAATATTGCTTCCTACATTCTTTTCGTCAATCTTGTAAGCATTGCTAATTGTTCCGATTACATCCGCGTGCATCACGGAATCCCATTGGGCACCCATCAGACTTGTAATCTGACTTTGCAAAGTTGGCAGATTATCCAACAGCACATCGCTTGTCTGGATTAAGGCTTGTGTACCCACGAGTGAACTCTTTCGTTGCCACAAATCCTTTACGATACTTGCCAATAGACGCAAGACACCTCTTGTGCGCTGGAATCTTGAATCACTTCCCCAGCGAACACGGAACAAGTCTATCAATTCCGGATGGAATGGGTAAGCTTTCTTGATACGCTCCACGTATGCCACACGGTCAGCTTCATTAGGCAAAGCATCACGGCGATTATGGTACATATCCTTATATTTCCTTGCTACCTGTTCGATAACATCCTGATTGGTGATACAATCAAAGAGCCGTCGACGAACCACCTCATAGATTTCTTCATCATCAACAGGCTTTACACTACTACCAACACGAATCACACGAGTCTCCAATGAAGAAAGAATCTCCTGGCCAATTTCGCTCGATGCCACTTCTCTTGCGCTGGCAGGAAGTGTACATATCAGCACAGTTCTGGGTACAGAAGATACCACTTCGGTTAGGGCTTGTATGAAACTATTTGTTTGGGTAAATAAGGTTCCACTGCCTACTATCTTGCCACTTGCTTTGTTGCAGTAATCAGCCAACTCGTCTATCAGTATCAAAGCGGGACTTGCTTTCTCGAGAATTGTCTTGAACTTCTGAGCATTGGGAGCAATCATCTGTGTATCATCGTTACGCACTATTTCGTATGCCTCGCGACCACCTAATTGCCACGCCAATTCGCCCCAAAGTGTATGGGTAATAATGCCGTCCGCTACCTGATGGCCATCAACAACGTTGACAGTATTCTGAGTGAACACCGCCACTTTCGCATTATTGAATTGTGGCATATCCTCAGGCTCCAAGATGGTTTGTGCCACTCCTAAATCCCTGAATACAGGACTATCTTTCACTACATGATAGAGCGATATCAGCGAGTGGGTCTTACCACCACCAAATCCTGTCTGTAGGGAAATAACCCTATTTTGGCTTTCCTTGCCATTTAGTGCCTGTACTACGCGACGTATCAACTCCTTGATTCCATCCGTCACGTATGTACATTCAAAGAAAAACCTAATATCTTGATACACCACAGGTGCTGTTCCTGTAGCTACTTCCTCTATATTAGCAGCAAAGATGCTCTCGTCGAGAACCCCATTTCGAATATCGTTTTGGGGAGCGACTACATTATACCATGCAGGAAGCGAATTCCCATTATTCATCATTACTTTATCCATAGTCTATAGGTTTTAATCTTCAAATTCAAATGTACCAACCTTAGGAACTGCTGTATCTTTACACTTCTGACGAAGCATTTCTGCACTCGCAAGAATGCCCTTTACATCTTTATAATCTTGACTGTCTTCAGGAAGATGACCACCAAGGAAATCCAATACTCGCCATTGTGGAGCATCGCTTTGTGGGCAAAGCTCTCGCACTAGTTTAAGCAGTAAGACCTGATTTCCACCACGATAAGCCAACATCATACGGTGTACTTGACTTATCATATAGTCTGTTGGTTGTGTGCCCCAACTCTGATTACTGCCAACATGTTCTTCTGCTGTTGCCAAGTGTTGCTTACTGCCTTCCGTAATCAACAGCTTATCGCTTTGCAAGCTGCGAATCTCCACATTTACACCTACGCGAGTATATTTGTTCACATCGTCGAAATCACATTCCGACATACCGTTCATCTGGAGCCATCCACAATAGAATTTGGTTTGTGGTTCTCCTGGTACACCTTCAAGCAAAGCCTGTGCTGCACTCTCGCGAGCGAACTCCAATAATTGTCCAACACTAACAGGTTCACCCTCTGCTGTCTCAACTAGTTTATAATGTCCAAATACGCTCACAGCCTGACCAAAGCAAGCCGTTAGCAAATCCGCACCTCGGAAACCAAGGCCATAAAGTTTTTCTACTTCTGCCTTCACCAATTGTCGAATATCATGCTTTACTTCATCAAAGTCTGCAAAGCCTTTACGCTCAGATGGGCGACATGCGACAGTTACAGAAGATTCGAGAGTAGACATTTGTGCCTTAAGAGCTATACTTACTTCAGTATCCATAGGCCAACTACCTGTGATATTCATTCTTGCATCTAATATTGAGTTACATAATGTAGTCCACGCTTCAGTACTTTGATGAGCAAACATTATGCTTACGACATCGGATGTTTGAAGTTCTATTGCATCGAATATTGCTGTCAGCATTGTCTCAAAATGCTTTTTTGCTTCATCATCACTATTTCCATGATGATGTTTCAAAGCTGTGCATTCGTCTTGCTTTGGAGTCTTTGGTGTGGAAAAAACTAATTCATACTCTTTATATATAATTGCTTTCAACCATACGTAGAAAAAGTCAGCCAAATCTGCATATGCGATTGCGTCATAATATGGTGGATCAGTTATGACAGCTGTAATTGTCTTCTTTTCAAATTGACTTCTATCACCACTCATAATATTGTTAAATACGGATGGGAAAGAATTTTCGTTCTCAATAAATGACACAACAGAATTCAACTGACCAATACAAGCTCCTGATAAATTGGAAAATGGATTCATTTCCGGATAATCAAACACCATAGGGATTGCTTGTCTGCCAAAGGGGTGTTCAACAGTTTCTTGTAATTTGTGCCAGACTCCAAATGATGTATTTCTACAAAGTACTTTATCAAACCATAATGCAAGATAAGTTTTAATAACAGAAACGTACTTAACATCAAGATGAATTTCAGAGCATATTTCTTCAATCTTTTCTTTGAATTTTGCTAGAAATATACTCTGCCGTTTTGAGAATAAACCATCAAAAGAATCAATCCCCCAGCCAGGCGTATTAAAATTACGGATATTTCCTACTTCTAATTTTTCTGAAGGGATTGTGTCGACTCTTTTTAATTTCTCAACTAGATCAATATCTCTTTGATTAGGAGTTCTATATGTCCTTTCGTTCCCATCTTCAATAATAGCGATTAAACGTTCTTTGATTGGAGCTGAACAAAACTGCTTTTTAATTTCAGAAATGTTTGTTATGTTACCACAACAAGGACATGTAAGATTTCCACGATTATTCCATCCATCTTCTGAACAGTTACCTCTTTTAATTTCAAAATCTATATTATTCTTTTCTATTATTGGTGACAGATAATACCAATCTTTGGGTCTTGCCGTTCTTCTTTTGGAGATATAGAATTGCTTAAGCATTGGGATATCTGCTCGACAACTTGGATTAGAACATTTAGCTGTTCTTACCCAATAATATACAAGAGGGGTCTTCTCTGTTGTTGAATGATACAAATTGCCAATTTCTTTCTCTGTAATTGAAAGTATCTTTTTAGCATAGAACTCTACATCGAAAGCCAAACGATTAGGGATATGATAGCATTCTCCATCAAATGAAATATTTCGCCCATCTTCCTGCGCCATTTTATGACCTTCTTCCCCATAAAGTTTTTCAAACTCTTCCTTACTATATACGATAGGTTTACCATATTTCTGTGGGAACTCAGCAGAACCACGCTCAATAATATGAGCAACAGGGTTGATATCGTTACCATAACTACGACAACCTAAACGGGCTGCCTCCAAAGGTATTGCACCTCCCCCAGCGAACGGGTCAAAAACTGATGGCATTTCATTTTGGAAAGCATCAATGGCAGCCTGTAATTCAGCTTCGAGTTGCTTTACTTTCTCCGTCTCAATATGACGGTCTTTCAATTCATAAAGATTCTTCTCTGCTTTAGGGATGGCATCATAAAGCCTATCAAACTCTGCATGTAGTTCTTCCCATGTGGCATCAGGTCTTTTGTCGCTCTGATAAGCCACAAAAATCAATTCTCTTGCCAAACGAAGTATCTTTGGGTTGTTCTTGTTTTCCCATTTGATGAGTGACCAGTCATCCAACTGTTCTTTGGGAGGTGTCGATTTACCCGCAATCATATTTGTCTGGCACGTATCAGAAAACTTGCCTATAAACATCATCAAACGGTTGCGATGGTTATCCTCCATCTCGTCAACAATGCTGGTATAAGGAATGTCTTTGTATGGTTTGTAATGCAATTTGCCAAGACCAGTATTTAGAAGATACTCTACTGCATACTTAAAAGCCTCTGGGCAATTATCATCCAGTGGGTCTGGCACTAAACTTGCAAAAACAATAGCACGACATACAGGCAATGGCCTACGTGCCCACCACAGATGCAGGGTACTGATATGTCCGTGACGGATACTCTTGTCGCGTACACTTTCTGCTGATATTTCTTTGATGGGCAGAGCCACCTCTATGAGTTTCTTTGCTTTCATAATTCGTTTGTATTATGCTGCCATTCCTCCAAAGGGAGATAGAACTGAATGCCTTTGGTCTTTTGCTCAAAGTTCATTCTGTTGGCAGGATCATTGATAATATTAAGTTGCGGATTTGATTTACAATTAGTGACGATGTATAGCCAGGCTTTAGTGCCAAGTTGCGCCAGGCGGTTCATCTCGTTTTCAGAGAGCATCACGCCATCTGTGCCTGAGCGACCTTTCACTTCGATATAACGTTTCTGGCCCTCAGCATCGATACTCTTCAGGTCGTAGCCTACGTTGTCTTTTGATACATCTTCAGGTGTGCGACCATTTGCTGTTTCATAGTCCATAGCAGTCTGCATCGCAATGGCCTCCACTTCGTCATCGCGGCTCATGCCATAGTTATGCTTGTATTCTACCTGATTGAGTGGAACAACATAGGCACAGCCTAAAACCTCAGGCGCAATAGCTGAGAGTTCATTGCCTTCTTCAAGTTCTTGCAATCTCTCTACCTTTCGCTGTTTTAACTCTTCCAAGCGTCTCTCTTTAGCCTCAAGTTTTTGTTGAGCCTTTTCATCTTCAGCCATGAAGACTTTGCCTTGCAGTTCGTTAATTTCTCCCTGAATATCAAGGATAATCTGTTGGAAAGCAGACTGCAAGTATTCTTTGCGTCTGGCATTATCTTCCTCTACTGTTTGCTGTGTTTGCTCGAAAAGAGGCTCTGTGATATGCTCGAATGCCCATTGTACTACTTCGTCTTCATTGACAACGTCCGGAGGGGTAATCTCCTTGGCAAATGTTGCAGGAGGACAGAGGTCTAACAATTTGGCTGGTGATGTTTGACGGAATTCTCCATCTTTCTCACAAACAAGTGACAACAGTTCGTTTGCAACATTGGGCTCACCATCTTGATTGGTGGTATTATCCTGTATCTGATTCTTCACGAAGTAAGCAAAATAGGGATGCTGGTCTTCTGGAGAGACCAAGACTGTACCCTTCAGCATTTCATCGTGGAACAGGTCACTCACAACATCCACCAAACTGTCGAATAAGGCGTTGCCAGGATTGATGTAATGCGCACGTCCATATGCTGCAGTTGAGGCCTGATATTCCAAGAACAATTGCTTATCGAAGAAGAAATAGAGATTGGTCAGATTCTCAGCGTAGATATTGTATTTCTCCTTGAGTCGTTTAACGATTACATCAGGAATCACATCTATCTGATAGATGCCATCTGACAGTTTGCGATACTGCCCGCCAAAGTATTTAAAGGCTCTCTCGAAGAACAGCCGGATATAAATAGGCTGGAGGCGACGCTCATCACTATCCTCTTTCAACAAGCGGGCTTCTTTATAGTCAACTGTAGAATGAGCCATTGCCTTACTTTGTTCTTCAATACTCTTTGAGAAAAGACCACCCAATTCCGTTGGCGTTTTATCAATAAAAGCATCAAGGTCGCTCTCGTGCCCATTCAGGACTGATTCGATGATACAGTCAAGAGACACACCTTTCAGCACATCTTGGATGACATCGTAAACACGATCGTCACCAAGCTGCTCACGGATGATGTCGAGTTTCGTAAGCAGTTTCTTCAACACCTGGCCTTCTCGCGTATTGTCTGCCACCATATTGAAGACTATTACATCATCCTTTTGGCCATAACGGTGAATACGACCCATGCGTTGCTCCAAGCGATTCGGATTCCAAGGAATATCCCAGTTGATGAGCAAGCGACAGAACTGAAGGTTAATACCTTCGCCTGCTGCATCTGTACAAATCAGAATCTGAGTATCAGGCAGCATAAACTGGCATTGAGACTGGCGACGCTCATCCACAGACATGCCGCCATGAATTGTGGCCACCGTATAGCCATTGTTTTGAAGTCGCTCCTGAAGATATAATAATGTATCCTTATGCTCTGTGAAGATAACAAGTTTCTTACCATCTATCACACCTTCAGAGGTGAGCAGATGTTTGAGCTCCTTATATTTCTGCTCTTCCTGTTGCTGATTATACAGAGAATCAGCCATCAGGTAGAGTTCCTTCACCTCTAGGGTCTCTGCCTTAATCTCGCTAGGACTCTTTGAAGTGGTAAAGAGTTTTAGCTTCTTGGGGTCAGAGAGGATGTTGTCTAATGCCTCGCGCTCGTCATCCTCCAAGTCATCGAGGTCATCAATGTTGATATCATCAAAATCCTCTAACTTGACTTTTTGCTTCCACAAAGACGGATTGCGCTCTAATTCGTCTGTAAGACCTTGCAGAGCTATCCATCGTTTCTGTAAGGTGTTACGTATGGCGTAGATACTGCTCACCAATCTGCGCTGCATCACCTGAAGGGCCAAAGATACATGAATATTCTTGGTTTCCGCAGCCTCTTCCTTACGCTTAGTCAGATATTTGGTCACAGCATCATAAAGACGCTTCTCATCTGGCGTCAGATTGTAACTGACAGTCTTGGTAAAACGTTTCTTGTAGAGCGGATTCCCATCCCAATCCTTCATATCCTCCTTCAAGCGACGGATGAAGAATTTGTTGGAACCTGTTTCGCTCAATTCGCGTACACGTTCTGTAGCCAGATCTGCTGTGGCGAAGATATCTTCATCGAGTAATTGAAGAAGTCGCTTGAAAGTATCCTTACGTCCACGATGTGGTGTGGCTGTCAGTAAAAGAATATGCTCACATTGCTGTGCCAAGATATGGGCAGCCTCATAGCGTTTCGATTTATAGATTTTCTCGCCATATTCGTAAGCAGACAGTTTATGGGCCTCATCAAAGATGACCATATCCCAACTGGTCTTCGACAAAACATTCAAGATGTCATCTCGACAGATGAAATCGATACTGGCTACCACGCGGTCACTATTCTGGAAGACTGTAGGCTCAGAAGAGAATACACTTCGATTCACCAGTTTGAAGGGGATATTGAACTTCACGCCCATCTCATCCTCCTGCCATTGTTTCGTCAGACCTCCAGGCGTGACAATCAATATTCGCTCCACATAATGGCGAAGCATCAGTTCCTTCAGAAGAAGGCCTGTCATGATGGTTTTACCTGCACCTGTATCATCTGCAAGCAAGAAACGAATCTTGGGTTGTGGCAACAGAAACTTATAGACGGCCTCCACCTGATGAGGCAAAGGGTCAACGACACTACAGTTAATGGCAAAGAGCGGGTCAAACTGATAGGCAGATTTGATGCGTTCTGCTTCTGCATAGAGCACAAAACGCTGAGGGTCGCCTTTGAAGTTAAACTCACCATCAGTAGTCAGCACTTCTAAGGCTTCTATCTGCTCTGTTGTCACAATTTTAGAGCCAGCACGATGGGTATTCACTCCTGTGTAAGAGAGCGAATACTTTGAGCCCAATGTCTGAATCTTGGTAATCTCCACCGATTCAGCGGGCGTGAGGCCAGACACAATACTGCCCACCTCTATTTTAAGTGTTTGATTGGTCATTGTGGTAGGGACTAATCAATATTTATAGTACGCACCGTAGGGCATAAAGAAAGCGCACCCGCCGTTCATACTCCGAAGTTCAGGCGTCCCTACCACAGTTACCTTGCCAAATGAAATATGCACAAACGGATACGCCCATACAGGCGTACCCTTTCCGTTTGCGATTCATTTGGCTTTTGTCGATTGTCATTGGTAGGGACTTTCGAACTTGCGAATCACTTCCGAATCAGATACAATGTCTTTTTCGACCCACGATGTCCTGCATCGCAGCCTTCACTCCCTCCGGAGATAGGTTCTTGCTCAGGCAGACGTCTCATCGAACCGAGCAATTGCCACAATGCACTTGCAAAGTTACGAAATAAATCTCTTACTTTTATATATTAAGGTGTGATTTAAGAAATATTAAACCGTTTGAGGCTTGTAATCCCACCTAAACAAGCATTTTTTTTGCTTTATCATCCCGAGCCCTTTGTGATTACATGCCTTCCACCACCTTTTTGATCATACCGACTTCGCCCTGACCGACTTCATCTATGTGCGGGAGTTTCATAATGAAATTAAGCGGTATGTGTACAATTTTTCTCACGAAAAGTTTTTAAAAACACTATACATTCCTACATTTTTAATGTAATAGTCTAAGTATAAATGTTTTAGCTAATGTATAGACCCTACATAATTGATGAGCTCTATACATTCATTGAGAAAAGACGTAGGATAATGACCGCAATAACGTATTTAAGTATCGGATAATCAGTTTGTTTCACTTTGTTTCTCCCGTGGAAACAATTTGTTTCTACGGGAGAAACAAACAGTTTCCACGGTGGAAACTGAAACAAAGGTCGGTTATTGTTACTGCTTTCCTACGTTATGTTGGTTGAAAAAGTCCTTCTACAGTCCATGTATAGTCGCTCCATTTTGTGTATGGTCTATACATTGTCTAACATTCTGTATATATGATGGTTACACGAAAAATGTAGGAATGTATAGAGAAATCAAAAAAAATCTGTGAGAAAAATGACAGAAAACCTTTGTTGGCTACAAACATGACTATACCGATGAACGTTGCCTGTTAAAAGTGCGGCGTGACACACTAAATCTCTCAAAAACGCCTTTGTAAAAAGGGGTTTTTGAGAGATTTAGTGATTTAGTGAGGTATAGTTATGGAGAAAGGGTAACAGCTTTGCGGTAGCCTATGCCTGTGACATGACAGATGAGCCGTCCTTCCTGGTTGGTGACTCGCACCTCTACAGAAGGAACCTTAGGGTGATTGGCTACGTGGCAGGCCTCTGCACGTAGCTGGTCACCCTCTCTCGCACTCGACACATACATGATGCTGTTGCTAATGCCGAAGGTGAGCTGTCCGTTATTGTTCATCAAGGCGGCAATGGCCAAGTCGGCCAGCGTGAACAAGGCTCCTCCCTGACAGACATTACCACCGTTCAGGTGCTCTGCCGTCACAGTCATCTCAGCCACAGCGTGCTGCTCGTCCACCTCCGTAATCCTGCAACCCGCATTGGCCGCGAAACGGTCATTCCTGTTCAGCAATTCCCGTATGTCCATTGGTCGTTGGGATTATTTGATGTTCAATACAACGATGGATTTTGCGGGTACCTGAAGGGTGACGGTATTGTTCTTTATCTTGGCATCGTTGAAGGGCTTGGGCGAAACGACCTCCGGGTGCTGGAAGTCGTTGTAGTCATCGACCTTCTGCGAGGTGAGGATCTCTCCGCTGACGGTCTTTGCCTGATAGCCGTCGAGCTGGAAGTCGATGGTTTGCGCCTTGTCGAGGCTCACATTGGTGATGGCCAGCACGAGGCTGCCGTCCGTGGTCTTGGCAGCTGACGCTGAGAGCATGGGGCAAGGACGGTAGCCAGCATCCTTGGCGCCCTCCTTCTCCTTGAAGTAGGCCTTGCTCACCTGGATGGTCTCCGTGGGCAGGTCAACAGGCAGGTAGGTGGCCTCCTGGAACGGCGTGTACATCTTGAATACGTGATAGGTGGGCGTGAGCACCATGTGTCCTGTGCCCTCCTGGTCGGTGAGGATCATCGACTGCAGCACGTTCACAATCTGGGCGATGTTTGCCATTTTGACACGGTCGGTGTACTTGTGGAACACGTTGAGCGAGAGCGATGCCACGAAAGCGTCGCGCAGGGCGTTCTGCTGGTAGAGATGACCGCTGACGGTGCCCGGTTCCTCGTCCCACCATGTGCCCCACTCATCGACGAGCAAGCCCACCTTTCCCTTCGGGTCTTTCTCGTCCATAATGGCCTTGTGACGCTTGATGACCTCCTCAATCTCAAGGCACTTGCCTAGTGCCCAATAGTACTGGTCGGTGCTGAACTTCGTGGCCGAGCCTTTCGAGCCGTCCCAACCCGAACAAGTATAATAATGTAGGGAGACACCCTGCATGCGGTCGCCAATCTTGTCCATGAGCACCTCCGTCCACTTGTAGTCATAGTCAGAAGCGCCACTACCGATGCGGTAGAGCTTGTTGCCCGTATAGTCGCGCAGGTAGGTGTTGAACTTGCGGAACTCGTCGCTGTAGTATTCCGGCGTCATGTTGCCACCGCAGCCCCATGCCTCGTTGCCGATGCCGAAGTACTTCACATGCCAGGCTTTCTCGCGGCCATTTGCACGGCGCAGACGAGCCATAGGAGTATCACCGTCGCTGGTCATGTACTCCACCCACTGGGCCATCTCCTTGACGGTGCCGCTGCCCACGTTACCGCTGATGTAGGGTTCGCAGTCGAGCATCTCGCAAAGGTTCAGGAACTCGTGCGTGCCGAAGGAGTTATCCTCGATGGTGCCACCCCAGTTGTTGTTGCGCAACGACGGCCGCTTGTCCTTCGGACCTATGCCGTCCATCCAGTGGTAGTCGTCGGCGAAGCATCCGCCTGGCCAGCGCAGCACGGGCACCTTCAGCGCCTTCAGGGCGTCGAACACATCCTTACGGTAGCCCTTGATGTTGGGAATCTTGGAGTCCTCACCCACCCAGAGACCGCCATAGATGCAGGTGCCGAGATGCTCGGAGAACTGTCCGTAAATCTCACGGTTAATCTTGGCTCCCGCCTGGTCGGCGTGAACCGTTGCCTTGATGTTATCTGCTGCCGAGGCACTCACGGTGAAAGCCAGCGCGACAGTCGAAATCAAAATGGTCTTTTTCATATTGTTTTAGGATTTTATTGGTTCGCCGGGGCATATTTATTTAGTACTTCAAGCGATTGTGCTTCACACCATTCTCATCGACAAACTGCTCGATGACAATGCCGCGATTTTGGTGGGAGCCTGACAGTTTACGACCGGAAAGGTCATAGCAATTAGCGGATGTGCTGTTTGCGATTTTACCAGCTTCTATTTCCTCAATGCCATCAGGCACTAACTCTGCAAACTGCCAAGCATCCACGTAGACATCTTCAGCAGCGGAGAAGCTGATGTTGAAGTTGTTCTTAACTCCATGGAACTTGGTGGCATTGAGTTCGATGGTGTGGTCTTCCATGTCCGTTGACGAGAATTCCAAGGTGGCTATTGGACGTCCTGCCCTGCCGAAACGCAAATCCACAGTACCTGTTCCCTTGGCACGTAGCATGAACTTGCTGGCGCCAGTCGTACCAAAGTCTACGTTGCGTACGTTAATCCATGAGCCAGCCCTCATGTTCACCTGCATATTCTCAGAAGCGTCATTACCCAATTTGCTGATTCTGGTATTCTTTTTGATGTTGGTGTAGTCCTCATACTCCACACCGCCACAGCTGGCCATGGTCTCGGCCTGCTGCAGTTCGTAGGGGTTCAGGCTCTTGACGGGTTCAACGCCCTGGAGGTTCGTCGTGACTGCGGGAATATTCTGCGTTGCCTCGTTCACCGTTGCCTTGTTCACACAGATGGAACGGAAGATGCCGCAATTCTGTTCGATAACGCCGGCACTTCTCCAACTCTCCATCAAGGGAGCTCCGTGGTAGAAATGATAGTACTCTCCCTGGAATTTCTGCAAGTGGGAGTGGTTGTTGTTCGTTCCCATGCCGGGATGAGGTCCGTAGACACCTTTGTACACCCAGGAGTCGGGATCCATAGGATTGTCGGAAACCATATAGCACATGGTGCAGGTATTGGGTTTAGGAACGTTGATGCCATGCTCTGACTTATAGGCGTTCCATTCGGCATCGTTGCGACTTGCCCAGTTAGAGCAATAGGTATAAACGAATTTTCCGCCGATGACGTTCAGTTCGTTGGCCTCGAAGTGGTAGGGTGCATAAATCTTGACAGCCGCTCCATCGAGTTCGGTCATCGAGGGCTTCAGTTTCGCTATACGGGCAGCATTGGGCATAATGACACTGGGGCCAAGGCCGCCGAAAGAAATCCAGCCAACGCCGTTATCGTCGATGACTACACCTGGGTCAAAATTGGCATTAGTATTTGCCGGATTTGCGCCCGGAGTATCGTAATGAATCATCAACTTGTTGTTAGGCGACTTCCAAGGGCCGATAGGCGAATTGGCTTTCAGCACGCCAACGCCGTGGCTGCTGTTGCAGAAGTAGAGGAAGAACTCGTCAACACCTTCCTCCGTGGTGCGCCAGGTGACCGATGGTGCCCACGAGACGCCAAAGCCCTGATACCAAGGACTCGTCACCCATGAGGAGCAGAGCTTAGCCACGTCGATGGTTCCGTGGAAGGTCCAGTTCACCATGTCATCGGAAGAGAATACCACGATCGACTTGATGGAACCATAGTTGTTTTCGCCCTTCTTGCCATTCGCAATGAACTGCTGGTGGTCGTTCGAGCCGTAGACATACACACGTCCGTTGTACTCCAGAGCCGTGGGATCGGCACAGAAGATGTTGGCACTGATAGGATTGTTGTTGGCCGAACCCTTATAATCGGTGGCCAATGACTGTGCATTCACCTGAATGCAAGCTGCCATAAAGACAGCTGTCATGAGTAGATTTTTGTGCATAATTAGTAACAGTTACTTATTGTTTGTGAATTTCGCTGCAAATATACGACATTTTTCTGAATTGACATACGATGATGACGTTAAAAGTGCAAAAAGTCAATAGGAATAATTACGCACACATGGCGTATAGGGATTTTCCCCACACTGTTTAGGGAAAAACCTTTTGGCGTGTGAGAGAAAAGTCGTTCCTTTGCATCGTGAAAAATATCAAATAGCAAATAGTCAAATAGTAAATAGTAAATTGTCAAATAGTAAATTGTCAAATAGTAAATAATATTAACCCTCTAAAACAATACGACTATGAAAAAGATGATTTTCGCCCTGATGACCATGCTGACGCTGGCACTGAACACCAACGCCATGACCTATGAGCAGGCTCGCAGAGAGGCCCTGTTCCTCACCGACAAGATGGCATACGAGCTGAATCTCTCCGATGCACAATACGAGGCTGCATACGAGATTAACCTTGACTACCTGATGAGCATCACGAGCTATGACGACGTAGCCGGCATCTGGTGGGAGCGCCGCAATCAGGACCTGCACTACATCCTCTACAGTTGGCAGTGGGATGCCTTCTGCGCCGCCTCCTATTTCTTCCGTCCGCTCTATTGGGAAGCTGGCTACTGGCACTTCGGCGTCTATGCCCGCTATCCCCGCCGCGACTACTTCTACTTTGGCACGCCTCACTTCTATGCCTCCTACCGTGGCGGACACAGCTGGCGCATGAATGGCGGACACAGTTTCTACGAGCACCGCCGTGACCACTTCCGTCCGGGTCATGTGGAGCGTCACCACCACGTAGGCATGCGCACCGGTTGGGACCGAGGCGACTACAGAGGAAGGACACACGGAAACAGTTCTACACGCATCACAGCTGGTGGTCATTCCGGACGCGTCACTAACGGAGGACGTCATGGCGAACCCAATATGCACGGTCCTGGCAATGCAAACGGACATCACAGCGGCTCACATGAGGGCATGGGCAGCCGCCCAAACGGTGGTAACCGCGAAAGTATGGGAAACCGTCCTAATTCCGGCCGCAATTTCGGCAGCAGCCATGAGAACAGCAGCCGCCCCAGCACCAGCAGCAGTATAGGTGGCAGCACCAGTCCTAGACACAGCTCTGGCAGCAGCTCTACTCCCAACCGCAGCTATGGCGGTAGCAATTCTACTCCCAACCGCAGCTATGGCGGTAGCAATTCTACTCCCAATCGCAGCTATGGCGGCAGCCACACCCCAAGCAGTAGTCACAGCTCAAGTGGCAGCTTCAGCGGAGGTCGCAGCTCAAGCCACAGCGTTAGTGGAGGCCACAGTGGCGGAGGCCCAACCCGTAGCAGTGGTGGTAGCCACGGCGGCAGAAACGGAAGCTCACGCAGATAAAGCGTCAATAATAACGGAAAGGGGCCGTTCTCCATCTTCGGAGAGCGGCCCCTTCGTATATGCGTATAACCGAGGTTCCTATGAGAAGGCGACGGTCAAGCCGGCCATAACGATACTGACCATCGACATGAGCTTGATAAGGATGTTGAGCGACGGGCCACTGGTGTCCTTGAAGGGGTCGCCCACGGTGTCGCCGACGATGGTAGCCTTGTGTGCAAACGAACCTTTGCCGCCGAAGTTACCTTCCTCGACCATCTTCTTCGCGTTGTCCCAGGCGCCACCGGCATTGGCCATGAAGACGGCCAGGGTGAAGCCACAGGTCAGTCCTCCTACCAGCAAGCCAAGCACGCCAGCCACGCCTAGCACGCAACCTACAACGATGGGTATGGCGATGGCAAGGAGCGACGGGAATATCATCTCATGCTGGGCAGCACGGGTGGAAATCTCCACGCAAGAGCCATAGTCGGGCGTTCCTGTTCCTTCGAGTATGCCCTTGATCTCACGGAACTGACGGCGCACCTCCTCCACCATCTTCTGAGCGGCGCGTCCCACAGCCTCCATCGTGAGACCACAGAACAGGAAGGCTGCCATGCCTCCGATGAAGGCACCCACGAGCACCTTCGGATTCATCAGCGTCACCTGGAAGTAGTTCATAAAGTCAGGGATGGTGGCCTGAGCGGCGTTGATGACCTCGCCCTTCAGGTTGGTGAGTGTGGCACCTGTGCGCTCCATAGCAATCTTCACCTCTTCTATATAGGAGGCCAGCAGAGCAAGAGCGGTAAGGGCGGCAGAACCGATGGCAAAGCCCTTGCCCGTTGCGGCGGTGGTATTGCCCAGGGCGTCGAGGGCGTCGGTACGATGGCGCACTTCCTCACCCAGTTCGCACATCTCGGCGTTGCCGCCGGCATTGTCGGCGATGGGGCCGTAGGCGTCGGTGGCCAGCGTGATGCCCAATGTGGAGAGCATACCCACGGCGGCGATACCTATGCCATAAAGACCCTTCGACAGGGCCTCGGCCGTCATCTCCATGTTGAAGCCGTTGGCGAAGAGATAGCTGAGCAGGATGGCCACGCCGATGGTCACCACAGGGATGCACGTCGAAATCATGCCCGTGCCTATACCTTTAATAATAACGGTGGCAGAGCCAGTGAGACCAGCCTCCGAAATCTTCTGCGTGGGTTTGTATGAGTGAGAGGTATAATACTCCGTGGCCTGACCGATGATGACACCGGCGCAGAGACCTGTAATGACAGAGAACGACAGACCTAGCCAGCCGTCTATCTGCAACAGATACAGAATGCCGAAGGTGGCAGCAGCGATGAGCACGGCACTAACGTTGGTGCCCAAGGAGAGCGAGCGCAGCAGGTCCTTCATCGTAGCACCTTCCTTCGTGCGGACGAGGTAGATACCAAAGATGCTGAGGAACACGCCTACGGCAGCTATCAGCATCGGGGCGATGACAGCCTTCAACTGCATTTCAGGCACAAGCGCGAAAGCGGTGGCACCAAGTGCGGCAGTCGAGAGGATAGAACCGCAATACGACTCATAGAGGTCTGCACCCATGCCGGCCACGTCACCCACGTTATCGCCCACGTTGTCGGCGATGGTGGCGGGATTGCGCGGGTCGTCTTCAGGAATGTCTGCCTCCACCTTACCCACGATGTCAGCACCCACGTCGGCGGCTTTCGTGTAGATGCCGCCGCCCACACGGGCAAACAACGCCTGCGTCGAGGCACCCATGCCGAAGGTCAGCATCGTGGTGGTGATGGTGATGAGCGCCATGCTGTCGCCCTGATAGAAGTGGTTGAGCACGAGGAACCAGATGGCGATGTCCAAGAGTCCGAGACCCACGACGGTGAGTCCCATCACGGCACCCGAGCGGAACGCAATCTTCAGTCCGCCGTCCATGCTCTGCCGTGCGGCATTGGCCGTGCGGGCCGAGGCGTATGTGGCAGTCTTCATGCCGAAGAAGCCGGCCAGGCCGCTGAAGAAACCGCCCGTCAGGAAGGCAAAGGGCACCCACGGGTTCTGCCAGTGAAGCACGTAGGCCATGAAGGCGAAGATGACGGCGAGCACCACGAAGACGATGGCGACCACCTTGTACTGTTGCTTGAGATAGGCCATGGCACCGTGGCGCACATGTCCTGCAATCTCTCTCATGCGTGGTGTACCTTCGTCGGCGCCCATCATCGAGCGGAAGAACATCCACGCCATGGCCAGTGCCACCACCGATGCGACAGGCACTAGCCAGAAAGCTGAAGGAATAATCATAAGGTTTAAAATATTAATGTTTAGCTAAGTGTTGCTACCTGTTGTCGTCATCATAAAAGGAGGGCGGGCCACAAAACCCGCCAAATCCTTTACTTCACAACGGAAATAACCTTCATGGTTTTGCCGTTGAAGACAACCTTTCTAGCATACTTGGCATCAGCACCGCGATAGAACCACACGGTATTTACGCCAGACTTGCCCGTACTCGTGGGATTGCCAAGGGCTACGCGAACCTCATCGCTGGTGAACCCTTTGCGTACTGTTCCTTCCTTCAGGTCCTTCCAGTTCTCCTGACGTACACCCTTCATCTTATGGGGGTTGCCTAATGCAAAGATATTATCAACGTACATATCGCGCTGGCCGTCGTCCACGCCAATGCGGTTCTTGTTAACGAAGAGCACATCCCTGGTATAGGTTTCACCCGTCACTTCGTCGTAGAGTGTCACTTTGGCATACTCCGAACCGCTCTGCGAGCGTATCTTCTTCATCGTGAGCAACGTCAGACGGGGCAGCTTAACATTGTTGCCTTTATCGTTCTTAACGAAAGTCTCTTGCAAAGTGTACACCTCCTTGCCAAAATACTTCTGGTAAAGAGGATGCTCTGTCATATTGTCATCAGCTATCTTAAACGAAGCGTCAAACTTGTGGAAAATCATGTTGCTAATCTCAAACTCATCGTCGCGCAGGCCACTGTTGGTCTTGCTGATGGCAACATTCTGGAAGAACTGACGACCATTCTTGCCTTCCTCGCGTACAATAATTTTAACAGGGAAGCTGCGGGTGCCCACTCCCACGGCTACCACCTCGACCTCAGTGTCGCGTTTCACATCGCGTATCTCCATCCATCCGTCAGCGGTCTTGGGGTCGTCGATGTAGTAACGGTCGGCAACGGTGATGAGTTTCTTGCCAACAAACTTCTCACGGGCCATGTCCACCTCACCGAGATAAGCAAGTGTAGGTATACCGAACTTCGTGTAGCAGTAGTCATCGAAGGAGGCAGTGGGAACTTCAAAGTAATAGCGGGCGCCCGTCTCCTCGCAGACGAAGTTCACGTGCTCGTGTAGGCCACCGTTAGCATCGTCATGGCCTTCGTAAACCAGCACTTTGTGCATCAGCGTCTGACTGCTAACCATGCGCCCAGTGGCAGCGTCGGCAAAAGATTTGATTACCAAATCCTTCTTGTCGGGCATGACCATGAAACGCATGCCAGGTTGCCAGTCACAAAGGCTGCGGAAGGGGAACCAAATACTCAAAGAGTCTACCTCTTCCTCTGTCTGTTCCTCACTAAGCCCGTCCTCACTGGCAGACTTGGCAACAATTGGTTTCTGACCCGGCTGCACGGTGTAAACTAGGTATTTTCTCTCGTTCTCGCTCAACTGTTGCTGACCATAACTAGTCATGCTAAGTGCGAAAAAAGCTGCAAGCAGTAAATGTCTCTGTGTCATAAATGATTTTGGTTTGTCGTAATTTCGCTGCAAAGATAAGAAAAATTTTATTAACAGTGACAAAATGTCGTGACATTTCTGCGTTTCTTTCACTTTTTTATACTTTTGGCACACGCTTTGCTATAATTTATGTGCATTGTAGGGACAGATTCCGATATTTGTCCGCAAACAGCAACAAGATTATTAACAATTAAAACAGTACAAATATTATGGGAAAGATTATTGGAATTGACTTAGGTACAACCAACAGCTGCGTAGCCGTGTTCGAAGGCAACGAGCCTGTTGTGATTGCAAACAGCGAAGGCAAGCGTACCACGCCTTCCGTAGTGGGATTCGTCGAGGGTGGCGAGCGCAAGATTGGCGACCCCGCCAAGCGTCAGGCTATCACCAACCCGAAGAAGACCGTGTACAGCATCAAGCGCTTCATGGGCGAGACTTGGCAGCAGACTGAGAAAGAGATTGCCCGTGTACCGTTTACGGTAGTGAACGAGGGTGGCTACCCGCGCGTCGACATCGACGGCCGCAAGTACACCCCGCAGGAAATCAGCGCCATGATTCTGCAGAAGATGAAGAAGACTGCCGAGGACTACCTCGGACAGGAAGTGACCGACGCCGTCATCACCGTGCCGGCATACTTCTCTGACTCGCAGCGTCAGGCCACGAAGGAGGCCGGACAGATTGCAGGCCTTAATGTAAAGCGTATCGTCAACGAGCCGACGGCTGCCGCTCTGGCATACGGTATCGACAAGACGAACAAGGACATGAAGATTGCCGTCTTCGACCTTGGTGGCGGTACCTTCGATATCTCTATCCTCGACTTTGGCGGCGGCGTGTTCGAGGTGCTCTCGACCAATGGTGACACCCACCTCGGCGGCGACGACTTCGACCAGGTCATCATCGACTGGCTCGTGCAGGAGTTCCGTAATGACGAGGGTGCCGACCTGAAGGCTGACCCGATGGCCATGCAGCGTCTGAAGGAGGCTGCCGAGAAGGCCAAGATTGAGTTGTCGTCTACGACCTCGACGGAGATTAACCTCCCGTATATCATGCCTGTGGGCGGAGTGCCCAAGCACTTGGTGAAGACCCTCACCCGTGCAAAGTTCGAGCAGCTGGCTCACAACCTCATCCAAGCTTGTCTGGTGCCCTGCCAGAATGCAGTCCGCGATGCCGGTATCAGCGTGAACGACATCAACGAGGTCATCCTCGTGGGCGGCTCCAGCCGTATCCCCGCCGTGCAGACCCTCGTTAAGAACTACTTCGGCAAGGAGCCTTCAAAGGGCGTGAACCCCGACGAGGTGGTGGCCGTAGGCGCAGCCATCCAGGGTGCCATCCTCAACCAGGAGACCGGCCAGGACATCGTACTGCTCGACGTGACCCCGCTGACCCTCGGTATCGAGACCCTCGGCGGTGTGATGACAAAGCTCATCGATGCCAACACCACCATCCCGTGCAAGCAGAGCCAGGTATTCTCGACCGCTGCCGACAACCAGACGGAAGTGACCATCCACGTGCTGCAGGGCGAGCGCCCCATGGCATCGCAGAACAAGTCTCTCGGCCAGTTCAACCTCACCGGAATTGCTCCCGCACGCCGCGGTATTCCTCAGATTGAGGTCACCTTCGACATCGACGCCAACGGTATCGTGAAGGTCAGCGCCAAGGACAAAGCCACCGGCAAGGAACAGGCCATCCGCATCGAGGCTTCCTCTGGTCTCTCGCAGGATGAGATCAACCGCATGAAGGCTGAGGCCGAGCAGTTCGCAGAGGCTGACAAGAAGGAGCGCGAGCGCATCGACAAGATGAATCAGGCCGACTCGATGATCTTCCAGACCGAGACCTTCCTCCAAGAGAACGGCGACAAGCTCGGTGCCGACAAGGCCAACGTCGAGCAGGCCGTCCAGCAGCTGAAGGACGCCCACAAGTCTGGCGACATCGCTGCCATCGACACCGCCATCAACAACCTCAACCAGGTGATGCAGGCCGCCTCTCAGAAGATGTACCAGCAGGCCGGTGCCCAGCAGCCCGGCGGCGCAGGCTTCGGTGGTCAGCAAGCCGGTGGCCAAGGCTTCCAGGGCGGTCAGCAGGCCCAATCCAACCCCAACGACGATGTTCAGGACGCAGACTTCGAGGAGGTGAAGTAAAAGAAGTGTAATAAAGAGTGCGAACAGAGCTTTGTTTGCACTCTTTTTTCTTCATATTTATATTCCAATATGGAAAAAACAAAAGTTGAACAAGCCCTTGACCTTATTTTCAAGAATGGCAGTTTACTTCAGGACAGCAATAATTTCGTGGGCTTTCTTGAACACAGATATGTATTTGGCTACAGCTTTAAGGACAGCCTGGTTGTGAGGTCTATCGACAACCAAAGAGAGTGGTTGCTGGCTTACATAAAATCCAGGTTTTCAACCGCTGATGCTGAAGAAAAACCTGACATTAGGGAAGTATGGCATGAATTCTATGGTTCAGGCGTTCAAATTACCTATGGCGAGTTGCCGTGGGATTGGACACCGAGTCGTGAATAATGTGTAACCAACTGGACACATCTGTTTGCTGAACGCACCAAGGCGTCAGCTTACTACTGGACCATGTTTAACCATTAAATATCATGGCAGCCTTCATTTAACGTTACCTGTGCTATCTCTTTGTTGTCCGCACGAACAGATTACCGCATCATCTTTGCGGTAGTCTGCCTTTTTTTCTTTTCCTTTGGTCATTTCGCAGAAAAGGAGCATTCGTTACTAATGCAAACTGATCATAATCCAGACCAAATTCGGTCATATTATCAATTCTTTCAACTTTTCAACACTATACAGCATTAAACTTTCATTGATTCGTCAATATATGGGATGGCATCAAAACGTCCTTGCAAGTAGGCTTTCTCTGCATCCATATTCTCACGGAAGTCGATAAGGTGAATAAAAATATCCTTACCGAGAAGGATGTTGAAGTAGTGGATATGGATGGTAAGAAGGTCGTTTGTATCCATGTGCCAATGGCTGACTTCCGCATGAAACCAATCTATCTGAATGGAAATGTATATAAAGGTACGTATAGGCGTAACCATGAAGGTGATTACCATTGCACAGAGCGGCAGGTGAGAGCCATGATTCGTGATTCTTTCGAGGATGGCAATGATGGCATCCTGATTGAGCATTACAACATGGATGACATCGACCTTGACACGCTGCATCGTTATCGTACATTATTCCGGGTATGGAACAATGACCATGTGTGGAACGAGGTGGATGACAAGACGTTTCTCAGGAATCTCGGAGGCTATATCGTCAATAGAGAGGAAGGAAAAGAGGGTCTGTCGATGGCTGGCTTGATGATGGATGCTGGCATCTTACGGATTGAGAAACATGATGACCGTCTCTGCTTCCGCAATCCTGGATTGCTGAGACTGCCTATAGAGCAAATCTATGAAGGAGGCAACTCCAAGGCTCGCAACCCTCGCATCCAGAATATGCTTCGCATGGTGGGCTTTGGAGAGAACATCGGTTCTGGCTTCCCCAAAATCATTGCAGCATGGAAAGAGACCGACTGGGGTGAGCCAGAGTTGAAGAATAAAATTGAAGTAGATGAGGTTGAATTGGTGCTGCCTGTACCAGCAACAGCTAATGGCATAAAAGATGACACAAAAGATGGCATAAAGGATTCACAGAAAAGTTCACAGAAAAGTTCACAGAAAAGTTCACAGAAAATAATAGAGTTAATTCAAGAGAACCCGAACGTAACGACATCGGAAATGGCAGAAAAGATAGGCGTTACGAGACGTGCTATCGCAAAAATCACAAGTGCTCTTCAGACTGACGGCGTCATTCGTCGTGTCGGTCCAGACAAAGGTGGACATTGGGAACTGCGGTAGATGCATGAGTCTAAAAAACACAAAGATTTGCTGTCATATAAGAAAAGTTAATGCAGCCAGCTCATATTTGGAAGATTCAAACAATTCCCCTAATTTTGTACCAGCAAAAAAACAGAAATGTTAACGAATAAAACTACAATGATATGACAAAACAGATTCAATGGATGCTTGCAGCCATCCTGACAACGAGCTGCATAAACGCACAGGCCCAGACGAAACGCTCGGACGATTTCCGGGCGAAGTATGAACTGAAGGAGGTGGTGGTGATGAGCCGCCACAACATCCGCTCACCGCTGTCATCGGGAGGTGCGGTCTACCAGCGTGTGACCCCCTACAAATGGTTTGCATGGACGTCGCCCAGCAGTCAGCTGTCACTGCGTGGCGGCGTGCTTGAGACGGAGATGGGCCAGTTCTTCCGTAAATGGGTAGTCGACGAAGGGCTGCTTCCCGACAACTACCGTCCGCAGGGCGACGAGGTGCTGTTCTACGCCAACTCGCGCCAGCGCACCTTCGCCACGGCCAAGTATTTCTCCGCCGGGTTCCTGCCTTTTGCCAACGTGGAGATTACCCATAAATATGAGGAGGACAAGATGGACCCCGTATTCACCGCTCAGTTCACGAAGATGAACGACACTTACCGCCAGGAGGTGATTGCCGAGATGGAAACCCTGAACGGCGGCCCCAAGGCGTGGATGGTAGCCCAGCAGCCGACGCTGACGCTGATGGAAGAGGTGCTCGACATGGCGCACTCCCCGGCTGCAAAGAACGATACCACCCACTTCTGGTACGACGACTCACAGTTCATATTAGAGAAGGGCAGCGAGCCAAAGATTACGGGCGGCTACACGATGGCCTACATTGTGGCCGACGCGCTGGTGCTGCAATGCTACGAGTCGGAGAGCTTCGCACCCTTCGGCCATGAACTGACTACGGAACAGTGGCGTGCCATCGGTGCCGTCAAAGTGGTGTACGACGGACTGCTCTTCACCACGCACCGTGCCGCCGTCAACCTCGCTTATCCATTGGTGAGCCGCATCCGTGAAGAGTTGCAGCGGCAGGATCGCAAGTTCATGTTCCTTTGTGGCCACGACTCCAATCTGGCGAGCATCGCCGCAGCACTCGGACTACAATTCCCCGAGACTGAGGGTGCACTGGAGCCGCGCACGCCCATCGGCTCAAAACTCGTGTTTGAGAAATGGAGCGACGGTACGGAGGAATACGTGGCTGTGAATCTGGTCTATCAGGCTGTCGACCAGTTGCAAGGGCGGACAATACTCTCGCACGACGTGGCCCCGATGGTGAAGCCTGTCACCGTGGAAGGACTTACCGCCAACAGCGATGGCCTCTACCGCCTCAGCGACCTTGACGCCCGCTTTGCAGAGGCAATGGAGGAATATGATGCCATCGAGGACGCGCCTACCGGCATCAGCACCATCCATGCCCAGGACCCCGCAGCCACTGTCAACAACGAGGCAGAAGCTGTCTATGACTTGCAAGGGCGTCGACTGCCTGCACCGGGCAAAGGACTTTACATACAAGGAAGCACATTGAAGATAAAAACACGACTTACAGGATATTCAGGAAGAGAGTGATTATTCCTGTATTGATCAAATCAGCGAACATCGCGCCGATGATCGGAACGATGAGGAAGGGCTTGACCGTATAGCGGTATTTATAGCATACGGCACTCATGTTGGCCATGGCATTGGGGGTAGCGCCAAGGCCGAAGCCGCACATACCTGCACACAGCACGGCGGCATCATAATCGCGACCTAACAGCGGGAATGCAACAAATTGCACAAAAAGGGCCATCATCAGCACCTGAGACACCAAGACGACGATCAATGGAAGGGCCAGGCTCTGCAGTTCCCAAAGCTTGAGGGAGATCATGGCCATGCCGAGGAACAAAGACAGACAGATGTTGCCCACGCTGATTATCCGCTCCATGTCAAGCAACTTTTCGGCTTTCTCCCATTTGCCTTCGTCCTTGTAGCTGATGAATCCCATGGTGTTACGAACGATGGCTGCCAGGATGAGGGCTCCGAAATAGGTGGGGAACGTGATGCCCGTCTTTGCCAGCAGCCAGCTCATCAAGGTGCCGGCACCCATGACCAGGAGAATGCAATAGGAGGCCTTCGCATACTGTTGGAACTCCTGCTCGTTGGTGCTGACACGCTTTGCACGACCCGTTGGTGAAGCCTCGTCGCTCTCGATACCGGCCATTGCAGGGTCAATCTCTTCATCCTGTGGCTGCATCTGCTCGTGCGTCAGTCTCTTGCGGATAATCCGCTCTGCCATCGGGCCGCCTATCATAGAACCGGCAATAAGGCCAAAGGTGGCCGCAGCCATGCCTATTGTTCCTGCGCCGTTTAGTCCCATCCCTTCAAGAACGGTCGCAAATCCTCCTGCCGTGCCATGTCCGCCTGTCATGGATATACTCCCTGCAGCCATGCCAATCAATGGATTGACACCCATGAGCCGGGAAATTCCCAAGGGCATCAAGTTCTGCAAGGCAATAATCGCAACCAGCAGGGCAAGCATGATCACCAGGAGCCGGCCACCTTGTTTGATGACTTTCAGGTCGCTTTGGAAACCGACACTGGTAAAGAACGCCAGCATAAAGACGTCCTTCAAGGTGCCATCGAACGCCACCTCAACATTGAACCAGCCATATAGTGCCAGGGTAAGCAATGAAAAGATGATACCCCCGCTTACCGGCGACGGCACACAGAATTTCTGCAGGAAAGCAACCTTGCGTGTTAAGACCATGCCGACGATGAGGGCTAAGGCACCGACGCCGGCTGTTTGTATCATATCCAGTTCAATATTTGTCATACTCATTTTCTTGTTATCGTTAGAATCTATACTGCAACTTTATATTGGCGGCATGTCTGTTTATTACTACATCACTACAGAATGCGTCAAACATATCATGCCAGTCAATGCCCATATTCCATCTCCTGCCTAATTGCTTATTCACAGACAGACATCCATACGCAGGAGTGCCATTTACCTCACGTATCGGTGTATTTCTGGTGTAATATACCACCTGCAAGCCTATCTGCCAGGCATGAGGAAGATAAGCCGTCGGGGCAAACCGGAACGAAGCGTATGTTCCACTCTTAGCTGTATACAGATTTGATCCACCCGCTAGACTCAACCCCTTCGTTTTCCAATACACCGATGCACCCAGTTCAGTAAAATTCTCGCCATCTTCGACGTTATAATAACTCGCCTCCGTCTGCACAGTCAACTTATGGCGGGCTGGCACAGGGCCTGCCCCTACGATGGCGTATGCCAGCTTCACTTGATTGATACCCCATTCCTTTAACAGCCCCTTGGCCCTCGCCCATTCTTCATCAAAAAGCGTATTGGCATCCATAAAGAGAACTAAATAGGAAGGATTATAGTATTTGCGGTAATAGCCCAGCTGAATCTGATTCTGGTTGTTGGGCACAAAGATGACGCAGGCATTCGCATTGTTGCGGGTGTCAGAATGTTTTTGAGTGGTTGCAGCATCCATCAGGTTATAGTTATAGAACATCACGCGATTACCAACAGTCAACTTCCACTTAGGCAGGGAATAGGTGAACTGCAGATAAACGTCATTGTTGAATACATCCCAACTCCTGTCCGCATCCTTTTGTCTGGTCATGAGGAAATCGCCCTCAACACCCAGCATCATAGACAGCCGCTCGGAAAACAAAGGCGTATTCAGCTCAGCGATATACAATGGCAGCTTGTTGGAGAACACCTGATCACTGTTATACTGATAACCGCCCACGATGAGCAGTTCTGTACCCAGGTCATTGAAGGTGTGGAAGTATCGCGCCCTGCCCATGACCTTCCGCGACATGCCAGAAGGGCGGTCAAGATATTGCTGGGTGAAATAGGTCAACAGCCTGTTTCTGTCATCAAAGCGGTTCGTCGCATGAAGCGTCAGATACTCCTCATTCCCATCCTGATGACGATAAGAGGCATTGGCATAGAGGTCGGTACTCCCGCTGCCGTATAACGCATTCACGGATCCAATACCTGCAACGTCCTTTCCAAAGTCTCCCTGTCCTTCCACGAAACCTTTCAGCGCATCGGGCATCTTCATGTTAATATCCAGTACCCTGCCCATTCCAATGGTTCCCTTCGCAACACCCGTATTGTCACAAACCTGAATCTTAGCAATGTCCTTGGCTTTCATCTGGCTAAGAATCAACCTCGTGTCACCATTCATCGGACAGTTGTCGATGCGGAGGTTATAGCTGGACAGGACATCCTCATAACCACCAATCATCAGCTCGGGCACCATCTGCAGGACATCCATCAACGACTCTTCCCCCATCAGCTCCATCCGCTGGGGGTAAATCATCGTCCTGTCTGCCTTGATCTCTATGATTGGCAGACTTTCTTCTGCGAACATGGAGACAGACGAGAGCAAAAGAATTATCAATACAAGAATCTGCCGATGCATACGGTTGGTTTTGTGAGCTTTTGCAAAAATACGACTTTTTCTGCCATCCAGTTCATGATTTAGTTCTTTTTAACTTTATCAACATCGCCCCGGACTTTTGTTTTTTTTAACCAAATTATTTTCATCACTTATTATTTTTGCCGTAACTTTGCATTGAATTCAACTTGACGATGGATTTATTATACATTTATTAATTCAAACCGTAAACTATTATGAATAAAAAAGCTATTTCAGTGTTGTATTGATTGCAACCTCCATGGTGGGTGCTATGGTACTTTCATCATGCAGTAATGATGACTTTTCTTACAGTGAGGAGAAAGTTGTAGAGGTCGTAAACGCAAAGTATGCTGTTGCTTTTGAGAATGCCTTTGGTAAGGTTGGCTCTAATGTTGACTGGGGCTTCAGCAGCAAGAATACCAATACGCGTGCCATTACCCGTGCTGTGGGCACATACGCTTCCTACAGAGGAAACTTAGAGCCTACTATTACTTTCCCTGAAGATTGTGATGCCAGCGAATTTACTCCTGATCTCACGACTATTCCTTCTTATGAAGAATATTTGATATCCAAAGGTACCCAATATTGGCACCCAGAGGAAATCAATGATGGTGGAGTGGTCTATATCGACAAAGTGCAGCCTATTAAGATTACTGGCGGCACCGCTGAAGAGCACGGAAAACTTTACATCAAGGCAGGGACCTACGATTTCACCGGTGTTTCGTTCTATTTAGGCAAGAATATAGACCTCTATCTATTAGAAGGCGCCACTGTTACGTTCGACAACATTGTTACTACCGATGCCATATTTGATATTTACATCGCTCCAGGTGCCCAGCTAATAGAAAATGGCGATAAAGGTTTAGTAGCCAATTCCGGTGCCCGTGTCTACAACCATGGTACAATTACGTGTTCTAAATTTGAAGTTAACTCGACCAGCTTCCTCTACAATGTCGGTACACTGGAGGCAAGTAGTGTGAATGTTGAAAGCAACGATAGCAGAATCGTCAACAGTGGCATCATTAATTCTGCAGCTGTTGTAGTGAATGCTGGTGCTGTCCAGAACTTTGACGAGTGGTACGTTTCTGATACTACTGAAATCAACTCCAACAACTCGGGCTGGGTAAACAACGGACATTGGTTGACTCATGACTATGCTTACGTAGGCGGAAGCTGGAACGTCATCAACAATTGTTTCCTTGAAGTGGAAAATGATTTTGCAATGAACATTTCATCAGAACAAGGAGCATTCAAGATTGATAGCGGCGGCGGTGTGTTGACTAAGTATTTTGATGGAGGAAGGGCAAATACCGGTGCCGTGTCGGGGCCGTTTGTAATCGAGATGGGTCCGGGAGCTGTATTCGTAGTTGAGGAAACAGCTATTCTTGAGTCAGGACGTGGCGATGAGAAAGGATTTGGAATCTTTGACCCTGCTACAGGTGAATATGCTGTGTTCCAGGCCAAGACTATTGCCAGAGACCCATATCTTGAAAGTATAAAGAGTCATGGTGCTGTGACATACGGCGGCAACTTGTATGTTTCTGCAGAGACACATTTCGCTCAGGGAAAGGACAGCGATGGCAGCGGCACTTACGTTCCCCAGCCGTTTATTTATGAAAAAGACGGTTTCAGCATAGCTAATAATATCTATGCAGCAGGCTTCAAGTCTGGTAAGCCCAACATCACCATTCCTGAGACGCCATGTAGCCCAGGATTCATTGGCGGCAACCCGCTCTATCGCGTGATTGCAGAGGATTTGTCGGCTTCACAGGCCAGTGACTTCGACTTTAACGATGTCGTCTTTGACGTAGTGAAGGTAGAAGGTGGCAAGACCACACTGAAGCTGATCTGTGCAGGCGGCGTGCTTCCGCTGAGAGTCATGGGCGTAGAGGTTCACGGTCTGTTTGGAGAAACCACTCCCAACGAAAAGGGCGAATATCAGATGTATAACACTGGTTTAGGTCCTAATGTAGAAGCAGTTACCTTTGAAATTGATGGCGAGTTCGAAACTCCTGAAAAGATTAAGAATATCAAAATTGAGGTCTTAAAGGAGGGTATATGGATGGAGCTCAAAGCCAATACAGGCGAAGCCGCCTGTAAGATATTGGTAGACGATACGTTCAAACCAGTTATTGAGAGAAAGAATATTGCCAACGAGAACAAGAAATTCACCAACTATGTAAAGGGTGAATTCCAGGATGATTTCTGGTGGAAATAATTACATCAGATTTTTATAATAGTCACATAGGGCTCGCCGAAAAGCGAGCCCTATTTTAAATATTTATAATACAGGTTGTTGCTACCCATAGCTTTTGCTGAACTATTTTGTCACGCGTATCCAGTCGGCTTCCACCCATCCACGGTCGGCGGAGGGGTTGGTTTCTGCACTGACGAAGCCGAACTTGGCACCTATCCATTTGCCCTCGCGCATACGGAACTCCTCGCCACAAGGCTGGAACTTCTTGCCGTCAAGGCTATAGGAGAAGTGGAGCTTGGAGTCATCAACGGTGAAGCGCAGGAAGATATCCTCGTGGATGCCAGGTTTGTAGTCGGTCTTGTCTTCTGCCGTGGGCTTCAGCGTGGCAAGCACGGTCTCGGTTTGGGGCTTGCCCTTGTCGGCGGCCTTACATGTCATCTGAATCAGCTGGAACGCCCCCGCCGTCTCCCCCGAAGGAGGAGTGACACGCTTTACTACGAGTGCCGAGTAGTCGAGACCCATCATGATGAGGCCACCAAACTGTCCGTCGGCCTTTGAGGTGAAACGAAACTTTGTTGTTACAGTGAAGCGGTCAGCGGGAGTTTTTTGCAAGAGCATGTTGGGTACTAGCCAAAGGTTCTTCCAGCCCTCCTCCAATTTATGGGTGTAGATGCGGAAGGTGCCGAAGGCCGTGGGTACGCCGAACTTCTCGTCATAGTTAGCTTGCCACTGCCACTGTTTACCAATGGTCGGGGATTGCAAATCCCCTCCAACAGATTGCAAATCCCCTCCAACATAATTGAACTCGTCACTCTCTACCGGATTGGTTATTGGATATTGGTTATTGGTTATTGGATATTGGTTATTGGTTATTGGATATTGGTTATTGGTTATTGGATATTGGTTATTGGTTATTGGATATTGGTTATTGGTTATTGGTTTATTGTACGTAGTGACCGGCTCGCCCTTCTTACCCATGATAGGCCAGCCGGAAGACCAGTCGACGGGCTGCAGATGCACGACACGGCCGTAGGCTTCCTTGTCCTGGAAATGCAGGAACCAGTCCTCGCCGAACTTTGTATGTACCCATCCCCCCTGGTGTGGGCCGTTGATGTTGGTTTTGCCCTGTGCGAGGACTATCTTGTGCTCGTAGGGGCCGTAAGGACTCTTGCTGCGCATGGCCAACTGGAAGCCTGTGGGCACACCACCAGCAGGACACATAATCCAATACCAGCCGTCGCGCTTGTAGAACTTCGGCCCCTCGCAGGTACGGTTTTCCGTGCCGTTGCCGTCGAACACGATGACGGGCTGGCCGATGGCCTTTGTACCGTCAGCACTTAGCTCACGTACGGTGAGCACGCTGGCGAACTTGGCACGGCTATTTGCCCAGCCGTTCACCAGATAGCAACGTCCATCGTCATCCCACAATGGGCAGGTGTCGATATATCCCTTGCCCTCAATAACACAGACGGGAGCCTCCCACTCTCCGGCAGGGTCGCCGCCACGGGTCTTCACCATGAACACGCCAAAGTCTGGGTCGCCCCAATAAATGTAATACTCGCCGTCGTGGTAGCGTATGGAGGGAGCCCACACGCCGTTGCCATGCTGCGGGGTGCTGAAGTGCTTGATGAGTTCGGGGAAGCCCGTGTAGAGTTCCTTCAGCGCATAACCGACAATCTCCCAGTTCACCAGGTCGCGGGAATGGAGGATGGGCAGACCGGGGGTGCACTGAAACGAGGAGGCCGTCATGTAGTAGTCCTCACCGCTGGGGCCTCCTACGCACACGTCGGGGTCGCTATAGTCGGCATTAATCACGGGATTGGTGTAGGTGCCGTCGCCATTATCGGGGCACCATACTTCTGAACGGTATTGTGCCGTGGCCATTAACGGCAAAAAGGCTGCCATACACAGACAGCCTTTAAGATTTAGCGTATGTTTCATTGTGATTTAAAGTTAGTAGTGTGTCTGAGGGTGGGGTTAGTGACGCTCACGTCTTACAGAGACCCTGGCAGCTCCTGAGCCACCGGAGGAGCCTCCTGACGACGGGCGGCGGTTCTTCACCTTCTCCGTCTTTGTCCTAGGCTGGCGACCTGAGCTTTTCTTGCTGGCCTTCAGCTGCTTCGGGTCGAGGTTGGCAAGGCTGTCGATGGAGTCCTGTTTCTCCTTGTCGCCGAAGATGTTCTTGCGGAAAGCCTCCAACTCGGCTTCTATGCGTTTCTGCTCGTCGGAGTATTTCGTGGAGTCGTTGCCGGCAATCTGCGCCAGCGTCTTGCCCAGACGGTTGGCGGTCTTGTAAATCTTTCCCTTGTACTTGTTGCGGGTGAAATAGTCATCCATGGTCATCTGGGCAGCATCGTTATAGTCGCTGGTTTTCACCGTCTGACGGCTGAGGAACGGCTCCACCTCGGAGTATTTCACCCAGAAGAGCGGGTACTTGGCAGCCTCGCCGCCAAAGTCATCCTCACGGAGCATCACGGGGCAAAAGGCGATGGGTTTGATGTGGAACGACGAGTTGGCCTGGTCGAAGTAGGCACACTCCTTCAGGTAGTACATCTTCACCTCGGCAGAGGGAATGTCGCTGTTGTCCACCTTCACCTTGCCACCGTTCTCTTCGTAGAAAATGTGGTAGTTGTCGAGGATGGTTTTCATATCGACCTTTGCCGTCTCTTCAAGCACCTCATTGCCGTCGAGGTTGTACTCATAGACGGGTATGTAGCCGTTGAGCGCCAGCTTGAACACATAGGTGAAGAGGTTCAGACGCTTGCCCTGCGGCTCCACGGGGTCGTAAAGTCCTGCGTTCTCCTCCTCGTTGAGGTCCAGCTCGCGGTAGATGTCACGACGCCATACCACCTCCTCGGGCATATCGACTGCCGTGGGATAAAGCAACTGCATGCGCTGTGTCATGCCGCCCTGCGATGTGTTGCCCTGCTGCTGCTTCTGTTGTGCCTGCTGCTGTTGCTGCTGCACACGGCTCTTCTTGGGCTGGGCAAGCGCCCCTGCGGGGCTAAATAATAAAGAACAAATAAAAACGAATAAACCCATCAGAGTTATCCACCCATTATTGTTCCTGTCATACATTTTATTATTCATCTTTTCTATCGGTCTTTATTATTTGTTATTTATTCTTTAGGGCTGTGCCCGCTTTATTTAGGGCTGTGCCCGCTTACTGTACCTTGATTTCCATGACGCTGGTCAGGGTGCGCTCTATGCCATCGGGGCCGATGGCCACAACGCTGGAGATGTAGAAGCGGCGACCGCGCGAGAGCTTGCGGAACTGGTCTTTCTGTGCTGCTGAGAAGCGGGGACCGTCGCTGTTGATGGGCTTCGCATTACCCATGTTGTCGAAGAACACGGTCTGGAACGACTGCACACGGAAGGCGATGTCGAGGATGCCGTCGTCGATGGCGGCTCCGAGTACTTCTGCTCCGAGCAGTCCGGCCTTGTTCATGTTGCCGCCCTTGAAGCGCGAGGGGTTGCCGCCCTCGTCTTTCACGTCGATGAAGGGAGTTGGGTCGGGCAGTTTGCGCACGCGGAAGGCGAAGGTTCCCATGGTCTGCGAGCGGCCCGTGTTGGTCGATGTGACGGTGATGACAGCGTCCTGACCAATCTTCGACGGCTTGGCGATGTACTTGCCGGGGCCAGTCGGTGTGAGCGTTCCGTTGGTCATCGTTGCCGACACCTTATTCAAAGGCACGCCCGGCACCGAGACGCTGATGGGGTTTGAATATCCAGCATAGAGCATTCGGGTGAGGTCGGCAGATACCGTTGCGGCAGGTTCCACCACGGTGTATTTCTGCTCAAAGTCGCGGCGCAGCTTGTCACCGTTGCCGTTGACGGTCTCTATCCATCCTGAGAGGGTGAAGTCGCCAGTGCGTCCGCATACCAGCTCGTAGGTGTTGTCCTTGAGTTCCATCTTCTTGCCACCAATGTAGACATCGGGCACCTGTGTGGTATCGACGGCGGCCATCACGATCTTTGCCGAGAACTTGTCTCCCTGAACGATGGTCTGCGAGTTGGGTATAACGAAGGCTTCGAGGAGGTTCACACGTATGTCCTTTACGTCGATGTTCTGCACGAGCGTATGAAGCACCTCCGTCTCAGCGTGGCGCACGTCGCCCTGCAGTTTCGAGAGGATGGTGACGGCGGCGATGGCAGGCATGGCCTCAAACTGCATCTCCTGCCAGTTCTTGCCTTCTGCACGTGCCATCTTGGGCACATCTGTGGTGAGGTCGCTGGCTATGATGCGCTGCTTCGCCGTGTCGGGAATCATCTTCAGTATTCGCTCGCGATAGCTCTCGATGGCCAGTTTCAGTTCCTCGCCGCGTCCACGACCGGGAGCAAGCATCACCTGGTTCGATGCCTCCAGGTCTTCTTGTCCGCGCAGATTGTCTGGGTCGCCGTCCTTGCCGTCGGCCTCGCGGGCTATGGCCAGCTTCAGCTCGGCGGCAAAGTTGTAGAGCGAGTCGCTCATGTGGCGCACGAGCTGTGCCTTGTCGTACCACTCCTTCACCTTCTGCGGGTTGGCTTTCATCTGCTCGTCGAAGGCTTCGTAGATGGCACGGTTGTCATTCATTGCGTTAGCCGTGGTACGCCCGATGCTTTCTCCGACGATAGCGAAGCCGTTGAGCACCTCATTCGAGACGTTCAAGGCCAGCATAGCCATCAACACCACATACATGAGGTTGATCATCTTCTGGCGCGGGGATACGGGTCTTTTCTTTATTGCCACCTTATTATATATTTACGATTTAATAATTTACGATTTACGATTTGTTACTAATGTAGCAGCAAATTCTTACTCTTCACTTTTCACAACCTTCGGCATGTTGGTGGTCATGGCCTCAATCATACGGGCGTAGATGCGGTTCAGCTCTGCGATTTGCTCGGCCATCTTGCGTGTCTGGTCGTTGATCTCGTCGATGGTGCCAATCTGCTGGCTGGCGCCCTTAAGCTGCATCTCGTAGACCTTGCAGATGCCGGTGAGCGTGCGGTTGAGGTTTTCCATCTCCTCGCTGTCGCGGGTGAGTCGCTCGCTCTGTTCAGAGACCTTCTTCAACGTCTCGGTGAGCGCCTTCAGCTGCTCCACGTAGCTGACCGTGGCCTCTTCCATCTCCTCGGGGTCTATCTCCGGAAGCTCGGGCTGCTGCGGAGCCACGACACCGCCAATGAAGCCACCACCGCCGACAATACCTGTGCCTGCAGGAGCAGTGCCGCCTTCCGTGTAGGTGCCGGCTTCGTCGGCACCCTCTACGGGCGAGACGCCCGCGCTCCCAGTACCGCCGCCGACATATCCGCCACCACCGATGAAGCCGCCGCCACCGATGATGCCTCCACCACCGCCGACGACTCCTTCGCCGCCACCAAAGACACCTTCGCCGCTGGCGCCGCCACCACCAATGATGATGGTGCCGCTGCCGCCACCGCCAGCGATAGTCACTCCGGCACCTTCGGTACCCTCTGTGCCCTCTGTCACCTCTGTACCCTCTGTGTTGATGTCGTCGAGGTTCACGTGCGTGGGCAGATCCTTGCCGTCCTCGGTCTTGTCGAACGGACGGTCGAAGCCGGCGATGAAGAACACGAACACCTCGGTGCCCATACCCAGGAACAGCCAGAAGTTGGCTCCCGGCAGGTGGGTGAGCTTGAAGAGCGCACCAAGAATCACAATCGAGGCACCCCAGCTATAGGCATAGTTCATGAACGTCTGTCCGGGGACGCTGTCGAGCCACTTCTGCAAGCGGTAGATTACGTTGAATTTGCTGTATTTAGTCATCTTCTTAGCCCCCTAAGTTAGGGGGATGGGGGTCTGAACAAGCGTTTATCAGACTATAAGTTTATCATTTGGGGAAGGGCCTGCGCCTGTTCAGACCCCCCAACCCCCTAACTTAGGGGGCTAATGTCACTTCTTTGCCTTCTTTGTCGATGCTTTCACCGGCTTTGCCTTCTCACTGATGGTATTGGCGAGCGAGCGTACACAGCGGAATCCGATGTAGGAGCGTGGTTGGTTCTGGAACTCATTCGTGCGCCATGCCGAGCGGATATAGCTCTCAGGGTCTTTCCACGAGCCACCGCGTACCGACTTCTTCTTCAGCCGATAGGGGTCTTCAAGTGCGGCCTGGTATTGCAACTGCGGGTTGAGGTCGTTCATGGCATCCACGCCAGCCTCGGTAAAGATGGTCGATGTCCACTCTGCCACATTGCCAGCCATGTCGAAGAGTCCGTTGCTGTTCGGCTGGTAGATGCCCACCTTCGAGGTAATGAGGTTTCCGTCCTTGACATAGTTACCATCGTCGGGCTTGAAGTTGGCAAAGAAGCAACCCTTGCCTGATGCCACGTCCTCATTCTCCCAGGGGAACTCCGTGCCGTCCTTTCCGCGTGCGGCAAATTCCCACTCGGCCTCCGTCGGCAGACGATAGCGTTGTACGAAGCGTGCGGCCGGACCAAGACCTTTGAGCAGATACTCCGTGCGCCAGGCGCAGAAGGCGTTGGCCTGTTCCCACGTCACGCCCACCACGGGATAGTCGTTGTAGGCCGCGTTGGAGAAATAGTTACGCATATAGACCTCGTTCTCTGCATTGGGGAAGTCGTTCACCCAGCACGTAGTATCAGGGAATATATTAATAATGTACGTGTTAAGGAAGTCCCACGGCCCGGTATACTCACGGTTCAGGGTCTCATTGTGAATCCTTCCCTCGTCGTCCACGTAGGCAGTATCTTTCGAGATGTATATTTTCTCTTCGTATATACCTCCCTGCTTTTCCTTGTTCCACTGGTCGGTGTCCAAGTGACGCTCTTCCGGGTTCTCACGATACTTGCGTTGTGCTGCGGTCACGTAGTCGTAGATTTCATAGCGGTAGTTCATCTGCTTGGCGTCAAGCATCTTCTCACCCGTGACGGGATTGGTCACGTAGACGCTCTCCAGGGCGCGCAGCTCGTCCTCATTGGGCTTGCGGGGGATAGACTTTTTCCAGTTCAGGCGCGGCGGAATGGGGTCGCCGTTCTTGTCCTCCTCAATCTTGAAGCTCTCGTCGCCACCGTAGTTGGGGTCGGCCAGACGCTCGCGGATGATGCTGTCGCGAACATAATTCACGAACTGGCGATACTCCGAGTTGGTAATCTCGGTGTCATCCATCCAGAAGCCATCTACGGAGATGTCCCTGATGGGTGTCTCCTTGCCCCACAGAGAGTCAGTTGTCTCAAGTCCCATCTTCAGGTGTCCACGCTTAATCATCACCATGCCGTAGGGAGCCGGTTCGGTGAACGACCGTCCGCGTGAGCCCGTCAGTTCACCTCCAGATGATGTCGTCTCCTTGCCACCAAAGCAGGAGGTGAGCAAGAGGAGCAGGACTAACCCGCCCCCAATCCCTCCCATGTGGAGGGGAGATGATATAGATTTGAACATTGTTTTTACCATCATAATAAATATATGTTCTTATGTCCTTATGTCGAAAAAAACGTTCTTTTCTCACAGTAGCCTTACGCTCTGGTGCCTGTTTCGTCCCTTCTTAAACAGGTTCACGTCTGTCTGGTATCCCACGTACAGCTCATGGCTTCCGTTCTTGAGGGGTATTGCCGAGGTGTACATCTCGTAGCTGTAGCCCAGCATAATACCGTGGAACGAGCCGCCCAGATATACTGTGAAGGAGTTGGTGGGGCTGTAACCCAATCCGGCGTACATCAGCCTCTTTTCATACGTGTATGTAATTCGTGAGGTTATGTCTACCCGGTATGCCACTCCGTCAAAGCGTCCCATGAGCGACGGTTGTATTGTAAGAAACGGATTTCTTAGCCGAATATTGCACCCACCCGTCAAATAATACGTCCTTGACACCGCAAGATCGTTGCTCTCACCTAGCTCGACGGTGGGTGCGAGGAGGTGCTGCACCGATGCCCCGGCGTACCAGTTCTTGCGTTGGTAGTAGAGTCCAAAGCTGAGGTCGAAGGCCGAGCCAGTGACGTCGCTGGTGCTGAAAGCGGGGTCGCTTTTCTCTTCCAGTTCCACCTTCGAGCCATTGAGGCTCTCGCTAAGCATCGTCGGCTGTATGCCGATGCTCAGTATGCCGCCGGACAGTTTCTGCTTCAGGGCGTAGAGGCCCGAGAACTGCTTGTGGGAGAACACGCCGATGTCATCATTAATCATCTGAAGGCCAACGCCATGATAGGCTCCGAGGGCATTGAAAGGCATGTCGCCGGCGAGGTACATCGTGCGGGGGTTGTGCTCGAAGCCCACCATCGACATGTTGTAGGCTATTACGGCATTAATCTTATCCTGCTTGCCGGCTGCAGCAGGGTTGTAGGCCGTCGCCATTGCAAAATAATGGCTGAACGACGGGTCATACTGCGCCCGTAAGCCAAGGGCACAGATGAAAAACAGGGCCAATATCGTTAGATTTCGCCGTAACACGCTATTTATAACGCACTTTTTCCTATTTTATTATGTAGAGACGATGATGATTGCTCCGTCGGTATTGGCTATTTATTTCTGACATCTGGTTCATAATAAAGGTACGTTTAGAAAAATTATGTCGAATAATTTGGCCAATTCAAAATATAAGAGTAATTTTGCGGCCTCAAAAGTGACAATTTGTAAAACAACACATAGTAACCTTTAAATTATTGTTATGAAGAAGTACAACTTCAATGCCGGTCCTTCGATGCTCCCCCGCGAGGTCATCGAAAAGACCGCCCAGCAGTGTTTAGACTTCAATGGCTCTGGTCTCTCACTCATGGAGATCAGCCATCGTGCAAAGGACTTCCAGCCCGTGGTCGACGAGGCCGTAGCGCTGACAAAGGAGCTGCTCCAGGTGCCTGAAGGCTACTCGGTCATCTTCCTCGGTGGAGGTGCCAGTCTGGAGTTCTGCATGATTCCTTTCAATTTCCTCATCAAGAAGGCTGCCTACCTCAACACCGGCGTGTGGGCCAAGAAGGCCATGAAGGAAGCCAAGCTCTTCGGAGAGGTCGTCGAGGTGGCCAGCTCGGCCGATGCTAACTACACCTTCATCCCCAAGGACTGGACGGTGCCCGCTGACTGCGACTACCTGCACATCACGACAAACAACACCATCTACGGAACGGAGATGCGCAAGGATCTTGACGTGCCCGTGCCCCTGATTGCCGACATGTCGTCAGACTTCATGAGCCGTCCCGTCGATGTCTCGAAGTACGATGCCATCTATGCCGGTGCCCAGAAGAACCTGTCGATGGCCGGTGTCACAATAATTATATTAAAGGACGAGAAGCTGGGCCGCGCTCCCCGCGAGATTCCCACCATGCTCGACTACCGCACCCACGTGGACAAGGGCTCGATGTTCAACACACCTCCCGTGGTGCCCATCTACTGCGCCCTGGAGAACCTGCGCTGGATCAAGGCTCAGGGCGGCGTAGAGGCTATGGACAAGCTGGCCAAGCAGCGTGCCGAAATCGTCTACGGCGAGATTGACCGCAACAAGCTCTTTGTCGGTACCGCCAAGGAAGAGGACCGCTCGCTGATGAATCTCTGCTTCGTCATGGCCGACGAGTACAAGGAGCTGGAGAAGGAGTTCCTCGACTTCGCCGTCTCGAAGGGCATGGTCGGTGTGAAGGGTCACCGCAGCGTCGGCGGCTTCCGCGCCAGCTGCTACAACGCACAGACCATCGAAGGCTGCAACGCCCTCGTCCAGTGTATGAAAGAGTTTGAGGCAAAACATTAAAAACCCACCCCCGACCCCTCCCCAGGGGAGGGGAGTCGATATAGACTTGGAGGTGGAAATATTAACTTGATGAGCTTGGCACCCCCTGAAAGTAACCAAGCTCCCCTCCCCTGGGGAGGGGGTGGGGGTGGGTTTATGAAAGTATTAGTTGCAACAGAGAAGCCTTTCGCAGCCGCTGCTGTCGAGGGCATTCGCAAAGAGATAGAGGCAGCCGGCAATGAGCTGGTGCTGCTCGAGAAATACACAGAGAAGGCACAGCTGTTAGAGGCTGTGAAGGATGCCGACGCGATGATTATCCGCTCGGACAAGGTCGATGCCGAGGTGCTCGACGCCGCCAAGCAGTTGAAGATTGTTGTCCGTGCCGGTGCCGGCTACGACAATATCGACCTCGCCGCCGCAACCGCTCACAACGTGGTGGCCGAGAACACTCCCGGCCAGAACGCCAATGCCGTGGCCGAGCTGGTCTTCGGACTCCTCGTCTTCGCCGTCCGCCAGTTCTATAACGGCAAGGCCGGTACGGAGCTGATGGGCAAGAAGTTGGGTCTGCTGGCCTTCGGTAACGTGGGCCGCAACGTGGCACGCATCGCCAAGGGCTTCGGCATGGACGTCATGGCCTACGATGCCTATTGCCCCGCAGAGGTCATCGAGAAGTCGGGCGTGAAGGCCGCTAAGACGCAGGACGAGCTCTTCGAGCAGTGCGACGTCGTCAGCCTCCACATCCCCGCCACTCCTGAGACGAAGCAGAGCATCAACGCTGCCCTCGTCGGCAAGATGAAGAAGGGTGGCATCCTCGTGAACACCGCCCGCAAGGAGGTCATCAACGAGCCTGAGCTACTGAAGCTCATGGAGGAGCGTCAGGACCTGAAGTTCGTCACCGACATCATGCCCGATGCCAATGCCGAGTTCGCCAAGTTCGAGGGCCGCTACTTCAGCACCCCGAAGAAGATGGGCGCCCAGACCGCCGAGGCCAATGCCAACGCCGGCATCGCCGCCGCCAAGCAGATTAACGCCTTCTTCAAGGACGGCGACACCCGCTTCCAGGTGAACAAGTAACCATCCCCTGTATCTGAAAAGAAGTTATACGGCCAGATTTTCCCGTTGGAAAGTCTGGCCGTAACTACGAAAAATGTTTACATTGAGCCCTCTGAGAATCCGATTTTTTGAATGAGGTGTTTGGTGGATTGCGTATGAGCCAGTTTTGACAGGGTTCGTTTTCGCGTTTTTCACGCTACTGCTCAGCTTTGGGCTGATTGCCCCCTAAAACTGTTTCGTTTTAGTCGGTTTTTAATAAAAAGGGTGGGTTTGTAGTACAAACTAGCCGAGGAGGTAGTACAAACCCGCTGCGGAGGTAGTACAAACCCGCTGCGGAGGTTGAACAAAACCGCTGCGGAGGTTGAACAAAACCAGTGCTTTTCCTGTTTTCCGCGTTGGGTCACTCATGTGTTTTGCCCCCATCCCGGCACCGCCAGCCTGCATAGCTCCGACTGTTCCTCGTCCATGCCGAGGTACGCCCTTTTGACCTGTTTGGAGCGTGGCAGCGCGTAGGTGAT
>JAFVFY010000059.1 GCA_017475265.1 Prevotella sp. | reverse complement strand
CCAAGGAACTCATTCAAAAAATCGGATTCTCAGAGGGGTCAATGTAAAGATTTTTCAGCATGAGCTTTGTCGTCTAAGGAGTTTAGGAGGAAAGGAGTTTTTCCCTGCTGGGGCTTTTGTCTAAGGAATCTGGGCGCTCGGCCCAAAGGGACGCTTGCCAAAGCAAGAATTTAGGAAGCTGCGCGCAGCCACTCCTTGACTCCTTAACTCCTTAGAGCATATCTTCCGCGGAGTTTTTTTATTTTCTAAGGAGTTTAGGAGGAAAGGAGTTTTTCCCTGCGGGGCTGTTGTCTAAGGAATTTAGGAATTTAGGAAGCTGCGCGCAGCCACTCCTTGACTCCTTGACTCCTTAGACCAAATCTTCTGCGGAGTTTTTTTTGTTTTCTAAGGAGTTTAGGAGTTCAGGAGTTTTTCCCTGCGGGGCTGTTGTCTAAGGAATTTAGGAAGCTGCGTGAATAATCCAAGCTAAAAACACAGAGGACACGGAGGAATGATGAACGAAAAGAGTTCGACCACAGATTTCACAGATTTTGGCTGCGCGCTATCATGGGATTTTATTTCGATGACAGCAACTAAATGCTGCGATGAGCTGCGCGAAGCAATCTGTGAAATCTGTGGTCGTTTAATACAGGCGAAAGTTGGATTCCTTAATCCTCACCCCAGTCGCTGCGCTGCTGACGGGATTCACCATTACATTCACCTGAAGGAGTATCCGAACCGCTTGGCATGTTTCCATTTAAAAGTTGCGCATTAACCTTAATTTCCAATGTGGCAGGTGTCTGATAATACTTTTTTGTTTTCATATATAGATTACTTTACGATTTTACGTCCATTATAGATAAAGATACCCTTTGCTGGATTGCCTTTTAGAGAGCGCCCCTGCAGGTCGTAGTATTTACTATTTTCTGATTTGTGATTTACGATTTCACTGACACCAGTTGCCTCTTCTTCGTCGTATAAGGCATAGTCTCCGTCACCCTCGTATTCGTCAATCGGGAAATCTATGATTTTGTCCTGGAATTCCGAGTCATCAGCTCCACTAAAATAGACGTCAGCATAGCGTACGTTGTAGGTGTTGCGACCACTGAATTCATTTGCAAAGTAAGCGGCACGGTACGGTGCGATGCTAGCAACGCGGTACTCTTCCTTCTCATTGCTGATGCGCCTAAACTTGCCATCGGTATTAAGATGGTAAGCCCATGAAGTGGCTGCCTCGTCGTTGCTGATTCGCTTAAAGGTGCCGTGCCATGAGCCGATAATGTCTGTGCTCTTCCACCCAAACACATTCCAATCTTCTGTGGAAGTAGCTACATCCACATCATTGACGTGAATATTCAGCTCACCTTTCTTCACCACTATCAGGTAGGCTCCACCGGCCACCAACTGTGGGTAGTGGAAGTGGAAGGCAAAGTCGAATTGCTTGTTGGTGAAATCGGTGTTGACGTAGTACAGTGTATGCGCCTCAACATCGGTGTAGTTGCCCACCAGCTCCTCAATGTCAACGGCGAAAGGCAGACAGAGCGTGTAAGCCTTGCTTGTCCACGTTCCATTGCCGTTGTCGATGGCTCGGAGCACACGGTCGTAGGTGGCTTCCTTGGCGTGGAATTCGTAGGGCGGGCAGAAATCCCAGCCGTCTGTGAGCGACAGTTTCTGGCACTCGTCGCCTATGACGACGTTGTCGGCGGGAGTGGCTTTCAGCTTGGGCAGATAGACGATGGTGCGGGGGTCGAGGCGGGCGAAGGGAGCACTTGCAGGCTGCGAGGCCCTTACAGCATTGAGGGGCTCCAGGTCGCCTAACTCGCTCATGTCGATGCTCCAGATGTCGCCCTTGCTGCCTGAGAAGGCGTTGGGGGCTATCTGTGTGACGAGGGCGTCGCCCCATTCCGAAGCGACGGAAGCGGGCACCTTGATGTTGCCACCCTCACCCTTGTAGCCAGTGAGCACGGCGTAGGGGTCGCCTTCGGGCAGCAGATGGCGAATGTCGAAGGTGAAGGCGTCGTGGGTCACCGAGCCGTCGCGCTTCTCGGAGTAAACGATGTCGTAGTGGGCATTACGTACCAGCTCGGCCGACTGGTCGATGGTGGGGAAGGTGAGATAGCAGTGGTAGGGGTCTATCTGCTTCTTCTTCTCGTAGAGGAAGGTGAGCTTTCCTTCGTCGTTCATCTGCGGTGTCAGGATGCTGCCCTGTGCCGACGTGCCCTGGTTGAGGCGCATGGGGTCGCGCTCCACGCCGATAAGCCAGTTGGCATGGACAGGCCAGCGCTCCACCGTTCCCTCGATGGGCGTCAGACGGAAGAGCCCGGGACGGTCGGCAAAGACCATGACGGGCTGCGTGGCGGGCACGAAGCGGGTCTTCTCGTGGACGTAGGCCGTGTAGTTCTCGGCATCGAGGCTGTTCACCACGTAGGGCGTCAGCTCCTCGGGCAGTTGCGTGGCGAAGCCGATGTAGAACGTGCCGACGTATCGCTTCTTGCCGTCGATGGTGGTGGTGACATTCTCGGGCACTTTCAGCGGGAAGTACTGGTGCAGCTTGCCGGCCTTGACATACTCTGCCCACGACGGTTCCGAGAGATAGGCATTGATGAGGGTGCGGTCCTTGGTGGCGTCGCTGACATAGACGTCGAGGAGCTGAGGAGTTGAGGAGCTGGGGAGGTCGGGAACGATGGCTCCCTCGGCCAGTTCGGGCACGGTGGTGTAGTCGGTGGTGTCGAAGAAAATGCGCTTCAGGCCGGGCACTTTGTAGAAGGAACCCTCAGCCATGCGCTCCACCGTTCCGGCGATGGCCACCTCCTCGCTGTCGCGTCCGTTGGGATAGGCCACCAGAACGTCCATCTGCGTGAAGAGCACGCCGTCGCGAGACTCGAAGGTCTCGTTGAACGGGTCAACGATGATGTTTTCCACCGCCGAGCCGTAGAAGGCGCGAGGCTTGACAGTCTTCACATTCGACGAGATGGTGACTTCCTCCAGGCTGCTGCAGCCCTTGAAGGCCTCGCTGCCGATGGTCTGCAGGGCGTAGGGCAGGGTGACCTCTTCGAGATCCGACATGCCGTTGAGTTGTGAGGTCAGTTCGGTGACGTTCTTGAAAAAGCGGAACTCGGGGAACTGCTGGATGCGTCGTGCCTGCCACGTCTGGAAGGCTGTCAGCGTCTGCTCGTTGGTGATGGCTTTCAGCTCGGCGAGCGAGAGGTGGCCGTTGTGGTTGGTGTCGAAGGCATCGAGACAGACTTGGCGGGCATTGTCATCGACGAACGAGATGCCGGGCGACACATCGACATCGCTCGAACGCATCGGGATGAAGATAGTGCTGCCACCGTATTGTGCCTTGAGGAAATTGATTCCTGTCATGAGGCGTACCTTTGGATTCTGCACTATCTCGCCAATCACAAACGAAGCCCTGACGGGTATGATGATGCCCATGTCGCCATCGGCTTCAATGTCGAGCTCGTTGGCAATCGATGTCCACGTGGCCTGTCCCGGCTCAAAGGTCAGATGGTGGTTGAATCCCAGCAGGAATTTCCCTGCGTTGTAGTCGATGTCGGTGCGCACAGGAATGGAAAGCAGCTTGCCCATGTCCGTCTCGGCAAAGGTGCTCAGCATGGGGAAGTAGCGGGAAGTCGAGGAGTTGGAGAGTTGGGGAGTTGAGGAGCCGGGTAGCACCCACAGGTTGCGCTTTCCGAGGGCCTGGCAGATTTCGTCGAGGGTGTTTCCGTTGCCAGACTCCTCGTAGCCCTTCAGCCAGTAGCAATCCTTGATGAAGCCGTGGCCTCCGCAGCTGAAAGTCTCCCTGTTCGTGAAGTTCAGGTCGGCAAAGGCGGTGGGCACCACGGCCAGACAGTTGCGCACCGTTCCCTTGTGCGTGGCCGAGAGACAGACGAAGGGCGTGTAGTCGCTGAGGAACATGATGCTATAAACAGCCGCCACACAGTCTTCCACGACAGCAGCCGTATTCGTGGGCCCCACGGCGTAGCAAATGCCACCCGCATGACCCCGGTCGTAACGTCCGTCTTTATTAGGATCCAGCGGCAGCGATGTGTAGACACCCTGCACGATGCAGTTGCTGATTTTGCCATCCATCTTGTAGGCCAAACCGCCGCACATACCGTTAAAACTCGACTCTACCAGTCCTAGCGAGGTCACCGAGCCGTCGACCGAGATATTGCCGAAGAGGGCATAGCCATTGAAAGTGCCGCCCAGAATCATGGCACCACGCACGAAGTGGCCTCTGCCGTCATAGCTGGCGTTCCAGTTGCCGTGGAAATCCCACTTGTTAATATTCGTAGTACCTGTTCCGTATTCCCCGACAGCATCCTTGTTGAGCCTGATGTCACAGATTTGCTCATAGAACTCACCCACCTTGTTATTGTTGACGGCGTAGGCCAGCTGGGCTCCGTTCTTGATGATGTAGGGGTCTTCGGCCTTGCCGGTACCTGCGGCACAGGCGGTGGCCGTGGTGCCGTCCCACACCTGGTTGACTTTGACGTTGAGCATCACCTGACGGCTTCCGGCTATGGGTGCCGGGCGGTCAGTGTTTCCACCATTGACCGAGACGCGGCTGTTGATGGTCAGCAGGCACTTGCCGTCGGCCTTGGCCGTGGCCGTCTGTCCAGACACGATGAGTGACGGCGTATTAGGAAAGACACAGGTGCTGTTGATGTTCACCGTGCGACCGTTGTCCTCGTTCCATGTGTCCTTGTGGTTGTTGACGGTGACGTTGGAGACGAAGTCGTCGGCACAGTCGCCATACTCTACGACGGCAGGTATTGCGGCAAGCCAGGCTCCCGACCGCAACACGCTGCTGTTCTTGCAGAACACCGTGGGATAGAAGCCCTCGCTCAACGTGAAGCCATAGTCGGCACTCCCGTCCGTAGGCAGCATTGACACCACGTTGACCTTGCCAGAGGTCAGGACACGGGTGCTCACAGCCTTGACGCTGGGATGCGACGTGCAGCCCTGGGCAATAGGGCCGCTGAAGAGTTGGCTATCGTAGTAGCAGGCACCCACCGTCTCTTTCGGTTTATCGTTACTGCCCACGATGGCGCCATAGTCTGTGCCGTTGGCGGTCGGAGTCAAGGTGCCCAGGAAGAGCGAGTTGCTGACGTGCTGGTCTTTATCCCAATCAATCAGACCTACGATGCCGCCAGCCGCCATAGCGCTCGAAGCGTCGATGTAGCCGGAAAAGACACAGCCGTCAATCGTCGTGACGTGACCGTTAGAGTGTGACATGAGACCCGTGATGCCACCCAAATACTTGGCGTAGCCGCTAGGTGTCATGGTCACGGTGCTGGCACAGGCTTTCACGTTGGCATCCTGCTGCTGAATACCGCAGATGCCACCCGTGATGGTGCCTATCTCACCCGTCATCACGCCCGTGGAGCAACAGCCCTTGACGATGGACTTCGACTCGAGCACTCCCACGATGCCACCCATGTATTGGGTATCGTTTCGCTGACAGTTGATATTGACATCGGCAGCACAGTCGAACATGGTGTTAGAATTGCTTTCAGATGAGCCAAAGCGGCCGCAGAGGCCAGCAACGCCCGCGATTGAACCCGAGCAGTTGAGAGCTACCTTCGCCGTGCAATGGTTGATGTCGCCCTGTTTAAGCCAGCCGTAGATGCCTCCGATATACGAGTCCATGCCGTATTGGACATCCAGCGTTCCCTGAACGTGCACGTCGTTGCTGCCTTTGCCTTCACTGTTGCCACACAGCAGACCGGCAAAGAAGCAATAATAACTGTTCATGACTGTCTGTAGCTTGACGGTGGCATCGAGCAACCGCAGGTTGTTTAAGAGACCTTTGCTCTGGCCAAACAAGCCGTAGTAAGCGCGCACAGGCATGAAGGTGTAGTTAGAGAAGGTCACATCAATATACATCCCTGTGATGCTATGGCCTTTACCATCGAACGTCCCCTGGAAATAGAGGTCATTGCAGATAGGTGTCCACTGCAGCCGCTTACCGTTGACTTCCTTCTTCAGGTTGATGTCGGCTCCCAGTTGAATGACCTTCCCATCGAAATTATTGCTTTTCGACAGCCACGCTATCTGTGCCAGCTGTTCGGCAGTAGAGACGATGATGGGGTTGTTGGCACTGCCCTTGCCGTCGATGCTGAACGATGTGTCGCGGTAGTCTTCCCACGTAGGCACCTGGGCAAAGACCATGTTGCCAAGCGGTGCTGTCAGCACCACTAGGGCCAGAATCCATTTACATATTATCGCTTTCATATATACAAATATATTTTAAACAACGAATTAGACGAATTTCACGAATTGACACGAATTATTATCTATCCGTGTAATTCGTATAATTCGTGAAATTCGTTGTTCATAAAAAGGTCAATTGTAAGTTTAATTAGTATCTGTTCTTTAATAATTGAACTTGAACACTTCCTGTCCGGCACTGATAATATACACATCGTGGCGCTTCAGAGGAACGAAGAGGGTGGTCGGGATTTGAGAATCCTCTCCAACTGCCGATGGGGTATCCTTCATGTATACCGTCCAGCCAGCCGAGTTGAAGATACGCACGTCATCGCTAGGCTTCAGGTTGCCGAACAGCAGGCCGCCGTCCTGGACGGTGACGCTGACACGGTGGTCCTTGGGTCGCTCGGCGACGGGGTTGTCGATATTGACGGCCTCGCCGGTAGGATGGAACACCACATACGTGGGATTCGTGCCTTCGCCGAAGTTGGTGATGTGTTCGGCCTCCTCACTGTTGCTTTCCAGGTCTACCACGTGTGCCGCGATGTAACCGTCAACCGCCTCCGCGACGCCATTGACAATCACCTCGGCGTAGGCCCTGCGCACACCACCCATCTGGATGAAGTCGCTGGCATGGATTACTGTCTGTGCCTCGTCGGAAACTGTCTCCAAGGCACTGGGATGTACGTAGGCTCCCACCTGAACGCCCGTGCCGGGTGTCAGGCCGCGAGAGGAGTGGTCGACGACCTCTACGACGAACGTATTGACACCATTCTCCACACTTCGGCTCACCACGTTGCAGTCTATATCGCTCGCTGCCACACGCTTGCGGCCGAAGGTACGGCTCTGGCGCAGCAGGTTGCGCGCGACGGCACGCCGTCCGAGCTGATGGCGGGCCTTGAAGACGTTGGCATACTCCACCTCGACGCTGCTCTGCATATAACCATCGAAATCAGCAGGGATGGGGTATTGCACCACATAGCGCTCCTGATGCATGGGCTGCACGAGGACGTCGGGAATGGCTATTTCCTGCCCGTTGATGGTCACCGTGGCGGCCTTGATGGCCGACGTGCCAGTGTTGCGGATGAAGACGTTGACGGGCAAGGTGCTGCTGCCAAGGAGTGCCTCGCGGCTGTAGGTGACGTCGCTTTCGAAACTGTTGGTGAATTCTTTCTCGTTCTGCATGATGACAGTGGCATTGGTCCTGACGTCGGTCAGCGTATAGACCACCTTGATGCTGGCATCGTCTAAGAAACCGTCGAAGTCGCCCATCTGCAAGCTGTCACGTTCAGCACCCATTGTGAGCGGATAGGTGAGCTGCGGCGCGTCAGAGAGGTGTACACGGGTGGCATTGAGCACGGTGTAGTACTTGCCCATGCTGCTGTTGCCGTTCTCGGCATCGCGGACTATGGTGCTCTGCTCCGTCCAGAGCACGGCAAAGTCGTTGGTTGTGTCGGAAGAGCGGTCGCAGATAATCTTGACCTTATAAGGCACGCATTTGCCTATGCCTAAATCGCAACCTGCCAGGCCGTCGGCACTGCCATCCATGTTCAGGGTCTTGATGAAAATCTCGCGGGTGCTGTCGGGACGCTCGTAGAGCAGCGAGATGACGCCATGCTCTCCCACGCGGTTCATGAAGAAGTCAACGGCGTGCAGGTCTTCGTGAGAGTAGAACACCTGGTCTTCCTTCACGGGGTTCCACGCATAGCGGAAATACTTGCCGGCAAAGGCACCGATGACGGGGTTGTCCGGCTCCTCGAGCATGGCACCCACCAAGACCGTATCGTTGCGCATGATGAGGTCGTATTTCAAAGGATATAAACTATTGTTGAAGTCGAACACGGTCTTCGGTTCGCTCCATCCCGTGGCAGGCTCGTAGGTGCGCAGCAGCAGCTCGCCCTCAAAGCGCTGGTTCTTTACGGAATCTACCGACAGCGTCTCGTCGATGGGCTTCACCTTGCCGTGCTGGTAGATGACGGCGGCCTTGCCGTCTTCCTGCACGGTGACAACGGGCTTCTGGTCGGTGAATCCGTCGTCGGGGGTCACGACGGTCTGCTTCCATGTACCATCATCCTGGCGGACAGCGGCCTTGATTTGGGTATGCTCGTGCATGGCGGCTTCGAACGTTGAAGCTGTTGCGTCGGTGATTGCAGCGTTGTCGACGGCCTGCGTGGTCTGCTGATAGACCACCACTTCGGCCGTGCCGCGCTTAGAGCGCATCTGCTGGCCAGCGGAGGTGCCGAGGCTATTTATAATTTGACTTTCTACGATTTGGCTATCGTCGGCATCGGAAGAGAGGGTGGCGAGCGTCACATGGTCGTCGTTATAGTCGTTGGCATCGCCCAGGTCGTTGTAAACCACGTGTTCGGCATCTATGAAGTGCGGGTTGGCATCGTAGAAGACATTGTTCACTAACGGCTGTCCCAGGCTGTTGGCCTCGGGGGCACGCAGCGTTCGGAAGGTGTTGCCAATGAGACGGCTCTTCTTCGGAGCATCGGGCAGCCAGTAGGGGAATTTCGGATGGAAGGGATTGGTGTTGTCGTCAGGAGCAAGGAACTCTGCACCGGCGTGGAAGCCCCAGCGTCCTGCCCAGTTGACGATGAAGGAGCGCACACTGAAGGAGGCGTCTATGCCGCCGACGGCCATGGCGCGGAAGCCGAAGCACGTCTCTTCGTCGCTGAACGGAATCATCAGTCCGGTGGCAATCTGGCCTTTCGCGCCGGCACGGAAGCCGAAGTCGAAGCTGGCGAAGGGACATTTGTTTGTCCTCAGCGTGGCCCATGAGCCAAAGAGCACCGAACCGGTGACGTTGGTGAAGAAGCCCTTGTCCTCGCTGCTCCACTCGTACGGGTTCTTCTTCTTAGCCCCGTATGACTTGATGCCGAAATCGACACGCGCATTGAGGTCTAACTGCAAGCCGATGTCAAGGTCGAAATGTGAGTAATCCTTGAGGAATTTGGTGATGGTCTTCAGCTTTCCCGACCCCATGTCGGGCGAGAGGAACCAGCCGCGGCCGAACTCAAAATAGCCGGAGACCTCGTCTAACTGCCAGTTGGAATAGTCGGGAATCACCAGTCCTATCAGCGGCATCTTCATGGAGAACTTCGCCCCTCCGGCCACATACCATCCGATATGTTTCGGCTGTACGGTGAAGAGATTTTCCATCTCGGATATCACCCAGTCATCGAACTTGAACGTTGGCTCGGCCACCGAGAAGGTGCCAGGTACCTGCTTTCCATTATCTTTAATATTTAGGTCCTTGTGCCGCCAGTTCTGCAATTCTTTCGCATTGTCGCGAGCGGCCTTCAGCTTGTCTTTCTTCTCCTGCGTGCTACCCTCCTCCTCCATGGAGATGTTCAGGTTGGTATAGAAATTGTACGTCTGCTTCGTGAAGTCCATCGTCGTGCCGGTCTTGACAGTGATGCCCTTGGGCAGCGAGAACTTGAACTCCAGGGGAAGGCGGAAGCCAAGATCCATGTCACCCGTGACGTTGGCGCTGTTTTCGCGGCCATCCTTCGGCGTGATGTTCTCTTTTGTTTTCTTGTCGGTCTCTTTCTTCGCCTCCTCGTTGTCCTTGTAGATGTTGAGGAACGTGGGAAACTGTTCGTAGGTGGACGTGCCTGCGGCGAGTTTCAGCTTGCACTCCTGGTTATAGGGAATGGCCTCCGACATGTCGTAGTGCACGAAATAGTAGTCGCGGGTGAAGTTCTTGAACTGCTCTGCGGACACCACGTAGGTCTCTATGGCCCGGGCCTCGTGGCTCTTCTTGCTCTTCACCTCCGTCGCCGTCATGTGGCTCTGCGGACTGCTGTTACTCTTGGGCGAGGAAAACACCACCTCGAACTGTGCCAGTTTCTCAATGGGCTTGTTGTTGTACAGTTTGGGGTAGTCGTTGCCGCCATTGTCCATGAACGACACCACATCGGACGGTATCTTGCCGGAGATGTTCTCCTCGGCGAGGGTGACCAGTGCATACTCGATGTCGCCACGCGTGACGGCGATGGCCTCGTCTTTCAGGTAGCGGAAATACTGGTCGCTGATGGCGATGCCGCCGGCATCGGGATTGCCGGGCTTCAGCGTGATTTTGGCCGAGCAGAGGTCGGCGCTCACCTCTTTCGTCTCAGCATCGGCAGCACCCTTGTAGCGGTAGAGCAGCGGAAGATAGCCGTTGACGAGTATCTCTACGTAGGCAGGATGGCCGTAGGTGAGCACCTTGTGCTGACCCATGGCCTCGTCGTAACCAATATAATACAAAGAGTTGTCGTTGCTTATCAGGTTGCCCTCTTCATCGACGCGGTGAACGTTCATACGGGCTTTGCTCACCGTCTTTCCCCGCTCGTTGAACAGTTTGATATAGAGCGTGTCGTACTTCTCGAAGAGACCCGTACCCAACCAGTTGAAGTTCATCAGCTCGCGATATTCATGCTTGGCCAGGTTGAACTTGGTTGAGAGATAGGGAATCTCCAACTGGTCGTCGATGTCGATGTTGGGATGTATGTCCTCCATGTTGAGTCGCAGCCTCACGTTGCCCTCCTTCTCATTGCCCGTAAGGAAATAGACGGCGGTGAGCGAACGGTCTTCGGGCACGTAGAAGCTCTGGAACTTCGTCTCCTTCAGCTCCAGCGTCTTCGTCTCGGTCTGCATCTCGCCCTCCTCGTCCATCTTGGAGGTCACGTACTCCATCTTGTAGGTGTCGCCCGTGGACTGTCGTTTCTGGTCGAGCTGGAAGATATAGACATTGTCATCGTCCCAGTCATAGATGAAGTAGCGGAAGTTGATGTGCTGCGTAGGGTCTTTCACTCGCCATACGTCGATGGTCACCTCGTCGCAGGCCAAGGGCATGTTGGCGAAGAAATAGTGGCTGGTGGTCAGCGTGTTCTTCAGCTCATTGCCATTATCGTCCTTGCCGTAGTTCACCTCCACGCGGAAGCTGCCGTTGCCCGTAGGGTCGTCAATGCGGAAGCAGAGCAGCATCTGGTCGCGCATCTTCCAGAACAGCCGCTGGTCGTCTAACCCCTTCATGCGGGTGGAGCCGAGCATCTCCATGACTTTCGTCACATCAACGCGATTGCCGTCGAAGGAGCCATTGGTCACCTCACGCCATGTCAGCTGCTTGGCAATGGCATTCACACTGCTGAAGTTGGTCACGTCAGTAACGTTCTTGGCATAAAAGAGCTTGAAGTCCTGGGCCGCCGACGAAAGGGACAGCAGCGTAAGGAATAATAGTGTGTTGGTTAATCTTTTCATAATGTCAGGGAAACCGGTTTTATTTGGTTTTTGTTGGTTTTATTTGGTTTTCCGTATGACCGCGAAGCGGTAAGAGGCAGAGGTATAATAAAAATAGCATAGGTACGCAGGAAAGCGTACCTATGCTGATATATGAGCACTTATTAGTGCAGCAGTTTCTGAATCTCAGCTTCTATGACCTCGATTTTCGTGGTCGGCTCGAAGCGTGCCACAACGTTGCCCTTCTTGTCGATGAGGAACTTGGTGAAGTTCCACTTGATAGATGGCTTTTCTTTGTAGTCGGGATCTTCCTTCGAGAGCATGTCGTCGAGGATATGGGCAATGGGATGATCCATGTCCCATCCAGCGAAACCTTTCTGCTCCACCAGGAACTTGAAGAGCGGGTCTGCATCTGAGCCGGTCACCTTTATCTTCTTGAAGCGGGGGAAGTCGGTGCCGAAGTTGAGCTTGCAAAACTCATGGATGCTCTCGTCGGTGCCAGGAGCCTGCTGTCCGAACTGGTTGCAGGGGAAGTCGAGGACGACGAAACCGTCAGAACGGTATTTCTCGTAAAGTTTCTCCAGCTCCTCATATTGTGGGGTGAAGCCACACTTCGTAGCTGAGTTCACGATGAGCAGTACTTCGTTGGCATACTCCTTCATCGACACATCCTTACCTTTTCTGTCCTTGACAGTAAAATCATAAATGGTTTTCATGTTCTTGTGGTTTATTTTTCACTAATTGGGAATAATACTGTTCGCTAATTGGGATAAATATTTATCTTAATTTGCCAATAATTTGTCATAATTTGTGTGAGGATTTTTGTGTGAGTTCTATAGCCCCCATGCCCTCTTGACGTTTTCTATTGGCAACTGTTCGACGCGCTGTTCGACGTCGTCGGGCAGATTGCAGAAGAAGTCTATACCCGTGAGCCGCTGCAGTTCCTCGATGTTCACGGCATAGTCACCCAGTGGCAGTTTCTGGCTGTAGCCGCTTACATGCTCCATCCAGAATCCCACGGCCTTGTAGCCCTGTGCGTTTTTCAGAAGTAGGGCGACGAAGAAATATTTCGGAATAATCATCTCGCCTTTCAACTTGTTGGGGAATATCTGGTTGTCTTCTATCGTTCCACCCTTCACTACGTAGAGCGTCTCCGTTGCCTGTGCATTGGCCCAAGAGCGTACCTGGGTCTCCAGTCTGAACCACGGACTCTTGTCGTTTCCGTTGAATGCACCATATTGTGGCTGCATATTGGTAAGGAAGAACGTCTGGTAGTTAGCCTCTGCCGAATAGAGCCGATCTGCTGAAGGGCAGATATGTCCATGTTCGAAGCCTGTATTCCAGATGCAGTCCTGACTGAGATACAAACTGTTCTGTAGCAGTGGGTCGTGGGGATATTGGTTGTTGTCCGACCTGTATCGGCTGGTATTCTTTTCCAACGACCTGGTGTCCAGTTGGTAGGCCGACCATCGCTGCGCTTTCTTCTGGGGGTCCCACTCCACGGAGTAGTTGATGCCGTATTGGTCGTTGGTGGTGTGTATGAGCACGATGTTTCCCTCCTTTATGTGGGGGAACTCCAGACGCTGCAATGCCGGCTCACGGCTCGTGTCATTGCGGTTCGCATTGTTGGCCGAGTCGGGTGAGTCGCTATTCCATGAATCATCGCCACTGTCAGAGCACGCCACAAAGAAGAGCATCACAGGCAGGAGCGCGAGCAATGTCCTTATTGTAGTCGTTAGGCGTATCATGTGCAGAGTGGGTTAGTGGTTGTCAAGTTTTAGTTTTTAAGGGAAAAAGGTGTGTACACGGTATATGCAACTACCCTGTACACACCTTTTAAGTCATAAGTTTCTCTTGTGGTATGTGGTTACTTCTTAGCAGCCTTACCGTAGCGACTCATGAACTTGTCGACACGTCCGGCGGTGTCCACGAGCTTGCTCTTACCAGTGTAGAACGGGTGCGAGCTGCTAGAGATTTCAACTTTGATCACTGGGTACGTCTCACCTTCGAATTCCACAGTGTCATTACTCTTTGCAGTGGACTTCGTAAGGAACATATCGCCGTTGGACATGTCACGGAACACGACGGGGCGATAGTTGTCGGGATGAATTCCTTTTTTCATTTTTTTCGTTAATAAATTGGTTTATAGATACATTTGGGCTGCAAAGGTACGTACTTTTTTTCATTCCCGCAAAACTTTTGCTCATATTTTTATAAATGTTAAGCAATTTACTGCCTATTTTTCCCCTTCCTTGTAGGTTCGAAGGCATGGAGGGTGACATTTTGTCAGAGTGAGGGGTTGCGGCACGCCGTTTGTTTCCTCAGACATAGGAACTTGTTTTTAAACATAAGAACAACTATAAATATGAACATAAAGAAAGGAGAAAAAGATTATGACACTGGAAAAATTCACTATTAAGGCGCAGGAGGCGGTGCAACAGGCCGTCAATACTGCGCAAAGGAACGGACAGCAGAGCATAGAGCCCGTACACTTGATGAAGGGACTCATGGAAAAAGCCAAGGACGTGACCATGTTCATCTTCCAAAAGGTGGGCGTGAATCCGCAGCAGATAGACATGCTCTGCCAGCAAGAGATGCAACACCTGGCACGTGTGCAGGGTGGAAATCCCTACTTCTCTAACGACAGCCAAAAGGTGCTACAGAAGGCCGAAGACCTCTCTCGCGAGATGGGCGACGAGTATGTCTCTGTGGAGCCATTGCTGCTGGCACTACTCATGGTGAATAGTACCGTGAGCCGTATGCTCAAGGATGCAGGCGCCACGGAGAAGGACATACGGCAGGCTATCCTGGAGCTACGTCAGGGACAGAAGGTGCAAAGCCAGAGCGCAGACGACAATTACCAAAGCCTAGAGAAGTACGCTAAGAACCTGGTCGACCTGGCACGGCAGGGAAAGCTCGACCCAGTCATCGGCCGTGACGATGAGATACGACGGGTGCTGCAGATTCTTTCACGGCGTACGAAAAACAATCCTATATTAATAGGTGAACCAGGTACTGGTAAGACCGCTATTGTTGAGGGTTTGGCACAGCGTATCATGCGTGGCGACGTACCTGAGAACCTGAAGGACAAGCAACTCTACTCGCTCGACATGGGCGCACTCATAGCCGGAGCAAAATACAAGGGTGAGTTTGAAGAGCGTCTGAAGAGCGTCATCAACGAGGTGACTAGCAGCAACGGGCGTATCATCCTCTTCATCGACGAGATACACACCCTCGTGGGCGCTGGTAAGAGCGAGGGTGCGATGGATGCCGCTAACATTCTGAAGCCTGCTTTAGCTCGTGGTGAACTGCGCAGCATCGGTGCTACGACGTTAAACGAGTACCAGAAATACTTCGAGAAGGACAAGGCACTGGAGCGCCGTTTCCAAACCGTGATGGTCGACGAGCCTGATGAGCTTTCAGCCATTTCCATATTGAGAGGTCTGAAGGAGCGTTACGAGAACCATCACAAGGTGCGTATACAGGACGATGCTTGTATCGCCGCCGTACAGCTTTCCGAGCGTTACATTACCGAACGTTTCCTCCCTGACAAGGCCATCGACCTGATGGATGAGGCTGCCGCCAAGCTTCGTATGGAACGCGACAGTCTGCCTGAGGAGCTCGATGAGATTACCCGACGTCTGGCGCAACTCGAAATTGAGCGCGAGGCCATCAAACGTGAGGGTGATGCTCCGAAAATTGCCCAACTGGACAAGGACATTGCCGAGCTGCGTGACCAGGAGCGAGACTTCCGAGCAAAGTGGGAGGGCGAACGTCAGCTCATCAATAAGATTCAGCAGGACAAGCAGGAAATGGAGAACCTGCGCTTGGAGGCCGAACGTGCCGAACGTGAAGGCGACTACGGACGCGTGGCCGAGATACGCTACTCAAAACTAAAGGCGCTGGAGGATGACATTGCCCGCATACACGCCCAGCTCAATGGTACCGCTTCCGGCGGTTCTCCCGCCGGAGCCTCCCGCCTCGTCCGTGAGGAGGTCACCGCCGATGACATCGCCGAGGTTGTCTCCCGCTGGACGGGCATCCCCGTCAGCCGCATGATGCAGAGTGAAAGGGAAAAGCTGCTAAAGCTCGAAGACGAGCTGCACAAGCGCGTCATTGGCCAGAACGAGGCAATAAGTGCCGTCAGCGATGCAGTAAGAAGGAGCCGTGCCGGCCTTCAGGATCCGAAGAAGCCTATCGCCTCGTTCATCTTCATGGGAACGACGGGAGTAGGAAAGACCGAACTGGCAAAGGCGTTAGCCGAGTACCTCTTCAATGACGAAACGATGATGACACGTATCGATATGAGCGAGTATCAGGAAAAGCACACCGTCAGCCGACTCATCGGTGCCCCTCCAGGATATGTGGGCTACGACGAGGGTGGACAGCTTACCGAAGCCGTACGCCGCAAGCCCTATAGCGTTGTTCTTTTCGACGAAATCGAGAAAGCACACCCAGATGTGTTCAACATCCTGCTCCAAGTGCTCGACGATGGTCGCCTAACCGATAACAAGGGACGCACAGCCGACTTTAAGAACACCATTATCATCATGACTAGCAACGCCACCATGGAGCAGCTGCGCATGACGATGCGTCCAGAATTCCTCAATCGTATCGATGAAATCATCACTTTCCAGCAACTGACAAAAGAGGAAATTGCTCAGGTAGTACGTCTGCAACTCAATCGCGTACAGAAGATGCTGGAGCCTCAGGGATTCACCCTGGAAGTGACGCCGCATGCCGTCAACTGGCTCGCAGATGCAGGTTATGACCCCGACTTCGGTGCACGACCTGTGAAGCGCGCTATCCAGCAGCACTTGCTCAATGAGCTTTCGCGCCGTCTGCTCGCCGGCGAGGTATCACGCGAGAAGCCCATCATCGTCGACTCCTTTGGAGATGACCTCGTCTTCCGCAACTAATATTTCTATCATCGGTTCTTCCCAGGAATGACACGTGTATCGCGTCATTCCTGGGAAAATTTGTATAACTTACCCTGTCTTTGCAAAAAAAGAATAAATTCCTTTGTTTTGCGCTTGACTTTTCGTAACTTTGCGGCAAATTTCATTTGAAGTCAGGTCTCCAAACTAGACAGTCAAGGAAGAGTAAGTATGAAAATGAATTACGACGTAGTGGTGGTTGGTGGTGGCCATGCTGGCTGTGAGGCCGCCTGTGCCGCCGCCAATATGGGTGCCAAGACGCTCCTCGTCACCATGGACATGAACAAGATTGCACAAATGTCGTGTAATCCTGCCGTTGGGGGCATCGCCAAAGGACAGATAGTACGTGAAATCGATGCTTTAGGAGGACAGATGGGCATCGTAACAGACCGAACAACCATTCAGTTCCGTATGCTCAACATCGGCAAAGGCCCCGCCGTCTGGAGCCCCCGTGCTCAGTGTGACCGAGGAAAGTTCATCTGGGCATGGCGCTCTGTTCTCGACAATACTCCAAACCTCGACATCTGGCAAGACCAAGCCTGCGAGCTCCTCACAGAACCCTACCCCACCCCAAGTCACATAAACTGCGTAAATGGTGTGGCCCCCACGAAAGCTCGTGCTATCGGTATAAAGACCATCTGGGGCGCTGAAATCCACGCCCGCTGCGTCATCGTTACCGCCGGAACATTCCTCAACGGCCTCCTCCACATAGGCCGTAAAATGATTCCTGGTGGTCGTATCGCCGAGCCAGCAGTCGCCCATTTCACCGAGAGCATCACCCGTCATGGCATCCATTCAGCCCGCATGAAAACAGGAACACCTGTGCGCATAGACCGACGTAGCGTTGACTTCTCCTACTTGGAAGAACAGCCAGGCGAGAACCGACCCTACCGATTCTCTTACATTAATAATTCCCCCTGTAAAAACTACTCTTCAATCTCGTATACCGAGCCATCTGCGCAGTCCCCCACCCTACCCCAACTCTCATGCTGGACTTGCTACACCAACCCTGCGGTCCACGAAATACTGCGTTCCGGATTGGCCGACTCCCCACTTTACAACGGCCAGATACAGTCTATCGGTCCGCGCTACTGCCCTTCCATAGAGACTAAGCTCGTCACCTTCCCCGACCGCGAGCAGCACCCCCTTTTTCTCGAACCCGAAGGAACTGACACCAACGAGATGTACCTCAACGGCTTCTCCTCCTCACTTCCCATGGAGGTACAGATAGAAGCCCTTAAACAAATGCCAGCCTTCCGCAACCTCAAAGTCTACCGTCCTGGTTATGCTATAGAATACGATTTCTTCGACCCAACACAGCTAAAACACACGTTGGAATCGAAGATTATCGATGGCCTCTTCTTCGCTGGTCAGGTAAACGGCACTACTGGCTACGAAGAGGCCGCAGGTCAGGGTTTAGCAGCAGGAGTCAATGCAGCCCTTCGATGCGTTGGAACCGAAACTTTTATCATGCACCGCGATGAATCATACATTGGAGTTCTTATTGATGACCTCGTGACAAAGGGTGTGGATGAACCTTACCGTATGTTCACGTCTCGTGCTGAATACCGTATTCTGTTGCGCCAAGACGATGCAGACCGACGGCTTACAGATAAAGCTTACCAACTAGGATTGGCATCAAAAGAGCGTTATGATTGGTGGCAGGAAAAGAAACGAGCCATCGAAGAAATCGAAAACTTTTGCAAGGATTTCCCCATCAAAGCGAAGGAAATCAATCCAAGTCTGGAGTCATTGGGAACTACACCTCTACAATTTGGCGTAAAGCTAGAAGACCTGATTGCACGTCCTCAACTTAACTTCCAGAAACTTTCACCATTCATTCCACAGCTTCGAGAAATACTGAATCGTCCTGAGAACCGCAAGGAAGAAATCGCAGAAGCTGCAGAAATCAGGATTAAGTACAAAGGCTACATAGAACGCGAACGGTTGGTTGCTGACAAAATGCATCGCTTAGAGAACATCCACATCAAGGGCCACTTCGACTACAACACATTACAGTCATTATCCACTGAGGCACGACAAAAGCTCACCCGCATAGACCCCGAGACCCTTGCACAGGCAAGTCGCATACCTGGAATCTCACCTAGCGACATCAACGTCCTCCTTGTACTCATGGGACGTTAGTGTCCTGCCTGTTCCACGTGAAACAAAACAATTACAAAACCCTATAAACTAAAGCAAAATGAACAATCAAGTATTACTGGACAACCTCCGCAGCATCCCCGACTTCCCCAAAAAGGGAATCAATTTCCGTGACGTAACTACGCTTTACAAAAATGCAGAATGTGTACAAATCATGCTAAACGAACTTTGTGAACTCTACAAGGACAAAGGCATCACCAAGATTGTCGGAATAGAAAGTAGAGGGTTCATCATGGCCTCCGCCCTTGCAGCACGTCTAGGCTGTGGAATTGTGCTAGCCCGAAAACCAGGGAAACTTCCTGCAACAGTCATTAAGGAATCGTTTTCGAAGGAATATGGAGTAGACACAATTGAAATGCACATCGACTCTATCGATGAGAACGACGTGGTACTCATACACGACGACCTACTCGCAACAGGAGGTACAGCCAAAGCAGCCTATAAATTAGTGCAACACTTTCATCCAAAGAAAACCTACATGAACTTCATTATCGAAATTAGAGATGAAGGTCTTCACGGGCGAGATCTCTTTGAGGGAATTGAATTGACTACATTGATGATTATATAATGTTCCACGTGGAACACGGAGTTGTGTAACACCTTTAAACAAAGGGAATGACAAGAGAAGAGAACGAAAAGCGTCTTACGTACCTGAAGGGAATCGTAGCACGTCTGCCAGACAAACCTGGTAGCTACCAGTTTTACGATGACCAACATATTATTATATATGTAGGAAAGGCGAAAAACCTAAAGGCTAGAGTATCGTCATACTTCCACACAGAGGTAGACAGATTCAAAACAAAAGTACTTGTCAGCAAAATTATTGATATTAGCTACACGGTAGTGAACACAGAGGAAGATGCACTCCTACTGGAAAACGAACTCATCAAGAAATACAATCCTCGATATAACGTTCTCCTCAAAGACGGGAAAACATACCCAAGTATCTGTGTTACCAACGAACACCTTCCTAGAATCTTTAAGACACGAACCATCAACAAGAAATGGGGAACATACTATGGCCCATATTCCCACGTCGGCTCAATGTACGCCATATTGGAATTGATAAAGAAACTCTATCATCCACGTTCCTGCAAAATGCCTATTACCAAAGAAGGCATAGAAGCTAAAAAATACCAAGTTTGTTTAGAGTATCATATCAAGAACTGTGACGGACCTTGTGTAGCAAAACAGTCGTATGAGGATTACCAGGAAAACATACGCCAGGCACGTGAGATCTTAAAAGGAAATACTCGGCAGATACTGCGTGAAATGAAAGACCTGATGATGACACTGGCAGAGAATCTACGTTTCGAGGAAGCTGAAAATGTCAAGAAGAAATACCAATTGATAGAATCATTCGTAAGTAAAAGCGAGGTAGTTAGTCACACGATTGATAACGTTGACGTATTTACCATCACCAACGACGAGAGCATAGCCTACATCAACTATATTCACGTGGCTAACGGGGCCATCAACCAGTCGTTCACATTTGAGTTTAAAAAGCGACTTAATGAGAGTGAGGAGGAACTATTACAGTTGGGAATTGTCGAAATGCGCAAACGTTTTCAAAGTAATTCTAAAGAGATAGTTGTACCCTTTGACCCTCAGCTTGAATTGGAAGGAGTGAAGTTTACCATTCCCAAACTTGGCGACAAAAAGACTCTTTTGGAGCTATCAGAGATGAACGGAAAGCAATACAAGTTTGACCGACTAAAGCAAGCCGAGAAGCTGAATCCAGAGCAGAAACAAGTACGTCTGATGAAGGAGTTGCAGGAGAAACTTGGCCTTCAAAAGATGCCTTACCACATAGAATGTTTCGATAACTCAAACATAAGCGGAACAGACGCTGTGGCCGCCTGTGTGGTATTCAAGAGTATGAAACCGAGCAAACAGGACTATAAACGATACAACATCAAAACTGTTGACGGCCCTGACGATTATGCTTCTATGAAGGAGGTCGTTCACAGACGTTATAAGAGGCTGATAGTGGAAGAACAACCCCTACCAGACCTTATCGTTGCTGACGGCGGACAAGGACAAATGGAGGTCATCAGACAAGTCATTCAAGACGAACTACACATTGATATTCCTATAGCCGGCTTGGCAAAAGACAATCGCCACCGTACAAACGAACTGCTTTACGGGTTTCCACCAAAGGTCATCGGGTTGAAAACTGACTCAGAACTCTTCCACGTTCTTACACGTTTGCAAGACGAAGTTCACCGTTTTGCCATCACTTTCCACAGGGAAAAACGGTCAAAACGAGCACTACATTCAGAGCTAAATGACATCAAAGGCATAGGGCCAAAGACAAGAGACGCACTTCTAAACACCCTAAAAACAGTAAAGAAAATCAAAGAAGCAAACCAAGAAGAGCTCACAGCGGTGGTGGGAAAAGCCAAGGCTGAAATAGTTTTTCAGCACTTTCACCCCTAAAACCTTTGGCCAATTCAATAATAATTCGTAACTTTGCAGCACTATGAGAGCAGTCATACAAAGAGTAAGCAGAGCCAGCGTTACCATCGAGGGTAAAATCAAGGCAGAGATAGGACAAGGATTCCTCATTTTACTGGGTGTTTGTGACGAAGATTCAAGCGAAGACGTTGAGTGGTTGGTAAAGAAAATTGCCAATCTAAGAGTCTTTAACGACGATAATGGAGTGATGAACCGCTCCATCTTAGAAATAGGTGGCAACTGTCTGATAGTCAGTCAATTCACTCTATTTGCAAGCTATAAGAAGGGGAACCGACCGTCTTGGTTCCGAGCAGGAAGTCATGAGCACTCCATTCCACTATACGAATCTTTCTGCCAACAGTTATCAGAGGCCATCGGCAAGACCGTTGGTACAGGTGAGTTTGGTGCTGACATGAAAGTGGAACTTATTAACGATGGCCCAGTAACCATCTGTATGGACACAAAAAACAAAGAATGATATGACGATAAAAGAAGCACAAATAGCAGTAGATAAGTGGATTAAGGAATACGGCGTGCGCTACTTCTCTGAGCTGACAAATATGGCAGTACTGACTGAGGAAGTAGGCGAACTGGCCCGCGTGATAGCTCGCAAATATGGCGACCAGAGCTTTAAGGAGGGTGAGAAAGAGAATCTTGGCGACGAAATGGCCGACGTGCTCTGGGTACTCCTCTGCCTGGCCAACCAGACAGGCGTAGACCTCACCAAAGAGTTCAAAAAGAACTTGGAGAAAAAGACCCATCGGGACTCTCTAAGACACATAGGAAACCCTAAACTAAAAGCATAAATACTATGGCAGAAAACCACAATTATGAACACTGTGAGTGCGGTCACGATCATCATCACGCACTCCCCACGAACCGCATTGAAGAGGCTCTCAAGAAGTACAATCTCGACATCAGCGACGCTGAAGTAAGCGAGGCAGTAAAGAAAATCATCGCTGAAAAGGTGCACGAAAACGACACCTTGGAAGTCAAGAAGTTCCTCATGGGCAGCGTGGAACTGACCACCCTAAAGACCACCGACAGCGACGAGAGCGTTCTCGCCTTCACGGAAAAAGTGAACCAGTTTGAGGAAGCCTACCCCACCCTACCCCATGTAGCTACCATCTGCGTCTATCCAAAATTTGCCAAGATTGTCAGCGAGACCCTTGAGGTTGACGGCGTTGAAATAGCCTGTGTTTCAGGAAGTTTCCCCAGCAGTCAGTCACTAATTGAGGTAAAGACCATCGAGACTTCACTAGCCATTAAGGATGGTGCTACGGAGATTGACATCGTTCAGCCCGTGGGATCCTTCCTGGCTGGTGACTATGAGACCGTTGTCGATGAGATTCAGCAACAAAAAGATGCCTGTGGAGACCACGATATGAAGGTCATCCTAGAGACAGGCTGCCTGAAGACTGCCGCCAACATCAAGACTGCTTCCATCCTGGCCATATACGCCGGTGCCGACTACATCAAAACCTCGACGGGAAAGCTTGAACCAGCTGCCACTCCAGAGGCCGCTTACGTGATGTGTCAGGCCATCAAAGAGTACTACGAAAAAACAGGCATCCAAATTGGTTTCAAGCCAGCTGGTGGCCTTAACAGCGTCATGGATGCGCTCATCTACTACACCATCGTAAAGGAGGTATTGGGTGAGAAATGGCTCACCAACAAATGGTTACGCCTCGGAACTTCACGTCTTGCCAATATGCTGCTCAGTGAAGTCCTTGGACAAGAAACAAAGTTCTTCTAGTAATTACGCTGCATGACATAGTCGAGATACGCGTTTAGAGCCTCGCGTATCTCGGCTTTTTGTATAGATGCTACATACATCTGCGCTTTAGCTCGGTAGTCAAGCATGGCCTGTTCAGCATATTCTATGCCTCCCTGCTGCTTCGTAAACTCCACTAAAACAGCGATTTCATCACGATTAATCGTGCCAGCCTTTACCTTTCGGGCAAGATTCATCATCGATTCGTATGGACTCTTATTCAAGGCATAGATGATGGGCAGCGTCAGCTTACCCTCAGTCATATCGTTACCCGTAGGTTTGCCAATGTCCTTAGAGTCGAAATAGTCAAAAATATCATCGCGAATCTGGAAGATGATACCTATGTTTTGGCCGAATTGTCCGGCTAGCCTCACCTCCTCGTCAGAAGCTCCAGCCGACAGCGCACCTATAGCAGCACAAGCCTCAAAGAGTGCAGCGGTCTTCTGTTTAATCACCTGATAATAAACATCTTCCGAAATATCCTGATTGCGAATATTTGACAGTTGGAGTATCTCGCCGGAAGCTAAAGTACGGCCTAGTTCGGCAAGGTTTTCCACAATACGCTGGTCGCCAGTATAGGAAACATGAAGCAATGCCGTAGAGAGAATGTAGTCTCCCACCAGCACAGACACCTTATTATTGTACGTAGCATTTACCGAAGGCTGACCACGACGCTCACCACTCTCGTCCACAACATCATCGTGCACAAGCGATGCCGTATGAAGCAGCTCCAGGCCGATGGCACTATGCTGCGTGACCTGAGTCACCTCGCTGTAGTTCTTGGCAACGAGCATCATAAGAATAGGTCGCATACCCTTGCCCATGCGCTGTCTGATGTGGTTCAGCACTTCAGCAAGCAGCCCGTCGGTATTCGTTAGAGACTGTTGAAATAGTGAGCGAAAAGTCTCAAATTCAGCCTCTATAGGTCGTTTAATGAGCGATAAATGGTCCATATCGTAGAAATTTGTGACAAAAGTAGTGAAAAAATTGCAGTATTCGGAATTTTTTTAGTAATTTTACACGAAAATTCTGTAAAACTATGGATAAATTATTCCTTTTAGACGCTTACGCGCTCATCTACCGTTCCTATTACGCATTTATCAAGAACCCCCGTATCAACTCCAAAGGCCTTAATACTTCGGCCATTATCGGCTTTGTGAACACGCTACAAGAAGTCATCGAGAAGGAGAAACCCACCTATCTCGGCGTTGCTTTCGACCCTCACGGCCCTACGTTTCGCAGCGACGCCTTCCCCGAATACAAGGCACAACGAGAGAAAACACCAGAAGACATCACAAAGGCAGTACCGATTATCAAGGAACTGTTGGCTGCCTACCGCATACCTGTGCTACAGGTCGATGGCTACGAGGCCGACGACGTAATAGGCACACTGGCAAAAAAGTCCGAATCCATCGAGGGAATCGAGACGTTTATGCTCACTCCCGACAAGGACTACGGTCAATTGGTCTCAGAACGGTCGAAAATCTACCGCCCCCGTCATGGTGGCGGCTATGAAGTGATGGGTCCGAAGGAGGTCTGCGAGAAATACGACATCCCCCACCCTACCCTCGTCATCGATCTCCTTGCACTCATGGGCGACTCGGCCGACAACTTCCCCGGCTGTCCAGGTGTGGGTGAAAAGACGGCGACGAAACTCATCAACGACTTTGGCTCCGTGGAGAAACTCTTGAAACGGACTGACGAACTGAAGGGTGCTCTAAAGAAAAAAGTGGAAGAGCACGTCGACGACATCCGCATGAGCTATTTCCTTGCGACGATAAAAACGGACGTACCTGTTGACCTTAACCTGGAGTCACTTCGCATGACCAACCCCGACGAAGCCGGACTGGCAAAAATCTTCGAGGAACTGGAGTTTAAGAGCCTCGCCAACCGAGTTCTTAAAAAACCTGAAACAAAACCAAAAACCGCTAACGCACAGCTTTCTCTTTTTGACGAAAACCCGACCGTCGGGGAAGAATCGAAAGAATTTTCAAGTTTTGAGACCCTTAAAACCACCCCTCACGAATACAAACTCATTGATAATGAGGAAGAAATGCGTCAGCTTTGTGACTTTTTCTTTACAAAAGAAATTCTTTGTCTAGACACAGAGACCACTTCCACCCACCCTATCGACGCAGAATTGGTCGGTTTGAGCTTCTCCGTGGAGCCTCACAAGGCATTTTATGTTCCCATTTCCGCCAACCGTGAAGAAGCGTTAAAGATTCTTGAAATATTCAAACCACTCTATGAAGACCCAAAGATTTTGAAGATTGGACAGAACCTGAAGTACGATTTAGAAGTTTTAAGAAACTATAACATCCGCTTACTAGGCCCCATGTGGGACACGATGATAGCCCATTACCTCATCCAACCAGAGTTGCGTCACAACATGGACTTCATGGCCGAGGCCTATCTGGGTTACAAGACCGTTCACATTGATGAGCTGATTGGTCCGAGAGGGAAGAACCAACGTTCCATGCGCGACCTCTCCCCTACCCTAGTCTATGAGTACGCCTGCGAGGATGCTGACATCACCCTACAGTTGAAAGAGAAATTGGAACCAGAACTTAAACGTCTTGACTGCGAAAAACTATTCTACGACATCGAGATGCCACTCATGCCAGTACTGGCCGAAATGGAGATGAACGGCGTGCTGCTCGATACTGAATCGCTGAAGCAAACGTCAAAAGATTTGACAGCAAGGATGAACGAAATAGAGGCGCACATCTATGAACTGGCTGGTGAACAATTCAATATTTCATCACCTAAACAGGTAGGCGATATTCTCTTCGCCAAGATGAAAATCATAGAGAAGCCGAAGAAGACCAAGACGGGACAGTACGTCACCAGCGAGGAGGTGCTCACCCAGCTTTCAAGCAAACATGAGATTGTTGCTGAGATATTGGCTTTCAGAGGTTTAAAGAAACTGCTTTCCACTTACATAGACAATCTGCCGCTGCTTATCAACAAGCGTACAGGCCATATTCACACGTCGTTCAACCAATGCGTTACAGCCACTGGCCGCCTCTCTTCGAGTGACCCCAACTTGCAGAACATACCCGTTAGAGGTGAAGACGGAAAAGAGATACGCAAGGCCTTCGTCCCTGAACCAGGATGTCAATTTTTTTCAGCAGACTACAGTCAGATAGAACTGCGTGTGATGGCCCACCTCTCACAGGACGAGAACATGATTCAGGTGTTCCGTGAAGGCAAAGACCTTCACGGTGCCACAGCTTCCAATATCTACAAGAAACCCATCGAAGAGGTGAGCCGCGACGAGCGGACGAAGTCGAAGCGCGCGAACTTCGGCATTATCTACGGCATCACCATTTTCGGCTTGGCCGAGCGGCTTGACATCAGTCGCGACGAGGCCCGTCAGCTCATCGACGGCTTCTTCGAGACCTTCCCAAAGGTAAAGGACTACATGGAGCGGGCGAAGGAGGAAGCGCGAAAGAAAGGCTACGTGGAGACACTCTTTGGTCGCCGTCGCTATCTGCCCGACATCAACAGCGGCAACGCCACCGTACGCGGCTTTGCGGAACGTAACGCTATCAACGCGCCCATTCAGGGCACCGCCGCCGACATCATCAAGGTGGCGATGATTCACATCCACGAACGTTTCCAGCGCGAGGGCATCAAGAGCAAGATGCTCCTGCAGGTTCACGACGAACTGAACTTCTCGGTCTATCCAGAAGAGAAGGGTAGGGTAGGGGAGATTGTCCTCCAGGAGATGCAAAACGCCCTGCAGCTCTCCGTTCCCCTCGTGGCCGACAGCGGATGGGGTGACAACTGGCTGGAGGCACACTAACTACTGCGCTCACACGCTTTTGTAATGCGAAGAAAAGATCAGTGGCTTTTCCGTTTCGGGCTGTTTCGTGTCGTTTAAGGCAGTCAAAGGCCGAACCTTGCCTTTTCGTCCCTATTTGCGGCTCATGAAAAATCATTACGCGAACTTTTGACAGCTGACAAAGAAACGTCCGACAGCTGACGCGCAAACGTCTGACAGCTGACAAAGATACTTTTGACAGCTGACGTGTGTATGGCTTGCACGGACATCCGTACCGGCGGGAACGTAGCTCTGTACCACGAAGAACGTATCTTCGCACCCAGAAGAACGTATCTTCTCCAGAGCATCCTTTATTTGCCTTGATGGCAAGGGTCAAGGTTCGCCCAGCTCGTCCACTATCATCTGCACCTGTTTCGGTGTGAACGAGCGCAAGCCTGCGCCATCGCTTTTACAGGAGAATGCCTCCCATAGTCGTGAGTTCTTGCTTGTGGCAAGCGTCCTAAAGGCCGAGCGAATCATCATCCACGATTTCAGTTTCTGCCAAGCCCCTTTCGGCGTGAGGTTTTTGCTTGTGGCAAGCGTCCCAAGAGCCGAGCGGGGGCTGTACTCCGGGATGCCGGACAATCTTGTGCATGCGCCGGCTCGCGGATGGCGACATATACAAGCCATACGCCATCATCAACGACCACACGTTTGCGGCAGCGGAAAGCGAACTGAGGAAATAAAAGAACTCCGTCTTAACAAGTCGCTTGCCGATACAAACGGGGCTCTTGTCTTAGACGGAGCTTGTGAGTGTGCACATTGGCAAGTCGCTTGCCGATACAAACGGGGCTCTTGCCCTATAGCTACACTTTTGTTCATAAAGAATGGAGCAGTTATCGTGATGTCTTGCTCCTAAGGCGGTGTCTGTATAGTCCTGCCCCCTCGGGATTCTGCCCGGATAGCCAAACAGATGTTGTTTGACGCTGCAAAGATAGGCATTATTTTTCATTCCCGCAACTTTTTCGGCAAGTTTTTTGTTAAGTTCAGGAAAAATGCTTAACTTTGCAGCCGTACATTAACAGCAAAACGATTACCAAGAACAACATGTGCCAAACAGCATTAATATCAAATTCCATTGCGAGACTTAGCAAGCGGTCGTTTGCTCACCAGTTGAACGCATTACAACCGATGCCTACAGAAGACAAAAGGGCATTGTCACGACTGAACAGCGACCTCGACAATTTCTATGAGGAATTATACGAGGCATATCATACTGTCACAGAAGAAGACTACAAGGTCATTGGACCCTATCTTCGGCTGCTGATACGTACACTTAACGACTTGTATAGTGCCTGCAAGAAGATGCCAGCGTCATCAGGAATGAAGCCGCAAACGGAGCGTCTGGCACGGAACATTTCGGCCATCACTGAGGTAAACAACGACATAGTAAGATACAAGATACGGCTGCCCAAAGACCCAGAGATGAAGAAAATCATGCAGCGCGTGTCGAAAGCCATGCACGCATGATTACATTCAAGAGCATTGCCCATTTCCGCGAAAGGCTTGCCGAACAATTCTTTTAATCGCAATGATGCTACTGCCGATGGTGGCGGGGACAGAGAGGAAGTGAAGATTGATACGTCCGAAAGAAGATAATTGAGAAATAATCCCGCGATTCTTTTGTGAGTTGCGGGATTTTTTTGTAATTTTGCCGCCGGAACTAGGAACGCGGGCGTCTTCGCCCGTATCGCTGGCAGACAAGAACGACCGCGCTCCCAGACAAACAGTAGTTGTAACCGTTAGATATATAGAAGCCTAATTGCGAAAATATGCATATTATGAAAACCAGTACATTGAACGAAGCACAAATGAGTATTCTCAGGCTGTTAGGGTCGATGAAGAGTGTGGAGGAGGTGAATGAACTCCGCCAAGTTATTTGTGACTACTATGCCCGCCGTGTTGACAATGCGATGGATCGTCTTTGGGAAGAGGGCAAGTGGGACAATGAGAAAAACGAGGCCATCCTTCAAGAACATCTCCGCACGCCGTACAACCATGCCTGAAAAGAGAAAGATAGTACTCGACACGAACTGCCTTATTGCCTCTCTCTCGAGGCGCGGGCAGTATTATCCTGTTTGGAAAGGACTTCAGGCAGGCGAGTATGTCTTATGCGTGTCAACTGACATCTTGGAAGAGTATGCTGAAATTATCACCCAGAAGATGTCGGTCGAAGTGGCCACCAATGTCATTCATCTGCTGCTCGAAAGTGAGTACGTAGAACTGGTCAACCCATATTTCAGTCTTCACTTAATTGAACAAGACCATGATGATGACAAGTTTGTGGATTGTGCCTTTGCCGCCAATGCTGCCTTTATAGTTTCGGACGACAAGCATTACAATGTCCTGCAAGACATTGACTTCCCGAAACTATTGGTCTTGAAGCTGAAAGAATTCCTCGATTTGTTGCAGTCAGAGGGAAATCATAATGTTGAAACTTAAAACGATATTGCCCTAAAAACTAAACGATAATGAAAAAACAATTATTATTACTCGCAATGATGCTACTGCCGATGGTGGCTGGGGCACAAGAGGCCGTGGAGATTGACGGCATCTGCTACGAACTGGTCTCGAAGGCTAAAGAAGCCATAGTTACATAGAGAACCAGCGGGTACTACTCAGGCAGTGTGGTCATCCCTGACTCGGTCACCTACAACGGGACGGAGTACAGCGTGACGAGCATAGGAAACGATGCTTTCTACAAGTGCAGCGGCCTGACCTCCGTCACGATTCCAAACAGCGTGACGAGCATAAGAGACTATGCTTTCTCTGGTTGCAGCGGTCTGACCTCCGTCACGATTCCCAACAGCGTGACGAGCATAGGATGGGGTGCTTTCGATGGTTGCAGCGGCCTGACCTCCGTCACGATTCCCAACAGCGTGACGAGCATAGGACATTCTGCATTCTATGGTTGCAGCGGCCTGACCTCCGTCACGATTCCAAACAGCGTGACGAGCATAGGATGGTATGCTTTCGAAGGCTGCAGCGGTATTACACTTGTCAAAGTACCCGTTACCGATTTAGCGTCTTTCTGTGAGAACAAAGCAGTAGGACTTATTTCTTCCAACATAGGGAAACCTGTACAGCTGATTGCCGGTGATGGCACTGAAATAAAAGAATACGTGGTGCCAGAGGGAGTGGCATCTATCGGCAGCAGTGCATTTAGAAACTGTACAGGCCTGACATCCGTCACGATTCCAAACAGCGTGACAAGCATAGGAGACCGGGCTTTCCAGTATTGCAGCGGCCTGACCTCCGTCACGATTGGCAGCGGCGTGACGAGCATAGGAGACTATGCTTTCTCTGGTTGCAGCGGCCTGACATCCGTCACGATTCCAGGCAGTGTGACAAGCATGGGAAGTTCTCCTTTCTCTGGCTGCAGCGGTATTACACTTGTCAAAGTACCCGTTACCGATTATGCGTCTTTCTGTGAGAACAAAGCAGTAGGGCTTATTTATTCCAACATAGGAAAACCTGTACAGCTGATTGACGGCGATGCCACTGAAATAAAAGAATACGTGGTGCCAGATGGCGTGGCATCAATCGGCAGCAGTGCATTTAGAAACTGTACAGGCCTGACATCCGTCACGATTCCTGGCAGTGTGAAGAGCATAGGAAACTATGCTTTCCGTGGTTGCACCTCCATCATGTCCGTGAAATCTTTTATTGCTGAGCCATTTAACGTGACAGGGCTATTTGCAAACGAGACCTACCGCCAGGGGACGCTTTATGTGCCTGCGGGGACAAAGGACCTGTATATCCGCTATGACGGCTGGCGGGAGTTCCTGAAAATAGAGGAGATGGGTGATACCCCTGGACCTATTGGAGATGTGTGTGCCACTCCCACAATCTACGTTGTGGGCAAGAAGTTCGTGTATGAGTGTGATACCCCTGGCGCAGAGTTTGAAAGCATCCTGTCAACGGAAGAGGAGAGATCCAAAGGGAATGAGTTTGTGATGGAGAACAAGACCATCAAATATACCCTCACCGTCTATGCCACCGCCGAGGGCTACGAACGCTCAGAACCAGCAAAGATTAGTTTCGTCATTGACCGTAACGACGTGAACCAGGACGGAATGGTCGATGTGGCAGACATTGCTACTATCATCGACAAAATGGCAGGGAAGGCAAGGATTCAGGAAGATATTGAGGAATAAGGGAAAAATTATCCCAGACAAACGAATGGAAAAAAGGCAGAGGCTCAATTACAGAGTCCTGCCTTTTTCTTGAAAAACAAGCTAATGTCGGCTTCGTGATTTGTTGGACAAAAGCCTTGTGAGCCATGTTCTGCCTTAACGACACTTTACGGTACATAGACAAGGCGTGAAAAATACAACACGCCGGCTTGCATGTTGTAATCCGAAAATTTTTTTACTTCTCTAAACCATTGACTGTCAAAATCTTGACAACGTTTAGGGAAAATCCCAAAATACAACATCTTACAACATTTTCGGCACCTCTAAGAACCTTTCTACCTTTGCACCGTCAGAACCAAGAGAGGTACCCGTTGCAGCCACCCCTGCAAGCCAAAAAGCCGGTTAAATGGCAGTGAGGTAGGAGTGAGGAAGAACAAACCAGCTGGCGACAGCTCAGCTAACCTGCTGACGGGGCT
>JAFVFY010000058.1 GCA_017475265.1 Prevotella sp. | reverse complement strand
TATGGTCTTGTACTACAAAAGATATGGTCTTGTACTACAAAAGATATGGTCTTGTACTACAAGACCACCTTTTTCGGTAAAAACCGACTAAAACGAAACAGTTTTAAGGGGCAATCAGTCCATAGCTGAGCAGTAGCGTGAAAAACGCGGAAACGACCCCTCTCAAAACTGGCTCATACGCAATCCCCCCCCAATGAACTCATTAAAAAAATCGGATTCTCAGAGGGGTCAATGTAAAGATTTTTCATATGGGGATTGCAGATTCCCTTGAACGGGCAAATCCCCTTGGGCGGGCTGGAGTCTATACAGCTGGAATGACCTCAGATTCTTGGACGAGCCAAGCGCGTAGTGAGTCCGCAAATTGCACAGATTTCCATATAGAATCGCGGCTTGGCCGCTGAAATCTGTGTTATCTGTGCAATCTGTGGTCGTTTTCGTACTTGCGGAAGTTGAATTAATTAGTTGAATATTTTGTTTTTGGTAGTCCTTCTTCGCGTCTTTTCGGCGTTCCGTTGACTGTTAGAGATTCACGTTGGCTCGTTGGCTGGCGTATTGAGAATTACAGGCGCGTATGCGCCATTCATGCAAAATCGGCGTAAAGTTAGGCACAAAGTAACTACGGAGACATGTCGTTTGTCTCACTTTTGTTGTTCTTTGCCCAATTTCTTGCTTTATGTCAAGCGGGGGCGGGAGTGCTCCAACCTAAAGTTAGGAGGCACTTAACCCAGGGTTACGCCCGGAATTTCATCCCTTCCAGGTATATGCGGAAATGATTATCCAGTATAGGGATAATATCCTTAAAAACATCAAATATTCCTTAAACGCGCCTTTCCTATTCTATTTTAACACGCGCTCGGCCTTTGGACGCTTGCGCAGAGTAACGGAGCAAGAGTTTTCATATAATTACTCAAGTTTCGGAATTTCTGAAAGTCCCGCTGTCACGGGCGTTCTGGCAACTGTAGGCAGCTTTGCACTTTCGAAACTTTAGGAATGATAAAAAAATATGATTATCCGCAACTGTCCGTACTCCGTATCGTTCAGTCGGATTTGCAATCCGACTGCATCGAATATAAGCATTTGTAATGCGCTTTTTAGGATTGAAAATCCTTATATTCAGTGCGGCTTATCGGCCCCATGAGGAGCATTTCCAAAGAGGTTGCGAAGCGAGTGGCTACGCCGCCCTAAGTGCCCCCAAAATTGAGTTAAGGCGGCATCCTCATGGTGTAGACTGCCGCCCTAAGTGCCCCAAAAAATGAGTTAGGGCGGCAACTTTTTTCTCAAAATCCTTGCTGGTGTGGAAATAAAAGTGTAACTTTGCAGCTTGAAAACCAATAAGATGCAAACTATGGGTAACGAGTTGCTTGGCCGACGGATAGAGACGCAAATTTTGCAGAAATGCGTGTCGTCTGGTGTTGCAGAATTTATCGCCATTTATGGCCGTCGTCGTGTGGGTAAGACTTTCCTTGTGAAGCAGTTTTTCGATGACAAGTTCGATTTCTACCTGACTGGTATCTACGAGTGTACGCGCGAGCTGAACCTCCAGCTCTTCGCCCAGGCGTTGAGCCGTCATTCTGGCGTTTCCGTTGCAACTCCCTCGAACTGGCTGGAGGCTTTCGACCAGCTGCGCAGCTACCTTGCGGGTTTACGTCGCAAGAAGCGTGTGGTGGTGTTCATCGACGAGCTGCCCTGGCTCGACACTCCCGGCTCGCGCTTCCTTTCGGCCTTGGAGCATTTCTGGAACAGCTGGGGCAGCGACCAGCGCAACCTGAAGCTGGTGGTATGCGGCTCGGCCACGACGTGGATGATGCACAAACTGATAGGCCATCATGGGGGATTACACAACCGCCTGACGGAGCGCATACACCTCTTCCCCTTCACGCTGGCTGAGACGGAGGAGTATTTCCGTAGCCGCGGCATCGCCCTGAACCGTCACCAGATAGTGGAGGCCTACATGATTGTGGGGGGCATACCCTTCTACCTGAGCAAGTTCAACCGTGGGGAGGGCCTGCCGCAGAACATCGACCGTCTGTTCTTCCGTCGTAACGACGCGGAGATGCGTTCTGAGTACGACTTCCTGTTCCGCTCGCTGTTCAACGATGCCGAGCACTACCGCGCCATCGTGGAGCTGCTGGCCACCCGTTCCAAGGGCATGACGCGCTGCGAAATACAACAGTCGCTGCAACTGAAGGGCGGCGGTGGCCTCACGGAGATGCTTACGAACCTGGAGCACTGCGACTTCATCCGCAAGTATGCCCCCTTCGGCAAGAAGGAGCGCATGGCGATGTATCAGCTTACCGACTTCTACTCGCTGTTCTACATTAATTTCGTGAAACACTTCAACGGCCGCAATGAGCAACTGTGGAGCACGTCGGTAGACTCGCCCGCCCACCGTGCGTGGAGCGGCTATGCCTTTAAACAGGTGTGCCTGGCACATGTGGAACAGGTGAAGCGTGCGTTAGGCATCAGCGGGGTGGCCACCGACGTGTGTTCATGGAGTGGCGACGGGGCGCAGATAGACCTGCTCCTCGACCGCCGCGACCAGGTGGTGAACCTTTGCGAGGTGAAATTCTCGCTCGCCCCCTACGAGCTGACCCGCGACTATGACCTGCACCTGTTGGAGCGGAGAGAGGAGTTCCGGCGGCAGACACGGACACGCAAGGCCCTCCACCTGACCATGATTACCACTTACGGCCTGAAGCACAACGCCTACAGGAACGACATACAGAGCGAGGTGACTATGGACGACCTCTTCGTACATGCCGTGGGCGGTTAAGAGGCCCTACGCAAACGACCTTTCGCGTAGGCGCAAATCATTTTCATATAAGTACATCTGTTTTGTTAATCCGTAGAAAATACCTACTAATAATTATTGTGTATGTCGCAGGGATTTTGTAACTTTGCGGCGTAAAAAACCATACATGGATGTCTATGTCGCTCAATAAGCTGTTGCGGAAGTCCGCTATCTGCCTGTTTCTCATATTCTTTGTGGCGAGAGTCTTTGCCTCTCCGCCGGGTCACACGCTGCGCGTGACCGTCACCGATGCCAGTACCCGTGAGGCCGTCATCATGGCCACTGTGGAGCTGCTGCCCTCGGGAGCCGCCACCACTACCGACCTCAAGGGTGAGGCCACGCTGACCAATGTGCCCAAGGGCCGCTACACCCTGCGACTGCGCTATGTGGGTATGGAGACGCTGGAGACGGCGGTCAACGTGGAGCGCGACATGACGCTCAGTTTCCGCATGACGCCTACCAGCCTGGCGCTGAAGGAAGTGACGGTGACGGCACAGCAGAAGGAGAGCGGGGCCTCGACGGCCAGCGTCGTAGGGCGTCAGGCCATCGACCACCTACAGGCTACGAGCCTTGCCGACGTGATGCAGCTCATCCCCGGACAGGTGATGGGCAACCATGACCTGACACAACAGACGAACCTGCAGCTGCGCACGTTGGTGAACAATAACACGGCGGCCTTCGGAAGCAGCGTCATCGTAGACGGCATGCCCATGTCGAACAACGGACAGCTGACGCAGGGACAGTTCTCCTCGACCGCCTTCACCGGCACCGACCTGCGCCAGGTGTCGGCCGACGACATCGACAACGTGGAGATTATCCGAGGCATACCGTCGGCAGAGTATGGCGACCTGACCAGCGGCCTCGTCGTGGTTCATTCCCGAGTGGGCATCACGCCCTTGCAGGTGAAGGCCAAGATTAACCCTGGTTTGCAGAACTACAGCGTGGGCAAGGGCTTTTCGCTTGGCTCCGCCGGAGTCTTGAACGTGAGCGGCGACTATGCCAAGGCCTGGGGCGACCCCCGGCAGAAGACCCGCTCGTATGACCGCTATACGGTGAACGTGGGGTGGGGCATCGACCTTTCGAAGAAATGGCACGCCGACACGAAGCTGCGCTTCATGCGGGCGAAGGACTGGACGGGCAACGACCCCGATGCCATCGACGACGGCACACAGTCGGAGAACAAGACGACCACCGTGGGCCTGACGCATAACGGACGGGTGCGCTTGGACATGCCCCTGGCCCGCTCGCTGAAGTATACCGTGGGCCTGAGCCTCACGCAGACGGACAATAGCAATACCAGCTACGTGGCCAACTCGACAGGACTGCTGCCCATCCTGACGGCACGTGAGACGGGCTACTACGACGTGCCCTGGATGACGACCTCCTACCTGGCTACGGGCATCACCGAGAGTAGGCCGGGCAATGTGTTCGTGAAGCTGACCGACGACTTCTTCCTGCGCAAGGGCAAGACCGTGCAGAGCTTCAAGCTGGGTGCCGAATACCACTACGACTGGAACAACGGCCGCGGCTACTATAACGACAACGAGCTGCGACCCTATAAGCCCAACAGCAACGGACGGCCCCGTGCCTTCGACGACATCCCTGGGCTGCACCAGCTGTCGGCCTTCGCCGAGGACCAGTTCACGTGGAACATGAACAAGGTGAACCGGCTGCGCGTGGGGGTGGGCCTGCGCTTTACTGCCCTGCAGCCCTTTGGCGATGTGGCCACCACGGCCTTGTCGCCTCGTGTGAACGCCGCGTTCACGGTGACGAAATGGCTCGATGTGCGCCTGGGCATCGGCATGAACTCGAAGACGCCGGGCCTGAACTACCTCTATCCAGACAAGAAGTACGATGACAACGTGGCCGCGAACTACATGCCGCAGGACGGAACGAAGCAGGTGCTGAACTACTACACGCAGGTATATGACGTGAAGTATTCGTCGGGCATGAAGAACGCCACCACTACGAAGGTGGAGGGCGGCGTGGACATCAAGCTGCCTGGCGGACGGAAGGTGAACGTGCTGGCCTATCACGATAAGACGCCCGATGGCTTCGGAGCCGTCACGGAGTACTTCACGTACAACTATAATTATTATACGCTCGACGCGCAGCATAACTCCATCAGCGATCCCGCTGGTGTCGATAGCCGCCTGGTATATATGACCACGGGCATGATTGGCAACACCAATACGACGGTGAACACGGGCGTGGAGTTCGACTGCGACCTGGGCGAGGTGAAGCCCCTGGCCACGCGCTTCTACCTGAGCGGGGCGTGGAACCAGACGAAGACGTGGAGCACGGACATGAACGCGCAGTCGGTGCGCAACGCCCTGCTGCCCGCCTATTACCAGTCGCTGGGACTGACACCGGTGAAGGTGGTGTACCCCTCGGGCGAGGACTATACGCGCTACCGTCGGTTCCTCACTACGTTGCGGGCCGTCACGCATATTCCGAGGCTGAAGATGGTGGCATCGTTCACGGCACAGGCCATCTGGCACAACTCGAACTACTCGTTTGTAGCCGACAAGGAGATCATCGGGTATATCACGCCCGACCTGGTGTACCACGAGATTACGCCCGGTCAGGAGACCATTACCTTCCCTGCCTCGGGGGCTGGCGGTAGTGCCGACGCCTCCGTTGCCATCAGCGAACTCGCCATCAAGCATACCGACAACGACCCGACGAAGAACCCCGTCACCTGGAACCTGCAGGCACGACTCACGAAGGAACTGGGAAAGGTGGGAGGACTGTCGCTCTACGTGAACAACGCCCTCTTCTACGAACCGTACCTCAAGGGGAACAACGTCACGACGCTGACACAACGGAATACAGGGACGTTCCAGTTTGGCGCAGAACTGTCGCTGAGTTTCTGACTTATTGTCGTAATGACGTAATGTCGAAATAACGTAATAACGTAATAACGAAATAACGTGATAACGAAATAACGTGATAACGAAATAACCAAATGAAAAAGCTATTCCATGCTGCCTGTCTCGTAAGCTGCGCTATCTGCGCAGCCCTGCTCACCTCCTGCGTGGACTTCGACGATGCCACCCATGCCGTCTCTACCCGCGTGCAGCTGTCATTGCCCTCGGAGTTTACCTCTGGCGGCGGTCTGGGGGGACATGACATCACCCTGCAGTTTGCCAACCAGCGATATGTCGCACAGACCGACGGCGAGGGCATCGCCACGTTCCAGGGCCTGGTACCCGATGTCTACGACATCTCCTGCTCGTGGAAGATTACTGCCGAGGAGTATCACTCACTTACGGGCGATGCACAGGTCATCAGCGGGGCGACGGTCAGCGGCTCGGTGAACCAGCGGCTCATCAGTCAGGACAACGAGACCATCACCCTGCCCACCAGCCTGACCATCGACCGGGACATCATCATCGGAAAGATTTACTATGCCGGCTCGAAGGACCTGAACAACAGGACGTACATGGCGGGTAAATACTTGGAACTGTATAACCAGAGCGATGACCCAGTAGACGTCAGCGGACTATACATCGGACTCGTCGAGGCGGAGAGCACACAGGCCTATACGCTGGAGAACCTGCACGAGGACTATGCCGACTCCGTCATCCTGCTGAAGCAGGTGTTCCGAATACCCGTCGATGCTAACCACCTTGTGAAGCCCGGTGGTACGGTGCTCCTGGTGAACAGCGCCATTGACCATACGCCCAACGACACGCTGGAGAACAACCTGCTCGATGCCGACTTCGAGGCGAAAGACTACAGTTCGAACCCCGTGCAGAACAATCCTGCCACGCCCGCGCTGGAGCTCATCTACTCCATGTACCCCTCCATTTCGGTGATGAACCTGGTGCAGAGCGGTCCTTGTGGCGTTGTCATCTTCCGTACCGACGATGATGTGACCGCCTGGCCGAAGACCTATCCCTACGGCAAGACCGCCGGCAACCAATGGCTGCTATGCCCCAAGCGGCACATCATTGACGGCGTGGAGTGTCTCCGTCTGACGAACAAGACTCCCGCCGTGGACGTGGGCACGAAACGACTCTATAGTGAAATCGATGCAGGATATACCAATATCAACGCTATCAGCGGATGGAACGGAGAGGTGGTATACCGCCGTACCGCGAGTCTGGCCGTCGACGGTCACCCCATCCTGATGGACACCAATAACTCCAGCAACGACTTCCAGACTTCCACGAAGATAAAACCGAGAGAGTATGATGGGGAATGAAGATTGAGGATTGAAAAATGAAAACCCTGTGCAGGCCGTCTTTGCGGAGCTTGCGAAAGTTGAATTAAGGATTAAAGATTGAAGATTATGACAGCATTAAGAATGAAACAGTCGTCAGTGAACCTGATTAACCAGATTGACGACAACAACACGGCCCTACTGGAGAAGGTGTTCCTTTTCCTGAAAGTGAATGTGCCAGAGAAGAAAGAGAAAAAGGAGGAAAACCTTACACCTGAGCAGAAGCGACGGTTGGCATTAGTAGATGAACTATGTGGAGCATTTTCCGCATGTCAGACTGTAGACTGGAAAAAGGACAAGGAAGAATATTTGATAGAAAAATATGGACAATAAATTATCTGTGTTTATAGACACGAATATATTTCTTGACTTTATTGAAAAAAGGCCAGAGGGAGTAACCGAGGCTTATGCCATTTTTAGATTGGCCGCCAAAAAACGGATTACGATGTTAGTGTCAGATTTGTCTATAGCAAATATGAAATATTCTACACGTAAGACCATTACCCTTCCGAATTTCTACAAGATAATAAAGCTTAGCAGGGAACTTTTCACTATAGTACCTGTTGGTGAAAAGGTTGTAGACCATGCCTTGGAAATTGAGACCCGTGATTTCGAGGACGCCCTACAGTATTTCTCGGCAGAACAGGCAGGAGCCGACTGCATTGTTACCCGAAATATTAAGGACTTCGACTTTTCCAGCACTGTGGAGACGTTGGAGCCGATAGATTTCCTGAAGAAATATTTCCCAGAAGAGATTTAACAGAATAAAGCATGGACAAGTTGAAAAAGAAACATGCGTCGGAAAGAATAGAACAGTTGGCATTTTGCCTCCTGTCCATAGTCTTTAGTTTTCATCCGTTGTGGGGTTTTGCCCAAAGCGAGGCGCAATACCGCTATCAGGATGCTACGCAGCTGTGGCGGCTCACTGACAATGCGGCTGGGCTGGGACTGGACAACAGCGAGAACCGTGGCTATGCGGAGTTTGGACTGGAGCACCGCTCGGGAGATTATCACCGTGTGCAGGAGGGCGGGCAGCGGAACCAGCTGACCTTTGAGACGGAGCGATACCAGCACATTGGCAGTTTCCTGGTGGGCTACGGACACTTCCTGTTCGACATGGACCGTACGAAGGACCGCGCCTGGGCCGACGTGATGCGTCCCTACGACTCTAACCCGTTCTATAGTGGCAGTAGCGTGCACGGCAAGTATGACCAACAGCTCTTCGACCTCACCGCCGCTATCAGCACCATTCCCATACCGCTGGTCGGCGAGAACGTTGACCGCGAGCTGACGCTGGGGGCCAGGCTGGACTATAAGGTGGGCGACCTGAGTCGTCTGCGTGACCCTCGCTCACGCTCCGAGCTGCTCGACTATAAGATTGCGCCGGGCGTGACCTACTCCTTCGGCAACAATACCATCGGCCTGAGCGGATATTATCGCCGCCGGAAAGAGAAAATCCCAAGCATGACCACCGTGCAGACAGACCCCAACCTGCTCTATTATCAGTTCTACGGTCTTGGCGAGGCCACAGGCACCGTCGGCGGCTATAGCGGCTATCAGCGAGAGTGGGTGAACCATCAGTTCGGGGCGGAGCTGACGTATGGCCTAAATCTCAACCCTCAATTCTCAACTCTTAATTCAATAGACATCTCCCGTGGTGCAGAGGACGTCTGGGGGCAGTACAAGTTCTCCCCTGGCCGCTATACATCTTATATATATAAGGCAGCCTCGCGCAACCGTTTCGGTAAAGGCCGCCTGCTCCATGCTATCGACCTCGAGGCCGAATGGCAGCAAGGCTATGCTGACGAATACCGTCAGCAGCTCATTCAGGAGAAAGACCCTGAGAAAGGCTACACCTCGTATCGCTACGAGACGCAGATTACCTACCGCAAGCGCCAGCAGCTGACCACGTTCGATGCCTCTCTCCACTACCGCCTGAACATAGTAGGCCACGCTTCCCAGCGTGACAATCTAGTAGGTCACGCTTCCCAGCGTGACAATCCTGAGGAGACCGGCACGCAAGGAAGCGTGCCCCATTACGTAGCCACTTATGTGGGTGCCAAGGCCCAACTCTCTGGCTCCACCAACAAGCACCTCCTCCCCTCCTCAGAGCTGAAGCACAATCGGCTTAACCTCTCCCTCGAGGGCGGCCACGGTCTGCTAAAGGGTCGCCTTTGGATTGATGCCACCGCCACGTACAGCAATGCCACGAAGGCAGACCTCTCGCTGGCTGATGCCACGACAGAGGTGGCACAACAGGTGCTCCTGCCCGATATGCTCTATTACGATGCCAACTACTTCCGTGGTCAGCTCTCCGTGAAATACCTCTTCCCACTGAAGCTCAAAGGCTACCGCAGCACCTTCTATGTGAAGGCATACGGCGACCTCATCTCTGCCCAGCACTCCCTCGACAGAAAGACCGTGGGCATCACCTTCGGCCTCTACAATTGACATAAGAACTTTTTTTTCAGACATAACATAATTAAAGCTATGAAACAGAGTCTACCGAGTTTATTATTTATTCTTTTTTCTTTATTCTTTAGCGACGTAGTCGCGCAGACCAAGGACAGTCCCTACACCGTGGCTCAGCTCTTAGAGCAGAAAGACGCCCTCGCCGCCTCTGGTGAGACCGTCTGGGTGAAAGCCGACTTGAAGGGTCTCGGCGAGGACGGCACGAAGACCAGCAATGCCGACACCGAGGGTGCCGACGGCAAGACTGTGAAGCACATGGCCGCCCTCTTTGGCGACGCCACCGGCGAGTTCGTGGCCTACAGCTGGCAAATCCTTGGCCAGCTTGACATCGCAGACCTCACGAACACCAAGAACCTGCTCATCGCCCTCACCTACGGCAATGAGGAGCAGCATCCCTACGGCAACTCTACTTACCCGCAGTATGCCAGCAAGGAAGAACCCACCGACCCTCATTTCTCTCTTGCCGAGGTGTATGGCGCCTTGAAACTGGAAATCAAGAACGGCTTCCGTGGCTACCACATCGCCAGCTGCTATAAGGTTCCCCGTGAGATAGTCGCCGCCAGGGTCGCTTCTGGCTATACCGCCGCCAAGGGAGCAACCATCAGCTATGGGTACTACGACGGTGCCGAGGATGGCAAGAGCTATGTCATCAACAAGAACACGGCACTGGTGCTTCTTGGTTATGACGGCACCTATGACTTCGTGCTCTCTGCCGACTACTACGAGCAAATCAACAGCAATAGCCTGAACCCAGGTGAGAAGGCTGGTGTGAACACCATTCCGATGAAGAACAACGCCTTGCGCTACCACTACCGTTTCATTGCCACTGGCGACAAGGTTGGCTTTGAGCGCAACAGGGATGAGTCGACGGAAGTTGAACTGGCGTCGAAGGACGAGGTCTATCTGACCGTCAACGGTAATGAGAACCACTTCTTCGGCCACTGGAATTGGGAGACTGATGACAAGAAGTGGATTTCCTGGGCAGGAGACGCCATCTCCGATTACCATGAAAAGCCGGCTGACACCACAGAGGGTGATGTCAACGGTGACGGTTCTGTTGACGTGGCCGACATCTCGGCAATCATCAGCAATATGGCTGGCACTTCCAACTACGACAAGGCCGATGTGAATGGCGACGGTACTGTCGATGTGGCCGACATCTCAGCCGTCATCAGCATCATGGCAGGAAAGTGATTACTATACACAACGGCCTTTCCGGCTTTCCAGATTAAAACCAATAGAACCATGCGAAGTTTATTATTTATTCTTTTTTCTTTTTTATTTAGCCCCGCAGGGGCGCAGGAGGAAACTATCACCGTGCGCATCAAGGGCATGAAATGTGAGGAGTGCGGCCACAAGGTGATGGTCGCCGTGAAACAGTTGCCGGGCATCGAGAGCATGCGCTTCGATTACGAGCGGCGCACCTCCACCATTGTCTTCGACCCCACGCAGACCTGCCGCGACAGTATCGAGGCACGTCTTGCTGCAACAGGCCGCTACAAGGCATCACCCTACAGTCCTAGCGACACCATCCGCCGTGGCATGGGCCTCCGTATGGATGACATGCACTGCCAGAAATGTGCCGACCGCATCATGGCAAAGCTGCAGCCGATGGAGGGTATCGACAGCCTGTCTCCCCATCTGGACAAGCAATACTACTTCATCCGCTACGATGCTAATCGCACATGCAAGGCCACCATCAAGGATACCCTCAAAGGGCTGGGCTTCACGCCGGTGAACTATTATTCAGGATCAAAGGTGAGCTATGCCTACTATAACATCCCCGCTGAACAGACCACGCAGGAGACCGTGGACGAGGTGATTATCCTCGACGGCGTGGAGGATGTCTGCGTCAATCCGAAACGGAAGTCGCTCGCCGTCACCTTCTTCACCGACGAGACCAATGCCGACAAGCTGCTCGCCGACATACAAGCCGCCGGCATCAAGGCCGAGGTGCCCGCACCGCATGAGTGCAAGGAAGAGTGATTTAGCAACTTTTCACATTTCAGATTTCTCCGTTTCACGGAATAGTCGTATCTTTGCCGCAAACTGCAAAATACGACATAACAAACTAAGATATGACCATGACTGCAACGACGCCCATACACATCAGCACTCCGCTCTACAACCAAGCTGCCGAATACGCCCGGCTGCACGATACCAGCGTGGAGGAAATGGCCGAAAAACTAATATTTGCTTTCTTCGTAGAGAAAAAGCAAGAGAAGAAGCTGAAACGCCCCACACGTTATTCGCCTGAACTTCTGAAGCTTGTGGGAATAGCAAAAGGTGCAAACGTCAGCCCAGATGACCTTAATGCAGATGAGGCAAGATGGGAATATCTTAAAGAAAAATACGATTTGTAATGCGGGTGTTCATAGACACGAATGTGATAATGGATGTCTTGCTGAAAAGGCCAGATTTTATGCAAGATTCCATGGATGTCATCCAAATGGGTATTGATAAGGATATCGAGCTCTTTGCATCGCCGCTTACATTTGCCACATGCCACTATTTGCTAAGGAAAGAAATAGGAAAGGAGAATGCACTAAAAGCTTTGCAATCAATAAAATCCTTTATTGAACTAACAATGATGGATGACAAGCAAGGAGCCAGTGCCCTATTCAGCGAAATGCCCGACTTTGAGGATATGCTTCAGTTTGAATCGGCTATTGCATACAGGTGCGACATTATAGTCACAAGAAACGGTAAACATTTTCCCAAAAACGTAATACCAGTTTTGACACCATCGCAATTTCTGGCTCGATATACTAAATGAAACTTTTTAACTAACCCTAATTATTAACTTAAAACAACAAAGCGTATGAAAAAGATTCTATCTTTACTCTGCCTTTTGATGCTGGCTATGACGTCGGCATGGGCAGATGATCTGAAGGTGACATGGGCTATGGGTGGGAGCACCGATGCCGTAGCCACGCCCGACGGCTATGCCACAGGAGCCATCACCATTGGCGATGGCCTGAGCAACGAGGGCACGTACACCTTTAATGAAATTGAGTTCACCAAGTTTCAGGCAACCTCTGCTGACAAAGGCACCAACGGTCATGCCAGTGCAGAATCCATGAACAAGTATGTCGATTTCAGCCTGACACCCGTGAACGGCAAGTTCACCCCGACAAAGGTCAGCTTCGACATTATCAAGATTGGTACTGGCGACCCAAACATCTTTGTCGATTTCATCGACGGTGAAGGCAATACTGTTACCGTAGCCGACAATGTTGTCATCCGCAAGAGCAGTGAAAGTTCTCCGAGCGAGTCACATTCGTTCACCGTCAGCGGGGCAGCTACTTCCGAGAATGCAGCTACATTGCGCATCCTGGTTGGAAAGCTGGCCAACAACAAGCAGGTGGGCATTGCCAACGTTGTCATCGAGGGCGTATGGACATCCAGTGCTAAGACTGTCACCTTCATCAACGATGCCAACTGGGAGAAGGTCTATGTATGGGCATGGAACGAGACTGAGAACTTCACCGGTGGCACATGGCCCGGCGTGGAGCTGACCGAGAAGGATGTCGAGGGCAACTATATTTGGAGTACCTTCGGCAGCCCCAAGTGGATTGTCTTCAGCGATGGCATGAATCAGACCTTTGACCTCGACTTCAAGGCTGGTGGCAAGTACAATTCCACAGGCCGCATCATCACCCTGTACGACTATTCCGCAACCTTCAAAACCGACGGTTGGACAGATGTATGGGCATACGTATGGAACAGCGATGGGAGCGAATATGCCCTTGGCGACTGGCCTGGCACGAAGATGGAAGGAGCTAACGGAGAATTCAGCATCGCCTTTAAGGCCGAGGAGGCTCCCGCCTTCATCATCTTCAATAACAATGATGGCCAGCAGACCGAAAACCTCGTGTTCGAGGATGGCAAGGCCTACGAGTACATGATGAACACCTATACCGCTACTTTCAAGACCGATACGTGGAAGGATGTCTATGCATACGCATGGAATGTTGACGGAGAGAACCCCTTGGAACTTTGTGGCGCTTATCCTGGCCAGCAGCTCTCCGCAGAGAATGGCATCTACACCTTCAGCATCAAGGGCTTTAGTGCTCCTGAGAACATTCTCTTCAATAACGGGGAAGGCGGCGAAGGCAACCAGACCATCGACTACAAGTTTGTTGACGGCAAGGCTTATCAGTATATGACTGCCACCCCGCTCTACGCCCTGACCGAGGGAGCGGTGTTCACCGCCGGACAGACCGTGGAGGTCAAGGATGGTGACGACGTTGTGGCTACCATTACCTATAGTGAGGAGGGTGGTAACGACTTCAACGCCGCAACGACTGAACTTGGAACCGTGGAAGGCTGGGCAGCATTCGCAGCACTGACAACAGGTAACGAGACCAACGGAAACGCAGATGGTGGTACGTTCTATACTATCAAACCCTATTATGACGGAACCATCACTTTGGCCGTGCGCCTCAATGGCGGCAAGAAGTTCCATATCGCTGAGGACGGCACCGACCTGCCCGCTTACAACGGATGGACTATTCCCGAGGCAATCAACACCACTTACGACTTCGACGTGAAGGCCGGCAGCACCTACAAGATCTGGTGCGACGGCTCGAAGCTCGGATTCTTCGGCTTCGACTTCAAGCAGAAGCCGGATCAGGCCGAGCAGGCTACCTTCAACTTCGCCGACCCGAACTTCCGCGAGAACATCGGCGAGAGCATGACCGACACGAAAGGCTATATCTACAACGAGATCTTCACCTCTGAGAACGTCAGCCTGCAGATTACCGGCGGTTCCGCTCCTTCACGTATTTTCGTGGATAACAACCGCGGACAGTGCCTTGTGACCTACAAGGAGTACACCACGCTCACCTTCCGCGCTCCCATGGACTATGTCATCACGAAGATTGAGTTCACCGCTGCCGGAAACAGCAACATCAACAACTTCACTGCCTCAAGTGGCACCATCGAGGGCATGATCTGGACAGGCAACGCTTCTGGCGTGCGCTTCCTGCAGGGTGGCACCAGCTATTTAGCCAACGCCATCGTCACGCTCGCGGCTGCCGACGCAACGTACGATGAACTGCCTATAATCCAGTACACCGAGTGCGAGAACATCGCAGCCTTCAATGCTCTGGATGCTGGTACCTATGCCAAGGTTCACCTTATCGACGCAGAGATTATCGGCAAGAGTGCCGACGGCTACAGCACCGTATGGATTCAGGATGCCACTGGTGGCGCATGGATTCAGTACACCTCGCTCAACGACTTCCTGCAGGAAGGCAACAAGGTCAACGGTGCCATCTACGTCATCAAGCGTGTGGCCGCTGGCAACCCGCAGATGAAGGAGGCCGAGGACACGCCCTTTGGATCGATAATGATGGGCGCTATCAGCTGCTATACCACCATCGAGGGTAATACCATCGCTGAGGTGAACGTTCCCGAGAACTTGAACAAGGTGGTAAAGCTCAGCGGTGCAACGCTTGAGGAGACCTCCGCAACAGCTGGCAAGCTGACCATCGGTGAGGAAACCATCGACGTGAACAACGGTAACGAGACCGCTAACCAGGCACTTCACAAGATTGCCGAATGGGCAAAGGACACCAAGCTGGAGAACGTCACTATCGTGGCCATCCTCGTGGCAAAGAGCGCTACTGCCAACCAGTTGCTGCCTATCAGCATCGAGATTGCCGGTGAGACAGAGGCCGGCGAGGAGCTCAACGTCGAGCGCTATCCCGAGATGGGCTACACCCCATCTAGCTATGAGGTCGACTTCACCGCTGCCAAGGCATTCCTCGGCGTGGAGGAAGTGAAGGACGACATGCTCTGGATCGTCAATCCCGACAATACCGAGGTTGGCGCTACCAGCACCGACGGATGGTTTAACACCAAGGGCTTTGCCGAGACATGGGGCGACCTCAATGCTGAAGCTGAGACTGCCGACAAGGCCGGTATCAATGTGAAGTTCTTCCAGGCTATCCCCGAGGGCACCTACACCATCTGCGACATGAATGGTGCCGACGTCATAGGCAACACCTACACCACCAAGTGGGCGCTCAAGGCCAACGGCAAGACTTACACCTACACCATCAACGTGAAGTTCGTGGAGGCTCCCGAGGCTGGCAATCTGACGAAGTCTGACCTCGCCATCGCCACCAGTGTGGAGTACACCACCGACGAGGGCAGCTACGTGACGAAGTGGGCAAAACTTTCCGACGAGCAGGTGACCGCTATCTGCACCGAGCTGGGCATAGCATCGCTCAGCGAGGCTACCGTCTATGGCTACAATCCCACCACAGGCGAGCTTGTCAGCAACTTTGCCGGATTCGACGGCTGGCGCAATGCCGACGGCGACTTCCAGAATTGGACGGGTAATGCCGAGGTTCCCTTCTGCATCAAGTACAGCGATGGACAGAACTACGAGTGCTACAACATCGGAGGACTGGAGCCGCAGACCTTCAAGGGCTACTGGGCCATTGCCAATGACACGAAGTACGTGCTTGTTGAGATTGACTTCATCTACGCTGAGCCTGCCCCTGTCGTACTTGATCTTACCGACGTGATGGAGGAAATCACCGTCACTTACAATGTCACCGACGGCGACTACACCGAGCAGACCGTCACGCTGAGCGATGAGCAGAAGCAGGCCATCCTCACGGCTATCGGTCTGGAAGCCTTCACTACAGGTGAGGGCGACGAGCAGGTATGGTATGCCGACGCTTACGTCTATGACCCCGAGGCTAAGACCTTTGCAGCCGATAACAGCGACGGCTGGCGCGGCATCGACGGACTGGGTCACAACTGGACCGGCAACCTCGATGTTCCCTTCTGCGTACAGTTCCGTGGTGACGAGACGTTCTACTTCTACAACCTGCAGAACATAGAGCCGCAGACATTCGTCACCTATTTCGCTATCGCCAACAGCGAGACAGGAAAGGCCGCCCTGCTCAAGGTGAACTTCATCTACGAGGGTACGTTCCCGCACTACACCGTGGCCGGTGCCTTCAAGGTGGGTGAGGAGGAAACCGCTTCCTTCTTCGGCACAGCATGGGATGCCGCCGCAGAGACCAACGACATGGCACACTCGACTGAGAATCGCAACGACTGGACTCTCACATTCGAGGATGTAGAGCTGACTGCTGGCACCATCTTCTACAAGGTTGTGGCCGACCACAGCTGGGACACCAACTGGGGATTCGATGGTAACAATGCTGACTACGTGGTGAACATGCCCGAGGGTCTTGACAAGGCCATCTTCGACATCACCTTCTACTTCAGCCCGCTCGGCCTGAGCAACGGCTTCAACGTCAGCTGCGACGTGGTTTACGATGAGGCCACTACCGTGGGCATCAACAGCATGGCTGCCAGCAAGCAGAACGAGACCATTTATAACCTGCAGGGTGTGCGTCTGAACAAGCTGCAGAAGGGTCTGAACATTGTGGGCGGCAAGAAGATTGTTGTCCGCTAGGGACTTACTCTCGTGTATGTCCGACGTGTAAAGCGCATTAGTGCTCAACTATAGTTTAGGAGGTAAACGCTATTGACAGGCGTTTACCTCCTATTCATAGATAAACCCAAATCGATCTTTAGAAACAAATTTGCACTTATGCGTAGCTTCTCATAACCTTTTCAAGCAATTGAAGCAGAACTTCCCATTGAGATACTTCTATGGGGAGAGCGCCAATGCCATCAAGATACAGATTTGGGTTACCCTGATAGCAAACCTTCTGCTCATGGTCATGCAGAAGCTTTTCGTTCATCATTCCTCCGTGTCCTCTGTGTTTTTAGCTTGGATTATTCACGCAGCTTCCTAAATTCCTAAACTCCTTAGAAAACAAAAAACTCCGCAGAAGATATGGTCTAAGGTCACACAGAAATCACGGAAATCACAGAAAGGGCTGCGCGCAGCTTCCTAAATTCTTGCTTTGGCAAGCGTCCCTTTGGGCCGAGCGCCTAAATTCCTTAGACAATATATTCTACGGAG
>JAFVFY010000130.1 GCA_017475265.1 Prevotella sp. | reverse complement strand
GAGGCTGAGGCATGGCACGGACCTTCTATCATCATCGCCTACGCTCCATGTATCAACCACGGTCTGAAGGCCAAGGGCGGTATGGGTAAGAGCCAAGCTGAGGAGAAGAAGGCTGTTGAGTGCGGTTACTGGCACCTGTGGCGTTACAATCCCGCTCTGGCTGAGGAAGGCAAGAATCCGTTCTCTCTCGACTCTAAGGAGCCCAACTGGGAGAACTTCCACGACTTCCTGCTCGGTGAGGTTCGTTATCTGTCTGTCAAGAAGGCTTATCCCAACGAGGCTGAGGAACTCTTTGCCGAGGCTCAGAAGATGGCTCAGATCCGCTACAAGACCTACGTCCGCAAGACCCAGGAAGATTGGACTGAGTGAGAGCAATGACAAGCTCGCTTAATCATTGCCGAGCGAAGATTCAATCTCGACGAAGTCAAGATTGGACTGAGTGAGAGCAATGACAAGCTCGCTTAATCATTGCCGAGCGAAGATTCAATCTCGACGAAGTCAAAATTGGGAGGACTAATCCCCTATCCTATTATATTAAAAGAGGTGGAACCGATGTGGTTTCACCTCTTTTTTTATGTATTTATGCTATTTATATCAGAAATAATGCGTATCTTTGTAGCCTCAATAAATCAAGTAACTGTCGAATTGATTATCACCGTTTTTATCACAATGAAGAAATTACTACTATGTCTGCTTGCTACCGGTCTTCTAGCACCGGCCTTAGCACAGGAAAAATTCGAAAAAGGCAAGCCCAACAACGACAATTATCGCTATTTGGATGATTACAAAGCCCTTAAGGAGTATATCAACCATGATAAGTACCCCAATTTCAAACTTGGCGTGGGTACCGACGTCAATGGGTATCTCCAGAACAATTCCATCGTTCAGAAGATGGTCAACAAGAACTTCGACGAGACCGTTGCAGGCAACGAGATGAAGATGGGAAGCGTTGTGAACAACAATGGTGAGATGAATTTCACGACGGTAAAGAACTATGTGAACAAAGCCACCAATGCCGGTATCAATGTCTATGGCCATACCCTCGCCTGGCACTCGCAGCAACCCAAGGGCTGGTTGCTGAAGCTACTGGCCGACAAGCCTGATCCTACAGCCGAAGAAATATATACTGTGGTTGCCAGCAAGGATTTTCGCAATAACAAGACTATTGGCTTCTGGAAAGCTGACGAGGCCGAAAACGGGTATACTCTCAAGTTCGATGCTACCAATGGGCTGATTATTGTAACCACGAAGTCCAAGCCCTGGGAAATTCAGTTCGTACCAATGGACAACATCATGCTCCAAACCGGTAAGACCTACAAGATGACCTTTACCGTGAAAGGTTCAAAGACTGGCAAATTGGATGGTCGCATAGGTGACTGGTATGGCGGTGCCAACTTCACCATCAACTTCACCAACGAGTGGCAAGATGTGAGTGTTGACATCAATCCAACCATGGATAGCAATTTCATGCTGATTCACGTACCCAACTACATTGGCGACGTGTATATCAAGAGCATCAAGTTTGAGGGTGATAAGAGACCGACAATTCCTCAGACCAAGCAAGAGATGCACGACACGTTGGTCTATGCCATGGACAAGTGGATCAAGGGCATGATGGAGGCCTGTGACGGCAAGGTGAAGGCTTGGGACCTCGTCAACGAGGCCATCTCCGGTGGTGGCAACGACGGTCAGGGTAACTTCCTCTTGCAGCACTCTGAAGCTTATAATCCTAACGGTAATCCTGATGCCACATGGGATGTAGGCGGCGACGCTTTCTTCTGGCAGGACTACATGGGCGACCTCGAATATGTGCGTCAGGCCTGCCGTCTGGCTCGTAAATACGGACCCGAGGACATCAAGCTCTTCATCAACGACTACAATCTTGAATCAGACTGGGACAACAACGGAAAAGTAAAGAGCCTTGTCGGATGGATTAAGAAATGGGAGGCTGACGGTGTCACCAAGATCGACGGTATCGGCACCCAGATGCACATCAGCTGCTTTGAAAACGACCAGATTCAGGACGGCATCAAAAAACACATTACAGCCATGTTCCAAATTATGGCAGCATCGGGCAAGTTGGCACGTGTCAGCGAGTTGGATATGGGTTATGTCCGCGGTTCAAACAGATGGGCAAGCTCTATCAAGACTGAGCAACTGACCGAAGCCGAACACAAGAAGATGGCCGATTTCTACGAGTGGATTATCAAGGAGTATTTCCGCCTCATACCTCCTGCTCAGCAGTGGGGCATCTGCCAGTGGTGTGCTAACGATGCACCGTCAAACAGCGGTTGGCGCGGTGGCGAGCCTGTCGGCATCTGGGATGCCAACTTCTACCGCAAACACGTCTATGCCGGATTCGTCCGCGGACTGAACGGCAGTGACCCCACAGCCATCGAAGTCATCAAGGCTAATGAGACTCCTGACACCTCCAAGGGCATCTACAACCTTCAGGGCGTCCGTCTCTCAGCCACCTCCCTCGATGAACTTCCCGCTGGTCTCTACATCGTCAACGGCAAAAAGGTTGTGGTCAAATAACCGCTCGGTCACCATCGGGAGCTTGGAATTGTAAGTTGTGAGTGATGCTCACGAGTTGAATCACATTAGAGAAGATATTTAAACAAGCTAAACAAACTGCACATGCTACAAAAGGTGATTTATTTATTTGTATTGGCGGCAGTGTTTGTCTCTTGTTCTGGAGGCAAGACGAAGTACCGCATCGGTGTATCACAATGCTCTGAAGACGTGTGGCGCGACAAGCAGAATGCAGAATTGAGGATGGGAGCTTACTTCCATGACAATGTGGAACTGAAGTTCGCTGCCGCCTATGACAGCGATGAACGGCAAGTTCAGCAGATTGACAGCCTGGTTAATGACGGTATTGATCTTTTGATTGTTGCTCCCAATCAGGTGTCGACCATTTCGCCCGCCATTGACCGGGCCTATGACAAAGGCATTCCCGTCATTGTGTTTGAGCGCAAGACCAGTTCTCAGAAACATACCGCCTTTATTAGTGCCGATAACTACGAAATGGGACACGTCATGGGCGATTATATCGTCTCGAGACTTCATGGACACGGAACGGTGCTTGAGATAAGAGGTCTGGAAGGCTCGTCACCTGCCATTGAGCGCCATAATGGTTTTACGGACGCCATCAAGAATGCTCCCGGCATCAAGGTTGTGGCGTCGCTGCAGGGCGACTGGACGGAACCGACAGCCTACGAGACTACGAAACAATGGCTCGATAATAATAAAGAGGTTCGCGTAGACCTGGTGTTCGGTGCCAACGACCGCACAGCGATGGGCGCCCGAAGAGCGGTCGCAAATTCTTCACTCTCCACTCTTCACTCTTCACTCTTCTGCGGCATCGACGGTCTTCCTGGTGAGAATGGCGGCATCCAGCTGGTACGTGACTCGCTGCTCGATGCATCGTATATCTACCCCACCCACGGTGACCAGATTATCGACTTGGCAGTACGCATCTTAGAGGGGAAGCCCTTCGACAAGGAGACACTGATGATGTCGGCCCTTGTCACCCACGACAATGCCAAGGTGCTGCTGATGCAGAGCGAGGAACTGATGAAACAAGCTGAGCGGTTGGATTTGCTGCACGACAAGGCTGACAAATATCTGCACGAACTTGACACGCAGCGCGTCGTCAACTGGCTGTCAGTCGGCATCATCGTCCTGCTGGCCATCGTCTTCATACTGTTCTACCTCTACCATCTTCGAAAAATAGCCATCCAGCGTGAACGTGTGGTCAACACGTTATGGAACCTCAGACCGGAAGACGTTCCAATAGTCCAAGAGTCCTCAGAAACACAGAATACGCCAGAGGTCGCCGAGGAAACGGAAGACAATGTGGCCGAGGAGAGCGAACCAGCTGCCGTGTCTGTCTTTATCACTCGATTCAAGGAAGTTGTCGAAGCACGGTTGGCCGATAGTGACATCAGCGTAGAAGATCTGGCCTCAGACATGAACTTGAGCCGCGTCCAGCTTTACCGGAAGGTCAAGACGGTGACAGGCTCCTCGCCCGTCGAATTGTTGCGTACAGCCCGATTAAACCGCGCCTACCAGATACTGCTTACCACCGACAAGAGTGTGAGCGAGGTGGCGTACGCTGTCGGATTCACCGCTCCCTCCTATTTCACCAAATGCTTCAAGGAAGAATACGGCATGGTGCCGGGTGACGTGAGGAAGAATTGAGAATTCCTTGAACTAAAGGCACAAAGTTTCCCGAAGGACGATGAGAAAACTGAGAATTATCGTTCATTCCATCGCAAAAATGTTACATTGCAACATATTTTGCACGGGATGAACGATATTTTTATTCCCTCTAAACATATAGTTACTATTTTTGCGATAGAAAATCGTAACAACAGTATTAACTAAAAACAAATTGCAAATGAAACAGACGAAAAGATTGATTCTGAGTTTCCTGGCTCTACTGCTATGTACAATAATGTACGCGCAACAGGAAATTACGGGAACCGTGTCTGACGATATGGGACCCGTCATTGGTGCAACGGTGATGGAGAAAGGCACCACCAACGGCACAGTGACCGACTTCGACGGTAACTTCAAGCTGAAGGTGGAAGCTGGCAAGACGCTGGTATTCTCCTACATTGGCTACAAGACCACTGAGCTGCCTGCCACTGACAACATGAAAGTGACATTGCAAAGCGATGCTCAGGTTTTGAACGAAGTGGTGGTAACTGGTTATCAGGTACAGCGTAAGGCAGACCTTACTGGCTCTGTCGGTGTGGTAGATACCAAAGACTTTAAGGCAAGCGACACCGACCCCATGACATCACTACAGGGAAAAGTACCTGGTATGACCATTACTTCCAACGGATCACCTTCCGGCGAAGCAAATGTTCATATCCGTGGTATCGGTTCCATGGGTGGTTCAAGCACGGCTCCTCTTTACATCGTAGACGGCATTCCCTATAGTGGTTCGCTGAATAACATGAATGCCTCAGACATTGAGTCAATGCAAGTACTGAAGGATGCAGCCTCTGCCTCTATCTACGGTTCACGTGCTGCCAATGGTGTCATTGTCATCACCACCAAAAAGGGTAAGAAAGGCGACAAATTCAATATCGATTTCTCCGCTTCGGTCTCTGTTGCCTGGATGACTCAAAAAATGAAGCTTCTGAACACCCAGCAGTATGCTACTGCTCTGGTTCAGGCGGCTCTTAACGACGGAAAGAATCCTGTTGACTATGCTTCCAACTACGGTTTGACTCTGAATGCAGTCAACGGCACTCCCATCTCGGTATACAATCCCGCTACAGGTGCCATGGATTCTTACTCCGTTGGCGGACTCTACGATGGCTTTATGAATAGTAGAAAAACCATGCTGTACAGCGATACTGACTGGGTTGACGAAATAGGACGTACTGGTGTCACCCAGAACTACGACCTGTCCTTCTCTAAGGCTACCGACAAGGGATCGTCCTAGGTTGTTAAGTTAATCTGTGAATTATTTGTTAATTTTAGGGGATAATATTTTAACTAAATATATTTACATATTTTAGTATATTGATTACTATTTTTCTTGTATAATTCGCTGGTTTTTAGTAACTTTGTAGAGTTTATTATTCTATTCTGTTATGGTAAAATCAGACAAAAGTGAAGAAATCAGAGCGCTCAAAAAGGCTTTGAATCAGGAAAAGAGAAAGAACAAGACTCTTGAGAAGAGATATAGCGAAGAG
>JAFVFY010000057.1 GCA_017475265.1 Prevotella sp. | reverse complement strand
TTCGTGTCGAAATCGACGGTGGTGCTTGTGCTGTTGTTGACAAGTATGACTATCTCTCCCGCTTGTGTCACCGTGACGGTGCGAGTGATGCCACCACCCTTCACCGTGACCGTGGCTGTGCGCTCAGTACTGCCAGTGTTGGCCGTAACATTTACCGTGACAGTGCCGCCGTTGCTCCCACTCTTCGGGCTGACCGTACACCAGCTCTGGTCGCTGCTCACTTCCCATGAGACGTTACTCTCTATGCTGAATGATTTGCTGCCAGCGTCTTTCTTGGTGAAAGCGACGGTTGTGCTTGTTTTTTTGTCAACGGTGAGGAAAGCCTCCCCTGCCTGTGTCACCGTGACGGTGCGAGTGATGCCACCACCCTTCACCGTGACCTTGGCCGTGCGCTCAGTGCTGCCAGTGTTGGCCGTGACATTTACCGTGACAGTGCCGCCGTTGCTTCCGCTCTTCGGGCTGACCGTACACCAGTTCTGGTCGCTGCTCACTTCCCATGAGACGTTGCTCTGTATGCTGAAGGTTTTACTGTCAGCGTCTTTCTTGGTGAAATCAACGGTTGTGCTTGTGGCGTTGTTGACGGTAAGGAAAGCTCCTCTTCCAGGCTGTGTCACATTTACTTTGCACGTAAGATTTCCGCTGCTTACGGTTACAACAGCGGGGCGTGAATCTTTGTCATCGTTTTTTTCCGCCACTATGGTGATTTCACCATCGTTGCTGTGTTGCTCAGGACTCACCTTGCACCAATTTTTGTCGCTTGTAGCTTTCCAAGTCACATTCGACTCTACCTTGAACTTCACGCTGTCTTTTTCATTGTTCTTGAATACATGGCTGATTGTGGTATTCTTGTCATCGCCTATTGTTAGCCTTTCTCCTGCCTTGGCCTGATTAACAGTCAAGCGGGCGGAGGCTTTTCCACAGGTGAAAGTGATGACGGCGCTTCGTTCTGTCACAGTGGGATTCTCCTTTATATTCATTTTCACATACACTTCCCCTTTTCCATAGGTAGTCCCAGATGTGTAATTCGCAAATGTGATCCAACCGGATGACCCTTCACTGTATTCCGGTTCGCTCATGCTCCAACTATTGCTTGCAGACACAGTCACGCCATACTCCCCTTCTGAAAAAGCTACATTTAGGACTGCCGACGTTTGGGTGTTGAGCGTAATGACATCTGGGTCAGGGTCAGGGCCAGGCTTTGGAGTGCCTTTTTGCCATACATTGATATTGACTGCCATGTTTCCTGCAGTGCTTTTCACTGTTAGGGTTCCTGAACGCTGAGTTGTGTCGGGGTTTTCCTCCGCAGTGAATTGTAGTAGTTTTTCGCCCTGACCTTCTGTTTCCGGGCAATTGAGCCATGTGGGTTTTGATGTGACATTCCATTTCACATTGGAGAGGATAGTCACTTCTCCCCTTCCATTTACGATTTCCACTTTGTCTGAGGATGCACTCAAAAAGTCCTCCACTGGGTCTGGAGGACAAGCGGTAAGCGCAAGCACTGCCAGCAGAACTAACGGGAATCGTAATAAAAAACTGATTCGTTTCATGCTAATTGTTTGTTTTTGGTTTTAGAATTGTTAAAAAGAATATCCTACACTAAGTGCGACACAACGGTTCTTGTAGTCGGTGCCAAAGCCATGCTGGTAGTTTATTGAGAGGACGAGATGCCCGCTAAACACTATCGCCGTTCCTGCTGAAAGACCGAAGTCAAAGCCTCTGTACTTGTCGGAGAAGGCATAGCTGAAATCGCTGTAACGCCGGTCTTCAATAGTTCCCGAAACACATATAGCGGCGTAAGGTCCGGCGAAGAGCCGCAGCTGGATGCTTTTTGTGTAGACGGGAATGTAGGCCGCCTCGACGGGAATGTCGAGATAGTAGGCGCTGGCATGCATGTCGTAGTCATCGAAGTGGTTATCATTGGTGAATCCCTTACCTGAGAGCAGGAATGCTCCTTGAAGGGCGAAATGCTTCTGTAGCCGATAGTCTATCGTAGGGCCTATGTGAAAAGATGCCACATTGCCATAATGGTCTCCTGTGTGTAACTCCAAATCGGGAAAGGAGTAGTTTAGTCCTCCGCGCAGCCCAAAGCGCACCTTGCTATCTGCTGGTTTCGGTTGTTCTTTATCAGTTATCACGAGCAGATAGACTCGGTTGCTCTCAAGTGCGACAATGTCACTATTATGTTCTCGGAAATACACGCTTAACGGCAAGTGCTTTTCAAAATGAATAGTAACTTGTCTCGTTCCTTTTGGCAAAAACACCCATTTCTCCGTTCCACGGTTTACCAAATTGCCTATAGGCGGCGTTCCCTCTATTCTTGTTACGTCATCGACGACTTGTATTTTCAAAAGGGCGCACAGTTCACCATTTGCATCTCGCCGCTGCTCACTGCCAGGAATGAAACCAGTCGTCCTTGTCAGGCTCTTCACCATGGCCTCCTGCGCTGACACACTAAGGGGAAGCAGCAACAGTAATGCACCGATAATAGCGGCCAGCCGTACTTTCATTGCCAAATTGTTTGTGTTCATTGCTTTCACATTAGAAACTGGATTTCTGCGGAATCTCAAAGTCCATGATATTGATGATTTCCTCGCGGGTAAGTGCCCTGTTGCCAATGTGGTCTGGTTGCCATGAGCGAACATGGATGATGGGGTCGTCGTCCTCGCGGAACTCCCATATCAGCACCAAGTAGCCATCGTCTTCGTAGGTGCTCGACTTCCAGTGCTGGTGGAGCGTCACCCCATAGAAGTCGGGGTTGGAGGGATGGCGCACCACCTCAATATCGCTAAATGTCACCTTGATGTACTTGTTGCGCTTAAAGCACTGGTCAAGGTTTCTCAGGTATTCGGCCTTGCTCTGCACCTTGTAGGTCATCTCCGGACGCAGTTGCGGACGGTCGCCCGAAAAGTCCTTCTTCATCACCACGGTACCAGTAATGATGAGCGCGTCTTCGCTAAACACCTGTCGCAGCGCGTTAAGGTCTTTCTCGTCGTAGTGGCTTCTGAAGTTCTCCACGAAGGCGAGGATAGTCTGTCGACGCTCAAAGTCGGTGACACTCTTTCCACTCTGCACAATGCGCTCGTAGGCATGGTCGCTATTGGCTATCACTACGCTGGCTATCTGCCCCTGACGTGTCAGACGAATGGTCAGTTCCCGGTTGCGCTCGTCAGTATAGTCCTCCACCATGGGATTGACCTGGATGAAGATATTCCTTATGACATACCCTTCTGCCGACGTGAGGCATCGCTCTGAGATTTCACTGTCCTCACAGAAGAAGCGCAAGTTCTGCCACAGGTAGCCCAACGATTTCTTCCCCCCAGGAGCCATGTCTATGGTCCCCAGAGCCAGCGGCCGCTCCTGTGCGCAGGCAGCATTGACTTCGGTGAGCAGTTGCGATATGGACTGCTCCATACGCTGTTTAGCGGCGGTGTCCTTTATTCCGTCGCTAACGGTGAAACGAATGTCTTGCTGAGCCATGACTGATAGCGTAAGACAGCAGACAAGGACTGAAATAATTGTCTTTTTCATTTTATTCATGTATTTACAGGTTGGTGCGGTGGTTACCCTAATTTGCTTTTATATACCAGACGGCGAGCATCATCTCCGTTGGATAGTTGTCCAGTCGGTCGTCTTTCCCTGTCACAAGATTAGTGCGTGTCCCGTCAGACCTGGCTTGTGACAGGATGGTTATCACCTCATGACTCTGCTTGTCGAAGAGTATGAGGTCGAAAGAACTGAAATCATCGACATCTTTCAGCGATCCGAACTGCAAGATTTTCCCACCTTGCTTCTGCTGGCTGAGGTAGTCATATACGGCATAGAAATCTTTCTGCTTTAATACGTCCTGTATGAATTTGTCGTTATGGACTACAGGGGAAACTGTTCTTGTGGTGGGAGAGGCTGATGTTGTGGCAGGTCTTGTGTCCGGTTCACTGTAAGGGATGGTCCCTACACTTGTGAGGTCGCTTTTCCTGACGTATGCAAAACACTGGATTCTTGATCCTCTCTCTATGTCTATGTATTTCATCTTGGGCATTACTTCGTCCAAAAGCATCTCTTTTCCGAGGCTGGTGTTAACGGATATAAGCAGCCATTGTGCAGCCCCTGCATATGCAGAGTCTGCATCGGAGTGAAGGTATTGGCTCCAGAGATAATCTGAGCCTTGCGCTTTAATCTCGTTCATTTTTTTTAGTTTTTCTGACTTAAGCTGTGCGCAAATAGGTAATGCGCAAACGGCAGCTGTCAGTGCTGTGAGCAGTATCCTTTTCATGGGTCATGTTGTTTTGTTTAAATGTTTGATTCTTACCACTTCGCGCCCGATTTTGCATTTGGCTCTTTGCCGAAGAGTTTGGGTTTCTCTATTGGTGGTATGTAAAGATAGACGTTGGCCACGGCCTCCGGCCGCGTTGCTGTAAGCTGCTCCCTGGGCATGTTGATGCTGACAAGATGGTTGTAGCCCCGTAGCCTGTTGCTGACGATAAGAGTTCCGCGTATCAGTTTGTCGGTCAGCTCGCGGCATGCAAAATAGAGCTTGCAACCTCGTTGGTGGCAGAAGTCCTTCAACTGTCTGAATGAAAGGCTGAGTCTCTGCCTGCTGTAGTCGCTGAGGTGAAAGTCAAGCGTCAGAGTGATGTCGGGCACACTCTCGTCAGTAGCCATCATCATGTCGGCAAGGGTCTCTGCGGGATGGCAACTGTCTACCACGATAGTGGGAGAGACGTCATCGAGCGTATAATAGACGTTCTGATTGAGTTCGTCAAGAATGTAGGTCTCGCCGTAGATGACGAACAGGCCTTCAGTGCCGTAGAGGCATAGGTCATCCTCATTTACTACTGCCGTAGAAGAAGAGGTTGGCTTGACCTCCGCCTGTTCTCCCGCAAAGTCTGCAAGTTGCCTGACGAAGTCGCGTTCCATGTTTCGCCGGCTGTCGTTGTTAAGCAGCTCGTAGTCAATGGGTATGGCGGCCTGGGCCACAATCACTGAGTCGCGAAGCCAGCTGAGAATGTAAAGGCGGTCATCGTAGTTGCTTACCGAGCATTCACATAGGTCAAGGCCGTCTTTGAGCAGCGTCTCCCATCCCCCATGACGGAACACGACCTTGGAGAGATAGAGGGAGTTGGGCATAACCTTGTATCGCCAGTTGAGCAGGGCAAACTCCATGAAATCATAGACGGGCAGCGGGGAGAACTGTCTGACACTGTCATTGAAAAGGGGTATGCCTACGTGTTCCACCACACCGCCGGGGGTGGTACGCAGACATAGCGTGTGCCCGTCTTTGGCTTTCATGCGCACAGTCTTTCCTGGCTGTGGACAGATATTGGCACTATCCCCTATGGTTATGCCCAGCACTTCCGCCGCCCGCCTAAGCTTTCCGTTAAGGAAAGTCTGGGCGGGAGCGTGAGTGCAATACAGGGCTATGCACAGAATGATTAATAAGCCGCGTTTCCTCTTCATCATGTCCTCTGTGAATGGTTACTTCTTGTTCACAATGAGCCTCATGCCCGTGGTGAGCGTCATGGACTTCAGATTGTTCCATTGTACGACTTCACGCACAGTCACTCCATATTTTTGGGCAATGTCGGTAATCTTCTCGCCAGCTGAAACAATATGGTAAACAGGTTGTGACTCAATAATAGTGGGGGCGATATCGCTGCTGCCGCTATAACGGAAGCGCCATATCTGGTAGTGCTGGTCGCGCCCACCCCTGTCAGAAGTGAAGTATATATTACCGTCGTTAGCCCAGTAGGGTTCGCCATCGTATGACTTGTTGATGGTGAGTTGCGTCAGTCCATTTCCATGACGATCCACTACATACAAGTCGTAGTCGCTCTTCTGCTGCTTTGAGCACTGGAACACTATGTGGCTGCCATCTGGGCTGAAGCAAGGTCGCCACACTGTTCCCATGTTTGCATCGGTGAGCTGCTCCTGTCCGGTACCATCGGCATTGATTGTGCATAGGCTAGTGCTAAGGCCGTCGCTGGCATATTTTACATATACTATCTTAGTCCCGTCATGTGAAAACGACGGCATACGCCCCAGACCAAGCAGCTTGTTCTCGTTCGTCTGCAAGTTTTTGACCCATATCTCGGAGTCTTTGATGCTGCCGTGTCTGCTTCGCCGCTCGTATGCTATTCGCTTTCCATCTCTGCTCAAGCATGGAAAACATTCGTGAGCGTCAGGGGTGTTTGTCACTTGTGTAAGGGCATCAGTGAGAGATGCGTTCACCATATAGATGTCACTTACGGTATTGCCCTCCAACTGCCCGTCAAAAGCCACCATGTCGGTGGCTGCACAATATGAAGGAGCCATGTTGTGATTCTGTCCGCTCGTCTTACGGCTCACAGATGCACCGATGGGATTTTCCTTGCGATAGATGTTACTGTAGGTTCCATTGTCATGCTGAGTGAAAAAGAGGTTTTTGCCATTGTCGCCTCCGAAGGGGTAGTCACACACGTAGGAGGACTCTGTGATGCGTGTCAGGGCAGTAAGGTTTTCTCCGGGCGAATAGACCACATGCTCTACATACTCTACAACCACTTCTTTCTTCGAAGCGCAGTTGCAGACAGTCGCTGCCGATAGTCCGAGCAGCAACAACAGGGATGGATTTCTGTTTGTCATAGTCGTTTAATTATTTGTTAAATAAAAAGTGAGTAAAATCAATAATCTCTTAAAAAGAATATTTTAATCCGCCATTAAACTCCCCGTATGATCCGATAGAGAATAATTCCGTACAGAACCTCAGCCGTGTGCCTCCGATTTCTACTGAGACGGGGGAAATGTTTGGCATGACACTCCTTTTCCTTTCGTAGCCTGCTGACAGCAGAAGTCCCAGCCCAACCCTTGAATACATAGCAAAGTGCTTGTGATTAAACCAGTAGAACCTTGCCGTGGGGCTGATGGTGAACCACTCTGTGCCATTGCGCTCATCAGTCAGATGCCCCCCGATATAGTGCCCCACATCATCGTAGTGAGGAACGACGTCGTGGGTGGTTATGTAGCTGTGGGTATAGTCCACCATCACACCCAGGCCGATGTGGCTGCTCATGTTATAGAGATATTGAAGGTGCAGATTGCCTCTGTGGAACACATTGTCTCTTTCTGAATATATTTTGTTTTTGGTTAGAGCGTTCCATCCATATCCTACGGCGAATTCATGCAGCCTATCCCTTTGCTTCATTTCTCCTTGTGCGAGAGAGAACGTGCATGCTGCCAGCCATGCTGCCGCTATCAGCGCGGATCTTAGCCGTGTATGTGAGCGTTCAGTAACCATAGTCTTTATCGTATTGGAGGACATGAACAGTGGCAGTGTACTGCGGATCGTCGATGGACTGGATGACGATTCTTCCCTGCCTTGACAGGCTGCTATCGTTCTTCTCTGCCATTTTCACGTACATGGTGGAATAGTTGCTTCCCCTGTTTGGTGATACTGAGATAAATGGCGAAACCTCGCTGACGAACCACTCTCCCTCTGTGTGTATTTGAACAGGCATCGCCTTGCTGTCAGAATTGCTAAAATACAAGAGTTCAGGAGAAACTGTAACTCTATGGTCATCCGGCCGACAACCCGTAAGAGCAAATGTCCCACCAAAGACAAGCATTGTGAGTATTAGCGACAACAGCCTACCGTAACAATAACGTGTTCTCTGTTTCATTCTTTAAATAACTCAAATTTATTTATTAAACCAACACTTTCTCTTTTGTGTCATCTACATAGTAAATTGTAATTACCGAACATACCCGATTCCTATGCCGACGAACTGGTAGCGCACGCCACTGGCATAGTTGACGATGGAATGGGCATATCGCAGTGAGGCAAAGACATGACTGCCGAAGTACATCCTGAGACCACCTTCTGGGAAGAGTGCCCCAGAGTAGGTGTTTCCATTGCCCATGTCATCGACATCGCGCATATTCAGGCTCTTGCCGCCACTCTTCATTTTCCCCATCAAGAGATTTTCATAGCCTAACCCGACAAAGGGAGCAAAGGCAATAGTGGAATTGGAGAAGCCGATCCTGTAGCCAAAGGTGCCGTCCCAGGTAAATGTGGTCATGTTGATATCCAGGTGGTTCTTGCTGCCAAAGGCGTGCTGGATACCCACGCTCATCTCAAATTCCCAGTTGCCCCTGCCGCCATTATAGCCTACGGCAGTGTTGAATCCGTAAAGCGGGAAATTGTCGCCTCCACCTTTCGGAAGGAGCCACGCCGGCTTGAAATGAAATGCGACTTGTACGCCAGAGTGGTCTGGGCCATTGTTGCTAGCACTCGTAGCGGTATAGCCGATGCCAATGTCAGGGCTTTTTTCTTTGGTCTTGACTTTGCTGTCGGCATAGGGCGTCCTCTTAATGTCGGCCTCGTTTTGTGCTGTGCATGGGGAGGCAAGGACAAGCAAAAGCAGTAATGCAGAAAGATTTGTTCTCATAGTTTTAAATTGTTTTAGTTGTTCTACTAATGATGCGATTTTATCGCATCAGTAATATTGAGTGATTATCAATTACTATTTCGTTACAGGCTTGTACAGTGGCAGCGGGTTGTCGTCCTCGCCAGGCTTGACGCTGGTGCCTCCTGCGGCCATGATGCTGATGACGGTGGCAATGTCGGCCACGTCGACGGAGCCGTCGGCGTTCACGTCGCCGCTGTAGGGGCTTACCCTGCGAAGGCCGGAGGCCTCAGAGTCACCGGAGGCCATGTAGCTGATGACGGTGGCAATGTCGGCTACATCGACGGCTCCGTCGGCATTCACGTCGCCGGGAACCATCTCCACGATGTTTTTGAACTTGCTCCAGCCATCAGTAGTCTCGTACTTCGGTTTTGAACCAAGAGGGACAAAGAACTTGGCGAAATCATATACACTTGACGAATAACTGATTATTATAGTAATTCTTTTTGGGACGACTGGGACGGCTCCACGTCTGAACACTCCTGTAAATGCTTCAACACTAATTGAAGCAGGATTCTCATTATGTGATATTATGTTTCTAATCCTCCCGATAGAGTGGTTTTGCATAAAGCAACAATCCGGAATTTCCACTATAGTGCTTGGCAGGGATACAAACGTTAATTTATTACAATAATAGAACGCATCATTTTTCAGCGTCATCACTCCCTCTGGTATTACTATTTCCGTGAGTCCTGTACAATTGGCAAAGGCCGAGTCGCCTATAATGCGCAATGATGTGGGTAGCGAGACACCTGTTATTCCTGACTTTTTGAATGCACAGGAGTCTATTCCCTCCACGACGAACTCCTTTCCTCTGTACGTCACGGTGGAGGGTATGACGATGTCTCCCTTATATCCTATTGAGTCTTGCGATGCCACCACCCATGCTGCAGCCTGTACGCCCGGCGTTACCGGCTGTTGCTCTATGCGGTAGTAGAGGCCGTCGGCGGCAAAGGGTGTGCCGTCGTAGTGAATGCCGGTCTCGAATATGGCATAGTAGTAGTCATCGACCCATTCGCCCGACTTCTTATACTGGAATGACAGTAGGTAATCCTGTCCGTCCTCCAAATAATCGAACTCGAAGGTCAGGGTCTTTTCGTCGCCACCGTTCAGCGTGAGGTGCTGCGTCTGTGCTCGGATGCCGTAATAACCGCCACGCATTTCATCATATTTTGCCAAAACCATCCTGGTGTCGCAGTCAAGGTTATTTCCCTTGTTGGTCACCCTCACAGATGCCGTAGCTTTGTCGTCATGAACGATGCCATCGGTGCTGTTGCTGACAGTGACCTCGCAGTCCAGGTGTTTCATGACGACGAGAAGGGTGCTGGCCAGCCGGTATTCATCGTCGTCCTGGTCCTTATATCTAAACTCCAGGCCGTAGCGTCCGGAACTCAGCGGCAGGTAGTCGTAGGCGAAATTTACAATCCCTCCTTCCGCAATTTCAAAAGGCAATGCTCCGGCCTGCTCATCGTCAACGTAGAGACAGATGTAATCGTTAAAGTCAGTACCCTTATTGTACACTGAGACGGACAAACTCACCGGGTCGCCCACTCGCGTCGAAGAGACCGACGGCATGGTGCCTGAAAGGTAGAAGTACGGATTTGTAAGAGTCATAGTGTTGTCTTTGATGGTGGCCTTGATGCGAAAGACATTTGAGCGCCAGCACGGCTCCCAGACTTCAGAATTCTCTGTGGCACTCACTGGCACAATATAGTAGGTGCCGTCTGGAAGATTATTGCCAAACGACAGGTCTGTGAATGTATAGGGCCCGCCGTAGTAGAAATCTTTCTCCCAATAGTTCTCTGGCTTTGATATTGCTGTCACCCATTGCTCATTGGAATCAAGAAGGGCCAATCTTAGCATGAACGTGTGAGTGTCGCCAGTCATATTGTATACATTTGTCCTTATGCTGATCCCGGTGAAGTCCTCACTGGCAGTTGAACGTGTATAGACGCTAGGGCCCGTGTTCCTGAGCTCGTATACCGTGAAGCGCTCCGGAACGACTTCCTCCGTGCCATGCTGTATGCCCACTACGGCTTTCTGGCTGAAACTATAACCGTCCTCATTGCTGTTAGACCCGATGACAGTGTTGTTGACAGGGTTGAGCACTGACAACAGAAAATATCCGTCGTAATCGCCATCCCATCCCCAATTGAGATGAAACATGCCAGTGCCGTCGTAACCATCGACCACGAATGCATGTCCTCCGCTTTTTGATTGTCCACCATAGAGCACAGGCCGTCCGCTGGAGACTTCACTATAAATCAGACTTTCCCATTCGGTGGTACTGAAGGCATTACGGCTTACCACACGGACAGTCTTGTCGTAGCCAAAATATTTCCGAAGTGCCTTCACATCAAGACTCATAACCGTACCACTGCCTCCGTCTTCGGATGTGTTGTAATCCATCTCTGTAGCCTGACCACATAGTAGCATCAACTGTGCCACGGCATCGCGCTGAACTGAGATTGATGAACCGTAACTATCAAGCATGTTTTCCCAGTCGATAGTGGTTACGCTAATTTCAGGCATATTTATTTTCTGCGTTTCAGTGGTATAGGCAGGAATAGGTGCAGCTGTCAAAGCAGGATATTTGTAGTAATTCATTACCTGGGCCATCGCAGTTGCAACACATCCTGTAACGCACTTTACGTTGTTTTCTTGACTGAGCGGGCAAAGGCTGTTGTAAGGTGCTCCCTGTCCCCATCTGCTCTTCAGTAGAGGGCTGACGGCCTTTCGCTGCTCTAAAAGCCTGGGGACCTCAAACTTTCCTCCCGTCTGCTCTATAAAAGCCACCTGCTCGGCATAGCCATCAAGCCATGCCTGCACATTTGATGGAACAGAGTCTTTACGATAGGAGCCTTTACTGGCGTAAGAAATAATTCCCGGAGTAAGGTCGCTTCCGCTCACGATGACAAACCCCTCGTTGTTGCCCACGTTGAAAACGTAATATGCCGCTTCACTAGTGGCCTTGTTTAGTGGAAGTGGCTGTTGCCTGACCAACCTCATCATGGGCGATGGAGCTGAAGGCGCATAATTACAAAGAAAATGACGAGCGATTTGCTCTGCCTGACTCTCTGTAATACCTTCGGCCATAACAACCAAACAGACAAAAAGGCTCAACATGACGAGTGTAAATCGTAGAACAAAAAATGTACCTATGCGTCTCATAGTATGTTAAAAGGTTCTGCAAACACCACTTACAGACCATTTATATAAGTTCCCAAGTTGTTTTTCTGACAGATATACAAAAAGGCGTAGGTGTCTGTTTCTCTCGCCTACCCTGGAGCCAAAGGCCTTCGCATTGCCCACATCACACAGGATAGACAACGCAGTTAGCCCACGCCAGTACGCAAATATATAAAATATATGTAAAACGTACTACGTAGACGTTTCGCTGTCATCTGCCTGTTGTGATGTTAAGAGTTTGCGAAGTTCTTGGCTCACAACGACAGACGTTCGAAAACGTCCTTCTTATATATAAGACCGCCCGCCGCCCACTAATGGGCTAACAAACGATGCTGCAAATTTAGAAAAAAAATGAATACAAAAAAGAAAATGAACATTTTTTAACTCAAACAGAAATAAATTAACATATATGACAGCGATGCACCTACTAAATTAAAGGATTGTAGATACCGCCACGGGCGAACTCAGTCACCTATACAACCTTACTTATATCGCCGACAGAAAGAATCGTCAATAGGCTATCAACATAAAGCATGTTACCGAGATAGCTCAGCCATTGGAGACAGCATATGAGATCCAGTTTCCCATCATTTTCTATGGCGCAAATGTGGAGGCTATGCGGGTGTTACAACCTGTGACTACCGACCGCATAGCCCCCACACTGGCTCGCATCATGCGGGTACGTGCTCCTAATGCCTGTTCAGCAGAGCCGCTTTTTTAGTCGTTTGGAGCTTGGTCATTTGTTCGTTTGGGGAATTGCTCACGTGGCTTCGGCTGACTGAAGCGCACTTTCTCGCTTTCATCGCGGCGCTCATGGTAGAGCTTGGGCAACGGATTCTGCAGGGGTTCGTCATAGTTCTGACGGTTACGCCACACGTCGATAGCCGCATAGATGGCGTTGCGCAGAGACTGTTCGTCGGTGATGCCCTTTCCGGCAGCAGAGAAGTTTGCCCCATGGGCAGGTGCCGTGCGTACTAATGGCAGACCAGTAGTAAAGCGCACTCCGTTTTCGTAGGCCACGGCCTTGAAGGGAGTCTGGCCCTGATCGTGATACATGGCCAACACACCGTCGAAACGGTAGTAGCTGCTGCGACCAAAGAAGTCATCGGCGGCGTATGGACCAAACACTTGCAGCCCTTTTCCTATCAGCTCGTTGATGGCGGGAATGATGATTTCCTGTTCTTCGGTGCCCAGCACACCGTCCTCACCGCAGCGGGGATTGAGCGACAACACGGCAATGCGCGGACTGCTCACACGCAGGTCACGACGCAGGGCCTGATGGAAGAGCATTGCCTTGTCCATAATCTTCTGCTTGGTGATGGCCTCGGCAATGTCCTTGATGGCCACGTTGTTGGTCACAAGAGACACGCGCAGGTCATCGTTCATCAGGATGGTAAGACCATGCCGACCCTCGCCAATCTTGCTCTCGATGTAGGCGGTGTGGCCGTTGAAGTCCTTGATGCTGTTCTTGAATACGGGAGCGGTGACGAGCACATCGTAAAGACCTTTGCCATAGTCGTTAAGGGCACGGTCGAGAGCCTTCAGGGCTGCCTGTGCCGACTCCGGGGTGGGTTGTCCCAGGTCAATATTTATCTCCTCGTCGAAGGTAGTGAGCAGGTTCAACTGGTCATCCTTGGCCTCACTGGCATTAGCAATGATGGTGAAGGGAGTGTCCAGTCCGAGGACCTTATTGTGATAGGCGGCCACCTTGGGCGAACCGTAGACGATGGGTGTGCACAGCTCTAGGATGGCAGGATCGGCAAATGCTTTCAGTATCACTTCATAGCCCACGCCGTTAGTGTCGCCGTGGGTGATTGCTACGCGGGGTCTTCTGTTTTTATTATCCATTGTATATGTCCCCCTAAGCTAGGGGGCGGAGGTCTGAACAAGCGTTTATCAAACCATTTTCTATTGAGGTTAGTAATGTGGGAGCCTGCGCTTGTTCAGACCCCCATCCCTTCGCTCGGCCTAAGGACGCTTGCCTTGGCAAGAACTTAGGGGACTAGAGGCAGCAGTTGATAGCAGTCCGCAGGCGGCAAGGATGTCCTGGCCGCGGCTGGCGCGAATTGTAGTGGTAATGCCGTGACGGGTAAGCGTGTCACGCAACTGTTCCATGCGCCGTTCGTCACTTCCGGGAAGGTCTACACCATGTATCTGGTGGAAACGGATGAGGTTCACCCGGCACTCCAGTCCACTCAGCAGCTTCACAATGGAACGGGCGTGGGCAGGGGTGTCGTTCAGTCCGGCGAAACAGATGTACTCGAAGGAACAGCGACGCTGGTGGGTGAAATCATACTGGCGAAGCAGCCTCACGGTCTCTTCTATGGGCATGGCCTTCTCGGCGGGCATGAGCTGTAGACGCTGGTCGGACAACGGTGAGTGCATCGATATGGCTACGTGGCATTGGCTCTCGTCGAGGAATCGCTTCAGCTTGTTTTTCACGCCGACACTGCTCACGGTAATACGCTTGGGACTCCAGGCATAGCCGTTGGCAACTGTGAGAATCTCCGTTGCACGGAGCACGGCATCGAGATTGTCCATCGGTTCACCCTGCCCCATGAACACGATGTTCGTCAGACGGTCGCGCTCTGGAAGAGAGTAAATCTGGTTCAGGATGTCGGCGGCTGTCAGGTCGCCCTGCCATCCTTGCTTACCCGTCTGGCAGAAAAGGCAGTTCATCTTGCAGCCCACCTGACAGGAGACACAGAGCGTGGCCCGCTCGCCATCGGGGATGAATACGGTCTCCACGAAGCGGTTGTCGGGGTGGGCTGCGCTACTTGCGCAGCATACGGAACAACGGACGGGGAAGAGATATTTCACCGTGCCGTCGCTGGAGCGCTGGCAGTCGATGGGCGGCATGGCGCCAACGGTGTAGTGCTCGGCAAGCAGTTCACGGTTCTGCTTCGAGATGTTCGTCATCCCGTCGATGGAGGTCACGTGCTTCTGGTATAGCCACTGGGCTATCTGTCCACCAGTAAAGGCGGGCATACCCAGCTGGCGGGCCACCTCCTTCAGTTCGGCGGTGGTCATTCCCATAAGCACTTTACGCTCCTCGTTCATACTACTATATTATATTATTGTGCAAAAATACGAATAAATAATGAAAAGGGAAAAGTATTTAATGAATTTTTAGACGTACAAGCTCAATCTTCGTCGCGCTGCTCTTGATAATCTTGAAGTCGAAGGTGTCGTCAATGGTGACCACCTCGTTAAGCTTCGGGAAGCTCTGGTACTCATGGAGTATGAGTCCGCCGACGGTCATATAGTCATCGCTTTCGGGCAGCGAAAGGTCGAAGAGTTCGTTCACTTTCTCGATTTCCAGTCGGGCGGAGAGCAGGTATTCACCATTGTCAAGTCGTTTAGCCACGTATTTCGTGGAGTCGTGTTCGTCCTCAATGTCGCCGAAGATTTCTTCTACGATGTCTTCCAAGGCCACCAGTCCGCTAGTGCCTCCGAACTCGTCGACCACCACGGCCAGCGAACGTTTCTGCTGCATCAGCTGCTTCATCAGCTTTGAGGCCAGCATCGTCTCAGGGACGAAGGAGATGGATGATATTTGTGATTTGAGCGTTGAGATTTGAGCATTGAGATTTGAGGGTTTCAACCGGAACATCTCCGAGGAGTGTATATAGCCTATGATATGGTCGATGTCCTCGTGGTAGACCACAATCTTCGAGTGCCCGCTCTCCACGAACTTCTGTTTCAGCTCGTCGATGGTGGCATCATCCTCGATGGCATCAATCTCCGTGCGGGGCACCATGCAGTCGCGCACCTTCGTATCGCTGAAGTCAAGGGCGTTCTGGAAAATCTTCACCTCCTCTTCTATGTCATCCTCATTGCGGGCATTGTCAATGCTCGTTTGCACCAGATAGTCGAGGTCTACTTTGGTAAACTCATGGTCATCAGACGTCTTGTCCATACGCACGCCGAAGAGCCGCAACAGCCCTTTGGAGAGCAGCGTGGCAAAGCGCGATATGGGATAGAGCACCACATAGCACACCCATGCCGGCAGGGCAAAGAGGGTGAGCATGGTGTTGGGGTTACTCTTGAAGATGGTCTTGGGCAGGAACTCTCCGGTAAAGAGCACCACAAGGGTAGACAACAACGTGTCGACAGTAACGCGGGTGGCTGGGTCTAGGCCGTAGAAGAGCGTCGTGTCGAAAATCTTGGCAAAGAGAATACCGTAGACCACGAGGGCGATATTATTGCCCACAAGCATGGTCGAGACAAAGTTATTGGGATGTCGGTAGAAGAGCGCGATAGCCCTTTGCGCTAGGCCATTCTTTTCACGAGATACCTCCGCGAGCAGACGGTTGCTGCTCACGAAGGCTATCTCCATACCTGAGAAAAAGGCAGAGAAGAGCATGGCGATGATGATACATACGATGAGTGCTGTCATGGTTTCGGGTTGGAGATTGTATCTGCCGTGACGGCAGGTGAACTGCCCGACGCGGGAGGAGTGACAGTCGTGGGCGATACGGTGGTGACAGTAGTACCAGCGGGAACGATTGTCGCGGTGTCGGCAGGGTCAGGTTCCGGGTCGAAGTCCGAGGCAATGAACGAGCCTTTGGAGTTGGTCACGAGATAGTGGTCCATCTTCTCGTCGCTGCGGAAGTAGGTTCCCTCCATGGTGCGTTCTGGTGTTACGACACGTGAGAACACAGTAGAGTAGAACTCATGGCGAACACCGTCCCAGTACAGTTCTTCGCTGGTGTATATCAGTCCGTTGTTGTTGCGGAGGTTAACCCTTCCGCGCAGCTTCCACAGCCGCTGCTGGTCAAAGTACCAGGCAGTGTCGGCCTGTATGTAACCCTGTACGTGGAACTGCTCATCGAACTGTTCGAAGAAGATTCCCTTCATAAACTCCCACCGCGAGGGCTGGCGCACAGTGTTCACCTCCCACCGCTCGGTAACGATGCGATATTTTATCACACCAGAGTCGCTAATAAGGGTGTTTACTCCGTAGCTCACCATGATGCTGGCCGAGTCTTCGGGGTTGATGGCACGTGCCGTGTGCTCGTGGGGTTCGGTACAGGACGAAGTGGAAAATGAAAAAAGAGAAATAACAAATATGGTTGCTATGGCTGCTCTCCGCAAAGATTCATCCATACGCGTCATTTTGAAAGTAATCATATTTCTCATTTATCATTTTTCATTTCTCATTTTTCATTTATCATTTATCATTTAGGCCGCAGGCCGCATCAGTTTACTTTCCACTTTGCAAACCATCTTTCGTTGAATGTCAGGCCGATGTTGATGCGGAAGGTATTCTCCGTGATGAGGTCGGTGGCTGCCGAGCGCGTCCACTGTGCACTGATGTGGAGCACGGGCTTCATGTTGCCTCTGACGTTCCATGAATTCTGTAACGGAAACCCGAAACCTGCGCTGATGCTCAGCTCCTTAGGACCATCTTGTCCGTTGACCTTATAGTAAGGAGTGGTATAGCCGGCTCCCACGCGATAATGCACGCGGTTGAAATAGTTACGGCTCATGGTGTTGGGTACATAGTCGGCACCCACGTTCACCTGATAGCGGTCCTTGAGCAGCCCACTCTTCTTGACATAGAGCCCCTTCTCAGCATCGTAGTCAGGATAGTCTATATTGCCCCACTTCTGTAGGGTAGCGTCGGCTCCCACGAAGAGGCTCTCGCCATGAGAATAGCCCAGACCGATACCGAAGGAATGGGGAATGGCAAAGCCGTTCTCCACGACGAAGGTGGTGGTGTCGCGGTTGCTGGTGGCCGAGTTGGTGTTGATGATAAGGCAGTTCGCGTTAGCATTCAGCGTATGGCCTAGAGTGTAGGTGGCGCCTATGGTGAGCGCATCCTTCCTCGACAGCGGTTGTTCCCATTGCAGTCCTACCTGAACGTTATAGCTGTTGAAGAGTGCATTGTAGTTCTTCGACAGGGAGTTGATGTATGTCGTACTGCTCGACGACACCGTCTTGTTCTGCTTGCCCCAGAGGTAGGCCACATTGACACCTACTGACAACGGCTTGACAACCCGCCAGCCTATGCCGAGCATGGCCTGGTGCAGACCGCCCGAACCAGTATAGTTCTCGCCGATGGTACCGTTGGTGTTGTCAAGGAACTGGCTAGTGTAGTACTCATAGTCGATGGTAGAGTAAGGCAGGATGCCGAAGGTCATGCCCACGTTCTTCCTCAGCCGGAAAGTACCCACGATGTATTCAAAGGTTGCACCCTTGGCGTTCACGCTAGTCCCATGTTCCTTATAATTAGTCACTTGCCCAGCCATGGCGATGTCGAAGAGCATTGTCAGCGAGTCGATGGCAGAATAGGATGCGGGGTTCAGCGTGTTGGAGATGTTTCCCTTTCTCAGGGCCAGGCCCACGCCGTTCATTCCCCGGCTGAAGCTCTGCGACTGGTCGCCTAAAGCTCCCAAGCCATACTGGCTATAGGGCGACTTGCTGCCAGGCTGGGCATTGGCCAGAAGGGCCACGGCAAGCAGCAATATGGTGCATATTGATGTTTTCTTCATGCTACAAAATGTCTTTCGGGCTGCAAAATTAAGAAATAATGCTGACGTAGCAAAGCATTTTTTGTAACATTAACATCGCTTATCAATCACTAAACGCTAACGTTTACCGTTTATTGGTTATTGTTTATTGTATACTGGTCAACAGCAGTCCTGCGGTGAGCAAAAGGCCGTAGATAAAGATATTTCGTGAGGTGTTGCCCAGGCAATGATTCAGTTCTCGGCCGTGGTCTATACGTCTGATAGTCAGGAAGGTGGAAATGTGGAAGGGCAGGTAGAGCAACGGCAGCACGAACGCCAGCCAACGGCCATGCAGCAAGAACACCAGCCCCAACAGGCAGGCCACGATGCCTACAGAAAGATACAGTATAAGCGATGCCTTCGCTCCAATGCGCACCACGAGTGTCTGTTTGCCGGCTTCCCGGTCGGTATCGCGGTCGCGGAAGTTGTTCACCAGCAGCAACGTGTCGATGACCAGCCCACAGGCCAGCGAGGCAAGCACTACCTCCAGCGTCACCTCGTGCAACTGCACGTAGTAGGTAACCGTGACGGGCACCACTCCGAAGAACAGCAAAACGAGCACGTCGCCCAGGCCTATATAAGAAAGATGTGTGGTGTAGAGGAAGCAGAACGCCACACAGAGCATACCCACAAGCACCATCTCCAGTCCGCCATAGACCACGAGCGGCAGTCCTACGAGACAGGCCAAAATGGTCGTGGCGGCAATGGCGTGCTTCATGCTCTCCGTGTCCACCCATCCCTGCGTACAGGCACGCTCCGGTCCCAGACGGGTTGTACGGTCGTCGGTGCCTCGGGCATAGTCCACGAAGTCGTTGATGAAGTTCGCATCCACCTGCATGATAAGTGCAAAGAGCAGACACAACGCGGCGGCTACGAAGCTGAACGTCCCCGGCTGGTAAAACTCACGGGCATCCATCCACGCCAGCGCCAGGCCTATCATCACCGGCACGGCAGCACCCGTCAGCGTCTTAGGACGGGCTGCCAGCAGCCATGCCCGCAAAGAATTCTTCTTTACTTCCACTTGTCAATTCTCAATTATCAATTGAACACATTCATTTAGCGACTCCTCCCAGTAAGGTATCTCCAGCCCGTAAGTCTGTTTGATTTTCGTCTTGTCGAGTACGGAGAAATGGGGACGACTGGCAGGAGTAGGATACTCGGCGGTGTGCAACGGACGCACATGGCATGTGGTGATACCTGCTATGCGATGGATGGCTTTGGTAAAGTCATACCACGAAATAACACCTTCATTACTAAAGTGATAGACGCCTGGCTTCACGCCTTGCTCTATGGCGGCAAAGATAGCCACAGCAAGGTCGCGGGCGTATGTCGGCGTACCTATCTGGTCGAAGATGACACCCAGCTCCTGCTTCTCTCGCCCTAGGCGCAACATGGTCTTTACGAAGTTATTGCCGAAGGTGCTATAGAGCCAGGCCGTGCGGATAATCATCGACTGCGGACAGCATTTCTGCACCATCTCTTCGCCCTCAAGCTTTGTACGTCCGTAGGCCGAGTTGGGACACACAGGGTCGGTCTCCACATACGGCCGATGATTGGTGCCATCGAAGACATAGTCTGTTGACACCTGTATCATCCACCCGCCGCGTCGGCCCATGGCCTCAGCCAGATAGCCAGGTGCTGTAGCGTTGAGCAGTCGGCAGAAGTCCTCGTTGGCCTCAGCCTTGTCCACGGCGGTATAGGCGGCGCAGTTCACAATGCCGTCTATGGCGTTCTCCTCCACAAACCGCTCGATGGCCTGCTGGTCGGTGATGTCCAGCTCCTCCACGTCGGTATTATAGTAATTGTGTGCGGGATGCACTTTCTCCAGCAGTTGCATCTCATTACCCAGTTGGCCGTTGCAGCCTGTCACTAAAATGTTCATGTTCGTTGTCGTTTTGACTGATTACGGGGGCAAAGGTAGCAATAAATTCTGATATTACCGAATATTTAGCCGTTTTTTCTTCTTTTTTTATAATAGGGCTATTGACAAAAGCGGCCAGACTTCGCAGCGGAAAGTCTGGCCGTTTAATAGTTTTACGGAATTGACGTGTATACGAGCACCCTACTGGCCAGCCATGATGGTGATGATGGCAGCGATGTCGGCCACATCGATGACGCCGTCGCCGTTCACGTCGAAGGCCTTACTGTCACCTTCGGCGCCGCTGGCCATGATGGTGATGATTGTTGCAATGTCAGCCACATCAACGCTACCGTCGCCGTTGGCATCGCCCTTCTGCCCCTTGGTGAGGGTGTAGGCGTAGGTAGCGGCGTGCGCATTGAAGTTGGCCCGGCTGTCGTTGCTGGTGTTGCCGCCGGTGGAGATGAAGGTGCCGTCGGCGAGGCGTAGCCAGGCACCGTCGATGACGTAGAGGTCGAGCCGCTTGTCGGGGGCATAGACGGTGGTGCTGCCACCAGTAAGCTTGTCGGTCGAGGCGTAGGCATACTCCACGATGCCGGGGCTGCAGGGGTCGCCATCGACACGAATCATCATGTAGACTTTCTTCGCTGCGTTGTCGCAGAAGATGCGTGTTGCCTCTATCTCGTATGCCAGCGAGGTGTCGGCATTGTTGGGCAGGGTCATGGGCAGGTCAACGATTTTCTCCACCTGTATGCCCTTGGTGGCATCATCATAGATGCGCAGCAGGGCGGGCTCCTGATTGTTGTTCCTTGCCACTACGACGGCGCTTCCGTCAGCGAGCTTGTAGTCTTTCATCTGTACCTCGTGCCAGGGCTTCAGGATGGTGTATTCCTTGAGCAGGTCGCACTCCACGTCGGTGCCCGTTCCGTTCTCCACGAGGAACAGGCGCTTCTCGTAGGCTACGACGACGCGCTCACCGCGCATGGCAAAGACGAAGGGCATGAAGGCGCTGAAGCCGTCGGCAGCCTTCGAGAAGGTCTTGGTCTCCTGGTCGTAGCACTCCACGCTATAGCTGCTGTTGTACCAGCATCCCATGAAGTATATCTTTCCGCTCTCGGTACGGTCGGCCTTCATCATGCTGCGCGGCACGGTGAGGTTGGCTGCGGTGGTGAAGGAGTTTGTCTTGGGGTCGTAGTAGTCGCATTTGTTGCTGGCTCCCACGCCGCTGTTGCTGCTCATGCCACCCATGATGAGCAGCTGTCCGTCGTCGAGGATGATGCTGCCGGAATAGTCGTGGTAGTTGGGCATGGTCATCTGCGTCCAGCTGTTGGTCTCGCGGTTGTAGCGCTCAGCGGTCATGGTCATGGCGAAGCCCGTTGTGTGTCCTCCGAATACGGCGATGCCGTCCTCCGTCTCCATAATCTGGTGGCTTATTCGCGGTGTGTTCATGTCGGCCAGCTGCTTGATGACGAGGCGTCCCTGGGTCTCATCGTTGGTGTAGCTGAACGCCCCAGTCAGCGTGGCGAGCAGGAATGTGAAAGTAAATAATATTTTTTTCATAATACAGATAAGTTAAGTTGGGTGCAAATATACACATTTTCATCCGAACCACACAGTCACGGCGCACGTGGATTTTTCCGTGGCCCCCTCAGACCAGCCACAGCAACACATAGGCAGCATATCGCTTGGCCAACGGGATAAAAGTTAGTACCTTTGCACCGTTTTACATAAATATTTAAGATGCAGACAGATTCAGACCGACTTGAATTGTTGTATGGTGTGATAGCCTTACTACTCCCCGAGGGTATTCTTGACCACTTCGACATTGTGAAAATGGATGAGGAGGAAGTGCCCGCCCCTGCTGACGGTTCCTACACTCCTTACAAGCGGAGGGTTCACATTTACCTGGAAGAGCTTGACTGCAGGACTCCTGAGGAGCGCCTGACCTTGCGTCCGAATGGCTTCACTGAATACACGAGTGTGCAGGACTACCCTGTGCGCAACCGCCTGCTGACGCTCCACATGCGTCGTCGCCGTTACATCGGCCCTGATGACAGGAACACCGTCCCGTGCATATTCCCCCTGAAGGCCAAGGGCACCAGCATCTCCCCCGAGTTTGCTGCTTTTTTAAAAGGAGGAGCTTGATAACCGCCCCGTCACGTGCCGCAGCGTAGCCCGCAGCCATGGCGTGGCGGGCGACTACCTCGGGCAGATATACAGGGACTGTCTGAGCGACTACGGGGCATGGGAGCAGAAGGAGCATGCCCGGGAGTGGATCCTGCTGGCGAAGAACATGGGGCTGCACCTGTCGATAGACGAGTGCATGTACTGCGGCGAGCTGTACACCTTTGTGTCGAACAAGGACGCCCACGGCGGACAGGGGACCGTCATCGCCATCATCCGCGGGGTCAAGGCCAGGACGGTGCTGAAATGGCTGAGGAAGCTGCCCGAGGATGCCCGCAATGCCGTCATTGACATCAGCATGGACTTCTCCGACTCGATGAAGCTCACCGGCAGGGCAGCCTTCCCCAACGCCCGCATATCGATTGACCGCTTCCACGTCATGCAGGACCTCATGGACCACCTGATGGACGTGTTCGCCGGGGTCAGGAAGAAGGTCAACATACAGCTCAAGCACGAAAGGGCAGCCTTCTACAAGCTTGTCGACCAGCATGCCAAACGGAGGAAGGAATACCGTGAGAAGCGCAAAAGCCAGAAGAAGAGGCGCAAGGGCCGCAAGCGCGGACGGAAGGTGGCCTACCGTAAGCAGGACTATGTGCCAAGCACGATGAAGAACGGTGAGACCAAGCCCGACTTCCTGCGCCGCTCGTTCCACACGCTCAGGCAGAACCCGGACAAATGGAGCGACGAGCAGCACGAGAGGATGGCCCTCCTCTTCGAGGAGTTCCCCGAGCTGAAAGAGGCCTTCGACCTCAAGGAGGAGTTCCGCCAGCTGTACTGGAGCAAGAGGGACAACGCCCTGCTGAAAGACAAAGTGCTCAGCCAGGAGCAGAGGAACGTCATCAAGGAGAAGGTACGCCTGAGCCTGCACGTCTGGTACGAGCACGTGAAGGCCAGCAGCTGCAAGGAAATCAAGACTTTCATGATAACTGTCAAGGAAAGGGAAGAGGACTTGCTTGGCTACTATGACACTTTCGTAACGAATGCCTCGGCTGAGTCGCTGAACTCAAAGATCAAGGCCTTCAGGTCAGAACTGCATGGAGTGTCCAGTCTGCCTTTCTTCTTTTACAGGGTATGTAAAATCTTCGGGTAAGGGTATAAAAACAAGTGGTATGCTGCCTATGTGTTGTTGTGGCGGTCTGAGGGGGCCACGGAAAAATCCACGTGCGCCTTACCTGCTCACTGGCCTCCGTCGGTTTTTCAATGTGTATGGTCTCGTGTGGAATACACCTCAAAGCGGAGATAGACACTCTTGAACGGTCAAATATGGGATCAGACTCATATTTGACCGTTTAATTATTTATAAAAGAAAAACGGAACCTAAAACGGAACCTCTGATGGAAAGAAAAACAAAACCCGCTGATTTCCAGCGGGTTTCTATATTTGTAAGCGGAGAGTGAGGGATTCAAACCCCCGATACCCATAAGGGTATACCGGATTTCGAGTCCAGCGCGATCGATCACTCTGCCAACTCTCCTTCGCGTTTTGCGGGTGCAAAGGTAGAGCTTTTTTTTTATCCTACCAAATTTTCATTCAACTTTTTTATTACAATTAACTAAATGATTACTTGGCGCAAGGTGCCCAGGGCTTCAGGGTCTTGAAGAAGTCGTTGCCCTTGTCATCAACGAGGATGAAGGCAGGGAAGTCCTCAACGTCGATTTTCCAGATGGCCTCCATACCCAGCTCAGGATACTCGACGCACTCTATCGACTTGATGCTCGACTGCGAAAGTACTGCTGCGACACCGCCGATGGAGCCGAGGTAGAAGCCGCCGTGCTTCTGGCAAGCGTCGGTAACTGCCTGAGAGCGATTGCCTTTGGCTATCATCACTAAAGAAGCACCGAGGCTCTGGAACTCGTCCACGTAGGGATCCATGCGGTTGGCCGTCGTCGGGCCCATCGAGCCACAGGGGTAGCCCTCGGGTGTCTTGGCCGGACCGGCATAGAGCACGGGGTATTTCTTGAAGTATTCGGGCATGGGCTCGCCGGCGTCAATGCGTGCTTTCAGCTTGGCGTGGGCGATGTCGCGAGCCACAATAATGGTGCCCTTGAGGTTCACACGGGTGGAGACGGGATATTTCGTCAGTTCCTTGCGCACGGCATCGATACCCTCGTTGAGGTCGATGGTGATGGTGTTCTGTCCCTCGCCAGCCTTGGCAAACTCTGCGGGAATCAGCTCCGAGGGGTTCGAATCCATCTTCTCTAACCAGATGCCGTCGCGGTTGATCTTTGCCTTGATGTTACGGTCGGCCGAGCAGGAGACACCCATGCCGATGGGACAGGAGGCACCATGACGCGGCAGACGGACGACGCGGATGTCGTGGGCCATGTACTTACCGCCGAACTGTGCGCCGAGGCCGATGCGGTGGGCTTCGTCAAGGAGTTTCTGCTCCAGGTCGATGTCGCGGAAGGCACGGCCAGTCTCGTCGCCCGTCGTGGGTAGCGAGTCGTAGTACTTAATCGAGGCGAGCTTCACCGTGAGCAGGTTCTTCTCAGCCGATGTGCCGCCGATGACGAAGGCGATGTGATAGGGAGGACAGGCAGCCGTGCCCAACGACTTCATCTTCTCCACGAGGAAGGGGATGAGTGTCTGCTCGTTCTGAATGGTGGCCTTGGTCATGGGGTAGAAATATGTCTTGTTGGCCGAACCTCCACCCTTGGCCACGAACACGAAGCGATATTCGGCACCCTCGGTGGCCTCGATGTCAATCTGTGCGGGGAGGTTGCAACGGGTGTTCACCTCGTCGTACATCGTCAGCGGAGCGTTCTGTGAGTAACGTAAGTTATCCTGTGTGAAGGTGTTAAAGACGCCAAGTGAAAGAGCCTCTTCGTCCTCGAAGCCTGTCCATACCTGCTGACCTTTCTCGCCGTGGATGATGGCGGTGCCGGTATCCTGACAGAAGGGCAGGATGCCGCGAGCAGCCACCTCGGCATTGCGTAGGAACTGCAGAGCCACATACTTGTCGTTTTCCGAGGCCTCAGGGTCGCTCAGGATGGCAGCCACCTGTAGGTTATGCTCTCGGCGGAGCATGAACTCCACGTCGTGGAAGGCCTGCTGCGAGAGAAGCGTTAGTGCCTCAGGGCTCACTTTGATGATTTCCTTGCCTTCGAAAGTGGCGGTGGTCACACCCTCCTTAGAGAGAAGGCGGTATTCGGTTTTGTCCTCGCCCAGTTGAAACATCGGGGCGTACTTGAATGATACGTTTGTTGCCATAATTATTTGATATGTTATAAGTTGAAACTTCCAAATTTAATTAATGCTGTTGATATCGAAAGGCGTCTCCTGGTAGACGTAGTAGTTTATCCAGTTGTTGTAGAAGAGGTTGGCATGTGCCCTCCAGGTGACGAGCGGGGGTAGCGCTGGGTCGTCGTGGGGATAGTAGTTGCGTGGCAGGTCTACGTCGTCGCGTATGCCCTTGTCACGGCGGTATTCGTTATCGAGGGTGTTAGGTGCGTACTCCATGTGTCCTGTGATGAAGAACTCCCGACCTGCACGAGCCATGACGATGCTCACGCCACAGTCTGCCGACTCGGCGATGAGCTGGAGCGAGGGGTTGGCCAGGATGTCGTCGCGGTGCACCTCTGAGTGGCGGCTATGGGGCATCATGAAGTAGTCGTCGAAGCCCCGGAAGATGGGCAGTTGGGGCTGCAGGATGGTCTGGGGGAAGATGCCAAACATCTTCTTCGGCAGCTGGTACTTGGGGATGCCGTAGAAATGGTAGAGGGCTGCCTGTGCCGCCCAGCAGATGTAGAGCGTGGAAGTGACGTGGCTACGTGCCCAGGCAAAGATTTCCGACAGCTCGGTCCAGTAGCGCACGTCCTCGAAGGGGATGTTCTCCACAGGTGCGCCGGTGATAATCATGCCGTCGAACTTCTCGTCGCGCATAACCTCGAAGTCGCGGTAGAACATCATCATGTGCTCTACGGGAGTGTTCTTCGGCGTGTGGCTCTTGAGCTTCATGAAGCTGATGTCGAGCTGCAGGGGCGTGTTGGAGAGCAGACGTATGAGGTCGGTCTCGGTTGTAATCTTGATGGGCATGAGGTTGAGAATGACGATGCGCAGAGGGCGTATGTCCTGATGATGGGCCCGTGTGGTATCCATCACGAAGATGTTCTCATGCTTCAGCAGCTCTATTGCCGGGAGGCGGTCGGGTAGTCTAAGTGGCATTTATTGGGATTTTAAGCGAGATGCAAAGGTAAGAATAAAAGCCGAAATATTTATAAATATTTTGTCGTTTTACTCTCTTTTAACAAAGTTTCATGCTTGAATAATTTGTGTTTAATTCGTGGTCGCTCGGCCCAAAGGGACGCTTGCCTAAGCAAGAGTGTGAAGATTCTTGGCGCCCGTAATTCTCATGTATAATTCAGGCTAAAATTAAAATTAATTGCAAATTATGGGCATCCTTGGTAGCTGGAACTACAACGCCCCAAGTTCAGCCTTTACTACCGAACAGGCTCTGGCAAAGGCAGGAGGTACGGCTGCTGTTACCAACATTAATACGTCGCTGGCAAGTAACTACAGCAGCATCGGCATCAATCGTAGCAACACCTCTTTCTCATTCCTTGCTGGTAACAAGTTCTCGGCGAAGGTGAATGGCATCCCATTCAGCGGAACATATACTTATAACCCCCAGAACGGTGAAATCTCCCTCAAGACCTCCACTGAGACCATCAAGGGCAATGTAACAAAGACCCAGAAGGGAATGGGCCTGATGTTTGACTCCACACAGATGGTTAACATCCTTCAGAAAGAGGGTAAGGTCAGCAACACCGCCGCTGTTCAAGCTGTCAGCAAGCTCGCCAAAAGTGCCGACGGTGCCCGTATCGGCTTTGAACTTACAAAATAAGGGGATTTAATTTACCTGAAAACTCCCCTTTCTCAGTTCAAGGTCTTTCTTTCTACGCCATAGCTCAGTCGTTTAATGTGTCCAATAATGCTGGATGCTATATTACGTTTGACTGAAATAAGTTTGCGAATTCTCATTTATCCCAAATCGGTTTTTAGAAACAAATTACCATAATACGCATAATTTTGACCATAAATTTAAATAATAATGATGACAATTTGTGGAATAAATTATGATAATTCGTTTCAAATTCGCAGCCATTCGCAACTTAAGAATCTAATCGGCTTTGTCTTGGAGAGAAAAAGGCTTTCTCTCCTTTTCTCAGAATCGGCTCTTCTCCTCATTTCCTGCACCTGTACCACGATACTTCGAGCGGGTGGCGTTGAAGTTGTAGCTCAGCGTGAGACCTACCTGCTGGGTGTAACCGTAGTCGTCTTGTTGGGTAGAGCCTATCTCGTAATAGGTGGTTAACTTGGTCTTGTAGGTGCGGAAGATGTCGTTGGCATAGAGAGAGACCGTAAGCTGTCCTTTGAGGAAAGTCTTCTGTATGCGGGCATTCAGTATGAAGCTGCTGTTGCGATACATGAATGCCCAATGGTTACTTCCGGTATGGCTGGCCTGTAGCACCGCTTTCGTGGTGGGATTGATGACGAACCAGCTCTGTAGGCTGAAGCTGAATTCGGGCTTGTTGAGTTTCATCGGTGCGCCGTATGCTTCTGCATCGAACATCTGCTGGTAATAGTGCAAAGTGGCGGTGGGCTGCCAGAAGCCGAACTTGGGAGAGGCTACGAGGGTGGCATAGACGCGGTCTTGGTGGTCGAAGTTCATGGGCTGGAAGATGGCTATTTCCTTCTCTGCATCGTACACTTTGCCGATGTGGCTGATGAGGTCGTTCTCGCGTGTGAAACCTGTGACGAAGTTCAGCCATGAATAGGTGATGCTCAGGTCGATGCTCTGGCGTACTGAGGGACGCAGCAGCGGGTTTCCACCTTCATATAGCATACGGCTGTCGTAGACGATGATGGAACTCAGCAGGTTGTAGCGTGGTCGTGTGATGCGCTTGCTGTAGCTCAGCTGTATGCCCCATTTGTTCTTTTGCCAGGCTGCCGAGAGGCTGGGGAACCAGTCGTTGTAGTTGCGGCTTAGCTCTGGTTTGTAGAGGCCGAACTGATGTACGTCGTTTGCCACATGCTCATAGCGCAATCCACCATTTAGCGTCCATTGTCCCAGTTGCAGGTTGTATTCGGCAAACCCTGCAATGTTCTGTTCTTCGGTGTCTGTGTCGGCTTCTGGTATGATGTCCTCTTCGTTGTAGTTGTGACCGTGGCTCTCTGTCGATGTGGCCTCCGAGCCAAAGCTCAGCTCACCTTTCCAGATGGGGTAAGACAATATGAGCTTGGCAGCGGCCATCGTGTTCTTCTCCCAGTTCACGGTGTTGATGGGACGGTCACCCAGTTCGTGGCTGTACTCCTGCTGTTCGATTTGGTCTTCTGAGTCACGTCGCAGCCATGTAGCGTTCAAGTCGATGCCCAGCTGTCCCACCTTGCCAATATAGTACATGTTCAGTTCCCTTACTGGCTTGTCGGGCCTGTTGATATTTGTTTTCAGGAGGATGTCGCCATAGTAGGCCCCGTTCTTCAGATAGTGCTGCGTCATGTCATTATTGAAATGCTCATAAAGACGCTTTTGCGACGAGAAACTGAGTCCGGCAGAGTGGTCTGTGTTGAAATCGTAGCTCAGGCCAGCCTTGTAGGAAAGCTCTGCCCATCGGCTTCTGACAGGTGCGAAGGCATGAATATTAAACGTGTCCCTGCTGATGTGCAGCTCCTGGTCGATGTCCTGGTCACCGCTGTAGTGGCTCCAGTCGAAGGCCACATTGGCAAATGCCTCGAGACCTGCTACGTGATACTTCAGGGTCAAATCGTCGTAGTTGTTCCACTTGTTGTTTCTCCACGTCTGGCTGGTGGCCATCAGGCTCAGCCCTTCTCCCTGAGGCTTCAGGGTTTTGATGCGGATGACAGCATTCACCTCGGCATTGTAGCGTGCACCAGGAGCAGTAATGATGTCCACACTCTTCACGTCCGATGATTTCAGCTGCTTCAGCTCGTCCATGTTGCGCACCTTCTTATTGTTGATGTAAATCTCAGGCTCACCTTTTGCAAGCACGGTGAACTTGCCATCGCGCCCCTGTATGAGAGGAAGCATCGAGAGCATGTCATCGGCATTACCGACGTCGTGGAGCAGGGAGTGCTGAATGTCCACACTCATGCCACCATGTGTCATCTTGTACTGCGGAATCTCTCCCTTTACCTCTACGCCATCGATGGTGTAGGTCTCAGGCTGCATGGTGACGACACCTATCTCACCCACGCTGACTTGACGAGTCTCGGCTTTATAGCCTACACACGACAGTTTCACTATTACGCGCTGGGCTTGGCAGGGAATCACAAAGTCGCCATTCTCATTGCTCACGCTGCCGTTTATGAAGGCCCCGTCGGTAACCTCCAACAAGGAGATATTGGCAAATTCGATGGGCTGGCCTTGACTATCGACAACACGCCCCATGACCTTGGTTGTTTCCTTCTGAGTACACTCTATGAAGATGGCGTCTTTCTCGTAGGTGACCTTCATGGGATAGAACCCAATGACCTCGCGAACGGCTTCCTCGATAGAAAGCTTGCTGAAGTGGGCGGTCACGGTGAAGTCCTCCAACTCGTCATAGATGAAGTAGATGGTCTTGTCTGACGTAGCCTGATTCAGGTCTTCCAGTACCTTCGAGAGCGAGAGGTCATGATAGTCTCTTGTTATCGTCGTTTCCGAGCCATGCTCGTCTGCACGTAACTGTTGTGCATTTATGAATAGTGCAAAGCCACAAAGCAATGCAGATAATAATAGCTGTTTCATGTTTGTATGGCTTTGTAATTATTTGACAATCAGTTTCTTGTTCTCTTTCTGGATGTTGATGTGCTCGAAACGGTTGAATGTCTCAATGACGCTTTCTATGCCCTGCGACCTGTCCCAAGTGAAGTAGAAGCGAATGTGCCGGGCCTCCTTGTTCTGATACTCCACCTCACAATGATAATAGGCAGCAACCTCGTCAAGAATGCTCCCCAGTTCCTTGTCTTCAAAGACCACAGGGTTCATCTGCAGGGTGTCCTGTTTCTCCTTTTGCGTTGCCTTCTGATGGGGCCTGTCTTTCCTCGTTTCTTCTGTCTGAGCCTGGGAGTCCCCGCTTGCCGAAGAACGTATCAACTGAACAGTAGCGTAGGCTATGCCTGAGAGCATCAGCACACCAACGATACTTGCTGCTATCTGCATCCATCCCCAAGAGTGCTGCTTCCTGGGAGGGAAATGCTGAGCCTCGAACTTGTGCCACTCCTCGTCGATGGTCTGTCCGAGCTGCTCGTCATCATCCTTTATTAAATCCTCCTGGGCATACATCTGCCTGAGGAGTTCTTCCAGTTTCTGATTGTTAGATTCCATAACCTTTCGTGTTAAAATGTTCCTTCATTTGTTTCAGAGATTGTGACAGATGATGATAGACGGTCACCTCGCTCACCTTCAGCTCATCGGCTATCTCACGATACTTCAACCCTTGATGGTAGCGCAAGCGGAGTATCTGGCGCGAGAGAGGTGGCAGTTGCTCGTCGATGTAGCGATAGAGCTCCTCAAGCTGTTCCTGCTGAGTGTCGTCCTCTTGATGGAGGTCTATCGTGACCGCCTTTGCCTTCTGCCTGTGCACCAGCAGATTGATACAGCGGTTACGGGTAAGCGTCAGCAGGTAGTTCCTGAGGGTCTCTGCTCTCAAGTCAACGGTGCTCTCCAGCAGCTGGGCAAACACATCGCTCACCACGTCCTTGCTCTCAGCATCATCGCCGAGCAGCCTTCCCGCCAGTCGATACATCGCTCCGTAATGCTGCCTGAATATCCGTTCAAACTCTTGTTTGTCAATCATCTTGTCACATTGCTTTTACTCTATATACAATCAGCGTTACCGTTTTCCTAAGCAAAGTTACGATTTTTTTTTCGAAACAGCAATAAAAACCGCGTCATTTATTTTACTACAGCGAGAGTGAGCAAAGCCTTTGGGTTTAACATAAACTTGCCAAGTTCCGGAATGCCTATAAACAAAGGCTTCCTAGAACTTTTGATGCCTTGAATTGCCAGTATAACAGGGGTGGGAAACTTTAGTTACTTAGAAGGCGCATCCTATTGTCAGCGAGCCGGTGGTGAAGTCACGTCCAAGGCTGTATTCGCTGGTCTCGTTGGCCTTGCGATGGCTGAGGCTGAGACGGATGAAAGTGCGAAGATGGGTTCTTGGCATGATGAAAGAATAGGCTACTGAGCCGCCTACGTGGTACTGGGCAGCGGTGAGCCATGTGTACTCGCGCCAAAGGTAGGCATCCATCGTCGGCGGTTGCTCCTGTTTATCGCTGGGTGTCTGGTAGGTGAGGTTCTCAAAAGGCTCGCCGCTGCCTTTGAGGAAGGAGAAGTCGAGGGCTAATGTCCAGAAGGTGTTGCTCTTCCGACTTGCAAGGATGTTACGGCAAACGGAGACGAAGGGTTCCGTGCTCCTGATGTCCTGATGACGACGGAAGGGATAGACGTAGGCGGTTTGCTCGCGGTGGTGCCAGTTAAGGCCAGCGTTGAATATCCAGACGGGAATCATTGACCGTTGACCATTGACCATTGACCGTTGACCGTTAGGGATGTGGAGGCTGCCCAATTCTGCCGTGAAGGCGATGGTGCCGTCAGTCCAAAGCTTGTTGGCGGTCTTTACGGGCGTGTAGTATTCGTAGTAGGTGGCTCCCTGCTCGTTCTGCAGCTCGCGGTAGTTGGAGGCATCGTTGCGGAGGTTCTCTGCCGAGAGGGAGAGGTCGAGGGAAAACCTCGACCCACGCGGACTGGAGACGGAGAGACGGGCATCGTAGTGGTAGAGGTCGCTCTCGTGGCCTGTGTAGGTGATGGTGTAGGGGGACTTCCTGCCGTAGTAGCCACGACGGTGTGCGTAGGTGAAGGAGTTGTAGACCAATAACCAATAACCATTAACCAATAACCGTTGGGCATTGATTTGTGCTCCCACACCGTTGTAGTCGCTGACGAGGGGCATCTCGCGGCTCTTGTCCGTGTAGCCGACATTGCCGAACTGCTCCACGTGGCCCATGAAGTTGGCGTAGGAGACGAGTGAGTTGTACACCTTGTCGTTCTTGCCGTAGGTGCTGAACTGCAAGCTCTCCGTGGTGCGGTGGTAGAGGTAGTTGGCTCCCAGGCTCAGTTCCATGCTGTCAGTCAAGCTGATGGGTAGGTAGAATCCTGCGGTGAGGTCAAGGTCCATGAGTTTGTTCTTGTGGCGCAGGTCCTTGTATTTGGCGTAGTTGGCGGCGGTGTAGTCCAGACGGGCGCCGAGGGAGAAGCCTTTGTGGATGTCGATGCCCAGACCGCCAGTGAGGTGGTAGGTGTCCTGATGCTTGGTGCCGGTATTGGTGAGGGAATCTTCGACGATGTCGAAGGGGAGGTGGCGGGAGATGAAGGCAGAGCCCGCCATGTCGTCACCGGAGAAGTTGTTGTAGCTCATTGAACCAAAGACGACGGCACGATTGCTCAGTCGGAAGAAAGACGCTATAGAGGCATTGACGCTGAGGGCATCGGGCGAGTCGCTGAAATCGACAAAGCCACCCTTGCCTTTCGTCAGCGACAGTTCCGCCACACCGATGTTGTCGAAGGCATAACGGGTGAGGGCGGCAGCGTTCTTGCCAGCTAGCCAAGGGTCATGGACAGAAGGAAATGTGTTTTCTGATATAAGAACAGAAGGACGTATTGGTTCGGCTGTATGGGCGATGAGGCCTATACATAAGAGAAACGCTGTCAATAATACCTTGTTCCTATACATTTAAACAATAACCAATAAACAATAACCAATAAACAATAACCAATAATCAATAACCAATAAACAATAACCAATATTATTTGTTGTCCCCTGCCATGATAGTGATTACTGATGAAATGTCGGCTACGTCTACGGTGCCATCATTGTTTACGTCAGCATATTCGTAGGTGGCAGAGCCCGCCATAACGGAGATAATGGCTGATATATCGGCAACGTCCACGGCATCATCGCCGTTCACGTCGCCTTTTATTGGTTTCGGCTGCGGGTCATCTATCAGCGGCATATAGTCGCGCAGTGAGCAGCGCTGGCGTTCATGGAAGTCGTTACTGGAGTCATTGTAATCGCGATAGACGATGTGAGCCCCTCTTACGAGACTCTCTTCGGCATCTATGCCGCTGGGGTCGGTGCTGCCGTCCACACCGAGGGCATAGTCGTATGCCAGCCTGCCCTCGTTCTCAGGCAGGGCCTCGGTCATCTCCTGGTCGACGTTGCGGTAGAGCGTGTGTCCCAGCCTGTTCGTCAGATAGACATAGCCGGCATCGATGTCGGCGGTGAGGCGTTTCATGCTGCTCTCTTTCTTGGCAGAGTTGAACACCTCCACGCCGTCGATAATCCATTCAACTGGAACCTTCACGCAGGAATAGACGGGGGTCTGCGCCACGCCTGGAGCATACCAGAGGTTGTCGGCATTGTTGGCAAAGTCCACGGGTGACATGTCTTGTGTCTGGAAAATGAACAGTGCGGGTGATGTAGTGCTCAGAGGCCATGAGTTCGCCATTCCGTACTTCACAGTCTTCAGGTAGTGGCTAGTTGGAATAACGTCAGATGGGGTGGGGTAGTACATGGTGTTGTTATATCCGCTCTCTGGGTCGTACATGCAGTAGTAGGTAGGAAAGGCATAGTTCACCGACTGTGAGTAGGTCTTGGTGTTGTCGATGGCCCCGTGAATGTTTACCACCACCTGGCAGAATGGTTCGATTTCGAGCGTGGAGGGAAAATACCAGATGGCGTTCTGCGCCGGAATGAATCCCTCATCCTCATACACCAGCTGTCCGTCTTTGTCGTAGATGCTGGTGATGTTATTCGCCTCGGCATTATAGGGTGTTGCCATGCCGATGCACAGGTTCGTGGCTACGACGCGCTCTGGGCAGTTATTGTAGAGGATGATGCTCTTATCCATGTGGAACACATCGCTGCCCTCGTCCTTGGGACAGCCGCCGCAGTAAATCTCCTTGATGATGATTTGGTCTACGTTCTGGTCGTGCTGCGCCCCTGCGGGGCTAAAGAACAAAGAACAAATGATAAATAATAAACTCTGTTTCATATTCTTTCGCTTCATTGATGATTATTTGGTAAAAAGATATGCGATTGAGCCCCCGCCGAAAGCCAGGAGAGAGAGTGAGGCTGCCGAGATGATGATGGTCAGTATCACATAGCCGAGCATACGTCGCTTGGTGTAACCGGTGAGCTGCTTGAATGTGACGAATATCATCAGCACGGCAAGTAACTTGAGCAGTTCGGAATTCAGTAGCGATCCGGCTATCGTGAAGATGCTGTACATATTGGCGGTATAGATAAGTGCCACGATGAACTCGGAGAACCTGAGATTGGGAATGGTGGGCGAGTGACGGATGAAATAATACAGGGGTAGAGAGAAGAGCACCAGCGTGACGAGCGCAAAGATGGCTGGATTCTTCTCCCTCAGGGAATTCATCGCATAGCCAAAATTCCTGCTGATTTTGAAGATTTTACTTACTTGTTCAACTGCTTCAGGATTTTCGACATTGTCCATAGGAATCTCGTCAGTGTAATTATGCTTTACCTGCTCCACTTCCTGCTTTTCTTCCTCATGAAGGCCGAGGTCGAATCCGGTTTGCACAAGCAGCGAGAGGGCTGTCAACAGGAAGAACATCTTGAAAGGAGGAAAATAAGCCGACTGCATGCCGCTGAGATAGTCGCGAATCATGAAGCCTGGACGGAACATCAGGTCACGGATGCTGCGGAACATGCTTCGGTTGCCTACTCCCCATACATCGAGGAACAGCAAGAATGCTTTCTTGAAGGAGAAGCGACCAATGGCAGACGACTGACCACAACGCGGACAGTAATTGCCTTGATACCTCGTGTGGCACGACGCACACTCATGGATGACTTCCGAGAGCGGGGCCACCTTGTGTGGACGGTGCTGCCAGATGTGGAAAGCCCTTAGCCAGACAGTTCTCTGGTGCTTATCTGTGATATTCGGTAACTTGTTCATTATTTATTAGTGAACCACCCTTTTCCTGGATGATTTCAACGTTATTTCTATATTATTGGTGCTGTCGGGGTCTACGATAATCATACTTTTTACGCCGTTGAAGTTGTATCGCCACCAGGTGGCTGTTGTGCTGTCGAGGAACTGTGAGGAAGAACTGGCCTCATAGATACCGGGTGTGACGGTGAAGCGGGTCTTGCCCTGCGCGTCGGTGGAGTCTACGAAGACGGCGTTGTGCCCAAGGGCTTTCAGTTCCACCCGTGCCCCGGCGTAGGGCTCAATGGTGTTCTCTGGGTAGACCAGTTGTACGGTGAGCGTACAGAGGTCGAGGTCCTCGGAGTAGGAACAGGACGCTATGCTAAATGATAAATGACAAATGATAAACGACAAAGCCGTTACCAATAACCACTTGCTTTTGCTTATGACATTCCATCTTTTCCTCATCATACATTTATCATTTATCATCTAGGCCTTTGGCCGCTAAATCTTTAGTCTCAGTGATAGCCCGTAGTAGTAGCTGGGTATGTAGCTGCTGCCGAAGAGCGAGGTGTAGAGGTCGGTCTGCGAGGAGTGTACCTGCTTCATATTGTTGAAGAAGTTGTTGGCGTAGAACGAGATGCTGATGTGGTCGCCTATCTCTTTCGTCACGCTGAGGTTGGCTGAGTAGTAGGCCGAGAGGCGGTTGGGGTTCATGGTATAGGCGAAGTTCGAGCGGACGATGAGCTGCGAGAGAGCGTTGTAGAGTTTCTGGTCGTTGTCCTTCGCGGCGAGGAAAGCATCAGTGAAGGGAATCAGCTCCGAGGGGTTCTCCCACGTGGAGTAGTATTCGGGATAGACCACCACGAACTTGTTCTCCGTCACGCCGTCGTAGGGTTCGCCGGTGTAGCCCTCCTTGCCGTCGAGCATGAAACCTCGTGAGGAACCGTCGGCCTGCTGGCTCAGTGAGCGGCGGAAGCTGTAGAGCGTCGACTCCAGGCGCAGGGCCACGATGAGTCGTATGCGGGGGATATGGGTGGTGATGGTGGCGTTCAGGTTCAGCTGCTTCGACAGTGAGCCGTTGCTCACCGAGGCCGAGGCGCTGCTCCCGGCGGTGGTGACGCTTGTACCTCGGTAGTAGCCGATGTACTGGAACGGCTGTCCGCTGCTCGTCACATTGCTGATGCCCAGGGGCACGTCGGCGAAGAACGTGTCATCGGTACTCTTGTATCGGTAGTAGTTGCCATCGAGGCGCAGCTGTGTACGCAGCGTCTTTATCTGGGCAAAGTCCACAATCCACTCCAATCCGTAACGGCTTAGTGGCGTGGCGTTTATGTAATGTTGGTTAATGACGTACGTATGCTTGTCGGTATAGGGAAGCTCTTTGGTTTGAGGATTGAGATTTGAGGTTTGAGATTTATCGTATACTGATACTGTGCCCGTCTCATGGTCGATTATGAAAGCACGGTCGGCAGCTGGAATACCACTTTGCTGTGCTGCCGATGGGGCGGTGTATCGGTAGGAGAAAGGCGTATAGGTTTTCTCGGCCATATACGAGCCGTGGGTCTTGTGATGGAAGGCGGAAAGACTAACGCGCGTACCTTTTATATTAAACTCCACGCCGAGGTCCCATTGGTTGGTGTGTTGCCAGCGCAGCGAGGGGTTGTACTGTGCCCGAGAGGGATAGGTGTGGTAGGCGTAGAAGGAAACGTTGTCGGCAGTCGATGTGGAGGAGAAAGCCAGCAGGTCGCTATAGGCTGGCGAGGGATAGAGCACCTGGAACGACGGCAGCTTCACGCTCTTGCCCCATCCGGCGTGCAGCTCCAGGTCGGTAATCCATAGGCTTCGCTGACTGCGCCAAAGGATGTAGCGGGTGTTCACACGTGGTGAAAGACTGCTGACGGTGCCGTAGTCTGAACCGCTTATCATGGTGATGTCGTCGCGCAGTCCAGCAGTAAGCTCCAAAGACGACTGAGGGTTGATGTTTGGGGTCTGTGGCTTGAGGACAGACGGTAGCGGAATGATAATCTTGTCCTCGGCATAGAGTCCAAGGTTGTGCATCGTTGGCAGCTCGTCGTAGCGGTATTCGCGCCAAGTGGGAGCTACGGCGATGTCATCGTAGTAAGTACCGCGCCCGTTGTTGCGGCTGGCCTGATACTGGGCGCCAACCGCGAAACGGTTGGCCACACTACCGAAGCGTCGGTTGCAATCGGCCTTCAGCTTCGCAGACCAGGAGAGGGGTTTAGAGTCGTTGAAGCCAAGGACGTACCAGTAGCCGGTGGGGCCAAGGATTATTTGGGGGTTGAGGGTTGAGAGTTGAGAGTTGAGAGACTTTACTTTTGAGCCTTCAGAACTAACGTCGCCCAACTCTAAACTCTCAACACTCATCGCCATATTATACCCCTGCTCCGTAGCGTGGATATAGGGCTGGGTAGAGGCGCTGCTGGTGTGGGTGTTGGTCTCCTGCTTGCGGTCTTGGTAGGAGAACGATGCAGACAGCTGCAGGTTCGTGAGCCAAGGCTTGTTCAGCAGCCATTGCAGGTTGATGTTTCCGCGCAGGGCATTGTCGCGTGCCTTGGAGTAGTCGTCGAGCTCTTCGTCGGGGTCGGCCTCGCTGCTATAGCCGCCGATATTACCCGTCAGGCCCACGTTAAGCGTCAGCGGCATAGTCTGGCGTAAGAAGATGTTCATGTAGTGCAGGGAGAGGATGTTACGCTGGTAGGCGGTGTGGGGCGAAGCAGCGTCGGAGAACGAGCGGGCATGTTCAAAAGAAACATTAAGCACGCCAAACGACTTCTGTTGTCTGTGGTCTGAAGTCTGTTGTCTGTGGTCTGAAGTCTGAGGTCTGAAGTCTGTGGTCTGAAGTCTGAAGTCTGAGGTCTGAAGTCTGTGGTCTGAAGTCTGAGTCCTAAGGTCGAAACCCTTGCTGACGGCTATCTGTCGGGTGTGCTGGTTCAGGCTTCCTTCTACGATGAAGGGCGACTTACCGCGACGTGTCTGTACCTTCACTATTCCGTTACTCAGGTCGCCATATTCCACTGATGGTATGCCAGTTACAATCTCCACGCTTTCCACGTTGCTAGTGCTCAGTGTACGTGTCGAGGCTCCTGCCGTCTCTCCGCTGGCAGCGTTGTTATCCAGCCGCAGACCGTCTATCTCTATGGCTGTTCCGAAGGAGGCATTACCCTTCTCCTGCGAGCCGCTGCGCAGGGCCATGCGCGTGTCGTTCATCAACGAGGGATTCACGGTCTTGCCGCCTGGCAAGAGGGTGCTGATGTCGGCGATGTTCAGTATCTGCTGTTGGTCCAGCGTGGTGCGGTCGATGGTGTAGCTCGTCGTTGCCTCGTCCTGCTTACGTCGTGCCACCACGGTCACCTCGTCGAGCTTCAGGTTGTCGGCCTGAATCTTCAGCACCATGCCTTCAACGTTGCGTTCCAGGTTCATGGGCCACGTGCTTTTCTTGTAGCCCAGGCATTGCACAGTAACAGTGTTCTTCCCCCTTGGCACACCCTTGATGGTGAACTGCCCTTTTTCGCCTGTGATGGCCCAAAGACCACTCTCGGCCAGCAACACCGACGCAAACTCTACGGGCTGTCCCGTATTGGCGTCGGTCACTACGCCGCTGAGCTGAAAAAGCGCACTGGCCCTCCCCGGCTTATCGTCGGCATGGAGGGCCAGGGCAGTTGATAGTAGCCAGAGCAATAATATGTAGGCTTTATGACTCACGAACTTCTATCCTGAAATGGAATCATTGCCAAAAGTAGCAGACACCAACGGCAATCACAGGACGGTCGAAATCTTTGTGGTACTGGTACTTGAAGTCGGCATTCAACTTTAGCTGATCGTTCAGCTGATATTCTATACCGGCACCGATGTTCACTCCAAGGCGGACTCTTGAACCCGTGAAATGGTCGGTGACTCCACCATCCTTATCGCTTGCTTTGGCAAACAGGAATGAAGGTCCTAGGATGGGGTAAACCCTCAGTTTTTCAGAAAGATGAATCAAGTAATGGGCGTTGACGTTGGCATCAAGCATCCACGTTCTCAGATCACCATATTCTCCGCCTACCGACCGGCTGAAGAAATAGTTCGCAGCAGCCTCAAGGCGGAGGTTCTGCTTAATCTCGTATTGGAACTTGCCGCCGATACCGAAATTCTTGTACTCGGAACTAAAGCCATAGTTCAGATTCACACCTAACCACTTGTCGCCTTCTTCGGCAAATGTTGCCGTGCTGACGAGCATCATCATCAAAATTGCGAGATACTTTTTCATAATCGGAATGTTTAAAAAAATTAAGAGATGTTGTCTTTATTCGATGCAAAAGTACATATAATATTTTATATGGCCAAGAAAAAAAGCAAAAACTTTGGCCGTTACGCTTTTTATATGTATCTTTGTCGGCGAAATTCTGTGCGTTCTTTTTATGAATAATGAACATGAATATCAATTTTAATACCGACCTGACGTGGCGTGACATTGCGTGGCGTCTTGCCCTCGTGGCTGCCACGGTGGCCATCATCGTGTGGTTCATGCCGCGCGACAACCGTTTGAACTTCAAGGTGGAAATCGGCAAGGTGTGGCGCTACAACGACCTCACCTCCACCTTCGGCTTCCCCGTCTACAAGAGCGACAGCACCTTCCAGCGTGAACAGGCCGAGGCATTGCGCAACTACGAGCCTTACTATGTCTTCCACGATGAGGTGTGTGGGCAACAGGAACAGTTGCTCATGGCTCACATACAGCAGGTGAGTCCTGGCCTCAGTCGCCAGTTCCTGAATGAGGTGAGGGGCAGGCTGCGCAGTCTTTACCAGGAGGGCATCCTAGACACGCTTGAGCCGTTGACCGTCAATGGCGACACCGTGCTCATGCTGCGCCGTATAGACGACAGGGAGGCCACGAGTGTCAACGTCGCCGACGTGCACACTGCCATGCAGGCCTACGAGGCGCTGATGGCCACGCCCGAGCTGGCCGATTATGCCGAGCTGCTCACAAAGCTGAACCTCAATGACTATCTCGTGCCCAACCTCATCTACGACCATGAGCGTAGCCAGGCAAGCCTCGACGAGCTGAGACGTAGCGTGCCTAATGCCAGTGGAGTGGTGCAGGCGGGACAGAAAATCGTGAATCAGGGAGAGGTCGTAGACCAGGAGAAGTTCCTCGTCATTGACTCCTACTTAAGAAAGCTGGAGGAACACAATGACAACCGGACAGGCATCACCACCACGCTGGCGGGCGAGCTGCTCTACGTGCTGCTCATCATCAGCATGTTCACCGTCTACCTTCATTTGAGCCGCCGCGACTATTTCGACAGTCTGCGTTCCATCGCCATGATCTACTCATTGGTGGTCATCGCCTGTGTCATGTCCTCGTTCCTCGTGAGCCATATCCTGCTCCACATCTATATTCTGCCTTTCGCTATCGTGCCCATCTTCATCCGCGTGTTCATGGACTCCCGTACTGCTTTCATGGCTCATGTCACGGTCATCCTTATCTGTGCCTGCCAGTTGCAGCGGCCGATGGAGTTTATTGCTGTCGAACTGGTGGCGGGTATGGCGGCCATCATGTCGCTACGTGAACTGAGCAGCCGCTCGCAGCTCTTCTTCACCGCTGTCGTCACCATGCTGGCGGCCATGCTCACCAACGTGGCCATCTTCCTCATACGCTCGGGCAGCCTCACGCTCATGGACCGCAGCGAGTTCACCTATCTGGGCTTCTGTGGCATCATCATCTTCTGTTCCTACCCCTTGCTATACATCATCGAGAAAGGTTTCGGCTTCGTCAGCGACATCACGCTTATCGAGCTGAGCGACATGAACAAAGAATTGCTACGTCGCATGAGTGAGGTGGCACCGGGAACCTTCCAGCATAGCATACAAGTGGGTAACCTCGCCGCAGAGATTGCCCGGAAGATAGGAGCCAACCCACAGCTGGTGCGCACGGGGGCACTCTACCACGATATCGGAAAGATTTCAAACCCCATCTACTTCACCGAGAACCAGCCAGGAGGCATCAGCCCTCACCAGCAGCTGACCTGCATAGAAAGTGCACAGATAATCATCAGCCACGTTACAGAAGGTCTGAAACTAGCTGCCAAGCACAACCTGCCGCAGCAGATACGTGACCTTATTTCCACGCACCACGGCCAGGGCAAGGCAAAATTCTTCTATATAAAATACAAGAACGACCACCCCGACGAGCCTGTCGACGACCTGCTCTTCACCTATCCTGGTCCCAATCCCTTCACCAAGGAACAGGCTATCCTGATGATGGCTGATGCCGTGGAGGCCGCCTCACGCTCGCTGCCCGACTACTCGGAGCAGACCATCCGCGAACTCGTGAACCGCATCATCGACTCACAACTCAAGGACGGTTTCTTCCGCGAGTGTCCTATCACCTTCCGCGATGTGCAGTATTCCAAGACCATCCTCATCGAGAAGCTGAAAACCATTTATCATACCCGCATCAGCTATCCAGAAGAGAAGAAGTAAATAGGTTCTTAGTTATTGTTTATTGTTTATTGTTTATTGGCTATTGTTTATTGGTTATTGTTGTCAGTGTAGCTCGGCCAGCGTATGGCGGTATGCTTTTTTCATCCGCCGCAGGGCTCGGTCGCGGATTTGTCGCACGCGCTCGCGTCGCAGCCCCATGTCATCGGCTATCTCGGCTAGGGTGAGGTTCTCCTGTCCAATGCCGTAGTAGGCGTTTACCACACGGCTCTCACGGTCGTCGAGCGACGTGAGGGCATGCTCCACGGCGCGCTCTACTGCCGAGTTGTACACCCGACTGTCGGCCATCGGCGCGTTGCTGTCTGCCAGCACTGAGAGGAGGCTCATGTTGCTCTTTGCCCCCAGCGGTGCATCCACCGAGCGTGTTTCCCCACTGGGACGGCTCTCCACGCGCTGTTCAGCACTCTCGGCCTTCAAGGCCTTCTCTATCTGCCGTCGTATGTGCACCACGGCGTAGTTCACAAAGCGCAGGCCGCGAGTGGCGTCATAGCGCGAAGCAGCCTTCATCAGGCCGATATTACCCTCACTCACTAGGTCTTCCATCGACAATCCCTTGCCCTGATACTGGCGGGCAATGGATACGACGAAGCGCAGGTTTGCCTCCACCAGGCGGTTCAGCGCACGGCTGTCGCCACGCAGTATGCGGGCAGATAGTTCGCATTCCTCCTTCTCGCTGAGAAGACTCTCACGGTTTATCTCATCCAGGTATTTGTTCAGCACATTATCATTCATATATTCTTTCCTTTCTTGCTTTTACGGCTACAAAGATACACATATAAATTTTAATAGCCAAACTATTTCTGGAAAAAATGATTAGCGGAGTCACATACGGAACGAGCGAGACGCGCTTCCCATAACGGAAAGCGCGCCTCGCTCCTCTTCAGTGGCGACGAGGCGATTGGCGTCGTCGCTCCCCCCTTTTAGAGATGCCCCTCCTCTTAGGCCCCCCTATAGGGGGGGCCATAGAGGGGGGCAGTCCTGCATCCCCCCTAACCTAGTGGCTATTTGCAGCCTCCATACGGGTCGTTTGGAGCCTCCATTCACCCCGTATGCAGCCTCCAAACCTTTTTAGCTTGGATTATTCATACTCTTTTCAACAACGGATTTTACGGATTACACGGATTATACAGATTATAATGGATTTCACAGATTTCTTTCAGATTCGATGGTAAGAAATAATTAATCCGTGAAAATCCGTGAAATCAGTTTTAATCCGTTGTTTGATAAGACCCTCTGTGTTTTCTGCGCTTTCTGTGTGACCAATCCGTCGTGCCAGTGTCTGTATGCTTGCCACCATTACCTGTGGCAATCCGTTTAATCCATCAAATCCGTTGTTTATTGATTCGTTTAATTCGTCAAATTCGTGGTTAAAAGAAAATCCTTTTTTGAGGATTCCGTGTTTAATCCCGAACCTGTCCACAAACCTTGCACAGGTCTTGGAGCATAGATTGTTGATAGTCGCGGAGGGGAGTGTTCAGGATTTTCATGGTAGAATACTCTCCTTGATGGTTTCTGCAATATACTTAACGTCATCATCGGTGACATACGGGCCTGCAGGCAGACACATGCCCACCTTGAAGATTTCCTCGCTAACCCCGTTGACATACGCCACACTCGATGCCGAGGTCTGACATATCACCCCGCCAGTCAGTTTTTCATTTATCATTTCTCCTTTATCATTTAGCGGAGCGCAGTACACCGGCTGTTTATGCATAGGCTTCCAAACGGGACGAGCCTCGATACCTGCCTGGTCGAGGGCGACGCGCAAGGCTTCCACGTTGTCATTCGGCTGACAGTCGGTGACGGCACTCGATGCTGCATGAATCACGCCCGCTGCACCACCCACGGCACCAGTGATGATAGTCTTATAGGCATTCTCCTGTCCCTTAATCTTCAACTCCGGATCTAAGGTTATGGTACACAGCCAGTAGTTGGAATCAAATTCGTGTAATCCGTTAAATTCGTTGTTTGACTCTAATTCGTGTAATTCGTTAAATTCGTTGTTTGGTTGACTATGAACAGTAATCCCCTTCACATCCTTCAGCAGTTCCTCGTACAGCGCCTGCACATGCTTGTGATGGGCGATATGGTCGTTCACCACCGTCATCTGCCCACGACCGATGCCCGCACAGATGTTCGACATGCGGTAGTTATAGCCGATGGCCTCATGCTGATAATAAGGATAGCTCTCCCGTGCCTGGGTGGCCAGCCACATCACCTTCTGCCATGCCTCCTTGTTCGGACAAATCAATGCACCACCACCAGAGGTTGTAATCATCTTGTTACCATTGAACGACAGTACGCCATAGTCACCGAATGTACCCAGCACCTGTCCTTTATAGCGAGAGCCGAAGCCCTCGGCAGCATCCTCAATCACAGGAATGCCGTAGCGGTTGGCAATCTCCACAATCTCCTCGATTCTGTACGGCATACCATACAGCGCCACTGGCACGATGGCCTTTGGCTTCTTACCCGTCTTGGCGATACGGTCTTTGATGGCCACCTCCAACAGTTCCGGGTCCATGTTCCATGTATCCCGTTCCGAGTCCACGAACACTGGCTTAGCCCCAAGGTAAGTGATTGGATGCGACGATGCACAGAACGTAAAGCTCTGCACAATCACCTCATCACCCGGTTCCACGCCACAGACCTGCAAAGCCAGGTGTACTGCCGACGTACCACTCGCCAGCGCCACCACTCTCTTAGACAGCCTATTCGTGCAATTCGTGAAATTCGTGGTTTCATTAACAAAGGCTTCTAGGTCTTTCTCAAACCCATTCACGTTCGGTCCGAGTGGTACCACCCAGTTCGTGTCAAACGCCTCCTTAATGTACTTCTGTTCCCATCCTTCATCGCTCATGTGAGCAAGGCATAAATAAATTCTCTTTCTTTCCATATATTTCTTGTCAAAATTATACTGTTTTCCGAATTTCTTATAAGATTTTCGGATTCGATTCCAAATTTATTATAATATTTTTGGATTTATCCATTTTTCTTCTTACCTTTGGGAGAATTTCTGCATTGCCGAGCGCATGAAACAGCTTTCGTACAAAGGAAGTTTCGCCCATTCCTGGTTCTGGCGCACCCAGCAGCAAAAGGAGATAGACTATTTGGAAGAGGAAGATGGCATCCTGTCAGCCTACGAGTTCAAATGGAACGCCCACAAAGCCAGCACTCGCTGTCCCGTAGCCTTCCGCACCGCCTATCCCGCTGTCCCCTTTCATGTCATCACCCCGCAAAATGTGGATGAGTTTGTGTAGTGCCTTTCGCCCTCAATTTGTGCATAAAATCTGTGTTTTCCGTGCTTTCTGTGTGACTAATTCACCTCCACTGCATACTTCATCTTCTTCCCAAGCACCGTGCAGAATTTATACGATGTTATAGACTGGGATGCCCGCATGCTTTGCATCCGAGGCGCCAAGGGCGTGGGAAAGACAACCATGATGCTCCAGTATATGAAGGAACATTTCCCAAAGTCCTCTCATGCAATATATGTTTCGCTCGACGACCTTTGGTTTGTTGACCATCGGCTTACCGACTTGGCAGAATATCACTATACCCATGGAGGAACCCATCTGTTTCTTGACGAAGTACATCGCTACCCCTTTGAGACATGGTCTATAGAACTAAAAAATATCAGAGACAGGTACCCCTCTTTTCATGTCATATTCTCGGGTTCCTCACTTCTTCAGCTCAACCAGTCGACAGCCGACCTTTCTCGCCGTTGTATTTTCTACGACCTGCAGGGACTCTCGTTTCGAGAGTATCTCTTGCTCGAAAAGGGTATCAATCTTCAGGTTTTGTCACTCCCAGACATCATGGAGGGTCATGAGGATTTAGCCGCTGATATTACAGGAACCACCAAGATTCTCCCGCTTTTTGACGATTATCTTCACCACGGCCACTATCCTTTCTATAGGGAAAGCCTCAGGACATACAGCAAGTCCATTCAACAAGTCGTCACTAACATCATTGACAACGACCTCCCTGCCGTGAAACGCATCGAATATATTACTTCCATTAAGCTGAAACGGCTTTTTGTGCTTATATCTCAGATGGTTCCATTCACTTTGAACCTCACATCGCTTGGCAAGCAAATTGAAGCGCCACGTCAGACTGTTCTCAAGATGTGCCAGTTACTTCAGGAGGCAGCTTTGTTTAATATGCTTTACAGCGAGAAAACCAACTTGAGCCAATTGTCAAAACCAGAAAAGCTATATCTTGAAAACACGAATCTTCTGTATTGTCATGTCAGGCAATGCAGAGATAGGCACTGTCCGCGAAACGTTCTTTGTAAACCAGTTGGGTGAGTCCCATGAGGTGTGTTACACGGATAAAAGGGATTTCAAGATAGACCAGTCATACACTTTCGAGATAGGAGGTCGCAATAAGACTTTCGAACAGATAAAGGAAGTCTCTAATAGCTTCCTTGCTGTTGACGGTTATGAGATTGGTCACGGTCGTCGCATACCACTTTGGATGTTCGGCCTCCTGTATTGACAGCAAACAGACTACATTCATAATTCATAACACGATGCCCTCAATTCTTTAAGTGCCTTGTCAATCTCGTCCAATCTTCCCCATTCATCAGACATCTTATCTTCTGTGCTTTCAGTGTTTTCTGTGTGACTAAATCACCTCCCTCGCATATTCCATCTTCTTCCCAAAACTGTTTTTTGTTTATATTCCGCGAAAGTTTGTTAAAAATCAATATTTCCGCAGATTATAATTTTCACAATTCATTTATTTTCAATACCTTTGCATCAACAAACCCTACTGTTGAGATATGGAGAAGATTATAGGTAGAGAGAAAGAGCTAAGCAAGTTGGCCGACTATATGCAGTCCGGTCGAAGCGAGTTCCTTGCCATTTATGGCCGTCGTCGTGTTGGAAAGACATTTCTCATTCGTAACTTTTTCAAAGACAAGTTCGATTTCTATGCCACAGGTATCATTGATGGTACTTTCGAAGAAGAAATGGAAGCTTTCCACCTGGCATTGGTGCGTTATGGATTCAAAGGTCTCAAGGCTCGCACATGGATACAGGCCTTTGAGAACCTGGCACAACTGCTTGAGCGGAAGAATCGCAATCGTCAGCGCCGACTTGTCGTTTTCATCGACGAATTACCTTGCCTTGACACCAAACGCTCCGGCTTCCTTCATGCACTCGACCTCTTCTGGAACAGCCGGGCATCCTGGATAGACAACATTTACTTTGTAGTCTGCGGCTCAGCCACCTCATGGATGATGCGCAACATCGTAAACAACCGCGCTGGTCTTCACAAACGCACCACCCACACTATCCACCTTCGTCCGTTCACGCTGGGCCAGACAGCGGAATACCTTGCAAGCCGCAAATTCCATTGGCCTCATTTGGCAGTCTTACAGTCATATATGGTCCTTGGTGGCATCCCATACTATCTTAGTCTTTTAGACCCGAGAAAGAATGTTCCCGACAACATCGACTCACTGTTCTTTTCCTCTGAAGCAGAACTGGAAGGAGAGTTCCAGCGGCTATTCAAATCACTATTCAAGAGTGCTGACACATACATGGAGATTATCCGTCTGCTCAGCACTCATCGTGACGGCTTTACCAGAAAAGAGATATCAGAGAAATTAAGCCTTGCCGATAACGGTGTCCTCAGTGACATGCTCGAAGACTTGGAGCAATGCGACTTTCTTCGCCGTTACAACAATGGTCGCCGTCAGAACGGAGGCATTTACCAATTAGTGGACTTCTATTCACTGTTTTACTTCCACTACTGTACCCGTAAGGTTACTGACGAGCATTTTTGGCGGAATCATCTTGGAACACCAGAGCAGAACACCTGGTATGGGCTTACTTTTGAACGCGTATGCCTGTGGCATGTCAGCCAGATTATCCGTGGCCTCCATCTTGACACCATTGCACATGAGTATTATGCCTGGCGAAGCCGCGAAAGCAGCTCTTCTGTTCAGATAGACTTGGTCATAGACCGTGCCGATGGCATAGTGACAATTTGTGAAATGAAGTATTCAAAAGACGAGTATTTTCTTACTGAAAACGAATATCGCAAGATAGTCAGACGTATGGAGACATTCAGCCGCGAGACGCAACATAAAGGTGGAGTTCAGGCAACAATTGTCACGACCTATTCCCTTCATAACAATATATATTCCGAAATCTCACCTGTTGCCATTACGATGGATCACTTGTTTAAATAACCAGCCAGATGGCACTCAGTAACATCTTACATCTTCCCTCATCCATCAGATATCTTATTTTCTGTGCTTTCCGTGGTTTCTGTGTGACTTAATCAGTCATCTTCTTTTCTGTGCTATCTGTGTTTTCCGTGTAACCTGGACACCATACTTCCCAAACATATCCTTATTCGCTGATAAGATGGCGAAATCTCATTTCTGTCATAGAAATGATGTGACTGATGATATATCCATGCAAAGTGAAAGTAAAATGTTACAGGTAAACACTTTCCCGTTGGCCTGTCTTTTTGGAAGACAATTCCTTATTCAAGAGCTCTTGTATGAAAAGAGGCCCTTCTTCCTGCAAAAAGGGCTTGTCTAATAGTAGCTTATACGTGTCTGAAGACATCGCCTTCGGTAAAGCCTCCTCATAACTAATCGCATAATTATTCATCAGCATCTCAACCATTCCGTTAAGATGAAAACTAACCAAGTTGTAATTATTTGTCATAAATCAATCCTCTTTAATAATTTGACAGAATATTCACTACAGAAGCAAATTTGAACATCTTTATAATGGCTATAATTTATGAGTGGCGCAATGTCATCAAACGACAAGCCTTCATTGTCTATTCTGGAGAACTGTTCCGTCAATCCTCTGTCTGCTACAGGTCCAACAATAATGTCATACTCTGGACGGCAAAAAGTTGAATTAAAGCGGTTATTGTATATGAACTCTGCCCATTCTGCATCAGCACGAAATCTCTTTATCCGCAAATCACATGTCTCTACAGAGCGGAAGTCAAGTGCATAGCCATTAACGACAGGATTCACCAGCGACATCTTCTCTGCCCAGTCGCGAGCCATCTCCCGGCTATGAGTGGTATAAAAGCATTGCCCAAAATCACGGTATCTACTGCCATGGTTCCATTTTGGACAGTCGACCACCATATTCGACCCATGATAGAGTAACAACTTACCTATCTTCATTTTGCTGTAATGAGTTTTTGCAGACGGTTTGTCACTTGTACCTTGCTTAAGTCCGGTTGAGTTGTCACCATCTTGTAAAAATCATGATATGCCGCTTTACTGGTCAATAACTGTGAAACCACGAAAATTGGCATATCAAGGCGATTACCCAACAACCTCAAGCAATCAGTCATAAAAGCTATTTGCTGAAAGCTCAACTTCTCTTTATTTCTGCGTTGCTTAGTTATAACAACATCAGAATTGCCAGGCTGGTATAGTATTTTGTTGCTGCACATAATTCATAAGTATTTCAGATAATCCGCTGCAAATATACCCTTTTTCTTCAATACTCGCAAATTTTATGCCATATTTCCGCACATTTTTGCACATTTGTCCTCATTTTGTGCCTTTTATCCGTGTTTTCAGTGCTTTCTGTGTGACTAAATCAGTCATCTTATCTTCTGTGCTTTCAGTGATTTCTGTGTGACTTCTTCCCCCATTGTGGAACAAACAGATAGCTGCAAAACTGCCAGATGGCACTCAGTAACATTCTACATCTTCCCTCATCCATCAGACATCTTCTTTTCTGTGTTTTCCGTGATTTCCGTGTGACTTGGGCACCATATCAAAAAGGTGTTGGCTTCAAAAAATTGCTTATATCCTACATGTCATCCATACACAGCCCCTTGTACGATATCTGATAATTACTATACTTGCCTGTCATATTCAAGAAGCAGTGTGCTTTATCCCTAAGGACATCCATATCCAATTCTTTCCGCTGCCGTTTCACCTCATAGAACGTCACCGTCTTTTCCATGTCATCGGCGGCAATGATGTCAATCTCATTCTCCCCTTTCCTATCCCACCAACTGTCAATATGCGTGAACGCTCCTGATTCTATCAGTTTTGCCTTAAAGTATCTCTCCAAAACCTTTCCGCTATAGGTGGGATAGTCGCGCTGGATAAGATCGACAAGTTTACCGTAAGCATTCGCTTCTATGAAGCTGTTATATTTATAGATGAAGCGAAACCAGAATTGCAGGAAAGGGTCACCGATGGCATAACGGATATTCTTGTTTGCAGACTCCTGAAACATCGGACGGTTCTTCACAATCAGACCATAGTCCTTTTCCAGACGAGTCAAATATCCGGAAATCTCTGCCTGTAGAATCCCCTCAATATCGCCACGTGAATTATGGCCATTGGCTATGAGCTTCAAGATGTCAAAATAGCGTCCGTAGTCGCGTCCGAACTCCTCAATGAGCATGTTCTTCCCTTCGGGAATAAAATAGGAGTCTTTCACCACTATACGCCCCAGCATCTTCTTTGCATCGACAGCACCAGCATCCATCAGCAGTTCGACATACTTTGCCACTCCCCCTGTAAAAGCGAACAAAGCCAGAAGGTCTTCTTTGGAATAATCGGCATGATAAGTCTTTATTATCTGTTTCAACACAGAAGGGGCGAAGGGGTCAATCCTGATAAATTCTGTCTGCCGTCCGTACAGCGGTTCCTTCTTGTCACGGAATAGTTTTGTCATCATGGAATAGACAGAGCCGCATACTATCAGGTTCAGACAAGCGTCTGTCTTGTTCAAATCCCATATCTTCTGCATCTGCGAGAAAATGGACTCGTTCACACGGCCGAAATCCTGAAACTCGTCAATCAGCAATGTGACAGGTCGGCTCTTGGACAGTTGCATCACGTATTGGAACAGGTCGGCGAAACGTTCCACCCGCCCCAGGACGGAAACGCCTAGCTTAGTTGCCAATTCCTCGGCATACTCCCTGCAAAGCTCACTTTCACTGCTTCGTGACACGAAGAAATAGAGGAACGGCTCGTCTTCGTATGCCTTCATCACCAAAGAAGTCTTACCGATACGTCTTCTCCCTGTCAGCACGGTAAACTGTGCAAACCTCTGTGATAACTCCCTTATTTCTCGGAGCTTTGCTATCTCATTGTCTCTGTCGAAGAATTCCATAAATGTAAGAAATAATTACGTAACCCACAGTTCCGAACCCTCTGTTTCGGTTGCAAAGTTAGTAAATATTTCTTTTACGTCCAAACAAATTCCAAAAATTCCTTCATTTATGATAAAGTTAGTATGGTCACGGTACGAGGAATGTTTTAAAACTTGCCGACAAGTCGTAAGAAGAATCCTCTTACATCTTCCTTCATCCATCAGACATCTTATCTTCTGTGTTTTCCGTGCTTTCTGTGTGAATCATTTTAAATTACACTGGCTCAAAAAAAGTGTCTGGCTTGTTCGGATTGAAGACCTCATTGCAATACATGACAGTTACCAGATCCTCAGTCTCTGACAGATTGATGATATTGTGAGTATAGCCCGGCAGCATGTGAACGGCTTCTATCTTATCACCACTTACTTCCCATTCCAGCACTTTACCCTCCTGATCATTCAGGTTCCGTTGCTGTATCAATCCATGGCCCTTCACCACAATAAACTGTTCAAACTTCGTGTTGTGCCAATGCTGGCCTTTAGTTATTCCTGGCTTCGAAATATTTATCGAAACCTGACCTGCATTCAGTGTATGAACAAGCTCAGTAAATGAACCTCTCTCATCCACATTCATTTTCAACTCAAATGCAGTCTTCTCGTATGGCAAATAGCTCAAGTAAGTGCTATACAGCTTCTTAGCAAAAGAATCAGCAGGTATTTCAGGAATCATCAATGTCTTTGGTTGTTCTGCAAAACTCTTCAACAATTCCACTATCTCACCAAGTGTGACATGATGGGTAATGGGGCAATAGCAATACTTGCCATCTTGCTGAGGCAGCACATCAAGACCGTTAAACTCGCAATGGTGCTCTTTGTTTTCCAGTCCTGCAATCATTTCATCCACGAGGTCATCTATGTAGAGCAACTCCAACTCAACACTTGGGTCATTGACAGTATAGGGCAGGTCATTAGCAAACGCATTGCAGAAGGTGGCAACCGCAGAGTTGTAGTTTGGCCTGCACCATTTCCCAAACAGATTGGGGAAACGATACACCAGCACCTTGGAACCAGTTTCTTTACTGTACTCCAAAAACAAATCCTCACCGGCCTTCTTGCTACGGCCATACTCGCTGTTACCAAAACGCCCTGTCAACGAAGCCTGTTGCGATGAACTAAGCATCACAGGACAAGTGTTGCGGTGCTTTTTCAGTGTTGCCAGCAGCGTGGAAGCGAACCCAAAGTTCCCTTCCATGAACTCACTCTGCTCCTTCGGACGGTTCACACCAGCCAGATTGAACACAAAGTCACACTCCTTGCACCATACATCCAACTCTTCTAAAGTAGAATCCAAATCATACTCAAAGACCCTGTCTATCCGTAATCCCGGAAAACGTCTGTCCTTGCCGTCGGCTATGTTTTTAAGTGCCCAACAGAGGTTCTTACCAACAAAACCCTTTGCACCTGTAACAAGAATCTTCATATTTTCATCTCTTTACGCCAAACCATTTTATTAACTACACCTACATAACTCTGGATGATTCTCACCACCTTAGTGCTTACATTCTCGTCAACATAATCAGGCACGGGAATACCGTGATGACCGTCCTTTATCAACTCCACAGCTATATCTACACTCTGGAGCAGTCCCCGGGTGTCTATACCGCTCAACACGAAGCATCCCTTATCCAATGCCTCGGGCCTTTCTGTCGAAGTCCTGATACACACGGCAGGGAACGGGTGCCCCACGCTCGTGAAGAAACTGGATTCTTCTGGCAGCGTTCCACTGTCTGATACCACGGCAAAAGCATTCATCTGCAGACAATTGTAGTCGTGGAACCCTAATGGCTCATGCTGGATAACCCGCTTGTCCAACTGGAAGCCAGAAGCCTCTAAACGCTTGCGTGAGCGGGGATGACAACTATACAAGATGGGCATGTCATATTTTTCTGCCATCTTGTTAATAGCATTAAAGAGGCTGAGGAAATTCTTCTCAGTATCAATGTTCTCCTCTCTGTGAGCACTCAACAGAATATATTTCCCCTTCTCCAATCCCAGTTTCTCGTGAATCTGTGATGCCATGATTTCTTTCAGGTTCTCGTGCAGCACTTCTGCCATTGGCGAACCTGTCACGTAAGTGCGTTCTTTAGGCAAACCAGTATCAGCGAGGTAGCGACGTGCATGTTCAGAATAAGCCATGTTCACATCCGAAATAATATCCACGATGCGACGGTTAGTCTCTTCCGGCAAACATTCATCCTTACAACGGTTTCCTGCTTCCATGTGGAAAATCGGAATATGCAATCTCTTTGCGCCAATAACGCTTAAACAACTGTTGGTGTCACCAAGAACCAGCACGGCATCAGGCTTCACCTGCACCATCAACTGATAGCTCTTCGCTATGATGTTACCCATGGTCTCACCGAGGTCATTACCTACGGCCTCCATATAAACGTCAGGGGCAGCCAGTTTGAGGTCTTTGAAGAACACACCATTCAGATTATAGTCATAGTTCTGTCCGGTATGAGCCAACAAACAATCAAAGTACTGACGGCACTTATTAATCACAGCAGCCAGACGTATGATTTCAGGCCTTGTACCTACTATGATAAGAAGTTTCAACTTTCCATTATCCTTAAACTTTGCCATAAACTTAATGAATAATTAGTAATCAATTAATGGTATCCTGAATTATTCATTAACTTTTCTTTTTCACACGAATTATCATTAATTTATCACTAATTACTCATTAATTTTTATTTTTGAATAATTTGTGTTTAATTCGTGGCAATTCGTGTTAAAAATCAAAGCCATTCGATTTATCCTCGTAATTCTCATGAATAATTCAGGGTATTTCACTTAAACAAGATTAGGAATCCCGTTCAATTCGTTTTGGATGTAGGCCAACGAAGCTATCTTTGCCTTTGTTTCCTCTAAGTTCAGACGGCGGGTGTTGTCGCTGTTGAACTCCTCGATGGTGGCACGCTTCACATCACCCTCCTTGAAGTACTTGTCGTAGTTCAGGTCACGGTTGTCAGCTGGCACACGGTAGAAGTTACCCATATCCTCAGCCTTCGCACACTCCTCCTTCGTGAGCAGCGTCTCGTACATCTTCTCACCGTGACGGATGCCTATCACCTTAATCTCCTCCTTTTTGCCACCGAACAACTCACACACAGCCTCGGCTTGCGTCTGTATCGTACATGCTGGAGCCTTCTGTACCAGGATATCACCGTTCTGTCCATGCTCAAATGCAAACAGCACCAGATCAACAGCCTCTTCGAGAGACATGATGAATCGTGTCATCTTCGGCTCCGTCAGTGTAATGGGATTCCCCTTACGAATCTGATCAATCCAGAGCGGAATCACCGAGCCACGACTGCACATCACGTTACCGTAACGCGTACAGCAAATCTTCGTCTCACCAGAGAGACGCGACTTCGCCACGGCAATCTTCTCCTCGATGGCCTTGGTGATACCCATGGCATTGATGGGGTAGGCCGCCTTGTCCGTCGAGAGACAGATAACGCACTTCACACCAGCATCGATGGCAGCATCAAGCGTGTTGTCCGTACCCATCACGTTCGTCTTCACAGCCTCCATTGGGAAGAACTCACATGAAGGCACCTGCTTCAGCGCTGCGGCATGGAATACATAGTCCACACCCTTCATGGCGTACTTCAACGTCGACTTATTGCGCACATCACCGATGTAGAACTTAATCTTGTTAGCCACTTCCGGCATACGCGCCTGGAAGTCATGACGCATGTCGTCTTGTTTCTTTTCATCACGTGAGAAGATACGAATCTCCCCGATGTCTGTTCTCAAAAATCTGTTCAGCACAGCATTGCCGAACGAACCCGTACCACCTGTTATCAACAGGACTTTGTCTTTAAATACACTCATAATTATTATAAAATGTTATTCTTTACTTTATTATTGTTAAACTTTTGATGATTTATACCATATTATATCGGGTTATCAAATAATTTGTGTAATTTTGGAGCCAAATTCCAAATTTGCACAAGAAATGAATAGCAATTTATAT
>JAFVFY010000056.1 GCA_017475265.1 Prevotella sp. | reverse complement strand
CGGAAGTGCAAAAAGTCCAGCCACAAAGCCCTGAAAGGGCGTTAAGACTACAGGCGGGGGTTGCACCCCCGTTCCTCGAAGCAATGAGAATGAGATGATATGAAGCAATTGAAACTATGGATGTTTGCCGCCATCCTACGGTGATGCACCACCGGGTAAATCAGAGTCCTTCGCCTGCATGAAACACCGTCTGACAAATCTGTTAGACGAATCCTACAAGGGAGGGGAATGGCTGCGCTTGGTTTTAGAGTTGTTTCGAGGATAGGTTGGGGAAGTTCGCGGGTTAGCTGAGCCTCCTCGGCTGGTTCAACTATTTACGAGATGTTATCTACACTCTCTCGCAATAGACGAACGATTTCGTCGGCGGTGATTTGTGTGTAAAGGTCGGCGTCTTGCAGCAAGGCGTCGGGTTAATTTATTCCTCAAGCACGATGTTGACGTTCTCCTTGGTGATGTTCTTGCTGAAGTTGAAGGTTGCGTCGTTCTTCGACAGGATGTAGATGTCCTTGAGGTGTATGCCGTCGATGGGCATTTCGGGTAGTCCGTTGAATTCCATGGCGTAGCCGGCGTGATGGCAGATGACGTTACGGATGTCGATGTTGCGGAAGATGGGCGTCTCTTCAGTGACAGGAACCACAGGTGCGGAGGAGACATCTGAGTTCCCTCCTTCTGCCAGGACTTCGGCGACTGACTTACCTCCGTAATACATATTGAAAGTGAGGGCGTAGGTGGCGATGTCGGTCATGGAGATTCCGTCGATGTAGATGTTCTCCACGATGCCGCCGCGTCCTCGAGTGCTCTTGAAGCGCAGTCCGACGTCGGTACCGACGAACTGACAGTCCTTGACGCTGATGTTCCTGACGCCGCCGCTCATCTCGGAGCCGACGACGAAGCCGCCATGTCCGGCGAATACGGTGCAGCCGTCTACGACGACGTTCTCACAGGGGCGTCCGCGACGGCGTCCATCCTTGTCCTTGCCGCTCTTGAGGCAGATGCCATCGTCGCCGGCATCGAAGCGGGAGTTGATGATAAGGGCGTTTTTGCAGGACTCGAGGTCGATGGCGTCGCCGTTCTGGGCGTATGCCGGATTGCGAACGAGGAGGTTTTCGACGATGATGTTCTCGCACATCAGCGGGTGGAGGTTCCATGCTGGTGAGTTCTGGAAGATGACTCCTTGGAGGAGGACGTTCTTACAACCCACGAGGCTGACCATGACAGGACGCAGGAACCGTTTGACGGCCTCCCACTCCTCGTCGGTCTGGGCGGTGGGCACGTTCATGTTGGCTCCTTGCTCACCCTTGGCAAAGCCTTCGGAGGGCACCCAGTAACCTTTCCTTATCTCGACGCTGCCAGGCTGAGCGAGGAGGCGTTTCCAGTGGCTGTCGGTGACCTTCGACTTCTTTACTGGCCGCCAGTACTGTCCGTTGCCGTCGATGACACCTTCGCCGGTGATGGATATGTTCTCGGCATTGTTGGCGCTGATGGGTGACTGGCAGCGACGGGTGTCAAGTCCCTCGAAGGATGTGTTGACGAGGGGATAGAGGTTCTCGTCGGCAGCAAACTGTATGACGGCGCCTTTCTCCAGATGGAGGTCGATGCCTGACTTGAGTACGATGGGGCCTGTGAGCCATACGCCACGGGGGACGATGAGGTGGCCACCGCCCTTCTGAGTGAGGGCATCGATGGCTTTGACAAAGGCCTCGGTGCATAGTTTCTGACCGGTATTGTCGGCTCCGAACTGACTGAGCGTAACGCTGTTGTTGGCAATCTTAGGAGCTGAAAGCTCGGGCATGTCGAAGGGTAGCCCCTGGGTGTACTTTGAGTAGGGGTTGAGAGTTGAGAGTTGAGAGTTGAGAGTTCTTGCTGTGCAAGCGTCCTTCGGTCGAGCGGAGGGTTCTTGCTGCGCAAACGTCCTTTGGCCGAGCTGAGAATTTAGAGTTACGGCCAATGCCAGGACACAGATAGTAGTTAATGTACGTTTCATAGTTGTTATTAATATGGTTAGTAGTGGTTTTCTCCTTAATATTCAATCTTCAATCTTCAATCCTCATTTATACTGGTCTTTTCCTGGAGTCACGATGTAGTGTCGCACGTATGCTCGATGGCCATAGTAAGCGACTACGATGAAGCAGAGGAATGGGATGATGAAGGATACGTTTGCGGCGGATAGTCCCATGATGTTCACCCCTGAGTCAATGATGAGCGCCTGGAGGGGTGGTATGATTGATGCTCCGAGTATGGCCATGACGAGTCCTGCCCCAGCATATTTAACGTTCTCGCCGACACCACGCAGGGCTACGCCATAGATGGTGGGGAACATGAGTGACATGCAGCCTGAGACTGCGACGAGACAGTACATGCCGTTACGGTCGGGGAAGAGTATGACACCTGTGACGAAGGAGAGTGCGAGTATGGCGAGTATGGAGAGCAAGCGCCCTGCAGGGATGTATTTGAGGAGCCAGGTACAGATGAAACGGCTGATGGCGAAGAGCACCATGGCATAGATGTTGTATCTCATGGCGAGCATTTCGGCGGGTTTCTCTTCCATGCCCTCGGCCATGAAGATTCGTGTACCATATTGAATAATATAGGTCCAGCAGCAGATTTGGGCACCCTCGTAGAAGAACTGAGCGATGACTCCCTCCCGGTAGTTGCTGATGTTGAACAGCTCCTTCATGGCTGTGCGTATAGGCTTCGGCGAGCGCTCGGCGCCCACCTTGGGCATCTTTTGAAATCGGATGAGTGCCAATAGTACGAGACAGAATACGCCAAGGCCGAGGTAGGGCCCTATTAGTACTCCCAGGTCGTGGTCTTTGAGCGCATTAAACTCCAATTCGCTGAGTTCGGCCCGCTGTTCGGTGGATATAGGACTCATACGTCCTTGAATGAACTCCATGGCGATGAACATGCCGAACATGGCTCCCAGGGGGTTGAAAGCCTGCGCAAGGTTCAGACGTATGGTGGCCGAATCCTCTGGTCCCATGCAGTAGATGTAAGGGTTGCACGATGTCTCAAGGAACGACAGTCCGCAAGTGAGTATAAAATAAGCCAGCAGGAAGGGATAGTAATAGCCCATGGCTCGTGCTGGCAGGAACATGAATACGCCGACGGCAAAAAGCGTCAGACCTAGCAGCACGCCCGCCTTGAACGTGTATCGCTGGATGAACATGGCAGCGGGGAAGGCCATGACGAAGTATCCCAGGTAGGTAGCAACGTTGATGAGCGAACCCTCGGTGACGCTCATGCGGAAAATCTTCGAGAACGACTTTACCAAAGGGGTCGTAATGTCGTTGGAGAACCCCCATAACGCAAAGCACGTCGTAATCAGAATGAATGGAATAAGGAAATCCTTTCCGTCTTTTTCAAGTATCTTTCTGGCCATAGTATTTGACTATTTGACTATTTACTATTTGACAATTTGACTATTTACTATTGACTATTTTAGGCTGTAGGGCGCAAAAATACAATAATTTTTCCAAATTTTTTTTACCCTTTCGGCTTATTTGTGTATTTTTGCACAAAAATAACAAACAATCTACCAAATTGTCCAATAGTAAATAGTCAAATAGTCAAATGGCTTGGTACGACAAATATCTTTCCATCTATGGCAAGCCTTTCTCGGAGGTGCCACAGAGCATTATCGAGCAGACACGCGATGGCCTGGCCCGCCTACAGAGCGAGGAGCCACTGGCATCGATAGTGGTCATAGCCTATAACGAGGAAACCCACTTGCAAGCCTGCCTCTGGGCTTTGAGCGAAATACGCTGCAAGTATCCTGTGGAAATCATCGGAGTGGACAACGACTCCAAAGACCGTACGGCTGAGATTTTCCGTCAGTCAGGCATACCCTTCTACACCGAGTACCAACACTCCTGCGGCTATGCCCGCCGTTGCGGCCTGGAGCACTCACGGGGAAAGTACTATTTCGACGTGGACAGCGACACCATCTACCCTCCGCAGTACTACGAGCTAATGCTAGAGCAGCTCATGAGACCCGGCACATCGTGCGCCTCAGCCACGTGGAGCTACTTCCCTGACGAGGGTCACTCGCGCCTGGGGCTCAGGATTTTCGAGATGGTGCGCGATGCCTTCCTCTGGGTGCAGCACTTCAAGCGACCGGAGCTGTCGGTACGCGGCCTGGTGTTTGCCTACAATGCCGACTATGGCCGCAAGGAACCTTACCGCGTGGACATCATCCGAGGTGAGGACGGCTCCATGGCCCTGGCGCTGAAGAAATACGGGAAGATACGCTTCGTGCGCGACCGCCGTTGCCGCGCCGTCACAGGCTACGGAACACTAAGCAGTGAACCGCTGTGGAAGAGCCTGTGGAAGCGCATCAAGATACAAGGACGAGGCATTACGCGCATCTTCTACAAGAAAGACCACTATGAAGACTCGCCTGACAATCTGGTGAGATGAGAGTTAAGAGTACGGCAGTAGTAGGCGGTGGTGCGGCAGGATTCTTCTTGGCCGTGAACCTGAAAGAGATGATGCCGGAGATGGAGGTTACCATCTTCGAGAGTGGGCAGCGTGTGCTGCGTAAAGTGGAGGTGAGCGGAGGCGGAAGGTGCAACTGCACCAACTCTTTTCGTGGGGTGAGTGACCTTTCGCAAGTGTACCCTCGTGGTCATCGATTGCTGAAGCGGTTGTTCCATGTGTTTGACTATCGTGATGCTTTCGAGTGGTTTGAGCGTCACGGCGTGCCGTTGGTGGTGCAGGACGATGAGTGTGTATTCCCCCGAGCGCAGGACTCTCATGCCATTATCGACTGTTTCCTTTCGCTGGCCCGGCGATATGGGGTGAAGATTGTTACAGGACAGCGGATAGCATCACTTGACGAACTGGCAGAGTATGAATACGTGGTGGTGACTACGGGCGGGCTTCCTCATACGGGTGGGCAGACACACGCAGAACGGGCTAGCACAGGGCCTACCCCTACAATGGGGTGGTTGGTGGCTACGGGGCATGAGATTGTGGAGCCAGTACCGTCGCTATTTTCCTTCACCGTTGCCGATGATGGCCTGCGGGCATTGCAGGGACTGGTAATAGAGGATAGTACCGTCTTTCTTCCTGGGACTAAACTACGTGCCGAGGGACCTCTGCTCATCACGCATTGGGGACTGAGCGGACCGGCCATCTTGAAGCTCTCGAGCTATGCCACCCGCCATCTGGCAGACTGTGGCTACCGCTCACCGCTGGCCATCAACTGGTTGTCAAAAAGTGAGGCCGACGTGCGGACGCTGCTTGTTGAGACGTCTGCACGTCAGCCTCAGAAAATGCTGACTACTTATAATCCTTTCGGGCTGCCGCAGCGGTTGTGGACACTCCTGGTTCCCCAGCCTCCTAAAGAGGGAGGGGTGGGTCTGCGCTGGGGCGAGCTGGGCAAGAAGGACATGAACAGGCTTGTCAATGCGTTGACGAATTACTCCTGTCAGATTGAGGGTCGTGCGCCCTTCAAGGATGAGTTTGTCACCTGTGGCGGTGTCTCACTCTCCAGCGTCAATCCCATTACCCTAGAGAGCCGTTCCGTCCCCCACCTCTTTTTCGCCGGCGAGGTACTCGACATCGACGGCATCACCGGGGGCTTCAACTTCCAGGCGGCTTGGACAACAGCCTACACGGTGGCAAAGGGAATTACTGCCCTGCCATGAGGTCGATAATGGTGGCAATGTCGGCCACGTCAACCACACCATCTCCGTTCACGTCGTAGTTGCTATCGTATATTCCACTGGCCATGGCATCGATGACGGTTGCCACGTCGGCCACGTCAACCACGCCGTCCAAGTTGATATCGCCCTTGGGGCTGTCATTAACCGAGAACACAAGATAGACATCATGGAATGTAAGATAAGGATCGTAGAGGCGCACGGCCACCTTTTCGTACCCCATCTTTTCGCGCTGACTATCGGTGAGTGTCCATCCGAAGTAATTGTCATCGCCTGATATGGTCATCTGGAATGTACCCAAGCGGTTGGTGTCATTAATGTTTTCCAATATAGAATGTAAGCCAGACTTAATCCACATTCCTCCATATTTGGCATAGCATTGTATGGGTTTAATCACCACATTGTTACCAAATGAATTATACTCTCTGAGTGGTGTTTCGAAATAATCAAATGGTGAGGACGGATCCTGTGCGAAGCAATAATTGGTTTCAAACTCAGCCTTCGATATATGTTCGTCCCGCATTGCATCAAGTGCCTTTTCCTCTAGCTCGTAGAACTTGAAACGATATTCTGTTCCTGTTCCTGATGATACTTTCTCGGCCTCCGACAGGCTAACTTTGACTTCATAATCATCGCGAACATCGCCAATTCTGAACTTTATGTAGCCTCCCGTCACCAATTCTCCGTACACGTCGAACACTTGCACTTTCAGCAACGGTTCTTGTCCGATACTTCTACGGCTCTGGTGGTCAGGATCACGCTTGCCATCTGTTGTAATAGAGCAGGCTTTCAGCACGTCTCCGTCGAGCCATGCGTATTGGTCGGCACCTGAGCCATAGGAAAGAGCAGTGCTATTGTAGTCCACCAGCTCGAACTTCCATGTGTAAATCTTGTACTGAGTGTCTATGCTGACATCGTTATCTCCGTTTAGATTGCCATGCAGGGCGAGCACTCGTGTGAGGGGAACCTTTCCGTCCCAGTTCAGTTCGTGCGTGTAGGTGCTATTGACGGCCTCTTCCTTTGTTTTGTATATGTGGATGATGTCGTGTTTCTCCTTCTTCCATGTCTCATAGAACTGTTGGCACCAGACGCTGAAGTTGAGATTCATATAGGGGTATATCCGTTGGTTTTTTACGAATGGGTCGGTGTCGGCAATGCACATATAGCCCTCGGCACAGGGGAATCCAAAGACCACCCATTCGTTGATTACTGACTGACCCTCGGCCACAACTGCCTTCTCCATGTCATCATACGTGGCATTGAAGGGTGCAATGACCGTGAATTTGTCGGGTTTGTCGAGGACGGCGAGTTGCTCGAATACCGGACTGATTTCGCTCTTAAACCTGTAGGTATAGGTGGCGTTTTCTTCTGGATTGAGGCCAAGTGTGAAATAATCATCTGGAGAGCTGACCGAGCCTACCGCTTTGCTGAAGGAGTAATCAGAGAAGTCGGCTTTAAGACTGATGTGCAGATAGTGGTTGCCGAAAAAACTTATGCCGAACTGGGAATAGACATCAAGTGGCGCGTCGCCTGTGATGACAATGTCGTTATAGCTGAAGATGGCGTTTCCGCTACCGCCTTTAACGTTGTCGTTGATTGTATTGGTGCTGTTACCATCGCTGTAGATGATGAAGGGTTTGGCATCTGAATAGACATCTCTGTTAACTTTAAGCACCTCGATAGTGGCAGGGTCGGTTTTAAATTCGCCAACAATCCCCAAAGTAGCACCGTCAGACAGTATGAGGCAGTTTTGACTAGGGTCGTACATCACCTTTCCACTGATGTCTTCGTCGGTGATGCTGAAAGTCTCCGTTCCCATCGACTTCTTGAGAATATGACCACAAACGATAACGCCGTAAGTCGGCTCGATGGTCACTTCACTGAGCATCACATTGGGGTCGCTGGAACCCGCGGAGATACTGTTGTTCCTCTGGTCGTAGCCAGCTCTCAACGGTTTGGTCTCTGTACATCCGTTGAGATATGTCACTCCAGTGAGATTGCCGATGGCGGCTCCGTTTTCTTTAGTAGTCTTTGCGTGTAAGGTTGCATTGTCTGCTGTGAGCTTTCCGTAATTCCAGAGGTCAATACCCAAAGCACTCGCTTTGATATCAAGGACACAGTCCTTCACTTTGAGATTGCCCTGGTGTGAGATACCTGTGTGTGATTGGATAGTGAGCTTGTCGGAACCCTTGCCTTCTATATTGTATGCGCCACAGTCTCTGCCTGTCCAGCCAGTAAGTCCTCGTGTGGTGGCAGTGATGGAGTTCTCTCCAGTCAGTGCGAGGGTAATGTCTTTTTCCTGGTTATTGTAATCTATACCGTAGTTGCTGTTGCTTATTTTGGCGTTATTAAGGCTTATTTTCACGCCAGAATAGTTGTCGACGAAACTCACACTCACCTTACCCTCGATGTTTGGACCGCTGACTTCATCACGATTGAACGGCGTCACCTTTATACCGCCGATTTTCAGCTCGTAGTCTTTGCCAATCATCATCTCAGTTCCTGTAGGGCTGCCACTGAGGAGCTTGCCAGTGCTATACTTGATGTCGTTGAAGTTTTTGAGGACGGTTTCTTTACAGGTGGCTTTCAACGCTCCGTGGTATGCCAGTTCAAGGTCGGCATTTCCATTGTCCATGGAGTGGAAAGCATCGTTGGCTGTAGAATTGACAGTGACCCTACAGGCATAGACTGTCATCTTGCATTTGTTGATGAAATTGCCTGGGCCGTTAAGCTTCAAATCGCCATTTCCGCAAAACAAAATGTTTTTGTCGGCACGCACCGAGACACGTCCGGAATTGATGGTATTCTTACTGGATAAATAGACGCGGAAGTCCAAACTGCTACCTCTCGAAACGTCGGCAGCGATGCCAATCATGTCGGTGGTGATAGTGGCATTGGTCAGTTTTAACATCCGCTCATTGGCCTCATAATAGACGGTGCCCTGGATATTCGTTCCCGTAACATAACCCGACCGTGTCAAGTCGACGGTCACGCCGCCCACTAGCAGTTCGTCAGCATGAGCCACAATGAAACTTCCTAGAAAAAGCAATAATGATAAAAACTATTTCATAGCATTAATGTTTAGAGTTGAGAGTTTAGGGTTTAGAGTTGAGTGTTGAGAGTTGAGAGAGTTGACTTTAGATTTCATCACTGACATACCCCTGGGGCAGAGGTCGGCAGTTATACTGTGAGGCCATGATTTCGCCGTAGGCCCCTGCAGAGCGTATGGCGAGCAAGTCGCCACGGTGACAGCGGTTCAGGTCTATCTGCTTAGCAAATACATCGGTCGACTCACAGATGGGACCTACCACGTCGTAGGTGTCCAGCGGCTCGTCGCTCGAGATGTTCTCTATCTTATGATAGGCCTGATAGAGAGCGGGACGGATGAGGTCGGTAAAGCCAGCATCGACGATGGCGAACTTCTTCACAGCTCCCTCCTTTATATATAATGTACGCGTAATGAGTGTTCCCATCTGTGCCACTACGGCGCGTCCCAGCTCGAAGTGCAGGGTCTGGCCTGGGCGCAGTTTCAGTTTCCGGGCGTAGGTGTCGAAGTAGGCACGGAAGTCGGGCAGTGGCACACGGTTGGGGTGCTGGTAGTCAATGCCCAGACCGCCGCCCACATTGATGTGCTCCACGCTCAGGTGGTGGCGCTCCAACTCGTCCTGCAACTCATTCACGCGGTTACACAGGGCCTGGAAGTCGCCCATGTCGAGAATCTGCGAGCCGATGTGAAAGTGTAGTCCTACGACGTGCACGTTCTCCATCTGCTGTGCCCGCTCTATAACAGGAATCATGTCGCGCATGGCGATGCCGAACTTGTTCTCGGCCAAGCCTGTAGTGATGTTGGCGTGGGTGTGTGCCCCAACGTTAGGGTTCAGGCGGAAGGCCACACGGGCCACCTTTCCCTTTGCTGCGGCCAGCTCGTTGATGACCTCCAGTTCGGGGATGCTCTCCACGTTGAAACAGAAGATGTCGTTGTCGAGTCCCAGGTTGATTTCCCAGTCACTCTTGCCCACGCCGGCATAGACGATCTTCTCTCCAGGGAAGCCGGCCTTGACGCAGGCCTCGATTTCGCCACCACTCACACAGTCGGCACCCAGACCGGCCTGGCGGATAGCACGAAGTACTTTCGTATTGGCATTGGCTTTCACGGCATAGTGAACTACGAAGCCCTCATGCTTCTTGGCCTCGCGGTTAATGGCGTCGAGCGTCTGCCGCAGCAAATCCATGTCGTAGTAGTAGAACGGGGTGCGCAGGGGCGCAAACTTGTCAAGGGGGAATGAGGTTTTAGAGTTTAGAGTTGAGAGTTGAGAGTTGATATTCATATCATTCAATTATTTCAGGATTCTTGCTATTTGTAATTTGTTGAGCGTTGAGAGTTGAGGGTTGATAGTGGGAAGGTATGACTGCAGATGGCCGACCATGCGCCAGAAAGACTCCTGGGGTGAACGTTCGCATTGGCATGCATCTCGACCATAGAGCCGTTCGGGGGTGGTGAGCAGCGACCATCCCCAGCCGTATTCATGGCCGTGCTTGTCTACTGGGTAGACGAAATCTTCGGTGACGATGCGGCACGCCATCTGCAGACGGGTGATGTAGCTGTCGAAGCGGCTTCTCATCTTCGGCCCGTCGAAGCCGCACAGGGCGCGCAGCTCACGGGTGATGAGGCTTCCATGTTCCTGAAGGGTAATCAGAATGGTTTCCTCGATGGAACCTTCTTCTGGAGCCGGATGAACATGACGGCGAAAGTTACATAGGTCGGGCCACCACTCCAAGCTGACGAAGCCTGCTTTCTTGTTGAAGAACTTACCGTAGACGCAGTTGCCACCCGTCACTACAGGGCCTTTCCATTTCCAAAGTGGCCAGTCCCATCCACCGTCGGGGAGCATCACGTAACGACAGTCGTCGTCTACCAACTCCTCGGCCGAGAAACCACGTATGCCGCTGTCCAGTAGTGGAAGGAACCCCACCTGCTGCACGAAGTCCGACAGTTCTGCACAAGTATGTATCTCTGTCTGCATCATCGTCTACTGGTCAGGATTCTCCACGTACCCTTGAAACTCTGGCTCCAGTGCCGACATGACGGAGTCGTAAGCCTGGTGGAGTGTGGCCTGGACGTTGTCGGGACCTTGGCCTACAGGATAGATGGGAGCGTGAATGGTGAGGGTGAGACGGTGCCAGCAGGGGAAGTGGAAGTCGCGCTGGCGTGGCATGATGTTGAACGAACCGTTGATGGTCATTGGCACAACAGGCAGCTGCAGCTCATCGGCCAAGGCAAAGGCTCCCTTGCGGAAGATGCCCATGTGTCCGGTAAAGGAGCGAGAACCCTCGGGGAACATGGTGACGCTCATTCCGTCCTTGAGCGTTTCGCGGGCGGCGTCATAGGTGGCCTTAATCTTCTTTGGACCCCGCTTGTCCACGAAGATGTGGTGGGCCTTCTTGCAGGCAAAGCCCACGAAGGGTATGCTCCCTATCTGGTACTTCATCATCCATTTGAAGTTTCGGTTGAGGTATCCGTAGATGAGGAAAATGTCGTAGGCTCCCTGGTGGTTGGCCACGAAGACGTAGCTCTGACCCGGCTCAAGGTTCTTGCGACCCTCTACCTTCACGGGGATGAGTGAGACCCACAGCATGACACGCCCCCAGATATGGGCGGGGTAGTAGCCCCAGAAATGGCCGTTGCCCAGGGAACAGCCAATAATGGTGGTGAGCGACGTGAGCAGGGTGGCTACGATGGCCAACGGGAATCCTATGAACAGAAAATAAAGGCGGTACAAGTATTTCATAACAGGTGTCATGAGGATTATTCATTGTTTGTTTTTCAATGTAATGACTACGATTTCGCCAGAAGCACCGAGGCGGAAGGGAATGACTCCGCCCAAGCCCTTGGTGACGTAGAGTGCGCGCTGTCCTATGCGGTATAGTCCCCAGGCCTCCTTGTATACGAGGCTTACAGGTGACCATCCGAAGAGGGAAAGCTGCATGGCGTGCGTGTGTCCGCTAAGGGTGAGTTGCGTATGGCTGTGCGGCAGAATGTTACGACGCCAGGAGCGCGGGTCGTGCTCGAGCATGATGACGAACTCGTCGCGGCTCACACCCCACAGGGCTATTTGGATGTCGCCCAGCTGCGGGTCACGGTCGCTCTTGCCCTCACCGTCGTTCTCCATGCCAGCGATGATGATGTGTTCGTCGCCACGCCGGATGGTGCGGTGCCCGTTATTCAGTTGTGTCCATCCCAGCTCCTCGTCGATGCTGCAGCGGGTGCCTAGGTCAGCATATTTCTGGAATTCGTCGGCTCCGCTATAAACCGGATAGTCGTGGTTACCCATGACGGAGAATACACCATCGCGGGCCTTGATGCTGCTGAGCAATTCTTTGTGTGGCTCTATCTCCTGCGGACGTGCGTTCTGCAGGTCTCCGGTGAAGACCACCATGTCGGCCTTCTGTGCGTTGATGCTGTCAATAGCCCGGGCCAGGAGGCTTTGCCTTTCGCCAGTGAGCGTGCCTACGTGGGCATCGCTCCAGAGCACAATGCGGTAGCCGTCGAAGTTCTTTGGCAAGTCGTTGAAGGCCAACTCCACACGGGTGACCTCAAAACGGTAGAAACCCACGAAGTAACTGTAACAGATGGCAACCACCGTGGCTACGGCGGCAATGGCGCCAGCCGTCAGTCCTGCCATGCGGCCTCTCTTCCACCAGTGGCCAAGAGCCAGCTCTACGGCGTCGCACAGGGCGAACAGGGCCTTGGGAATGACGGTGACCATGTAGGAAAGAAGGAACGTTTGGAGTGGCGTCATGTCGCTAGGCACGAAGTCAGGTTCTCGACGCAGCCAGCATGCCCAGCCTATCAGTAACAACGACGGCAGCCACCACAGCAGCTGCCACCACCACCGCAGACGGCGAAGGAAACGCACGTGGAGGTAGGCATCGGCCAGAACGGCCACCACAACTAAATATATAAATGCTCTAGCTATCACTCTTCTGTTTCATTTAATATAATATAGTTGTTTGCGAAATTCAATGTTCAAATTCAAGTGCCTGACCTTTGTGTTTGGGGTCTACACGCTGTCCATCGTAGACGATGTTGCCGTTGCAGAGTGTCCGCTCTACGCGCCAATGGAAGGTGTGACCCTCCATGGGACTCCATCCACACTTGCTTTCGATGATGTCGGGTGTGACCGTCCACGGGCTGTGAGGCCGCACGATGGTGATGTCGGCCTTATAGCCTGGGTGGAGGAAACCGCGTCGGTTCACATGAAAGAGGTTAGCTGGGTTGTGGCACATCAGTTCGACCATGCGCTCCAAGGTGAGCACATCCTGATCGACCAGTTCGAGCATCGCGGGAAGGGCGAACTGCACCATCGGCATACCGCTGGCAGCACGCACACAACCACCCTCTTTTTGTGAGAGCAGGTGAGGGGCATGGTCGGTGCCTATGGTGGAGATGCGACCGTCCATGAGGGCCTGGCGCAACATGAACTGGTCTACGGGACTCTTGATGGCGGGGTTCACCTTGATGCGGGTGCCTAGACGGGAGTAGTCTTGTGAAGAGAACAGCAGATGGCCTACGGTGACTTCAGCAGTGATTTGAGCGTTGAGATTTGAGCGTTGAGATTTAAGTGAGGAGTGAGGAGTGAAGAGTTCCAGCTCGTCGGCAGTACTGATATGGGCCACATGCAGCCGCGTATTGTATTTTCTGGCCAGCTCGACGGCCTTCTGTGTGGAGCGTAGACAGGCTTCCTCGCTGCGTATCAGCGGGTGGAGCGACACGGGCGGGTCATTGCCATAGCCCTCGCAGACGGCCTTGAGGTTGGCATTGATGATGGAGGTGTCCTCGCAATGGGCCATGACAGAGAGGTTCAGACGTGCTGCGGTGGTGAACACTTGTTCAAGGCTCTCGTCGGCATCGACAAGCATGTTGCCCGTGGAGCTGCCCATAAAGAGTTTGATGCCCGGCACGCGGTGCGGGTCGAGCTTCGAAAAGAGGTGTACATTGTCGTTGGTGGCTCCGAAGAAGAAGGAGTAGTTCACGTGGCTGCTCCCGGAGGCGCGTACATATTTGTCTGTAAGTGCCTCCAGCGTCGTGGTCTGAGGTACAGTGTTGGGCATCTCCATGTAGCTCGTCACGCCACCGGCAGCGGCAGCGCGACTCTCGCTCTCAATGTCGGCCTTCTCTGTCAGGCCTGGTTCTCGGAAATGTACGTGGGTGTCGATGATGCCGGGCAGGACGTAACAGTCGGTGGCATCAATGATTTGGAGTTGGGAAGTTAAGGAGATAAAGGAGGTGGAAGGGATGTCCTCGTCTGGAGCCAGGACACTGGTAATGGTGTTGTCTTCTATAACGATGGTACCTTTGCGCTGCGTACCTTCGTTCACAATTGTCCCGCCGACGATGACTGTATTCATTTTCCGTTCAGGATATCTTGTATGGTGGCATCGTCGATGTCCTGCGGCGAGGTGGCGACGGAGTTGTGGTTGTCTTGCAAGGCAGGATTGTTGGTACTGGTCACTTGCTGGTAGAAGTCGCTCACGTTGGGCTGCTGCTTGAACTCGTCGGGTGCCTTGCTCCAGATGTGCTCCACCTGAGGAACAGATGAACTCATCTGAATGAAGATGAAGGGACCGAGTACGTTGTCGAAGTTATCGACCACGAAGTTCGTCACCAGACTGTCCTCACGCTGGGTTATCGTAGCCCATTCTTTTGTTATCTCCTGGTTGATGACGTCTTCATCAATTCCATCAAGCAACATGCGGCTCTCACGGTGTCCCAGTTCAATCAAATCGTTTTGCAGTTGGTTGTGCTGGTCGAGAAAGGTGTAGAGCACTTCGTTCAGCGGTGAACCGCTGACTTTCTGCTGGGCGTCCTCAATACGCACTTTGATGTCGCCACGCTCCACCACGATGGGCATCACGCTTTTCTCACCCATGAAGAGGGCGGCCATCTGCGTCGTGTCCAGCAGTCCTGTGAAGCGGAACTTACCATGCACCACGTCGCAGGAGTCGAGGGTCTTCATATCGCGTCCCTCCATGGCTTTCAGATAGAGCTTGTTGCCGTCGAGCAATGCAAGCGACGAGGAGCCTTGGATGGTGTAAGATTCTGCGCATGAAGCGAAAGCAGAAATAACGAAAAGTGCGTAAAGAATGTTTTTCATGCTGCAAAAATACGGCGATAATATGAACCACGGAAATAAATTTGCGCAATTTAAAACTATTGTGCAGACTTTTAGCGTTTTTTGGCGTTATTTTTATCTAACCTTACGCCTATGTCGTAAAATATGCGTACCTTTGCACCGTCAATTGCAAACGTTGAATTCATAAGATTTTAAAGAACTTAAAACTCAAATGTTTATGAGAATACTGTCCGTTTTCCTACTCGCCTTTCTGTCCTTGTCAGGTCGGGCTCAGGCCATCATCGACCTTGCTGGGGCGTGGAACTTCTATATGGGTGATGCTCCTGCCGATACTGTCAAGGCTCTCGTAGATTCCTCCAAGGAGTACGTGATGTTGCCTGGCTCCATGCTTACCAGCGGTAAGGGAGTGCCGGTAAGCGTGAAGACGCAGTGGACGGGGTCGCTCTATGATTCGTCGTATTACTTTAATCCCTACATGGAGCGCTACCGCCAGGAGGACAATATGAAGTTCCCGTTCTTCCTCACACCGGAACGCCACTATGTAGGTGCAGCCTGGTATGGGCGTACCATCTACGTGCCACGTGACTGGAAAGACGAGCGTGTGATGCTTTTCTTGGAAAGGCCGCATATTGAGACCACCGTCTACGTGAATGGCAGTGAAGTAGGCCACCAAATGAGCCTCTCCACACCTCATGTGTTTGACGTGACGAAGCTGCTGCGATGGGGACAGCCAAACGAAATACTCATCCGGGTGTACAACGGCATAGAGAACGTATGCGTGGGTCAGGATTCACATTCCGTGACTGACCAGACACAGGGCAACTGGAACGGCATTGTCGGGCGCATAGAGTTACAGGCGAGGCCCAAGCATGTGAACATACGCAACGTGAGGGTCTATCCCGACCTGCTGCACAAAAAGGCCCATGTGGTGGTGGACTTGGAGAACCATGCTAATCAGTATCTGGGCGACGTTCATGTGATGCAGACGCGTGAATACGGTATTGTCTACGAGGTGTTGATGGACTCTCCTATGGAGAGCGCGCCACTCATCAATGTGTGGAGCTTCTTTCAGGAATTGAAAGGACAGCGCATGGAGTTTGATATAAAGATGACCAATAAGATGCTGGCGTGGGACGAGTTCTTGCCCGTCGTCTACCGGCTGCGTGTCTATGCGGGTGAAGACTGCTATGAGACCACCTTCGGCTTCCGTGACATTTCCATCGATGGTCGGCAGATGATGATAAACGGCCACCCGCTCTTCATCCGGGGAACGGTAGAGAACTGCTGCTTTCCTGAGACGGGCTATCCGCCCACCGACGAGGAGGAGTGGACACGTGTATTCAAGAAGTGCAAGGAGTATGGCATCAATATGATGCGCTTCCATAGCTACTGTCCGCCAGAAGCGGCTTTTACTGCTGCCGACCGTGTGGGTATCTACTTGCAGCCCGAGGGTCCCTCGTGGCCTAACCACGGGGTGAAGCTCCGTCGGGGCATGACCATAGACCAATATTTACTGGACGAAAGTAAACGTATCATTGATACCTACGGCAATCATCCCTCCTTCGTGATGATGGCCGCTGGCAATGAACCGGCCGGCGACTGGGTGCCCTATTGTGATGACTGGGTGCGCCAGATGCATGAGTACGACTCCACGAAAGTCTACTGCGGGGCATCCGTTGGTGGCGGCTGGGCCTGGGATGGCGGTTCGGAGTACCATGTCAAGGGTGGTGCACGTGGCTTGGATTGGGACCGCCATGCTCCATCGTCTGACGATGACTACTATAACCAAATACTTCATCCCAAGAACTTCAAACCTCAAATCTCTCAACCCTCAAATCAGTCTCCCATCATTGCACATGAGCAGGGACAATGGTGCGCTTTCCCCGACTTTAAGGAGATAAACCAGTACACTGGTGTATATAAAGCCCGCAACTTTGAGATATTCCGTGACTTGTTGCGCGACAATGGCATGGCCTCGCAGGCAGAGAAATTCCTCGATGCCAGCGGTCGGCTCCAGACCCTGTGTTACAAATACGAGATAGAACGCAACCTACGAACACCAGAATACACAGGCTTCCAGCTACTATCGTTGAATGACTATAGCGGCCAGGGAACTGCTCTCGTGGGGCCGCTCAATGTGTTCTGGCGTGAGAAAGGCTATACCGACGCTAAGCAATGGCGGAAGTTCTGCAACGTAATAGTGCCCTTGGCTCGATTCCCAAAGTTTGTTTATACCCCGAAAGATTCTTTGGTAGTGCCCGTGGAGGTGTACAATGCCTATAATTGTACAGTGACTGGTGTTCGTACATCTTATTATATAATGAATGATTCAGGACTGGTAATGACGGGGGGCATCCTTTCCCATGGCGCAATTCCCATCAGCAAGAACACGCAGGTGGGGACGGTGCGGTTTGCTCTCGACAGCATCAAGGCTCCTCAGAAACTGACACTTGTAGTGCAACTATCGGGAAAACTGAAAAACGAGTGGGACTTCTGGGTCTATCCTGAGGAGTCGGAAGAACAGGATTCTGTCTCGTATGCTGCGCTACCTGCACAGCCCTACGTCTCTGACTCGTTGGATGCAAAGGCTCTGGAAGCACTTCATAATGGCGGCACGGTGTTACTCACCGCAGCTGGTCGCGTCACCTTGGGCAGCGACGTGAAGCAGACTTACCTGCCCGTGTTCTGGAACACTTCGTGGTTCAAGATGCGGCCACCCCATACAACGGGTGCCTATATCGACGACAGTCATCCGCTCTTCCGTCACGGCTTCCCCACCGACAACTGGTCAAATCTCAACTGGTGGGAACTGCTTAACCATGCTCAGGTGATGAACCTCATGTATCTTCCTGCCGACTACCAGCCACCCATTCAGCCCATAGATACCTGGCACGTGAGCCGTAAGCTGGGCATGCTCATTGAGGCTAGGGTAGGGAAGGGGCGTCTGCTCATGACTACCATGGACATCAGCAACAATCTGAGTCGTCGCCACGTGGCCCGACAGATGCGCAAGGCCATACTCAGCTATATGCAGAGTGACGACTTCCAGCCTTCGCTGACCCTCACCGAGCAGGACGTACGCAACTTCTTCGAGAAACAGGCACCACCCGTGAATATGTTCACTAATGAGTCGCCAGACGAACTGAAGCCAAAGTTGACTAACTGACGAAAAAACAGGCTTTGGACTTGTTTTATGTTACTAAATTCTGATAAGAGTTTAAATAATTCTTAAAATATTTCGTGGGTAATTATTTTTTCCCTACTTTTGCAATCTCAAAACAAGCTATAATTGTTTTTTGCGACTATTGATGATGAATCAAGATGAAAAGGAACTGTTGCTTTTGAAGTATGCCGAGGTGAACCATAGGCTCAACATGGCAAACGAACAACTGGAGCAGGCGAACAAGAAACTTAAGGAATACGAAGAAAAAGCCCTGAAGGCAGAGAATGCCAGCAGGATGAAATCGTTGTTCCTTGCCAATATGTCGCATGAGATTCGCACACCCCTTAATGCTATCGAAGGTTTCGCTAACATCATCGCCCTTACCGACTCGGCTGAGGAAAGGATGAACTATATGGAAATCATCGAGAGCAACAGCCGACGACTCTTGGATTTGCTGAACGAGATTCTTGACCTCTCAAGGGCTGAGTCGGGAGAAATCGTCATTAAGAAATATCCCACCGACTTGAACCAGCTGATGTCCAGTATCAAGCAGCTCTTCAAGTTCCGCTGTCCTGATACTGTGGCGCTGACAACCTTCAAGCCTGAGAGTGTCATTTCGATGGTCACCGACGAGAACCGTATCACGCAGGTGTTGTCGAACCTCATTTCAAATGCCCTGAAGCATACGGCCAAGGGAACGATTAACTTCGGCTACAACCTGAAGAACGAGAATACCGAGATAGAGTTCTTCGTTTCCGATACAGGTTCGGGTATTGACCCCAAATTCATCGACCACATCTTCGAGACCTATGCCTCGAAAGACGCAGAGCAGAACAAGGGGTACGGACTGGGATTGGCGCTTTGCCGCATCATAGTGGAAAAGATGGAGGGTCACATCGAGGTGAAGTCTGAACTTGACAAAGGCTCGACGTTTACATTCACCCTGCCATTCCATGGTACTATTGGAGGCATGTCGGTGAGCAGGCGTGACTTTGCCAGCACCCAAAACTCGCTGCGCGTGAGCAGTAAGAGCGAACAGTACGAGAAGAGAATCATCCTCGTGGCTGAAGACGAGGAAAGCAATTTCCAGCTTGTCCAGACGGTACTGAAGAAACGTCACCACTACGTGGTCATTCGTGCACATAATGGTATTGAGGCTGTCACTCTCAACGAGGAGGAGAAACCCGACCTTATTCTTATGGATATACGTATGCCCGACATGAACGGTCTTGATGCTACTCGCATTATTAAGGAGGTGAGCCATGAAACGCCTGTCGTCGCTGTCAGTGCCTATGCCTTCCAGGAGAATATCCGTGAGGCGAAGGCTGCGGGATGTGATGACTTCCTGGCCAAGCCTTTCAGGCCGGAAGACCTCTTGATGATTGTCGAGAAGTACGTTGGACGATGAAATCTATCATATAATGGGAAAGCTTGCAATTTACAAATACATATCGTTTATGCTGCTGGTGGTCACTGTGCTGCTGGCAGTTTTCACTTTGTTTGCACTCTTTGGAGGCAATGCCGACCCGTCATCGAGCACGGCACTGGCAATGCTTGTGTATGTGCTGCCACTGCTCATCTTAGGCAACGTGGTTATGTTCCTCGTGTGGCTCGTTCAACGTCGCTGGCATTGGCTTCTCATTCCAGGCCTGACTCTACTTTGCTGCATCAGATATGCGGGCACCCTCTATAACCCAGGATGGAGCTTCAAGGGCAACGCCTCGCAGTCGGGACTTAGGATTGCATCCTATAATGTGGCCTGCTTTGGCCGTGAGGTGTCGGGCTTCAAGGCTCAGGACATCTTGCAGGAGATGAGGGAACAGAGCATCGATGTGCTATGTATCCAGGAGTACTACGACCAAAGTGGCGAAATGCTCAATTCCGACAGATACAAGGACTATTTCGCCTACATGGCCCAGGGACGTGGGGATATGGTCATCTACAGCCGTTATCCCATCCTTCAGACGGAGAAGATTGACTTTGGAAAGACTAACAATAGTGCTATGTGGGCCGACATTAACGTCGATGGTACTACTATCCGCGTCTTTAACGTTCACCTTCAGACTACTGGTGTCAATGGTTCGTTGCACCAGGTCTCGAAAAGACAGCAGCAAGGGGAACTCGTTGAGAGGAACGCCGTCCTCAAGTTAATCTTCGACGTATATACCTACGAGATGGCAAGACGTGCGCGTCAGGCAGAACAGGTGGCGAAGGCTATCAATGAGACTGAATTGCCGGTGATTGTCTGTGGCGACTTCAACGACGTGCCCTATTCTTACGTCTATGAGACGGTGCTGGGTGATAAGCTCATCGATGGATTCCGTGAATGTGGAAAGGGTCTTATGTATACCTTCATGAAGAATAAGAACGTAGGCTTACGTATAGACTACATCTTCCACGACGACCATTTCAAGGGTGAGGCATATTATAAAAAGGAAATCAACTACTCCGACCACTATCCAGTCTTCATGATTTTAGCCCTCTAGGATGAACCGATTATCTTCCTTCACTTCTTCATTCTTTTACTCCTTTGCGTTAGTTGTCATCGTAGCTGTTTTTGGGGCTTGTAGCGATGATGATGAGTTCTCTGTCAGCCCTTCGGCCAGGCTTACCTTCTCACGTGACTCCGTGATTATGGACACGGTGTTCAGCACCGTAGGGTCGCGTACATACGACTTTTGGGTGTTCAACCGCATGAAGAAGGGTATCCGTCTGCAGAGCGTGCGACTTCGTCAGGGCAACCAGACGGGCTTCCGAGTGAATGTCGATGGTTCTTATCTCGACAATACCATCGGCTCGGTGGTCAACGAACTGGAAGTGCGTGAAGGTGACAGCATCCGCGTGTTCGTGGAGCTGACGGCACCAGAGAACGGACGTCAGGAAGCCCTTCAGATAGATGATGACCTGGTGTTCCTGCTAGAGAGTGGCGTAGAGCAGCGGGTGGCGTTGCGGGGCTTTGCCTGGGATGCTATACCTTGGCACGATGCCGTCATCAGTCGTGACAGCGTCGTGGAGAGTCAGAAACCTATTGTCGTTTATGGTGGCATACGTGTAGACAGTACGGCTACGTTGACCCTGCGTAATACTACACTCTATTTCCATGATAAGGCGGGCCTCGATGTCTATGGCAAGGTAAAGGCCGAGAACGCTATTTTGCGTGGCGACCGTCTGGACCACATGTTCGACTACCTGCCCTACGACCGTGTCAGCGGACAATGGCGAGGGGTCAGGATTTGCAGCTCGTCGTTTGGCAACCGCTTCGTTGACTCGGAGATACGTAATGCTGAGTATGGCATCGTGTGCGACTCGGCTAAGTATGTCGAAGGCCTTCAGCGACTCTACATGGAGCGTTCCGTTATCCATAATTGCAAAGGCCCTGGCCTACAGGCTTTTAATAGCATCGTGGGCTTGCTGCGCTGTCAGTTCTCTAACACGTTGGGAGACTGCCTTGCCGTATATGGTGGCGTAGCTGTCGTGGAGCAATGCACGCTGGCTCAGTTCTATCCCTTGTCGGCCGACCGTGGGGCAGCGCTTCGTTTCTCCAATAGCTACAACTCCTATCCCTATCCGCTCCATGCCATGCAGATGAAGGGAAGTATCGTTACTGGCTATGCCGACGATGTGGTCATGGGTGAAAGTTTGGAAGGCGATTCCCTGACTGCCTTCAAATTCTATTTTGAGAACTCCCTGTTGCGCACCCCGGCTATTGAGGGAGACAGCATCCGATTTGTGGACATACGTTGGGAGACGCCCGAGGACTCCATACAGGGCAAGCAGCACTTCCGCCTCATCGACGAGAAGAACCTCATCTACGACTTCCACCTTGACTCCTTGTCTACGGCCAAGGGCTTGGGCTGCTACGACTGACTGTTGACTGTTCGCGGGGATGTGTAGTCCCTGCTTATCTTTTCTCCATGGATATTCAGCCTATAGCATATTTCCATTCGCCGATGACCTCTAAGTTCGGCATTCCGCGTCAGAGCGGTGTTGCCGACAAGCTTCCGGGACGTATCGTGCTCGAACCGCAATATCGAAGTGCTGAGGCAGTACGCGGTCTGGAGGCGTTCTCCCATCTTTGGCTCATCTGGGGCTTCTCTGCCAATCCACCTGTAGGGGCAGGCCCCGTGCCAGCCCGCACCTCGTTGAAGGGAGTCTGCAATCCCCGCCTCACCGTCCGTCCGCCACGGCTGGGCGGCAACGAGAGGGTAGGGGTGTTCGCCTCCCGTTCTCCTTTCCGTCCTAATGGTCTAGGCCTCTCCTCCGTATATATTGATAATGTGGAAATGACCGCTGCTTACGGCCCTGTCATCCACGTGCTTGGTGCCGATCTCATGGATGGCACACCCATCTACGACATCAAACCCTATGTAGCCTATACCGACAGTCATCCAGATGCCCGCAGCGGCTTCGTCGACACCCACGAATGGCAACCCCTGAAAGTGGACATCCCCTCATCCCTTGCCCGTCTTTTCTCCCCCGCCGAACTGGAAGCCCTGCGTCAAGTCCTTTCCCAGGACCCCCGACCGCAGTATCACGACGACCCCTCCCGCATCTACGGCATGCCCTTCGCTGGGCGGGACGTACATTTTCAGGTGATAGACGGCATCGTCCGTGTCGTCAGATAGAAATGTCCATACGTCCGTGGTTATTCGTCCACAGCGTAGCCTCTGCGGCATGTTCCTAAAAATATTTCGTTTTTTCTTGCAGCATAGAGAAACATTTCGTACTTTTGCAAGCGATATGCACTAAGTGGATCCAAAACAATCATCTTATGACATAGCCACGGACACAATGGGGAGAGCAGCACAAAGGCGGGCGAGGACGCCCGTGCTCCCAAAGGGAACACAAACAAACTTTATTTACTAACCTGTGAATAAGGATTGAGCGTCGCTCCCGTTCGATATACTTTTTAGGATTTGAGCTTTTGGCTCTTGTTCTACCCAAAAATTATAAAAAAGTTTTGCCATTACGGGAATTTATTATAAATTTGCCGAATAAATAGAATCTATATGGGAAAATTCATTAATCCGTTCACCGACGTAGGTTTCAAAATCATCTTCGGGCAGGAGTTCTCCAAGCCACGGTTGCTCGACTTCCTCAACGCTCTGTTTGATGGCGAGCGCGTGATAAACAACCTCTCGTTCCTTGACAAGGAACAGAAGGCAATGTTCGACGGCGACCGCTCGCCCATCTACGACATTCTCTGCGAGACGGACAGCGGAGAGAAAATCATCGTGGAGATGCAGAACCGGGAGCATCCCAACTTCAAGGAGCGTATGCTATATTATGCTTCCGAGGCCATCGTCCGCCAGGGTGAGAAGGGCACTGCTTGGAACTACGACATCAAGGCTGTGTACGTGATAGCGTTCACAAACTTTGTGATGACGGGATATGGCGGACGGCTGCGCATCGACGCGGGGCTTACCGACTTGCAGCAGGGTGGATTATTCTGCGACAAACTGCGTCTGATATATTTGCAGATGCCCTGCTTCACCAAAGAAACAGAAGAATGTGAAAGTCATTTTGAACGTTGGATTTATATACTGAAGAATATGGATATATTGGAAAGGATGCCGTGGGCTGCACAGAACGCAGTGTTTCAGCGATTGGCAGAGGTTGCCGAGGTGAGCAAACTGTCGAAGGAGGAGCGCATTGAGTACGACCATGCCCTGAAGCGCTACCGCGACACGCTTAACGCCATGACTGGGGCAGAGATGAAAGGTCGTGCCGAGGGTGAGCATCGTAAGGCTTTGGAATCTGCCCGCAGCATGAAAGCCGACAATATGCCGGCAGAGCTGATAGCCAAGTACACAGGACTAACAGTTGAGACGATAAACAGCCTATGATTGATATTTTCGAGAGTATCAACGATTCCGCTGGTTGTGCAGAGGTATTCACGCCATCATTGCATGTCGCTAAGAAAGATATTTTCTTTAGCTAACGATAGAATATGTATAATCTTTTAATCAGCAGTACACTACTATGACATAGCAACGAACACAATGGGGAGAGCAATAAAAGGCGGGCGAGGACGCCCACGCTCCCAAAGGGACTAAACAACAAACAACAATTATTAACCCGAATAAGAATTGTGCGTTGTAGGGACTTACTTTATGTATGTCCGTATCCCGTTCGATATACTTTATTAGGATTTGAGCTTTTGGCTCTTGTTCTCTCTTTCTGAATACCGCCAAACATTCACATCGAGAACAAGCATGCTGAAGGTTCACGCCGCAGGGCGTGAGCTATTTGGATGCTTGTCTGATGTGAGGGCCACTTGGCGGTAGCCCAGAAAGGAGATAAGCATCGGATGGTTTCACGCCTTTTCTTATTATCTAAACATAAGTAAACTATGAAAAAAAAATACAAGCTTTTATTACTTGCAGTTTTGCTGATGGCTTTCTGTAAGGCATCCGCACGTACAGAGTACATTGGCCCTAATCCTGTGGACTTGGGGCTGAGCGTGCTGTGGGGAGACCAGAACATTTTGGACTATTATTACCGAAGAACTGAATATTACTACTGGGGTGGCGGCAACGGTATTACGACCCGTGGGGTTGATGAAAACTACCCAGATAACATCTGTGGGACGGAATATGATGTTGCCACAAAACTTTATGGTGACGGCTGGCGTATGCCAACGGCAAGTGAGTTCAGGGAACTTTATGAAAGATGCGGCAAGTCTTTCACTTCCGACGGGGCAAAGTTCACCGCTGCAAATGGCAATTCCATCACGCTGGGTCTTGTAGGCTACAAGAAGGACGGTGTTAGTGCCAGCGACTATACCTATTACTGGACTGGCACTCAAGGGAGCCCCGGTTTGTGGAGTTCTGTAGGCAGGGGTAGCCTTGAGTCGGGAATAACGTGGACTTCCATCGTGTATTCAGATTCTAAATACGACAGATATGCCCCCGACGCTTTCGGCTTCAACAGCTCGGGCCTGAAAGACCAAGATAAAATATGTAATTATCTGTTTTCTAATGAGTACCAGTGTGCCATACGTCCAGTTAAAGATAAGGTGGGCAGTGATGCCACTGCATACGCCGTCTTGGACAACGGCACACTATCGTTCTACTATGACAGCAGCAAAAAGCTAAGGTCGGGCAAGGCGTATGACGTACAAGCATCGTACAGCAGCAATAATTTGCCAGGGTGGGCATCTGACAGTCTGAGCATCAGGAAGGTTGTGTTCTATCCTTCGTTTGCCAATTATTATCCTACCAGTACCGCTTTCTGGTTCGGAGGCTATTATAACAACTTGGAGTCTTTCTCCGGCCTGAATTTCCTCAACACAGGCGAAGTGACAAACATGGACAACATGTTCTCCAAGTGTAGTATGGTGCGAAAACTTGACCTCAGTACGTTCAACACGTCGAAGGTGACCAATATGTACGCTATGTTTTACAATTGCAGTAGCCTGGAGAGCATAGATCTGCGTGGTTTTAATACGACCAACGTAACAAATATGGCATACATGTTCTTTGGATGTAGCTCTTTGGCTAAACTTGATGTGAGCAGGTTCAATACGGGGAAGGTGACAAACATGAAGGCAATGTTTTATGGCTGTTCCGCCCTCTCTTCCCTGGAATTACGCAATTTCGATACGTCTAACGTAAGCAACATGAGCTATATGTTTTTGAAGTGCTCCTCTCTGACAGAACTGAACGTGAACACATTCAAGACAGATAGGGTGACCGATATGTACGGCATGTTCTATAGCTGCCAGGGGCTTAAGGATATTGATGTAAGTGGCTTTAACACGTCAAAGGTAACGAGGACTGCATATATGTTCTTTAACTGCAGTAAAGTGAGTGTCCTTTATGTTGGAGGATTCTATACACAAAATGTAGAGAACATGCAATGCATGTTCTATGGTTGTAAGTCTCTGACCACAATCTATGCTAAGGAGGGCACTTGGAATACGAATAAGGTTACCAATAGCACAAACATGTTTTTCAACTGCAACAGCCTCGTAGGCGGCGCTGGTACGAAATACAGTTCCTCTAACGTTGAAAAGTCATACGCCCACATCGACGGCGGCACCAGCAATCCCGGTTACTTCACAAACATGGCACCGGCACTGGCCAGTGGCACTAAGGCATACGCCGTCTATAACAACAACGTACTTACTTTCTATTACGACAACAAGAGCAGCAGCCGAACGGGGACGAAGTATGAGGTGAAGGCATCTTACACAAGCAAAAACAAGCCCGGATGGGTCAACGATTATTACCGGCGTATCTTTACCAAGGCTGTATTTGACTCCTCGTTTGCATCTTATCAACCCACATCCACGGCATTCTGGTTCTACGACTGCTCATTAATGAAGAGCATCGAAGGCATTACAAATTTGAAGACCTCAAAAGTCACCTCAATGGCAGAGATGTTCCGCTACTGTAATTTGCTGAACAATCTCGACCTGCGGACATTCGACACCAGCAATGTAACCGACATGAGCTGCATGTTCTGCTACTGCCACTCACTGACAAATCTCAAAGTCTCCAGTTTCAACACATCGAAGGTGACCGACATGTCGCATTTGTTCCATCAATGTCCTCTTTCGAGTATTGATGTCAGCAATTTTGACACCAAAAACGTCACCAACATGCTACTCATGTTTGCCGATTGTACTCAGCTGAAAACGCTTGACCTGAAAAATTTCAACACGGCGAAAGTAAGCGATATGGGCTACATGTTTTGCTCCTGTTACGCCCTGACCACTATCTATGCTGGCAACCTTTGGTCAACGGCAAACTTAAGAAATGGCTATAGGATGTTCACTGACGACTATAGACTGGTCGGCAGCATGGGCACGGTATACGATCCCGCTCACACTAATCAAGCCTACGCACATATTGACGGCGGACGGTGCAACCCTGGTTACCTCTATGGTGACATCACACCAGCCGACCTCGGACCGAAGGAGGCGTATGCAGCACTGGATGGTGGTGTGCTGACGTTCTACTATGACAACTTCAAGGACTGTACGGATGGAAAAATATACCCCATAGAAAGTGCTTACTCCTACAGCCATCTGCCGGCATGGCATGAAGACAGGAGCCAAATCATGGCCGGTGCTTTCGACTCATCATTTGCCGACTACAGGCCTACCAACACCTCATACTGGTTCTATGAGCTGGAACAGATGACCTCTTTGAACGATGTTGTTAATCTCAACACATCCGAGGTCTCATGGATGTCCTCTATGTTTTGGGAATGCAACAGCTTGAGGACACTTGACGTGTCAAACTTCAATACAGCAAAAGTGAGGACAATGCACGGTATGTTCACTAACTGCCATCAGCTTAGTCCTTTAGGTGTAAGCCATTTCAACACTGCCAACGTCGAGGACATGAGTTCCATGTTCTGGGGCTGCAACAGTCTTACAAAACTTGACGTAAGCAAGTTTAACACTGCGAATGTAAAGAACATGTATGGCATGTTCTATGACTGCAAAAATCTTAAAGCCATAGATGTCAGTAAATTCAACACTGCGAATGTTGAGAACATGGCTGCAATGTTCATGCGTTGCGAGGTGTTGGAGAACCTCAACCTAAAGAACTTCAACACCGCGAAGGTTACTAACATGGAAATGATGTTCTATATGTGTTACAAGCTGCAGAGTCTTGACGTGAGCAGCTTTAACACCTCTAATGTTACAAGCATGAGAAGCATGTTCGATTGGTTAAAGTCTGTGAAGAAGCTTGACCTCAGGAGTTTCAACACTTCCAAGGTGACGAATATGCAAAGCATGTTCTCAGGTTGTAGCATACTTGAAGAGGTCTATGTCAGCAGCTTTGACACACGTAACGTCACAGACATGACGGGAATGTTCCATGACTTAGGTAAAATGAAAACTGTCGATATCAGCAACTTCAACACGGCAAATGTTGAGTTAATGGAACAAATGTTTTACGACAGCCCGGAATTGACCACTATCTATGCTGGTGACGGATGGACGACCGCCAGTGTCAAGAACTCCCAAGACATGTTCACCGCCAGCAAGAAGCTCGTTGGCGGTGCAGGTACAAAGTACAGTTCCAGCCACACCGACCATGCTTACGCCCGCATAGACGGCGGCACCTCCCGTCCAGGCTACTTCACCAAGAAAGTCTCATGCGACGTGAACGGTGACGGCAATGTTGACGTGGCTGATATCGCCACAATAATTGATGTGATGGCGGGCAAGGGCGATGCCGCCACGAAGAAGGCTGCCGACGTGAACGGCGATGGAAATGTTGACGTGGCTGATATTGCCACTGTTATTACAGAAATGGCGGCACGGGCGCGGTTACAGCAGACAGTAATCGAAGAATAGTCTCCTAATCACTGAAAACGATTATTTTTATCCCACTCCCTTCCATCCCCGGCTTCATTCGTTTGGAGCCGGGGATGATTGGATATTGCGGAATTAGAGTGCTTACGGTGGGACATAGAGATAAGATAGTTTTTTCTAATAGTCCCACCGGGTGGGACATTGAGACAAAACGGCTTTCTCTATGAGACAAAACGGCTTTCTCTGGTAGAGAAAACGGCTTTCTCTATGAGACAAAACGGCTTTCTCTATGAGATACAGTTACAAATAAATGAAGTTTTTTAAGAAACTATTTCCGTTTCTCGAATATTCTTCGTAACTTTGCCCCCGAAAAACGGCAAAGATAGTAAAGTAACGAAGAATTATGGCAAAAGCATTGACAAAGACTGACTTCAATTTTGAGGGTCAGCAGGGCGTGTACCACGGGAAGGTGCGCGACGTTTACAACTTGGGCGACCTGCTCGTGATGGTGGCCACCGACCGTATCTCGGCCTTCGACGTGGTGCTGCCAAAGGGCATCCCCTTCAAGGGTCAGGTGCTTAACCAGATTGCGGCACGGCAGCTGGATGCCACGGCTGACATTTGCCCGAACTGGAAGCTGGCCACACCCGACCCAATGGTCACCGTAGGCCTTCGCTGTGAGGGATTCCCTGTGGAGATGATCATCCGTTCGATACTCACCGGCTCGGCATGGCGGGAGTATAAGAAGGGCGTGCGCACACTCTGCGGCGTGCAGCTGCCTGAGGGCATGAAGGAGAACGAGCGATTCCCAGAACCCATCATCACTCCGACGACGAAAGCCGCCGAGGGACACGACATGAACATCTCCCGTGAGGAGATTATCGCCCAGGGACTGGTGTCGGAGGAAGACTACAAGGTGATGGAGGACTATACAAGGAAACTCTTTAAGCGCGGACAGGAAATAGCTGAGAAGCAAGGACTTATACTTGTTGACACGAAGTATGAGTTTGGCAAGCGCGACGGTAAGGTGTATCTCATTGACGAGATTCACACGCCCGACTCCTCGCGCTATTTCTATGCCGACGGCTACGAGGAGAAGCTGGCCAAGGGAGAACCGCAGCGGCAACTCTCGAAGGAGTTCGTGCGCCAGTGGCTCATCGAGCAGGGCTTCATGAACGAGCCGGGACAGACGATGCCCGTCATTACCGACGAGTATGCCGAGAGCGTCTCAGAGCGATACATCGAGCTGTACGAGCACATCACCGGCGAGAATTTCGTGCCAGCTACGGCTGAGGATATTGCCGGACGCATAGAGCAGAATGTCAGCCAGTGGCTTCTATGTACCAACAGGAGACCATAAACCCTTATAGCCAAGGGTCGGCAAAGGCTGCCCAGGTGGAGACGATGTTCGACAACATCGCCCCGACCTACGACACGCTGAACCATCGGCTCTCCTGGAACATTGACCGCAGCTGGCGCCGCAAGGCCATCAAGGCCCTGGAGCCCTACAAGCCCCAAGATATACTCGACATCGCAACTGGCACGGGCGACTTTGCCATCATGGCGGCACAGATGCTTGCACCGGCCAGACTTGTGGGCACCGACATCAGCGAGGGAATGATGGACGTTGGACGTGAAAAGGTAAAACGACTTGGACTGGAGGATGTTATATCCTTCGAACGAGAGGATTGCTTGAACCTTTCATACGCCGAAAATAGCTTTGATGCCGTGACGGCAGCCTTCGGTATTCGCAACTTCGCAAACCTGGACAAGGGGCTGAGTGAGATGTGCCGTGTGCTGCGGCCTGGGGGTCATCTGAGCATCGTGGAGCTGACCACACCGCCACGCTTCCCTATGAAGCAGCTGTTCCACCTCTACAGTCACATGGTGCTGCCCGTTTACGGACGCCTCATCTCGAAAGACCAGAGTGCCTACAGCTACCTGACAAAGACCATCGAGGCCTTCCCGCAGGGGGAGCGCATGATGGAGATTCTCCTGAAAGCAGGCTTCAAAGAAGCCTCGTTCCAGAGGCTCACTTTCGGCATCTGCACGCTCTACACGGCTACCAAATCGTAAATCGTAAATTCGTAAATCGTAAATTGCAGTGATGGATAAATATGGACTCATAGGTTACCCGTTGGGACATTCGTTTTCGGTGAACTACTTCAATCAGAAGTTCGCCGATGAGGGCATTAATGCCAAGTACATCAATTTCGAGATTCCCACCGTCGACCAGATTATCGAGGTGGTCTCCGCCAATCCTGAGCTGAAGGGACTCAACGTCACCATCCCCTACAAGGAGCGCGTCATCGAGTTCCTCGACCAGCTGAGTCCCGAGGCACGCGCCATCGGTGCGGTGAACGTCATCCGAGTGACCCATGAGGGCGGGAAGATTCGCATGAAGGGGTTCAACAGCGATGTCATTGGCTTCACACAGAGCATCGAACCCATGCTGGAGAACTACCACAAGAAAGCCCTTGTGCTGGGCACGGGCGGCGCGTCGAAGGCTATCTGCTACGGGCTGAAGAATCTAGGACTGGAGACGGTGTGCGTCTCACGCTATGAGCGGCCAAAGACCATCTGCTACAAGGACATCACGCCGGAGGTGGTAAAAGAGTACAACGTCATCGTGAACTGCACCCCTCTCGGGATGTTCCCCAAGACCGCACAGTGTCCGCAGCTGCCTTATGAGGCCCTTGACGAGAAGAACATTCTCTACGACCTCGTCTATAACCCCGACGTGACCCTCTTCATGAAGAAGGGAGCAGAACGAGGGGCACAGGTGAAGAACGGGCTGGAGATGCTCCTGCTGCAAGCCTTTGTCTCGTGGGAAATGTGGAACGGAGAGAGTTGAGAGTTGAGAATTGAGATTTGAGAATTGAACAATGACAACAACATTCTTCTATTTCCTGGCTTATATCGGCGTGCTCGTCGCTGGCGGATATTACGTCACGCGCAAATGGGACGATGCGCCGACGACAGCCCTCATGCTGAACACCGACAGCATGAACGGCCTCACGGAGCGATATAACGATGCCATACGCGAGCTGGAGCTAGAATATGAAAGCCAGCATAGCGACAATGTCTGGTCGCTGGGAGGCTCGAAGGGTACTAAGCGGCAGTATTCCAAGCGGTATCAAGCCATTGCCGGAAAGTATAAGCAGGAACGACAGGAACGTATGAAGCAATGGAAGGAAAGCCACCCGTTGTGGACGAAAGCCCGTAAGACGTGGGGATGGATATTCGTCATAGGGGCGGTGAGTGCCGTAGTGTGCTGTCAGGCAACGATGGTGTCTGAAGAAGTCCAGCAGTACGCCCCCTCGACGGCCATGAGCAATACTGGTGAAACGAAATATTGGAACGCCCAGAACATTCCCATCCCTTACTTGCAGGACTCTACACAATACGTCTCCAACCCCGACGGCGTGCTCTCGCAGAGTGTTGTGGACAGCATGAACATTATTCTGAAAGATATTGAGAATGAGTTTGATATACAGACGGTGGTAGCTATCGTGGGACACATAGAGAACGATGATCCCTACCGCATGGCGCAGGACTTGGGAAACAGCTACGGCGTGGGGCGCAAGGATCGAGGACTGGTCATCGTGGTAGGCTATGGAGACCACTCCATCAACATGTCGCCTGGCCGTGCATTGGAGGCCGACCTCACCGATGCCGAGTGCCATCGACTGGAACAGCAGTATGTCGTGCCGGCCATGCGTGCCGAAAAGCCCGACAGCGCGATGCTCTATCTTACAAAAGCCGTCTATGCTTTGATGCAGAAGAAAGAACTGCCAAAGATGTCGTCGCTGTACGACAACGATGACGAGGACTTTGGAATGGCAGGGACAATGGGACTCTTCATGCTCTTCTTCATCGCCTGGGCCATGTTCTTCTCGCGTTTGAACCGCAAGTATCAGTGGCTAGGCCTTCTCGGTGCTACGAAGCTACTCGCCGACCCCTTCTACGAGCAGTCTAGCGGTGGAGGAGGAATCTTCGTCGGTGGCGGTGGAGGTCATGGCGGCTTCGGCGGCGGCGGAGGCTTCAGCGGAGGAAGCTTCGGCGGAGGAAGCTTCGGTGGCGGAGGAGCCACGTCAAGGTGGTAACACTTTATTAACCCCTAAATATATCAATTATGAAACTGAGTAAATCACTTATTGGAATTATCGCAGCCGTCGTCATCATTGGCGGATGGGCTGTAAGTGCTTACAACGGTATGGTGGGCGAGCAGGAAAAGGCCACCACGGCTTTTGCCAACGTGCAGAGTGCCTACCAGCGTCGTGCTGACCTTATCCCTAACCTCGTGGAGACCGTCAAGGGCTATGCCTCCCATGAGAAGGAGACTCTGGAGGGTGTCGTCAATGCACGCTCAAAGGCTACGCAGATGACTGTTGACCCAGAGAACCTGACCCCGGAGAAGCTGCAGGAGTACCAGAAGGCACAGGGTGAGCTGGGTGCTGCCCTTGGCCGACTTATCGCTATCAGCGAGAGCTACCCCGACCTGAAGGCTAACGAGAACTTCCGCGACCTGCAGGTGCAGCTTGAAGGAACGGAGAACCGCATCAACGAGGCCCGTAACAAGTTCAACGAGGTTGTCCAGCAGTACAATGTCGTCATCCGCTCGTTCCCAAAGAACATCCTTGCAGGTCTTTTCGGCTTCGACAAGATGTCAAAGTTCGAGGCTGAGGCAGGAGCCGAGAAAGCACCTCAGGTGAAATTCTAACTGAGATTTGAGAGTTGAGAATTGAGAGTTGAGAATTGGAAAATGAGACGAACGAAGTTTATTTCCCTGACGGCAGTGCTTTCCGCTGCTGCCATGTTTGCCTCGTGTGAGAAGGAGGAGGAAGTGGCTCTCACCATGTCGGGTACTTGGGAGACTAGCACACAGTTGTTCGTGAGGACATACAAAGGCAAGCCATTGAAGACCACGAAGACCGTGTTCTTCTTTGACCATGAGCGTGAACATTCCATCAGCGGCTATGGCTTTGCCGTGGAGTACTATGATAACAGCGAGCTGCCCATGACCTACCATCACATCAAGTGGGAAACATGGACGCGAAAGAACGGCGACGTGGGCATAGAAGTGGATTTCTCTGAGACGCACGACAAGTTTGCCACGACGAGCTACAGTCTCGACGACCAGAACTTCAGCGGCAAGTGTAACCTCAACGACGGCCCCGACCAAGACTTCCGTTGTGTGCGCGGCACGCTGCCCGATCTGAGCAAAGTGAAGCACTGGGGATATAACGAACTGATACCAACGTGGCACCCCGTGACCTACGAGGGACTGCTCGATGTGCGCCGCGAATATCAGGGAACAGTTTATAAGCCGACGAGCGTGGTCATCACCTTCGACGTTGACCCGGCTTACAACACCGGCGGTCCTTGGAACGGCATGGCCTACGTCATGGAGAAATATGACAATGCTCCTTGGGGCACTTATCTTGCCGACAGTGTCAAATACTGGAGTGTACGTGATATGGTAGGCAGTAAGGAATTGGACATTCAGTTTGCCCACAATGAAAACAGTTCCAGCGACTACAATATGTGGAATGTGGAATTCAGCGACGACACCATGACCGGTGAAATATTCGTGAAAACCAATGTGTTCACCCCCTTCACCATGCACCACACGAACGCTCCCGACTGGTCGGCCATCAAGGAGTGGGGTATCACTAATAGGAAATAATAATAATAAATGAGAAAGACGTTCAAATCATTATTGTGTATGGCATTTACTGCCCTGCTGGCCGTTGCCCTTACGGCCTGTGGACAGCAGGGAGGGAACAATCCTGCCAAGACGGAACAGAAAACGGAGGCCAAGAAGGCTGACCAAGCATCGACACCGACATACGATGAAGATGACGACTCGGGCTGGTCATTCGCTACTGTTCCACTGCCTGAGAAAGGCAACCCGCCACGCTTCGTGTCAAACCCCGACGGCGTGCTCTCGCCCGAAGCGGAGGCCGAGCTGAACCGCATACTGCTATACGCCCAGGTAGAGCTCGGCGTTGAGGGCTGCATCGTGGCGGTGAACCATGTGGCATACTCTGATGTGGAGTCGTTCGCATACGCCTTGTTCGAAAACTTCAAACCCAACGACAACATGCTTGTCATCGTGCTCTCCTATCAGGACAAGGGCGTGCGAGTGGAGATTGGCCATGAGCTGGAAAAGAGAATCTCAGAAGTGGAGTGCCAAGAGATGCTGAACAAAATACTCATCCCTTATCTGCGTGAGGATAATCCCGACGAGGGTATTCTCTCACTGGTGGAAGCGATGTATCACAAAATTGAAGGAAAACAGTAAGGGAACCAGACCAAACGCATTATAATTATATTTGGAAACTAATTTGAATAATATGAATAATTTTGGCCATAAATATGAATAATAATTGACCTATAATGCTAATATTTATTATTATTTGTGGAATTAATTATTCATATTATTCACATTAGTTTCCAGAAAAAGGTGTTTTCGTTATAATGCGTTTAATCTGGTAAGGGAACAACGAATTTAACGAATTAAACGAATTCAAAGGGAACAACGAATTTAACGAATTAAACGAATTCAAAGGGAACAACGAATTTAACGAATTAAACGAATTGTGATGGAAAACCACGGTAACCGATATGCCATGCGCGGCGTGAGTGCCGCCAAGGAGGATGTGCACAACGCTATCAAGAACATTGACAAGGGTATCTTCCCGCAGGCCTTCTGCAAGATCATCCCCGACATTCTGGGTGGTGCCCCGGAGTATTGTAACATCATGCACGCCGATGGTGCTGGCACGAAGTCCTCGCTGGCATACATGTACTGGAAGGAGACGGGCGACCTCTCCGTCTGGAAAGGTATTGCCCAGGATGCCATCGTGATGAATACCGACGACCTGCTGTGCGTGGGTGCCGTGGACAACATCCTGGTTTCCTCTACCATCGGGCGCAACAAGATGCTCATCCCTGGCGAGGTCATCTCGGCTATCATCAACGGTACTGACGAGTTGCTTGCCGAGTTGCGCGAGATGGGCATCGGCATCTGGCCTACGGGTGGCGAGACTGCCGATGTGGGTGACCTCGTGCGTACCATCATTGTTGACTCCACCGTTACCTGTCGCATGAAGCGCAGCGACGTCATCGACAATGCCAATATCCGTCCGGGTGATGTCATCGTGGGCCTCTCGTCTACGGGACAGGCCACCTACGAAAAACAGTACAACGGCGGCATGGGCAGCAACGGCCTCACCTCTGCCCGCCATGATGTCTTCGCCAAATATCTGGCCGAGCGCTACCCCGAGAGCTACGACCACGCCGTGCCCGACGAGCTGGTGTACAGCGGCAACCGCAAGCTGCTGGACGCTGCTCCGTATGTTGCGACCGAGTCGCAACAAACAGCCCCCATCACCGTCGGCCAGCTGGTGCTTTCTCCCACCCGCACCTACGCTCCCGTCATCAAGCGCCTGCTTGACGAACTGCGCCCGGAGATTCACGGCATGGTACATTGCACAGGTGGTGCCCAGACGAAGGTGCTCCACTTTGTGAATGACAACTGCTGCGTCATCAAGGACAACATGTTCCCCGTTCCGCCGCTCTTCCAGATTATCCATGAGTGCTCTGGTACCGACTGGAAGGAGATGTATCAGGTGTTCAACATGGGACATCGTATGGAGATATACGTGCGTCCGGAGGTGGCACAGGCCGTCATCGATATCAGCCGCAGCTTCAACATCGATGCCCAGGTGGTGGGTCACATCGAGGAAGGTCCCCGCTCGCTGACCATCAAGAGCGAGTTCGGCGTGTTCAACTATTGATTAGTGCATAGTTCATAGTGCATAGTTCATAGGTCTATGCTACGCAACATCAGGTTCCTCTTAGGCACATTCTTATGGACGGTTGCCGTGTTCATCATGGGCAAGGTGGCGTTCATGTTCTATTGCCGTGAGGAGCATCCGTCTTCCTTCATCGATTTCCTTCAGGTCATTGGCCACGGCATAACGCTCGACCTCTCCATGGCACTTTACATTGTGGCCCTGCCCCTCCTGCTTGTCATGCTCAGTGTGTGGTGGTGGCACAAGTCCCTGACGTGGGTGCTGCGTTTCTATTTCGTCGTAGTATCCTTTGCCATTGCCCTGGCCCTGGTGACAGACACCAGCCTCTACCCCTTTTGGAACTTCAAGCTCGATGCCTCGTGCCTGCAATATCTCGACACGCCCACCGAAGCCATGGCCAGCGTCAGCACAGGGTTCCTCCTTCTGCGGCTGGTGGCGGTGCTGCTTTTGACAGCCGTTATTTTTTGTGGTTACCTGACGAAGGTACGCCTCATGACACCTTTTGCCCAAGATTGTAGGAAGGCTGGACGGGTAGGCTGGACGCTGGCATATCTGCTGTGCATACCGCTGATGATTATCGGAATACGCGGAGGTCTGGACGAATCGACCACAAACGTCGGACAGGTATATTTCTCACAAAACCAGTATCTTAACCACTCAGCGGTTAATCCTCTCTTTAGTTTCATTGCCTCTCTTGAAAGTACTGCCAGCGAGGATGTCACTTATGCTTTCTACGACAAAAAAGAGCTGGAGCAGATTACCGATGGTCTTTACGATAGTGAGACCATCCCCGGCGACACCCTGCTCACAACGCAACGTCCAAACGTGGTGGTCATCCTCCTGGAGAGTTGCGGTAAGATGTTCCTGGATGTCATGCCCAACCTTCAAAAGGCAGCTGCGGAGGGAGTGGACTTCACCCGTTGCTACGGCAACAGCTACCGCACCGACCGAGGCACGGTAAGCTCGCTGAGTGGCTATCTCTCCTTTCCCACCATGTCGGTGATGAAGATGTCAAACAAGGTGGCCCACCTCTCCAGCATTGCCCGCAGTCTGCAACGCGAGGGCTACACCACCGAATACCTGTATGGCGGCGACATCAATTTCACGAAGATGAAGGGCTATCTCATCAGCACAGGCTTTGAGCGTCTGCATTGGAAGAAGGACTACACCATGGAGGAGCAGGGCACCTCGAAATGGGGTGTGCGTGATGACATCACCTTCAAGACCCTCGGCGAGATGGTGCTCAGCCATCTTGATGACAAGCCCTTCCTCATTGGCTATTCCACCTTGAGCAGCCATGAGCCATGGGATGTTCCCGTAAGCAAATATGAGGAGAAACAGTACAACGGATTCTATTACGTCGACCAGTGCATAGGCAGTTTCCTCCGTCAGATGAAGGCTTCACCGTTATGGGACAACTTGCTCATCGTCTTCATGCCCGACCATAGCAGCGATTTCCACGAATACACCGAGCAGCATCCCGACCGCAACCTCATCCCGATGATTTGGACGGGTGGGGCAGTCCGTCATCCCCGTAAGCTCGACATGCTCTGCAACCAGAGCGACTTTGCCGCTACGCTGCTCGGACAGATGGGCATCCCTCACGCCGACTTCACCTTCAGCCGCGACGTCACCAGCAGCAGCTACACTTATCCCTTCGCCGTTCACATGTTCAACAACGGCATATCGATGACCGACAGCACAGGCTTCATGCTCTATGACCTGACGGCAGACCGCATCACAGTTAGCACGTCGGCTGAAGCAGAGCGCATGGCTCGCACCGCAAAGGCGGTATTGCAATTAGCTTCTGAGGACTTGAGTAAGAAATAAGTCCCATTTCTATCCCCCTTACTCGGAGGGGGCTGGGGCTTACAATATGTGCTGGAACAGTTCGTCGAAGTGTCCGAACGAGGCTTCCGTCAGTGGCAGCGCAGCATCCTTGATCCAGTAGAGCGGCGCGTCGTGATACATAGCTGCCGTCAGGGAGAACGTGCTGGGAGGACCTATCAGATAGTTACATTCCGACAGCACATAAAGGTCTTCAGCAGGGTTTCCCTTCGGGAAAATCACCTCAGTACCTGCCAGTTCGCGCTTGTATAAGTTCTGGTCGAGCGAAGGGTCGTTCCCGCAAATATAAACCGTTGCGCCGGGATGGAGCTCCAGAAACTGTTTGATGAGCTTCAGGAACTGCTCGTCATTGAAGAAGTATTTCCCCTCATTCCATGTTGCATAGTCGCCCCTGCGGATATGCACCCCCAGTCGGCAACTGCCCTTCGTAGAGGCCAGCAAGGGCTGGCAAGCTTTCACGACAGACTCCTTGAAGGCAAAGAGGTCGATAATCTCCTGTTTGTACTTCAAGAAGAGGTCATACCAACGCGCTTCCCAACCTACGACGGCTATATGCTTGTGGCTCAACATCAGTTTTTCCTGTTCCGACGTATCGCACCCCGGCTCATTGAACTCCAGCGTGGGTATCAGCCTCCATTTCGCCGCGTACTTGGCAATGACGTAGTTCAGGAAATGGTGATGGGGCGTGTTGCAGATGTGGAAATACTGAAATTTAAAGGCAAAGCGCATGGACATTGTCTGTCGCCCATGCTCTTTGCCCCATGCATAGAAGTGTCCGTACTGAAGGATGTTGTTGCACATCCATCCTGAGCCTTTTACGAATATCATGTCTATTTGAGAGTTATAAGCAATTTCGGTGCAAAGGTACAAATAATCTCTGACATGACAAAGCAAAACAGCTTCGCATATTTTATCTCCTACATTGAAAACCATCGTTTTTCTTTGGCCAAGTCGGAAATAATTGCTATAATCTATATAATCCGTAAAATCCGTTGTTGAAAAGAGTAAAAACATGCACGCTGCCCCACCATCGGGGCAGCGTGCATGCTTGAATAATAATGATGAAAGATTACTCTATTACCACGAGGGCATCGTCTTCCATGACGGTCTCGCCTACCTTCACGCAGATGGCAGTTACCTTACCGGCCTTCTCTGCCTGGAGGGCGTTAGCCATCTTCATGGCTTCGAGCACGATGACGGTGTCGCCGGCCTGCACTTCGTCGCCCACGGCAACCTTGATTTCGGTGATGACACCAGGCAGCGGAGCCTTGATGGCGGCGTTCTTGTTGACGGAGGCCTTGTCGGCAGGAGCAGACTCTCCACCCTCGGAGGGGGCGGGGGAGACTTTTCCGAGCACGGGTTTCTTCTTTTCCGGCTCTGGCTCGCGCTCCATCTCTACTTTATATTCCTCACCATTGACGGTGACGATGACATTGTTTTCTTCTATCTCGCCAACGGAAACCTCGTATTTGTTTCCGTTGATGGTATACTTGTATGTGTTCATAATATCAAATTAAGGGTGAATGGTCATAGTCTGGGCGTAGCCGTTCCACTGTGTGGGATGCTCCTTGATGGTAATGAAGCCCGGCTCAATATCATGTACGTTATTGCCCAGGTGCTCATGCAGGGCAAGGGCAATGGCAGCAAATACTTCGTTCTTCTTCATGTCTTTTCATTGAACATTGACCATTGACCATTGACCATTGTTGGTGCGCAGGCAATGTTCAATGGTCAATGTTCAATGGTCAATAGGTTTTACATAGGTATGTTTCCGTGTTTCTTTGCGGGCAGGGCATCGCGCTTGGTGGCAAGCTGTGCCAGGGCACGGCAGACGCGGAAGCGGGTGTTACGCGGCTCGATGACATCATCGATGTAGCCGTACTTCGCAGCCTGGTAGGGGTTAGCGAAGAGCTCGTTGTACTCGTCCTCCTTCTCGGCGATGAAGGCCTTCACGTCCTCGCCGGCCTCTTTCTTGGCCTTGGCTTCCTTGGCGTAGAGCACGGCAGCGGCACCAGAGGCACCCATCACGGCAATCTCTGCCGAGGGCCATGCGTAGTTCAGGTCGGTGTGGAGCTGCTTGGAGCCCATCACGATGTGCGAGCCACCATACGACTTACGCAGCGTGACCGTAATCTTGGGAACGGTAGCCTCGCCGTAGGCGTAGAGCAGCTGGGCACCGTGCAGGATGACGGCATTGTACTCCTGACCTGTGCCGGGCAGGAATCCGGGCACGTCGACGAGCGACACGATGGGGATGTTGAAAGCGTCGCAGAAGCGAACGAAACGGGCACCCTTACGCGAGGCGTTCACATCGAGCACGCCGGCGTAGCAAGAGGGCTGGTTGGCCACAATACCCACGCTCACTCCGTTGAAACGGGCAAAGCCGACGATGATGTTCTTGGCGAACTTGGGCTGCACCTCGAAGAACTCTCCGTCGTCGGTGATGGCGCCGATGACCTTGTACATGTCGTAGGCCTCGTTGGGGTTCTCGGGGATAATCTCGTTCAGGCTGTCCTCCATGCGGTTGATGGGGTCGGTACACTTCTTGTGGGGAGCCACCTCCATGTTGTTCGAAGGAATATACGAGAGCAGGGTCTTCAACATCTGGATGCCCTCTTCCTCTGTCTTGGCTGTGAAATGGGTCACACCGCTCTTTGTGGCGTGTACGCTGGCACCACCGAGGTGCTCCTGGTCGATGTCCTCGCCCGTAACGGTCTTCACCACCTTCGGGCCAGTGAGGAACATGTAGCTGGTGTTCTCCATCATCAGCGTGAAGTCGGTCAGGGCCGGGCTGTACACGGCACCACCGGCGCAAGGGCCGAAGATTCCGGAAATCTGAGGAATGACACCCGAAGCCAGGATGTTACGCTCGAAAATCTCGGCGTAGCCAGCCAGGGCGTTGATGCCCTCCTGGATACGTGCACCACCCGAGTCGTTGATGCCGATGACGGGAGCGCCCATCTTCATGGCCATGTCCATCACCTTGCAGATCTTCTGGCTCATGGTCTCGGAGAGAGAACCTGCATGAACAGTGAAGTCCTGTGCAAAGACGAACACCAGGCGTCCGTCGATGGTACCTGAACCGGCCACCACGCCGTCGCCAGGGAACTGCTTCTTCTCCATGCCGAAGTTATGGCAGCGGTGCTCCTTGAACATGTCGTACTCCTCGAACGAACCTTCGTCGAGCAGCATGTCGATGCGCTCGCGGGCAGTATACTTGCCACGCTCGTGCTGTTTCTGTATGGCTTTCTCGCCACCGCCAAGGCGAGCCTTCTCGCGGTTGGCAATCAACTGTTTGATTTTATCTAATTGCTTACTCATCTTTGATTTACGATTATTTTTATTGATTTATTATCTATTTATTTTCGATTTACAATATTTTCGATTTTCGATTTGTTACTTTGCCGGCAGTGGTGGGTATTCGCCTAATTTGCGTTTCATTGTGAGGATGGATTTTGCAATGATTTTCTGCAGTTCCTGACTCTCCTCATAAAGGGGCTGAATCCTTGGCTGAGGCAGCATCTCTGTCGAAATGATGATGTCGAGCCACTGGCCTGTTTCATCAAGTTCCTCTTCCACCATTTCCAGCTTGTTGAGGAAGTCTTTGTCAGACTTGCCCAAACATGCCGCTCGATAATTAGCGTATGGCGATGTGCCTGACCTCACAACTTGTTTGGCAATAGCGACCGACGAAATGGTGTTAGGCATAGCATCCACCATCTTAACGATTCTGATAGAGAACGCCCTAAACCGTTCTTTTAGTTCCAATTCCGTCATGCTCAGCCCAATGTGCAGCTAAATCGAAAATCGAAAATCGTTAAATCGAAAATCGCCTTAGGGGTGTTCGCAGAGTTCTGTGAGGATTCCGCAGGTGCTCTTCGGGTGGAGGAAGGCGATGTTGAGTCCCTCGGCACCCTTGCGGGGAGCCTGGTCGATGAGGCGTATGCCCTTTTCGCCGACCTCGGCCAGTGCGTTGGCCACACCGTCCTCGATGCAGAAGGCTACGTGGTGCACACCCTTGTTGCCCTTGTCGAGCCACTTCTGGATGGTGCTCTCGGGGCTTGTGGGCTCCAGCAGCTCCAGCTTCACCTCACCGCACTTCAGGAAGGCGGTCTTCACTTTCTGGTCTTCAACGACCTCTGTTGCATAACACTCCAGGCCCAGCACGTCTGTGAAGAACGGCAGGCTCTCTTCAATACTCTGGACGGCAATGCCCAGATGCTCAATGTGTGAAATCTTCATATCAAAATAAAGTTAATTTATAAATATTCAAATTTGCCGCAAAGGTACTAAATAATTCTATCACGGCCAAACTTTTATCCATTAAGTTATTTTTGTTTCACTTTTTTCACACACCTGTCACTCACTACGCAAATGCAAGCGCCACCCTTCTACGGGATGCCAGCGACAAATCAGCCTGAGCGGTATTATTCTTACTTCTTGTCCCGTGAAGGTGCAACATGGATGTTGTCTTCGATAAGTGCGACAAGGCCTGAGAGCATTTCGAGAATCTCTGGGTCATTCTTAGGTAGCGGCCCCTTGAAATAGTTATCGTCTGAATCTGCGTAAAATATGCCGGCGTGATAAGCAGGACTGCCGACTAAAGGCCACAATTCTATCTTGCGGCTTACGCCCCTGGCTTGGCTGGCAAGTAGGGTGCCATAACCGTAGTACCGATTGTGATTCCATTCTTTGTCGTCCCATACCGCATAGCCGAACTGGAGATAGCGTTGCTTTTCGTCATCGTCTTGGAACTTGTTTTCGCGCCCGATGGAGGCAAAGTGTTCTGGCTGGTCTTGCAGACGCCCCATCATCCTGAGGTCAAAGGCATCAATGTTTACCTGTCCTGTTGTCTCGTCGTAGTATAATGGTGAGCAGAGCAGACGTATGATAACCTCGTCGTCGGTTATGTGGTCAGCCGAGTAGTCGATTCTCTTGTCCCTTCTCATGCCATGCAATGTACCTTGATTTTTTCTGACAGGTGGCGTATGGCAGCTCTATCAACTGTAGTGCTCAGACTTTCCAGTGTCGTGCCGTTACTTTTCAGGATATAGGTTATAGTTTTGCCATCGAGATATGCCGTCAACCTTCCTGCGGGGAACTTGCCTTGCAAATAAACATTGGAATCGTTGGCGGGGAAAAGGGCGCAATAGCGCAACAGTTCCTCTGGCATACTGTCTATCATCTCCATAGCTTGACCAAGCGCCTCACTTGACGGCGGCAAGGCCGACATACCATCCCAGCCATAAGAAAGATGCCGTAACTCTTCAATCTTGTCAGACAGGCGAACATGCTCCTTTTCCTTGTCGAGGGGTGCAAGAGCCTCTGCGTGGTGAATCAGCAGTAGCTCCAATTCTCTCTGCAGCCATTGCTGCATCGACTTTCTGCTGCTGAACTGAGGGCTGATTCTGCTCACAAGATTGTCATCGAGCGTGAAAGTATATGTACACATAATACATTCTTGTTTTAAATAATACCCATTTCCCGGAATCTTCCAAATAACTGTCTGCTAGGTGGCTGCAAAGATACGAAGACTTTCTGAAACGTAAAAATTTTTAAGAATAATTATTCCGCTTCAACATACGACTTTTTCTCAGCGGGAACTGCTGAGCCCGGCCTTCAGGCCGCGGATGACGCTGGAGGTGAACCCGGCGTGCTCCATTTCGTTCAGGCCCTTGATGGTTACTCCGCCCGGAGTGGTGACGAGGTCGATGGCTGCCTCGGGGTGTAAGCCACTGGCTTCCAGTAGCTTCACGGCTCCAAGCATGGTCTGCATTACTATCTCCTTGGCATCATTGGCACGGAAGCCCAGCTCCACACCGCCTTCTGAGGCAGCACGGATGTAACGCATGGCGTAGGCTATGCCACAGGAGGCCAGCGTGGTGCCGGCAGGGAGGTGCTGTTCGTCGGTGAGCAGCGTGTGACCCATCTTCGAGAAGATACCGTTGATGACCGCCGTCTGTTCTTCAGTTGTACCTACGGGCACGATGAAAGTCATGGACGAGAGTTGCGCAATGGCGATGTTGGGGATGACGAGGAACAGCGGGGGGCACTGCTCACCCAGCCAAGTTTTGATGTTCTGTGACGAAACTCCGGCGGCGATAACTACGAGTAGCTGTCGGGTAGGGGAGAGTGCTTCCTTGATGCCCGTCAGCACACGCTCCACCAGCCAAGGCTTTACACAGACGCACACCACGTCGGCCTCGCGGGCCGCAGTGGCGTTGTCGGTGGTGGTGTTCACGCCGAGGCTTTTGAATTTCTCTACTACCGCAGTCGACGGGTCGCTGACGGTGATGTCTGTCAGGGCGAAGGCTCCGCATTTCACCAGGCCTTCCACGGTGGTGCCACCCATGGCACCAGCTCCTATCATTGTAATCTTCATTTGAGATTTGAGATTTGAGAATTGAGGATTGAGATTTGAGGTTTATGCTTGAAGTGCTTTCTCCAGTCTACTGACGAAGTCGTCGGCCATTTCGCGGGTGAACGTCAGCGGTGGCAGCAGTCGCAGCACATTTTGTCCCGAGCAACCGGTGAAGGCGTGCTGTTCATAGAGCAGTTTCTCGCGCACAGGCTTCTGCGGAACGTTCAGCTCGATGCCAATCATCAGTCCTCGCCCGCGTACCTCTTTTATATTATTATTGTTCAGTTGGGCAATTTTCTCCATCAGGTAGTCACCCACCGTGCGAGCGTTCTCCACAAGCTGTTCCTGCTCCATCACATCGAGCACGGCCAGTGCTGCAGAACATGCCAGGTGGTTGCCTCCGAAGGTGGTTCCCAGCTGTCCGTAGACGGGCTCGAAGTCAGGCGAGATAAGTACTGCCGACATGGGGAATCCGTTGGCGATGCCCTTGGCCACGGTGATGATGTCGGGACGGATGTCGAGCCACTGGTGGGCGAAGAACCGTCCAGAACGTCCGTAGCCACACTGGATTTCGTCGCAGATAAGTACGGCTCCAGCCTTCTTGCAGGCTGCCGACAACCGCTGGGCAAACTCCGCCGTGGCCACCTGAATGCCGCCCACACCCTGTATGCACTCCAGGACGACGGCACACACATCGCCTTTCTCCAGCTCACGCTCCCAAGGCTCCGGGTCGTTATAGGGCAGGAAGGTCACGTGGCCGTTATCGTTGATGGGTGCCACAATCTTCGGGTTGTTGGTCACCTCCACGGCGAGGCTAGTACGTCCGTGGAAAGCCTTCTCACACGACAGCACACGGGTCTTGCCGGTCTTGAACGATGCCAGCTTCAGAGCGTTCTCGTTGGCCTCGGCACCACTGTTCACGAGGAAAAGCTGGTAGTCGTCGTAACCACAGAGACGGCCCAGACGCTTGGCCAGCTCTACCTGCAGCTCGTTCTTCACGGAGTTGGAGTAGAAGCCCAGCTGGTTCAGCTGGCTGGTCACTTGTTTCACATAGTGGGGGTGGCAGTGACCGATGCTGATGACGGCATGCCCCCCGTAGAGGTCCAGGTACTCCTGGCCTTTGTCGTCCCACACTTTGCATCCCTCTCCGCGAACGATGTTCACGTCAAACAAGGGGTAAACGTCGAATAGTTTCATCATTGTGTCGTTTTTATTTAATAGGTAATGTTTTCAAGGAAAAGGGCGTTGGCGGGCATTGATTCGCCAGCCTCCGTGCGTCGTTTGCCCTCGATGACCTTGCGGAAGTCATCGAGGGAGAGTCGGTGACGGCCCACGTCGATGAGCGTACCAACGACAGCCCGCACCATGTTACGGAGGAATCGGTTGGCGGTAATCTCGAAGTACCATTCGCTGTCCGATGTCTGGTGCCACTGGGCGTGGGTGACTTTGCAGAGCGTGGTCTTCACGTCGGCATGACTCTTGCAGAAAGCCCCAAAATCGTCGTACTCCAGTAGCATCGCCGCCGCCTCGTTCATCAGCGGGAAGTCTAGCGCATAGTGCGTTTGCCAGGAATAATGTCTCACGAACGGCGACTTGCACGTGTGGATGAAGTAGCGGTAGGTGCGCGACGTAGCTGAGAAACGTGCGTGAAGGTCATCGCTCACAGGTTCAATCTTCTGTATCGCAATGTCGCTAGGTAGTAGCCGGTTCAGCTTGTAGACCAGCTGGCTGAGAATTGAGAATTGAGAATTGAGATTTGAGGTTTGAGAATTGAGGTCGAAATGCGCCACCATCATCCTGGCATGTACCCCTGTGTCCGTACGTCCTGCCCCTGTCACCTGTATGTCCTGGCGCAGGATGAGCGAGAGCGCACGCTGCAGCTCGCCCTGTACGGAGATGCCGTTGGGCTGCACCTGCCACCCGTGGTATCGGGTTCCGTCGTAGCTGAGGGTTATGAAGTAACGCATATATTCTTGGGCCTAATGCTGAGTACCTTCGTTTGATTTCGCAATGTGGCGGCAAAGGTACTACTTTTTCCTGAAACGACAAAGCAGTTGCATCTTTTTCAAAGAAAAACCATGAAACATTTGGCGGTTCGCCGATTTCTGTGTACTTTTGCAGTCCACAAGAAGAAAGAATGATATAGAGTATATGAAAAGAGTATTTTTAGTAATCGTCTTGAACCTGCTCTTCTGCTGTGCCACTGTCATTGCACAGGAGAACCAGAAGAGCGAACTGGAGCAGCGTGCCGAGGATGACAGCAAGAATGGTAAAATGGTTTCGGCACGTTCCAATTACATCCGAGCCTTTGGTGACTACGCCAACAAGGGGATGATGAAGCAGGCTGTGGAGTGCGGCACGAAGGGTGCCTCACTCTATTACCAGAAGGAGAAATTGTACATGGAGGCGTTCGAACTGCTGAGAAGCATCGACCAGACCATCTCGGCTTCAAGCCTGAACGCTGCGGAAAAAGCGGCACTCCACTATTTGACATCGAAGGAGCGCATGCAGATGTATATGAAGATGAGACGCGGAGAGAGCGTGAAGGACCACCTCAACAACATGGAGAAATATGCCAATGCCTCCAACGACGAGAACGTGGTCAGCGACCTGCTATACAACAAAGCCATCTACTATTATACCTTCGGCCAGACCGATAAGGGCAATGCTGTGTTCCGTGAGATGGCCGGACGGTTGACCTCCCAGAAGGAATACGACAAGGTGGACGAGGTCTATAAGACCCTGATTGCCGCAGGTCTACGTAGCGGTAGTGCCAACATGGTGGCACAGTCCTACAATAATTATATGGCATGGAAAGATTCTGTCGCAGAAGTGAGGAGAACTGATGAGACAGGAGCCTTGAAACAACAGATAGCCGGCCATGAGGCCACTATTGCCGACCAGGCCTCCACGCTGTCTACACGCTGGATGACCATTGTGGGACTCGGCGTCCTTGCCCTGGTCTTGGCAGTAGTGCTGGTGATAGGTGGCATCGTGCTGTTGCGCTACATCATCCTTTCCCGGAAGCAGAAGAAGGCCATCCGAATGGCCAACGAGAGCAATGCCCTGAAGGCAAAGTTCATTAGCAATATCTCTGCCCAGCTTGAACCAACGTTGAGCAAGCTTGACGGCCGAATACCTGAGGTGAAGGCATTGCAGGACTTCTCCAGTCACATACAGACACTTTCCGAATTGGAGGAAACGTCCAGCGATGACATCGCAGCCGAAGAGGTGCAAGTGGCTCCCTTCTGCGAAGGGCTGATGGACGAGATTCGTGGCAAGGTGAAGGGTAATGTGACGCTGAACGTGAAAGCTCCAAAGATGACGGCAACGTTCAACAAGGAATACACCTCGCACATACTTCGTCATTTGCTGGGCAATGCCGCCAAGTACACTCCTGAAGGCGGCAGCGTCACGCTGGAGTTCAAGAAGCGAGGACCGCATACCTTCCAGTTCCTTGTGACAGACACTGGTGAGGGCATTCCTGCAGAGAAGCGCGAAGATGTTTTCAAGCCTTTCCTCGAAATCAAGGACCTCACCAACGGCGACGGTCTGGGTCTGCCCATCTGTAAGCAGATGGCCATGAAGATGAAAGGCGACATCATTGTCGACCCGGAATTTACAAAAGGAACTCGTTTCGTGCTTGACCTGGTTTCCTAGATTTTAGGAAACCAGCAAGCTTATCTTATCGTCATCTGCAGGAAGTCGTAGTAGGAACCGTTGTAGACGTTGAAGTCTACCTCGCCATCGATGCCTGGCAGACGACCAACATCGGTGTGCTGCCAGAACTTCCATGGTCCCTGGTACTCCACGCTGTCCACGTAGTAGTGGGCTATCCAGTAGGGAAACTGGTTGAAAAGAGAGTCGTCGAGATACTCCAGCTTGAACTTGTGGTAGGTATAGATGATGGGCTTCACACCGTAGTGATGTTCCACCATGAGCAGCCATGTGAGAATGTCGCGACGGAAGTCCTCGCGGCTCTGCTCCTTGGGCTTCTTCTCCACGTCAAGAACTGGGGGAAGGTCACCACGTTCCAGACGAACCTTACTGATGAACGCCTGTGCCTGGTCTATGGATGGCGACTGGGTGCTGTAGAAATGGTAGGCACCACGGGTAAAGCCGTGCTCGCGGGCTTTACGGAAGTTTCGCTCGAACTTCTCGTCTACCTGGTCAGCACCCTCCGTGGCCTTTATCATCACAAAACGGATGGGACAGGAGTCGATGGCACCGTCGCGCTGTAGCTCGGCCCAGTCTATGTCGCCCTGGTAGTGGCTGATGTCGATTCCGTGTATGTCGTAGCCTCTGGGATAGGTCACCTCACACTGCCACTTACGTAACCAGTGACCGCGATACTGATAGAATAACACGCAGAAGACCACGGCGAACAACAATGCCACCGTCACCACTACCCGCCAATGACGGCGAGTCCTTTTGCTACTTCTGCGATGTTTCCTCACTAATTATTTAACAACGAATTTGACGAATTGCACGAATTTGACGAATTGTATTTAACCACGAATTTAACGAATTACACGAATTGTACGAATTTATCCCTAATTCGTGAAATAAAAGAAAATTCGTGTCAATCCGTGTAATCCGTCAAATCCGTTGTTTACAAAAAAGTGCTACTTAGCCTGTTCCAGTGCCAGCGTCTTTGTGGGCTGGTCGCAGACCTCAGTGGGTCCCCAGTACTGTATCGGTCCGGGATAGACGTATGCCGTCTTGCGGGCCCATTCGTCACGGTGGGCAGCAAACTCCTTGAAGGGAGCACCATCAAGCTCTACGAGGGCCTTGCGGATGACGGGCTTCATCTCACCGGCACGACGCTCCATGTTCATCATCATCGTGATGGGCACACCACCAGCCTTCCATTCGTCGGCAGGAGCCGTGGTGTTCTGCACGATGGCCATGTAGCCGGTCTTGCCAGCGGCGATGAGCTGTGCTGCACTTGCTCCAAGGGCGTAGCAGTAGTCGGCGTCGAAGTTCGACGGGGCGGCACAACGTCCCTCGTAACCGAAGAAGTGGTGCTGAGTGCCGAACTTGCCAGTAAACTTGCCAGCCTTCTTCATCTTCTCCAACTTCTGGGAAACCATGGTAGAGAGCAGCTTCTCGGTCTCGATGAGGCTCACCTGCACATTGCCGTGAGGGTCGCGGTCGAGGGCCAGCTGACGGGCCACGCCAACGGGCAGACTGTTGAACACCTTGAGGTTCTCCTCGGTGAGATGGCTCTTGGCGAAGTCCACCTGCTCGTCGCGGCTGATTTCCTTGGCCTCAGGCATGGCGAGCACGTCGTTGAGCTGGGCGATGAGCTTCTTGATGGCAGGGATAAACTCGATGACACCCTCGGGGATGATGACCGTTCCGAAGTTATTGCCATCGGCGGCGCGCACGGCCACAGCGTTGGCAATGTAGTCCACGATGTCGCTGAGCGACATGCCCTTGGCCTCCACCTCCTCAGAGATAAGGCAGATATTGGGCTGCGTCTGCAGGGCGCACTCCAAGGCGATGTGGCTGGCCGAGCGTCCCATGACCTTGATGAAGTGCCAGTACTTGCGGGCAGAGTTGCAGTCGCGCTCGATGTTACCAATCAGCTCGGAGTAAGTCTTGCAAGCAGTATCGAAGCCGAAAGAGGTCTCAATCTGGTCGTTCTTCAGGTCGCCGTCGATGGTCTTGGGGCAACCGATGACCTGCACGCCGTAGTTCTTGGCAGCATAGTATTCGGCCAGCACGCAGGCGTTGGTGTTCGAGTCGTCGCCACCGATGATGACGATAGCCTTGATGTTCAGCTCGCGGATGATCTCCAGACCCTTCTCAAACTGGTCGACCTTCTCCAGCTTCGTGCGGCCAGAGCCAATCATGTCGAAGCCGCCGGTGTTGCGGTACTCATCGACATACTCCTTTGTCAGCTCCATGTAGTTGTGGTCAACGAGACCGCCGGGGCCGAGGATGAAACCATAGAGGCGGTTTTCAGGGTTGAGCTTCTTCACGGCGTCGAACAGTCCGGTGATGACGTTATGACCACCAGGAGCCTGGCCACCACTGAGGATGATACCCACGTTCATCGGCTCATGCTTCGTCTCCTCGCCGGGCACGAACTCCACGAGGGGCATGCCATAGGTATTGGGGAAGAGCTTCTTGATTTCTTCCTGGTTGTCAACACTCTGCGTGGGGGCACCCTCCACAGCTTTCACTGCACCCTTCAGACCCTTCGGAAGCTTGGGCTGATAGGATGCTCTTGCAATCTGCAATGCACTTTTTTCCATAAGTTTATTGATAAATGTTTGTTGTTATTGTTTGTTGTTTATCGTATTTGTTTATTCGCGGGCACAAAATTACAAAGAATCTTTGACCCTGACAAAACTATATCTTTTATTTCTGCAAATTTAACAACATTATACGCTCTACATCTTAGAGAAAACAGTTTGACTTGATTTATGTAACTATTTCTTAGGTCTGTTATCTGACAGTATCTGTAAGAATACTTCGGCACAATGATGGATGTCGTTATATTCATCCAGATTCTTCCCAAACAATCCGTTGGCACTCCAATCGACAAAAGACATGTCGTAAACACCCTTTACATTCTTTTCAAGTGTGTCGCTCTTAAGAACGACTTTGCAGTTTTGCAAGTTCATTCCATCTACAATATGTTTGAAATACCTGAAGTCACCATCTATAGTGAAACCTTCATCGGCGGCTATACGGTAAACGGCAATCCAATGACGCTGCTTGCTGAAAGTCCTGTCCGAGGCACGGTATCCACCGTGATTCATCATCTGAGCAAGACTCTTATGAAGAACGTCTATTCTCTGCTCCTCAGTCAACTCATTTGCAGGAATGAAAGACTCTGCCGCCATATCATAAATCTGTTCTTCTTCATCATAGCTATCAGAAAGAGAAATAATCGGAGTCTCTTGTTTACCCTCTTCTGCATCATATCCTGCCATTTCAAGGTCTGTAATAGAATTACCCGTAACATAGAGATACATAGCAACTACTATCTGGATGGCAGCATCAATCTCCTGTTCCGAAGTTGTGGGAGCCGTATGTGAAGAGTCGTTACGCCAATCTCTAAGCATCTGTAAATATTTGGAATATTTCTGTGCCTCCTCGGTATGGCCATATTTCAGCTTCCACAGGCAACTAAAGGCATGAATGGAATCTGCCAGACTCGCCTGCTTACCGTCTTGTCCTTCCACCTCTTCATCGTGAATGAGATAATAGAGTTTCTTCAGATAGGCCTCATACTTAGTGACCAGCGAGTTGAAGCACTGAATCTTATCCACCAAACGAATCTGATCATTGGTGTAGATATTATTCAGATTGTTCTTGATCAGTTCATTCACACCATCAAGTGTAGGAATACTTACTTGATTTAGGACGAAGAAAAGTTCGTCAACAAACTCATCCAATGAACGTACATGGCTGCATACATCGGCCAAGATACCACCCATCGCCTGTATCATGCATTCTTTGAGCACACTCTCATCGTACACCAATTGAGCTGCCTTTCCTGTACGTTCTGCCAGAGCTTCCACAAACTTACGCATTAGTGTTAATGAAAGGCTCTTCTCACGTTCCAAAACTTCGGCAAAGTTGTAATACTTCTCAATTTGGTCGGCTATCTTCTCGTCAAACTTGTCTTTGACGATATTGAGTAGGATGTCCCAAGTGTTATTGGCATTGAATGCATCGGTTACCTCTGGGTCAACGAGAATCTCATCCCAAATCTGCTTCAGAATCTTGTCGTTCTCATCTAAGAACTGTTCCCAGGGGCTGTTGACGATATTTAGAATCTCTTTAATGCTGAGCTTGTCCTCATCTCGCTTCTGGCCGACTTCACCAATACGGCTGCTCTTCATGGTCTGCTTTTCGTCTTCCAGTTCCAGCTGACCCTCGAAATTCATCTGGATGCGCAGCTTGTTGAGGTCGATACGTTCCAATATCTCCATGGGTAAGGTTTCCTTTGTGTAGGGCAGGTATTTGTAAAACACCTTGCAAAACACATAGAACTTTTCCAAGTCAGCATCAACAAAGTCCATCAGCTGTGCCATGAAACCATACTGGCGCACATATCGGTTGACGAGCTTTCTGTACTTGTCTTTATCCTCATCTCTCATCGGCGCTACCCGTTCGTCGATGATGGCCTTCAGCATGGATGGCACGCCCTGAACCTTCTTCGGGTCGATAAGTGCTTCCACGACTTGGTTTACTTCCGTCTCATTGAATACTTTGAAGGCTTCTACATCATCCTTCAAAGAATAAAGGCGTTGTGTGTCAACTTCTCCTTCAAGTGTGACCTCTGTATAGTATTCTTGGAAGGCTTTGCGCACTTTATCTACATCATTACGGAAGTCGATAACCATAGTGTCCTCTTTTCCGTCACAGCAACGGTTCAAGCGTGAAAGGGTCTGAATACACTGAATGCCACCTAACACACGGTCAACATACATCGTATGGAGCAGCTTCTGGTCAAAGCCAGTTTGGAACTTTTCTGCCACTACGAGTATCTTATAGTCATCGTTCATGAACTTGATACGAATGTCGTCGTCCTTCACATGATCGTCGTTCATGCTTGCCTCCGAGCATTTGTGTCCGTGACTGTCGGTTACTTCACCTGAGAAAGCCACCAGTGTTTTTATCTTGCCATCATATTGGTCGGCAATCAGTCGGTCGAGCAGTTGTTTGTAGTCGGCAGCAGCCTGACGTGAGTCAGTCACCACCATCGCTTTGGCTCTGTGTCCAATCTTGTTGATGGTATGGTGCATGAAGTGGTCGAGCATCATGTTGGCCTTACGCAACTTGATGTAGGCGTTTTTGTTCAGCTCCGAATAGATAACCCGCAGCGACTTCTTTTCCTCAAACAGTTCGTCTTGATCCTCCTCGGGATTCTTCTCGATGTACTCAAACATCGTCTGATAGCTCTTATAGTTTTGCAGCACATCGAGGATAAACTTCTCGTCAATGGCCTGCTTCATGCTATAGAGGTCGTGCGACATCTTTCCATCCTTTCCGAACAGGGCGAAAGTCTTATCCTTCGGCGTGGCAGTAAAGGCAAAGTAGGAGATGTGACTCATGTGGCGACGCATGATTTGCATATAGGCCATCAAAGCCTCCATGTCACTATCATAGTCTTCACGGTTGAAGCCTTCCACATTCTCCAAGTCCTCGTCTGTGGAGAGAGCATTTACCAGATCTTTTGCACTTTCGTTACCAATGGCTGTATGAGCCTCGTCTACAATAATGGCATATTTGCGATGCTTGTCACGTTTCAGGTCTTTCAGCGCGTATGCAAACTTCTGGACGGTGGAGATGATGATGCGGTGCCCCTCATTGAGGGCAGTAGCGAGGTTCTTTGCTCCGCGACGAATATCCTTAACGGTTCCAGCTACAGTCTCGAAAGCCACCACATCATCTGCCATATTGCGGTTGAGCACAATACGGTCGGTTACCATAATGATGCTGTCGAACACTGGTGTCTTATCGTCGTTGGCCATGTTAGCCAATTGGTGAGCGAGCCATGCCATCGACTTCGTCTTACCAGAGCCTGCAGAGTGCTCAATTAAATAATTGTGTCCCGGCCCTTCTGCACGTACCAGCCGGCGAAGCTTCCTGACGGCTCGCAGCTGATGGTAACGTGGGAAGTAAATCACGGGATTGCCGTTCTCGTCGTTGCAGCGCTTGAAGAAGTTCTCTATGATGTCGAGCAGCGAGTCTGCACCAAAGATGTTGCTCTCGTAGTCTGCTTCTGTGGTACACTCCACGTGCCGCCACATATAGGCAGTAGGATAATCGCCGTCAATAGCAGGGTTGTCGCTATTGCTGTTGAAGGGCAGAAACTTGGTGTCCTCACCACGCAAATGAGTAGTCATGAACACATAGAAGTTATCCATCACGAAGTGAACCAGACAGTTGCGAAGCATACGGTTCTCGGGATTGCGCTCATAGCGATACTGATAAATGCCATGTCCGTAGTTCTGGCTCGTGCCTTGGTTCTTCAGCTCACAGGTCAACAAGGGGATGCCGTTGACGAGGATGCAGAGGTCAAGCTCGTTCAGGCTCTCATTCGAGCGGCTTCCGTATGGCGAGGTACTGGTGCTATAACGCATCTGCCGAACCACCGAGAAGCAGTTCTGCCTGTACAGTTCGTAGGCAGGACTTTCTGGTCCGTCGAGGATAGGCTTGAACTGAACGAACTTGATGGGTATGCCTTTTATCTTGAAGCCCTTTTGCAGGATGGTGAGAATGCTCTCGCCACGGTTCAGCTTCTTGTTATATTCCGTCACTACAGCATCCATCTCTTTGCCTGGGTAGGCCAAAGAGAGTTTGTGCCATGTCTGCGACTGGGCACGGAGGAAACGTTCCAGCATACCCCGGTCGCACAGCTCCTCGATATTGAAATCGGCACTTGTGCGCTGGTTATAGAGGTCGCCTTGAGCCAGGCACCCGGCGATGTGTTCCTCAAACTTGGTTTCGTTCAATAGATTCGGCATATCCTATCAGTTCTTTTTATGCGTTGTTATCTTTGTTGAGTTCGTTATATAGCGCCATTCCTTTCACCGTCAGCAGATACCTCTGACGTGGATGGTTTGGAGATTTGGGAAATTTCATACGTACAAAACGCTCTTTCAATGCTGGTTCAAGGTGATAATCAATGAAAGTCTGTCTATGTTTAAGACCTTTTGTCTCCATCATCTGCTTGATACTCATTTCCTCGTATCCAATTGCCCGTACAAGTTCAACGATATTGTCATTATTTGTATAAATCTTACTACCTGGTTTTAAAGCACTTATAAGTGTACTTGTGCGGGTAGTTGTGCGGGTAGTTGTACGGGTACTTGTGGGGGTAGTTGTGGGGGTCGCCAAATTGGGTTGCACCCTCCATTCTTCTGAAGGATGGATATGCAGATAGCGATTTCGCAAATCCCATTGCTCTCCAAGAAGCAGATTGCGGAAGAAGCGCTCCAAAAAGACAGGCGTGTAGTCAATCCCCTTGCGGGCATTCTTGTAATTGGCCCTCACCAAAGCGTTGCGGAAATACCATGAATGTTTGGCGAAAAGATCGTTCTCGACATCAAAACCTATCGACCGCAGATATTGCATGGTGAAGACGGCCGTAGTACGTGTATTGCCCTCACCGAAAGCGTGAATCTGCCATAGACCTGACACAAACTTGGTTATATGAGCCACCAAATCGTCGTTGCTAACATCTTTATAGCTGAAATTGCGTTCCTGCTCAATGTCGTAGTCGATAGCGCGATGCAGGTCTTCCCAGTTAAGATAGCTCACGGTGTCGCCTTCCAGCACCCATTCACGTTTCGTAATGTCATATTTTCTCAGCTCACCAGCATGCTTCATGACGCCTTCGAAAATTCGGCGATGTAAAGAGATATAGCCTTTTGTCGAAAAGTCGCATGTCTTTACCGAGAGTATGCGCTTGATGTTCTTTGAGGCTTTGTCGGCTTCCTCCTTGTCATCATCGTCAGCCTCACGGGTGGTTTTATGCTCATAGTAGCTGTTGAGCAACTGCTCCACCTCGTCAATAGTGATTTCACCCTCGATGTTTCTTCGAGCCAAATCATTCAGATAATCAGATGTCTTCAAGCCGTCCACCGCCTGAAGACCAATAGCCGTGCTCCAAGCATAGGCCGCTTCTCTCTTTGAGGGTTCACCTTGACGGATATACTCGTCGAAGTTGATGTATAGTTCTTTCTCGTCCATACTGTTTTCTCTTTCGTTTAGCACACTTTCCGTTTACCTGTTACCACTTCGGTAATGATGCTTTGCTTCAGTTCCTGCAACAGGGAGATTTGGCGGTTGGCCTTTGCTACCTGCCTGTCAAGTTTGGCGGTTTCGGATTCGATGTGGGATACTATATCTTGTTGTTCAGCCATTGGAGGTACAATTATTCTTGATGCGCTTAATGATTCTATTCCCACATTCCCTTGCGTATTTGCATTAATGCTTTGAGAAACATCTTCAAAAAAAGTATGAGTTTGAAGATAATAATACAAGAATAAACCATTCAACATTTTTGAATTAGGCTTAATCGTAACACAAGAATATGAAACTATAAATTCTTTATCAATATCTACATAACATACAGTCCCGATTGTAGCATATCTGGCAAAAATTACATCCCCCTTTACCGCCTTGCTTTTAATAGACAATTCCTTAAAATCATCTTCTGATATCTGCTTGCAACAATCGAAATCAATTTCGCTGAGGAATGCTTTTAAATCTCCTGTCATAATGTATGGATAGCCTTCTAAAACGCTGTTAGGCATATAATGATTAACATCTGAGATGGACTTTAAAGCAAGATTCATCTTCATTATTTCCCAATGCTCAGGAATCATACCTATCCATTCCACACCAGACTCTTTGAGTGGAGCATCGGGATTGATGCCACGAGTGACAGCATGGGTAATGATGTTCTGCCTCAATTCCTGAAGGAGTTCTATGCGCTTCTGCTGCGTAGCAATAGCCTTGTCTATCTCCACACATTTCTTGTCAAGATAGGTGGCAATGGTTTGCTGTTCTATCAATGGAGGGAAAGCGACCGGATTACTCCCCAAGTCTGTTTGAGTCATACTTGGTAATGCGGTAGCTGTAGAATAATAATTGAATGGGAATGTCAATGCAAGATAATAGGCAAATTTGCAATTCAAGTCCTTCTTTGGGACTGCATAAAACATGGTGTCAACTGCCCAGAATTTCCCTTTTATATACAATGGTCTGTCAATAGTTCCTTTTCTTCCTAACAATACAGCTTCCCCATCATACATATATTTTGAGCAATACGCAAAGCATCCCCCAGAACCCATAACTGGAAATAATTCATCGTCAAGATACTCCTTGTAATCGCGTCCATTATTGATGGTTATTTTCCGTTTAAATGCTGCAACCTCCCAATGGCTCGGAATCTTCCCAATCCACTCCACCCCACTATCCTTATATGAATCGTATTGCCTCATCCTATTCTGCAGTTTTCAGGGTTTCCAATTCGCTTTCCATGTCCTCATCGAGCTTTGCCAGTTCTGCCAGTATCTCCTCACTGCTACGCAATGGACGGTAGATATAGAACAAGCGGGTGAAGGGGAACTCCACGCCCAATTTGTCAGCAGAACGATCCATCCAAGCATCTGGGGCGTATGGCAACACCTCGCGCTGGAAATACTCGTCGATGTCCTGCTTCTGCGGAATCTTCTCCGTATCGTTGAGGGCGGTGTCAGCAACCATCCCACTCTTTTCGTCACCAGGCTTCACATATACAATAGGGGCCGTCTCATCTGTTGTACCTAACTTGCGCAGGGTTTTCACGTCATTCTGCGTAAGCGACTTCCTGCCCAGTATGCGCTTCGCTTCTGCCATAAACTCCACATCAGTACGCTGGCGGTCTGCGTTATAGTCCTTGAGGATGGCTTCAAAGATTGCTTTGTCGCCCTTGGCAATGCTGTCCTCCTCCTTCATCCGCATGATGAGATTGTCCACATCGTTATAGAACAGACGGAGCGGTCGGTGCGTGGCCACCGTAGTATAACGGAAATCGTCATAGTCGAGCAGTTTGGCAATCTCTAAGATCTCTGTCTTTCCTGTCTTTTCATTGACTATATCACGACTTGCCGACTGATAATCGCGATAGAGTTCATAAATATCTTTGGCTCCGCTTTCACTGATTTCAAAACGTTTTTTGCCAAGGTTTTTCTGTAACAGGTTGGTATATTCCTTATGCGCTGCATCAATAAAGAGCACCTTTTCACGACGTTCAGCTGGACGCTTGTTGTCGAGAATCCATAAATATGTTGAAATAGTCGCTCCATAAAAAAGATTTGCAGGAAGGGCTACAATACAGTCAAGCAGGTTGCGGTCGAGCAACATCTTGCGAATATTGCTCCATCCGCTGCCAGCATCGCCATTAAACAGTGGAGAGCCATTCAAGACAATACCAATACGTGACCCATTCGTTTCGTCCATCTTACTGATCATGTGCTGGAGGAACAGCAATGAACCATCATTGGTGCTGGGCAGTCCGGCTTCAAAGCGACCACCAGGGCAGTTGTCGTCCTGCACACGTTTCTTCACCCTTGGGTCTTTCCCCCAGTCCACACCAAAGGGAGGATTGGCCAGCATGAAATTGAAAGTCTTGCCGATGAGCTTATCTTCACCCAGTGTGTCACCTTGGAACAGTTGCTCGTCAAGGTTCTGGTCGTCGCCCTTCATCAGCAGGTCACTCTTGCAGATGGCATAGGTCTTCTCGTTCAGCTCTTGTCCGTAGAGATAGACCTTCATGTCGGTGCGTCCTGACAATTCCTGTATATACTCCTTGCCAACTGTCAGCATACCGCCAGTACCGCAGCAGGGGTCATAGATGGAGAAGTGGCGACCAGCCTCATAGAGCTGCTGCTCGCGTCCGCACATGGTAAGCGACACCAACAGGCGGACAATCTCACGCGGCGTATAGAACTGACCCGCCTTGGTGTTGCTGGCTTCCTTTGAGCGACGGATGACAATCTCGAACACGGTGCCCATCATGGCATTGCTCACCTTGTCAGGATGAAGGTCTGCCCGCTGAACGAATAGCTGAACGACTGCAAACAACTTGTCGGAGCGTTCCAAACGGCTATAGATAGGAGCAAGGTCCACATCATCGGAATCGGTATCACTATGCACAAAGTTTGCAAGGATGTCTTTCACGTTATCGGTAAAACCATCAAGATAAGTCTTGAAGGATTCACCTATCTGTTGCGGAGCACCAAGCAGACGCTCAAGAGATAGCCCAGAGGTATTGAAGAACGCAAGTTTATTACGCTTCATCAAAGCCTTCAACTTGAATTTCTTCTGTGCATCAGGCAAATCCTTCAGCTCTTTCATGATTGCCTCACGCTTATCATCAAGCACACAGTCAAGACGACGAAGCAACGTGAACGGCAATATCACGTCTTCTACCTCAGCATCATCGTAGAGATTGCGGATAATCTCCTTGATGTCCCATATCACATTCGCAAGTTCCTGTTCTGTCATATCATTGAAATTTTGTTCGAAATTAGTTGTTTTTTTCGGAACAAACAAAAAACAGCATGGAAATTTTGTATTTTTGTCCGAAATTAGATACTTTTTTAAGTCTAATTGGCTTTTCCCTTGTTTTTTGTAACTCAGCACATCTAACCAGCAAAACAAGAAGTCATCGCTCGAGCAGCTTAACGAGCTATGGGTGAAATCTGTGGTCGATTTATACATGCTAAAGTTGTATTTTGTAATTTGAGTTCCGCATACATATTTTTCTCGAGAAATGTTTTTAAAAACACTATACATTCCTACATTTTTATTGTAATTGTCTAATTATAAATGATTTAGTTAATGTATAGACCCTACATAATTGATGAGCTCTATACATTCATTGAGAAAAGACGTAGGATAATGACCGCAATAACGTATTTAAGTATCGGATAATCAGTTTGTTTCTCTTTGTTTCTCCCGTGGAAACAAATTGTTTCCACGGGAGAAACAAACAGTTTCCACGGTGGAAACTGAAACAAAGGTCGGTTATTGTTACTGCTTTCCTCCGTTATGTTGGTTGAAAAAGTCCTTCTACAGTCCATGTATAGTCGCTCCATTTTATGTATGGTCTATACATTGTCTAACATTCTGTATATATGATGGTTACACGAAAAATGTAGGAATGTATAGAGAAATCGAAAAAAATCTGTGAGAAAAATTGACATCTAGCTTTGTCTGAAATTTGATACTTTTGGTTCTCAAGAAACTAACACTTTCATTGATAAAAAACTGGCAAAAGCTTCGGTATATGTTTTTTTTGCACTACCTTTGCATACTGAAAGTTATCAATCATGCGAAGAGGAAGCTCACTATGGGGCAAATAAAGAAAGTATGAAACCTGTATGACAGAAGATCAATGGCAATGGCAGGAGCCTGGTACGGCATGGAGGGGTGTTGGCATTTATCATATTACGCTGACTGTGCCGTCGCGCCAACCGTTGTTGGGAACGTTGGTGATACCTCAGAACGACCCTTCTCAGGCGCGAGTGGAACGCACGGCATTGGGCAATGCAGTCGTTGATGAGCTCTATGTGATGTGCAGGCATTATCCCGCTATTCGGATTCTCCAGTTCTGCCTAATGCCCGACCACCTGCATGCCGTCATTCGGGTGACAAGGGTCATGGACACAAGCATACGCAGCGTGATTCGCGGATACTGGCAAGGGGTGAAGAAGCTGGGACGGGCATACACTTTGGCGGTTTCCCCCGAATTAAATTCGGGGACAACGGACAAAGGGACGGTGGCGGGCCAAGGAGCGGCGGCGACGGGCCAAGGGACGGCGGCAGACCAAGGAGGGGCAACAGGCCAAGGAGGGGCAACAGGCCAAGGAGGGGCAACAGACAAAGGAGGGACAACGGACAAAGGAGGGACAACGGACAAAGGAGGGGCAACAGGCCAAGGAGGGACAACGGACAAAGGAGGGACAACGGACAAAGGAGGGACAACGGACAAAGGAGGGACAACAGACAAAGGAGGGGCAACGACCGAAGGAAGGACGGCAGACGGCGGCTGGGCCTTTCCTGTTTTCACGGAGCGGCCATTTATTCGGCCTTTGTCACGTCGCGGTCAGCTGAAAACGATGATGCACTATGTAAAGATGAACCCTCAACGGTTGGCAACGAAGCGCCTGATGCCGGGCTTTTTCAGGGTGCAGAAGGGCATGGAGATAGGTTGGCGCAGCTTTGATGGGGTGGGCAATGTGGCCCTGCTGCATGCCGAGCATTATGATGTGGTGCATGTGCGCAGCATCTGGGTTAAGGCGGCAGAGCGGGGCGACAGCCAAACCCTTCGGGACTATATGAACAGCCGCGTGCTCAAAGCTCGCAAGGGGGTGGTGATGGTGTCGCCATTCATCTCGCAGCAGGAAAAGCAGGTGATGCAAGTGTTGATAAACGAGCAGCACCCCTTCATCCTGCTTGCCGACAATGGTTTTCGTGATTATTACAAACCCTCTGATGCCCTCTTTGATGCCTGTGCTGCTGGTCGGGTGCTGATCTTAAGTCCTTGGCCATACGATGCTGGTAAGCGTCACATCAGTCGCGCCGACTGCGTGAACTTGAATAATATGGCCGAAGAGTTTTGCAAAGCAATGGAATCAGCCATAGAGTCGGGATTTATCTCAAGAAACTAACACTTTCTTTGATAAAAAACGGGCAAAAGCTTCGGTATATGTTTTTTTTGCACTACCTTTGCACACTGAAAATAATCAATCATGCGAAGAGGATGAAAAGAAACAGAAAGCTGATATTAGTCATTGCCGTGCTTCTGATGCTGCCGACCTTGGCCTCATGGTCGCAAAAGCGCTTTGTGTTCACGCCGCAATGGAAAGCACAGGCACAGTTTGCTGGTTATTATGTTGCCCAGGAGAAGGGCTTCTATAAGGAGGAGGGCATCGACGTCGACATCGTACACCCGTCGGCCACGCAGTCGGCCTTAAGCCGCGTGGAGGACGACGACATCGATGCGACGACACTTCAACTTTGCCAGGCCTTGAAGATTGTGGACAGTGGCGTGCCGCTCATTAACATCTTGCAGACATCCATGAACAACGCGCTGGTCATCGTGTCGCGGCGTGGCAAGAACCCGTTGGAGCAGAAAGGGGAACGCGTGGGCATCTGGAAAGCCGACTTCGGAGAGATGGCCATGTGTATGAGCCAGAAAGAAGGGTTGGGCTACGAGTGGGTGTACTACGCATCGGAGATGAACCTTTTCATCCGAGGTGCCATCGATGCCATCGTGGCCATGAGCTACAACGAGTATTACCAATTGCTTCAGACGGGCATCCAGCTGAAGGATGAAAACGTCTACCGTTTCTGTGACCATGAGTACAACGTTCAGGAAGACGGCGTGTACATGCGCCGCGATGTCTACGAGCGCAACAAAGAGCAGGCCGACAAGTTTGCCCGTGCCAGCCAGAAGGGATGGGAATGGGCTGCCGAACATCCTGAAGAGACGCTGGATATTGTGATGAAATATGTGAAGCTTAACCACGTGGCCACCAACCGGACACTACAGAAGCTGATGCTGGACGAGGTGCTGCGGTTGCAGACCGACCGTGAGACAGGGAAACGGGAGTTCAGGCTGCGACCTGATATGGTCAAGTTGGCCAGTAGCCTCTTGCTGGAGAATCGTGTGCTGAAACACGAGGTGACTTACACTTCGCTAGTGAATAGTGAAAAGTGAAAAATCTCAAACCCCAAATCTCAAACCTCAAATCTCAAGTCTCAAACCTCAAATGAAGAGTCCTTTGCAATATATCAAACAGTCGCTGTCCATGAGGCTCAGCCTGTGGATAGTACTTTTTGCTGCCGCCGTGTTCCTGGCAGCCCTGGGGTTCATGTTCGTCGAGTCACGCCGTGCCGTGCGTCTGGAGGCCGAAAACCGTGCTTCTGAGGTGTTGGAGAGTACCGTGCAGCGCGTCAACGGCATCCTGGACCACGTCGTAGTGGCCACCGACAACGTGGCGTGGCTCGTGATGCGTCATTTGGATGCACCCGACTCCATGTTCATCTACTCGCGCTGCATCCTGGAGAACAACCCCTACCTGAACGGTTGCTCCATAGCCTTCGAGCCTGATTTCTTCAAGAGTCGCGGACGCTATTTCTCAGCATATTCCTACAACGACCACGGCACTATCCTGACCACTCAGGAAGGCAATGAACAGTATGAGTATTTCTACATGGACTGGTACCAGCTGGTAAAGCTGCTTGACCGGCCGAGCTGGACGGAACCTTTCTTCGACTACAACCTCAACGACATCTACTCGAAGGACATGATTGCCTCCTACTGTAAGCCGCTGAAAGACCCTAACGGGAGGTATGTGGGCACTATTGCCGTTGACATATCGCTGGAATGGCTCTCAAACACCATCTCTGCCGTTAAGCCTTATCCCAACTCCTATAGCATCATGATTGGTGAGGGTGGCACGTATTTCGTGCATCCAGACTCCACGAAACTGTTCTATCAGAGCATCTTCACAAGCTCGCTGTTGAAGCCCGACCCAGAACTAATATCGCTCGGAAATGCCATGCAGCGGGGCGAGGAAGGCATGAAGCAGATTCGTCTTGAAGATGAGGACTGCTACGTATTTTACAAACCACTGAGCACTACCGGCTGGAGCATGGCCATCGTATGTCCGGAGAGCGACATCTACAGTGGCTATAACCGTCTGCAACGGACAGTTACCATCATCGTGCTTGTAGGACTGTTGCTCATGCTGCTGGTGTTCAGCCGTATTGTGGGATGGGAGCTGAAGCCACTGAAAAGGCTGGCCCGACAGACGGAGTTCATCGCCAGTGGAAACTTCGACGTGGAACTAACAGCTGGTAGCCGCATCGACGAGATTGGACAGCTGACCAAATCGTTTGACAACATGCAACACTCGTTGGTGAACTATATAGAGGAACTGAAGCGCACCACTGCCCTGAAAGCCTCCATCGAGAGCGAGCTGAAAGTGGCCAGCGACATACAGATGAGCATGGTGCCCAGAATATTCCCGGCATTCCCCAACCGCGAGGACATAGATATATACGCCTCCATGACTCCGGCAAAGGAGGTCGGGGGCGATCTCTACGATTTCTTCGTGCAGGACGACAAGCTCTACTTCTGCCTCGGCGACGTGTCGGGCAAGGGTGTTCCCGCATCGCTCTTCATGGCTGTCACCCGCAATCTCTTCCGCATCGTCGCCCAGCAGGGGAAATCGCCGGTGGAGGTGGCCGAGCAGACCAATGTGTTCCTGGCGAAAGACAACGAGCCCGGCATGCTTGTCACCATGTTTATTGGCATGGCCGACCTGAAAACGGGGCGGCTAGACTTCTGCAACTGTGGTCACAACCCGCCTTTCATCGATGGCAAGTTCATAGAAATAGAGCATGAGAACCAGGCGCTCGGACTTTGGGAGGAGGCTCCTTTCTATGGTGAGACGATTGACAACATCAAGGGCAAGCAACTGCTCCTCTATACCGACGGACTGAATGAGGCCGAAAACTCGGAGCATGAACTTCTGGGTGAGAACCGCCTGCTTGAGCTAATGGCAAGTGCCGCCAAGCTCAGTTCCAAGGAAGTCGTGGAAATGCTGAGGAAGTTGGTCGAGGAACACCGGGCCGGTGCCGACCCCAATGATGACCTCACCTTGATGTGCCTGAGAATACTATAACTTATTTGATGTTATCCAAGTCCTTCATCCACAGGGTGCTCATGGCATCGCTGGGCATGCGCCAGTCGCCACGTGGTGAAAGGCTCACACTACCCACCTTGGGGCCGTCGGGCATGCAGGAACGCTTGAACTGTTGACTGAAGAAACGGCGGCAGAAGGTCTGTAGCCATTTGCGGATAGTGTCGTCATCGTACTTGTCTTGGAAGGCGCTCTGGGCGAGGATGAAAACCTTCTGCGGACGGAAGCCCCAGCGCAGCAGGTAGTAGAGGAAGAAGTCGTGCAGCTCGTAGGGACCTACCAGGTCTTCGGTCTTCTGCTGGATGTTGCCATCAGCGTCGGCAGGGGTCAGCTCAGGCGAGATGGGGGTGTCGATGACATCGAGGAGAAGTGATGTAAAGGGTGAGGAGGTCTCCTGACTGATAAACCGGATGAGGTGCTGCACGAGGGTCTTGGGTACGCTGGCGTTCACGCCGTACATCGACATCTGGTCGCCGTTGTAAGTACACCAGCCCAGTGCCAGCTCGGAGAGGTCGCCGGTGCCGATGACGAGGCCGCCCACTTGGTTGGCCACGTCCATGAGAATCTGCGTTCGTTCACGGGCTTGTGAGTTTTCGTAGGTCACGTCGTGCACGGCCTTGTCGTGGCCGATGTCCTCGAAGTGCTGGGTGACGGCCTTGGCGATGCTTATCTCGCGCTGGGTGATGCCCAGGGCGTTCATCAGCAGTACGGCGTTCTTATGGGTGCGGTCGGTGGTGCCGAAGCCTGGCATGGTGATGCCGATGATGCCTTGGCGGGAGAGGCCGAGACGGTCGAAGGCACGGACGGTGACGAGGAGTGCCAGCGTGGAGTCGAGACCGCCGCTGATGCCGATGACGGCCTTGTCGGAGTGTGTGTGCTGCAGTCGGCGGCAGAGTCCCATGGTCTGTATGTTGAGGATTTCCTCGCAGCTCTCGCCCATCTTGTCGTCGGCAGGAATGAAGGGATGGGGATTGACGGGACGGATAAGCTCGAAGTCACGCGGGGTGACAGGCTTTGCGTAGATGATGCGTGCCGTGGCGCCGTCTTGGGCGGTGCGGAAGGTAGTGTTGTTCTGACGGTCGGCATGCAGACGGTCGATGTCTATCTGCTGCACGCGCATCTGTGGCTCCAGGGCGAAGCGCGATGCCTCGGCAATCAGTTTTCCGTTCTCGAATATCAGGGCGTTGCCGCCGTAGACCACGTCCTGCGTCGACTCGCCGTAGCCGCAGCTGCTATAGACATAGCCGCACATCATGCGGGCGCTCTGCTGGGCAAGCAGCGACCGCAGGTAGGCATGCTTGCCCACCAGCTCGTCGGTGGCCGAGAGGTTGAGGATGATGTCGGCCCCAGCCAGCGCCAGGTTATTGCTCGGCGGTAGCGGTGCCCACACGTCTTCGCAAATCTCGATGCCGAAGCCTACTCCATCACAGGTGCGGAACACGATGGGCTCGTTGCTCACCATGACAGGACTGCCGCCGAGATAGATTTCCTGCGGGATGAGGTCGGTGGCTGAGGCAAACCAGCGCTTCTCGTAGAACTCGCCATAGTTGGGCAGGTAGGTCTTCGGCACGATGCCCAATAGACAGCCGTGCTGGATGACGGCGGCGCAGTTGTAGAGCAGCGAGCCGATGCGCACCGGCAGACCTATGACAGCGATGACATCGAGCTTGCGGGTGAAGTCCAGGAGGATGAGTAGGGCCTCCTCCGTCTTGTCGAGCAGCAGCTGCTGACGGAACAGGTCCTGACATGTGTAGCCCGTCAGCGACAGCTCTGGAAAGACGATAATCTCGGCGCCCTTTCCCTCAGCCTGTGCGATGAGGCTTTCTATTTGTTGTCTGTTGTATTCCACGTCGGCCACGCGTACCCCCGGTATTGCTGCAGCCACCTTTATCAGTCCGTATTTCATCGTTCAGTAATTTTGCTGCAAAATTACGAAAAAGCAGTCAAACCACCAAACGATTTGCCCGCTTTTTATTGCTCGGTTACTATTATCACTAAATTGTACAAGTCAGAAGTTCACACCGACGGTGGCAAAGAAGGCTCCCGTATGGGCCGTGTCGAAGTAGTCGTGGCTGATGTTGGCCAGTCCTATGTCGTAGCCCAGCTCTATGTAGACAGGTGCGAACTGAAGGCCGCAGCCCAGGCGCAGGCCGGCATCGAGACGCTGGAAAGCATCATCGTCGAAGGCACTATAGGCCTTGCGGTTGTTGAAGTCCTTCATCTTGCCACCAACGCCCACGGAGGCATATAGGCCGGCGAAGGGCTGCACGCTGGTGTTGCGGTCGATGTCGATGCGGTACTTCATAAGCAGCGGCACTTCGAGGTAGTTCAGCTGATAGGTGAACGTCTTGCCGTCGAAGGTTCCCTTGCCGCCCTTCTCCGAGTAGTAGAGTCCCGACTCCAGATAGACGGGCGTGGCGGGGGCCAGCTGCACACCAGCCACCATGCCGATGTTGAGGCCAGCCTTGGCCGTGCCGCCATCGAGATAGCGGTCGTCGCTGTTGACGCTCGACACGTTAAGACCTAAACGCAGACCGAAGTAGTAATCTACAGGCCTGCTATACGTCGGCGAACTGTAGTGGCTGGCGGTATAGGAGGGACGAGGAGGTGCGGGTCGGTGGTGTCTTCCATAGCCATAACGACCTCCAGGCTGGGCAAGTGTACACATTGAAGTGAGCAGCCCCATGAACATAACAAGAATCATCCTTTTCATCTTTGCAAGTATTTTAGAGGTTTAGACGCTGCAAAGGTAATGAAAAGGATGATTGGCCGCAAAGGGCATTTCCCTAAAACACAAAGGACGATTCCCTAATTGTCAGGGGGGATTTCATCTGCGAAGGGTTAGGAATTGCTATTTGATAGTGATCTGGGTGGCTCCGTAGCCGTATTCTTGGAAGGAGGCATCCTGATACTGGTAAGACTTGTAACGGTATTGCAACTCATTGATGAGGGCCTTGCGGAGCACACCCTCACCCTTGCCGTGGATGAAGATAATCTTCGTGCCCTTCTGCTTCTCATACTCCTTGAGGGTTTTGTGGACGGTGTCGAGCTGGTAGTTCAGGATGTCCGTCGGCGAGAGGCCGTTGGTGTTGTCGAGAAGTTCAGAGGCGTGGAGGTCGACGACGATAGGGACCTCTCCCCCGGCCCCTCTCCTAAGGAGAGGGGAGTGGTTACCCTTGGCATTAGGATTTGTAGCAGAAGTATATACTCCCCTCTCCTTGGGAGAGGGGTCGGAGGTGAGGCTCTTGGAGGGGTCGGGGGTGAGGTTTTTCCTTAGCATTTGCGGGTCAATCACCAACGGTCTTGCTGCCTTGTCGTTCTCGATGATGGTATAGACCAACGCGGGCTGCTCGAAGAAGTCGTTCTCCTGGAAGGTGTGGAGCTTGTAGAACTTCACGGGGTCTATACGCAGCTGCACGTCAACGGCGGGCTTCAGCAGGAAGGGCTTTTCACGTTTGTAGGCTATGAGTTGGATGGCCACGCGGTCCATGCCGTTGAGGTCTTCACGTCCGAACTCCTCGATGAAGACCTTCATATTCGGCTCCACCTCCATCGTGCATCGCAGCTGCCAGCTATTGCTTTCGACGGTCATGTAGGTGAAACGCATGTAGTAGTTGGAGTCGTTGACGAAATAGGTCTCAAAGCGTGTCTGCATCAGCTCCTTCACGTTCATCGGAACGAAGGCGAGATAGGCAGAGAGCTGTTCGCCGCCCTTGCGCTCCTCGGGCTTCGGCTTGAAGGTAATGGGGCGGTCGGCAAGATCCTTGGGAGCGCGGACATCCCCGTCCGCCACTATTGCGGGCGAGCCGACCGCGCTCCCAGATTTCTGTTTCACCTCCACAACATGACTCGTGTCGTAGTCCTCTTCTCCGATGACCACCACCTCGCTGACCATCATCGGCACCTGAAATCCGTCCTCGTCCTCCACAAGGACAACGTTCTTACCCTGGAAACCAGCCACGCGGCCGCCTCCCACCTCACTGAGGAATCGTACTTTATCTCCTATCTTCATAGCTTTTCTCTATTGAAAAGTGTTTCCATTTCTTTATTTTATAACGCTGCAAAATTACGCCTTTCGTTGCAAACGGCCAAATCTTTTAGCAACTTTTTGGGAAAACCTATGGCAAATAGAGAAAAGTGGGCATTAATCCCAAATCGTTTCAAATAAACTCTAATGACAGAGAAAACCGTTTTCTCTGGTTCATTTCCTTCCAGTCATACTAAAACCGGGCAAACTGTTGGAAGTCTGCCCGGTTTTGATAATACTTTTATTTGGATTATGATAGGAATCCTAAGAGGGCACCGGCGGCTACTGCGGAGCCGATGACACCAGCCACGTTGGGACCCATAGCGTGCATGAGGAGGAAGTTGTGGCGGTCGTACTCAAGGCCCATGTTGTGGCTGATGCGGGCAGCCATAGGAACGGCACTTACACCGGCGTTACCGATGAGTGGATTGATTTTCTTGTCGCTGGGGAGGAAGAAGTTCATTATCTTCACGAAGAGCACGCCGGAAGCCGTGGCGATGGCGAATGCGACAGCACCGATGGCGAAGATGAACACGGTGTTCAACGTCAGAAACTCAGAGGCCTGCGTGGAGCAGCCCACGGTGAGGCCAAGCAGCATCACCACGATGTCGTTCAGGGCGGCACCGGCGGTCTTGGCCAGACGGGTGGTCTTACCGCTCTCCTTCAGCAGATTGCCGAAGAACAGCATACCGAGCAGGGGCAGAGCCGAGGGCACGATGAAGGCGGTGATGAGCAGTCCGATGATGGGGAAGAGGATGCGCTCCGTCTGGCTCACCTCGCGGCCGGGCTTCATCTTGATGACGCGCTCTTTCTTTGTGGTGAGCAGGCGCATAATGGGCGGCTGGATAAGCGGCACGAGAGCCATGTAGCTATAAGCACAGACGGCGATGGCACCCATGAGGTTCGGCGACAGTTTTGATGACAGGAAGATGGCCGTGGGACCGTCGGCACCGCCGATGATGGCGATGCCCGCTGCCTGGTTAGGCTCAAAGCCTAAGGCCAAGGCGATCATGTAGGCGCCGAAGATACCAAACTGTGCGGCAGCACCGATGAGCATCAGCTTCGGGTTGGCTAACAGGGCCGAGAAGTCGGTCATGGCACCAATGCCGAGGAAGATGAGCGGCGGATACCAGCCTTGGCGCACACCCTGATAGAAGATGTTCAGCACAGAGTTGTCCTCGTAGAGGCCAATCTCAAGTCCGGCGTCGGCACGGAATGGGATGTTGCCCAGGATGATGCCCAGTCCGATGGGCACAAGGAGGAGCGGTTCGAAGTCTTTCTTGATAGCAAGATAGATGAAGATGGCTCCCACCACAATCATAATGAGGTTGCCCACCTCGGCATTGGCGAAGCCAGTGTAGGTGAGGAACTCGTTGAAGTTATTGGTTATGAATTCAAACATCGAATTAATTTTCAATTTACTAATTTTCGATTAACGATTTAATAGACTTGCTAATAGACTTGCGACAACGAATCTGCGAAATAACGATGGCGGCAGCCAAATCGTAAATTGTAAATTCGTAAATCGTAAATCTATGCGATGGTAAGCAGTGCAGCTCCCTCCATGACGGTTTCGCCGGGTTTGACGAGGATGGAGGTGACCTGTCCGGCGTAGTCGGACTCGATGCTGTTCTGCATCTTCATGGCCTCGAGGATAAGCAATGTTTCGCCGACAGCAACTGTCTGACCCACCTGTACTTTTACTTCGGTGATGGTGCCAGGCAGCGGAGCCTTCACGGCGTTGCCGGCACCGGCGGCAGCGGCAGGAGCGGCGGCAGGAGCGGCAGCGGGTGCTGCGGCAGGTGTAGCTGCGGGGCGCGGAGCCTCTACCTTAGGCTTGTTCATGGTGGGATGCTTGGCAGCGTTGATGGGCTTCTGTAGCTCCAGCTCAAACGGGATGCCGTTAACGTTCACTTTGGCAATGTTGCCTTCCACTTCGGCGATCTCTACTTCGTAGTCCACGCCTTTTACTTTATATTTGTATGTATTCATCTTGTTGATTTACGATTTACTTATTTTCGATTTACGATTTGTTAGACTTGCGATTACGAACTTACGAACTCACGTTGGCGGCAGCCAAATCGTTAATTGTAAATTCGTAAATCGTAAATTTAGTGCAGTTCCGGTGTTGTCGGGATTCTTGGTGCATTGTGGTCGGTGGGGCGGATGGCATCGTGCCAATGGGTCATCTGGCTGTACTCATCGTCCCAGTCGGTGTCCTTCGACTTGATAGTGATGACACCGCTCTCCACATCGTGCACGTCATCCTCGTACTGCTTCAAGGCCATACCGATGACGGCCATGTAGACTTCGAGGTCGATGCCCTTCTTGTCATGACCCTCCTTGAGGATGTTGCCCGTCTTGTGAGCCACTTCGGCGGTTTTCTCCACCGTCTTGGTGATGGGCTTCATCGGCTGAGTGTTGGCCACCTTCTTCGCGGTGTCAAGATGGCGCATGATAAGACCGAAGAGGGTGAAGAAGATCCAGAGCAGGGCCAGACAGGTGAACACGATGCCCATAGCCATGAGCGCCATAGCAAAGCCGTGCGGGTCGCGCTCTTTGAATTGGTCAATCTTCGACGCGCTGGCCTCGATGGTGTTCTCAATGCCTGGCGTGACGTTCTCCGCAGCCATTACGCGCCAGCGGCCTTTCACACGGGCAAACGACTGGTCGGCGGCCAGGGCAGGCACCGATACAGAGTCAATGAGTTCCACGCCGTTGCCGTTGTAGAGGGCAATCCATACAGGCTCCGAGATAGGAACGGCGAGCGAAAGATGCAACTTTCCGTCGGCGGGACGGGAGTTGGCAAACAACACCAAGTGGCGTCGTGCACCAATCTGGGTGCGGTCCTCGCCACTGGGAATCATGGTCATGAGTTTGATGCGGTCGGGCGCGGAGAGACTCTTGTCGAGCACGCGGCGGTCGGTAGTGATGAACATGCCGCGCACGTTGTAGGTGGTGAACGAGGTGTTCTCCAGTTCAATCCACGCTTCGCGCTGTCCAAACTCATCCTGGATACTGGAAGTGTTGTTGGTCATCACCTCATTGATGACGATGTTCTTGGCTCCCTGGCCAAACATCGATGCAGAGGTGGTGAGCAGAAAACCTGCCAGCAGAGTTTTTAGTTGGTTCATTTTTTTTACGTGTATTATTGGGTTTTTATGGGGCTAATGGGTTAGATGGGGCTAATGGGCTTGGCTAACCGCAGAAGAAGAGCACGATGAGTTGTGCTGTCAGTATGCGGAGGAACATCGAGAGGGGGTAAACCGTTGAGTAGCCTAGTGCCGGGGCCTCGCGGGAACAGATGCTGTTAGAGTAGGCCAGTGCGGGCGGGTCGGTATAGGTGCCCGAGAGCATACCGGCGATGGTGAAGTAGTTGAACTTGAACTTCCATCGTGCGATGGGGCCTATTATTAATATAGGTATAACGGTGATGAGGAAACCGGTGAGCACGTAGAGCAGTCCGTTGCCCTCCATGACGGTCTCGAAAAATCCTGCTCCGGCCTTGATGCCCACCGAGGCGAGGAAGAGCACAAGACCGATTTCGCGCAGCATCATGTTGGCCGAGGTGGTAGTGTAGGTAACGAGCTTTATCTTATAGCCGTAGCGGCCGATAAGGATGGCCACGATGAGCGGACCGCCGGCAATGCCGAGTTTCATCAGTGGCATGCCTGGGATGAAGGGAAGCGAACCAAAGATGATGCCGAGGAAAACACCGACGAAGATGGTGGCGATGTTGGGTGCATTGAGGCGCTTTAAGCTGTTGCCCATCTTAGTTGCCACACGGTCGACTGCATCTTCAGGGCCAACGACCATGATTCTGTCGCCCACTTGCAGCGGTAAGCTACTGGAGGCAAACAGGTCGATGCCGTGACGGGTGACGCGGGTGACGTTCACACCATAGACACTGGAGAAGTGCATAGAAGCCATCGACTTGCCGTTGATTTGGGGGTTGGTGACAAGAATGCGCTTTGACACCAAAGGCTGGTCCTGCTGCTCGAAGTCAATGTCGAGCATATCTCCAATGAAAGCCATGATGGCCTCATGGTCGGCCTCAGCGCAGACGATGAGCATCTGGTCGCCAACATGGAACAGCGTGTCACGGTTGGGGATGCACAGCTCACCCTCGTGTACTAAGCGCGAAACGACAAAGTCGCGGTTCAGGAAGTTGTGAACCTGTAGTAACGTCTTGCCTTCCAAATATTTGTTGGTCACTTCAAGATGCATCTTGAAGGGCTTCTTGTTGGCCTTGGTCTCCTCCATAGCGGCCAGCTGCTCCTCTTCTTTCTCCAACCGCACTCTACAGATGTAGCGCGTCAGGACAATGGCACCAATGATGCCCAATACACCAAGTGGATAGGCACAGGCGTATGCCGAAGCAATCTGCGGGGCATCGGCGCCGAATACCGACGTAAGGGCCTCGTTGGCGGCACCAAGACCGGGGGTGTTGGTCACAGCACCGTAGAGCGTACCCACCATCATGGGAAGGGTCGTCGGGTCGCTGGTGTCGAAGAAGATGTAGTAGCAGACGAACATCACGAGGATGTTGAGCGCGATGGCCGAGGCAGCGAGGCCGTTGAGCTTCACGCCAGCCTTGCCAAAGCTCTCGAAGAAACCTGGACCCACCTGCAAGCCAATCATAAAGACAAAGAGGATGAGGCCGAAGTCCTGGATGAATGTCAGGATGTTCGTCGGTGCTGCCTCCATTCCGTAATAATGGAAGATATGCCCGGCGACGATGCCCGCAAAGAGCACGAAGGTGACGCCGAGCGAGATGCCAAAGACTTTAATCTTTCCCAGATAGACACCGATGGCAATCACAATGGCGTAGAGTAACGCTATGTGTGCCACCGACGTGGTGTTAGTAAATAGGGAAGATAACCAATGGAAGGATTCCATACTTTGGGGAGTTAAAGGGAGTTAAAAGGAGTTATGGGGGAGTTAAAGGACGATACCTTTTCTCCCTGTGAACTCTATTTTCTCAAAGCTGATAATGATTCTTTCAGCGAAGCGATCTTCTCCTCGGCGTCGCTCTGCTTCTTGCGCTCCAAGGCTACGACGGCCTCGGGGGCATTGGCAACAAAACGCTCGTTGGAGAGTTTCTTCTGCACACCCATGAGGAAGCCTTCGAGGTGCTTCAACTGGGCTTCCATCTTTTCTATCTCGGCCTTCACGTCGATGAGGTCGCCAAGGGGCACGGCATACTCGTCGGTACCTACCATGAAGGCACTTGCGGTGGCATCCTTCTGCTCTACGACGTTGATAGCGGAGAGACCGGCCATCTTCATAATGATGTCGTTGTAACGCTCGAAGCGGTTCTGACTAATAGTCTGGAGCTGTAGGCGCTCTTTCGTGGCGATGTTCTTCTGCGAGCGGACTGTGCGCACGCCGCCGACCACCTGCTTTACTTGTTCAATGTCGGCGATGAGTGCTTCATCCTCGGCGGGCAAACCGCCGAGCGCGAGCTTGTCGCGCATGATGCTCTCGCCGGGCTTGCGGTCGTAGAGGGCCTGCCACAGCTCTTCGGTGATGAAGGGCATGAAGGGGTGGAGCATCTTGAGCAGCGTCTCAAAGAAGCGCAAGGTGGCATCGTAGGTCTCGCGGTCGAGGGGCTGCTGCTTGCCGTCGATGTAGGCGGGCTTTACCATCTCCAGATACCACTGTGAAAACTCGTCCCAGAAGAGCTTGTAGACGGTCATCAGGGCGTCGCTGATGCGGTATTTCGAGAAGTGGTCCTTCATCTCGGCGTCGGCCTGGCGCAGCTTGGCATCCATCCAGCGGACGGCAGTCTGGTTAGCCGACGTTGATGCGTCGGGCACGGTGGCGGCGACCTGCCAGCCCTTCACAAGGCGGAAGGCATTCCAGATCTTGTTATTGAAGTTGCGGCCCTGCTCACAAAGGGCTTCATCGAAGAGAATGTCGTTGCCGGCAGGGGCAGAGAGCATCATACCCATGCGCACGCCGTCGGCGCCAAACTTCTCAATCAGTTCAATGGGGTCGGGGCTATTGCCAAGGCTCTTTGACATCTTGCGACCCAGCTTGTCGCGGACGATACCAGTGAAGTAGACGTTCTTGAAGGGGTATTTGCCCATGTACTCCTCGCCGGCCATAATCATACGGGCCACCCAGAAGAAGATGATGTCGGGGGCGGTGACGAGGTCGCTGGTGGGGTAGTAATAGTTGATTTCCTCGTTGCCAGGGTTGCGAATGCCGTCGAAGAGCGAGACGGGCCAGAGCCATGAGGAGAACCATGTGTCGAGGGCGTCTTCATCCTGACGGAGGTCGGAGAGCTGGAGGCTGGCGTTGCCGCTCTCTTTGCGGGCAAGCTCGAGGGCTTCTGCGGCGGTCTCGGCGACGACGAACCTATCCTCGGCGGGAGAACCGCCGAGGGCACTGTCATAATAATAGGCAGGGATGCGGTGGCCCCACCACAGCTGGCGGCTGATGCACCAGTCCTGGATGTTCTCTAACCAGTTCTTGTAGGTGTTGACGTACTTCTGGGGATAGAAGTGCATCTCTCCCTCCATGACGGGCTTCAGGGCAATCTCTGCGAAATGCTCCATCTTCAGGAACCACTGCAGCGAGAGACGCGGCTCGATGGGCGTATCGGGGTTGCGCTCCGAGTAGCCCACCTTATTGGTGTAGTCTTCCACCTTCTCCATGAGGCCAGCCTCCTGGAGGTCGAGCACTATCTGTCGACGGCAGTCCATGCGGTCCATACCCACGTAGATGGGCGACTGTTCGGAGATGGTGCCGTCGGGGTTGAAGATGTCGATGGTCTCCAGGTTGTGGGTCTTGCCCAGCATGTAGTCGTTGGTGTCGTGGGCGGGGGTCACCTTCAGGCAGCCTGTACCGAACTCAATGTCCACGTAGCGGTCCTCAATCACGGGGATGACGCGGTTCACCAACGGCACGATGACCTTCTTGCCCTTCAGCCACTGGTTCTTCGGGTCCTTGGGGTTGATACACATGGCTGTGTCGCCCATGATGGTCTCGGGGCGGGTGGTGGCCACGACGGCGTAGTATCCGCGCTCGTCCTTGTGGATGACGTTACCAGAGGCCTCTGGGTCTAATGGGGCTTCTGGGCAATCGGCGAGGTAATATTTCAGGTGGTAGAGGTGGCTCTGCTCCTCACGGTAGATGACCTCCTCGGTCGAGAGGGCCGTGAGGGCCTTCGGGTCCCAGTTCACCATGCGGAGGCCACGATAAATGTAGCCCTTGCGGTAGAGGTCAACGAAGACCTTGATGACGCTCTCTGAGCGCACGGGATCCATGGTGAAGGCGGTGCGGTCCCAGTCGCACGAGGCACCCAGACGGCGAAGCTGCTTCAGGATGATGCCGCCGTGCTCATGCGTCCAGTCCCAGGCGTGGCTGAGGAACTGCTCGCGGTTGAGGTCGCGCTTCTTGATGCCCTGCTCGGCCAGCTTCTTCACCACCTTGGCCTCAGTGGCGATGGAGGCGTGGTCGGTGCCCGGCACCCAGCAGGCGTTCTTACCCTCCATGCGTGCACGGCGGATGAGGATGTCCTGAATAGTGTTGTTGAGCATGTGCCCCATGTGGAGCACGCCCGTCACGTTGGGAGGGGGGATGACGATAGTGTAAGGTTCGCGACCGTCGGGCTTCGAGCTGAAAAGTTTGTTGTCGAGCCAATACTGATACCATTTACCCTCTACTTCGCGAGGGTCGTACTTGCTAGCTATTTCCATATACCTTAAATTGCTTTCTCTTTTTGGGGTGCAAAGGTACGAAGTTTTTCTGAAACAGAAAAAGATTGTACGTTAATCGGTATTAAAAAAACGTACCACTAGTGGCAGATGGTCGCTGAAAGCGGGTCTGTAGTTGAATCCGTGGTATGTTCGTTTGGGTCTTTTGCCCCCGTAGCGAGGTTCATCTTCCATCAGGAAGGCAGCATCGTTGATGTATGTTGTGTCTACTCTTGCTTTCATTTTAGTTGATAGCAATACGTGGTCAATGCTTTTCCATTCGCCTTCGTAACGGTAGGTTCCTTTGGCACCATGACTGCCGATTGCTTTGGCGGTGGCATTTACTAGTCCCTGCTCATAATAATGTAGCATGGCGGGACTATCGTCATAGTCGTTGAAGTCGCCAGCCACGATGACCATTTTATCGCGTAACGGTTCCAGGAGCGGCTGCAATACCTTCGCTACCTGCTGACGGAAGGGACGCGATTCCTTCTCCCCACCATATCGGCTGGGAGCATGGAGCACAAAGATGTGGAGTGTATCGCCAGAAAGAATCTCGCCCTGCACATATAGAATATCGCGTGTAGGGCGCATGTCCTTTACGATGGGTACAGTGTATGTGTCGTAACAGATTGGCCTGAAGGAAGAAGGCTGCCAAAGCAGCGCCACATCAAGGCCGCGCATGTCGGGCGACTCCGTCATCAGGTATTTGTAACCAGCGTTGCGTAACAGCGAGCGACGGGTGAGATCTCGCATCACCGTGTCGTTCTCCACTTCTACGAGGGCTACTAGGTCAGGCAGACGGTCAGAGCTTGACAGCAATTCTTGTCCGATGTTGTTCAGTTTGCGCCAGTAGCGGCTACGAGTCCAGTGTCGCGGAGCGTCAGGCAGGAATTCCTCGTCCTCTTTCAGAGAGTCATCATGGCAGTCAAAAAGATTCTCGCAGTTCAGCTCGACAAGAGTGATAGACTGCGAGAATGTAAATGTCAAATGGAAAATGAGAAATATGGCTACACTCGTTTTTAGGGCGATGCCTTTGAAGGTATCCATATTTCTCATTTCCTTGTTACAGTTTTACTTGGTGACTCGCTCCAGCCACTTCACCATGCCGAACATCACACCCATGGAAATGACGCAGACGATGAGGAATACCGTCCAGCAAATCCAAACAGGCCATTCATTGTAGATGAGCGGGCCAATCCATAGCAGTCCGTTGCCCACGGCAGTTGCACCGAGCCACAGACCCTGGCAGAGTCCTTGCAGGTGCTTCGGAGCTACCTTTGAGACGAATGACAGACCCAGCGGCGAGATAAACAGCTCGGCCACGGTGAGGAAGAAATAGGTGACGATGAGCACCCACGGTCCGGCTTTCAGTCCAGCCTTTGCCGAGTCAGCTAGGGCGGTGAACTCATTGGCTGAGGGATAGCCTTGTGAGGCCGAGTATAAGGCCAGGAAGAGATAGGCGATGCCTGCAATTCCCATACCGTAGGCAATCTTGCGTGGCGTGGAGATGGCTTGTCCAGCCTTCGTAAGACGTGCAAAGAACCACATGATGATGGGTGTGAGCACGATGACGAAGAACGGGTTCACGGCCTGCCAAATCTCAGGAGCGATGCTGTCGGTCTGCACGAAGTCACGGGCGAAGAACGACAGAGACTGGCCGTTCTGATGGAACGAGAACCAGAAGAACACGGCGATGCCCAGTACGGCGAAGAGGGCGTACATGCGCTGTTTGATTTCCGTGGCCATGGCCTGACGCTCCTCGGCGGTATAGTCCTGGCTGACGGCGGCTTCCTTCTTGCCTGGAGTGGGGAAGAGGTGCTTCGACAGCAGGAAGATGGCCAGCGAGATGAGCATGGTCAACACGGAGGCAATAAACGAGTAGTGGATGCCGGTGTTGAATACGTCGAGATACTGGGTGCAGAAAGCAGACAGGTCACTTCCGTCACCGCCAACCTTCGCAACCAGCTCGTTAAGGTTGGACATCTCACCGTCGGTAATGTTGCCCGAGATAAAGGCATGGCACAGCTTCGGAAGGTCAGCATTGTAGGCCAGGCCGTGAACGTTGAGCCACCAACTGCGCAGCAACGGAGCGATGAACGGAGCCAGCAAGGCACCAATATTGATGAACACGTAGAAAATCTGGAAACCGGCGTCGCGCTGCCCTTGAGCCCACTTCAGCTTCTCGGGGCCTTCCTTCTTGGCGGCTGCCTCAAAGTTGTCGTACATCTGGCCCACGATAGCTTGCAAATTACCTTTAAAGAGACCATTGCCACAGGCGATGAGTGCGAGGGCAAAGACGGTGAAGGCCAACAGCATCGACGAGTTGTCGGGCGTGGCAAGAACGGGGATGGACAGTAAAACGTAGCCACTGGCCATGATGACGAGACCCCAGGCGATGGTGGCCTTGTAGTTCTGGGTGCGGTCGGCGATGTAGCCGCCAACGAGGCTCAGCACGTAGATGGCCGTTAGGAACATGGCGGCGATGAAGCCACTCTGGCCGTCGCTGAGGCCAAACTTTGAACAGAGGAAAAGGGCCAGCACGGCGTTCATGATGTAGTAGCCGAAACGCTCGCCCATGTTACTGAGGGCGGCAAGAAGCAACCCTTTGGGATGGTTTTTGAACATAGATTATTTGATTTTAGAGTTATTGGATTTGCTAATGTCCATCAGGTACGACATCTTGACGTAGATGGCACCATAGTTTGATATGGAGAAATAGTCACGTTTGGTGCTGCCGTAGATGTTTCCCAGACCGTAGTAATAGCGGCCTTCGAGCAGGAAGTGTCCCACCTTCGTATGGGAGAACTCGACACCTAGCCCCACGGCGATGCCATAGTCGAATTTGTTCTCCACGGGCATGAAGTACATGTTAGAGGCGTTCTTCAGCGAACTGGAGACGAGTGATGTGCGTGCTAAGGTGTTTGGGTTATGCAGGTCGAAGTTTGCCTCCGTGCTCTCTTTGATGCAAAAGCCCAGTTGTGGTCCGGCCTGAACGTAACCCTGCAGTCCGCGTCGCTCACGGCCCCAGCCCAGACGGGCGAAGATGGGTATCTGAATGTAGTTCAGGTTGCGTTGGTATTCCTCGGCCAAGCCGGTCTCCTGATTGATGACGGGTTCGTCTTGCAGGGTAAGTATTCGTTCTTTCCATCCCATTTGCGCATAGTTCACTTCGGCGACGATGGCGCAGATACTGCTGAAGTATTTCTCTGATGTGTAGCGCAGCGTTATTCCTCCGGTCTTGCCTTTGTGCATGTCCTGGGGCACTTCGGGCAGGAATCCTATGCGGCTCATGACGATGCCGCCGTTCACACCCACGGCAAACTCGCTGCGGTGGTCACCCACCTGGGCTATTGCGTCGGTGATAAATGAAAAATGAAAAATGATAAATATGATTGCCTTCAAGAACAGGGACTGTGCATGAAGGAAATAATCGTAATTTCTCATTTCAAATAAATCACTTGAAAAGGTAATCATATTTTTCATTTCTCCTTTTTCATTTCTCACTTGACTAGTAGTTTATCGCCTCAATGGTGCCGTCGGGCTTGTAGTGTACGAACATGTAGGCACGGTTCTGGTAGCCTCCGCCGGCAATGCGTTCAAACCACAGTGGGGTCTGTACGGGCTGGTAGCCGAAGCGGCCCGACATGCCGTCAAAGGTCTTGCCATACTTGTGCACTCCACGAAGGAAGAATACTGCATGGTCGAAGCCCGTTAAGGCAAACCGTGGCAGTGCCTGCTGCATTATCTGTCCGAAGTTGGTTTCGTAGCGTCGCTCCAGTCGGATGGCCAAGGGCGACTGCATATTGGTATAGAAGTACGACGGTATGTAGACGTTAAACCTGTGGAAGTTGTCTTTTTGTTGGTTCATGTACATGAGCCATTCGGTGTAGCCGAACAGGGCAATTTCCAGATTTGGGCGTCTGGCCAGAAGGTTTTTCAGGCGGGTAAAGGTTCGAAGAAGCTCCGGCGAACGTGCTGTGTTGAGTATCACCAGGTTAGGCATGTTGGCTACGAAGGCCTTGGCGAAGTTATCCTCGGCGGTGCTGAGACTGGTGACGTTGTAGAGCACGTCGTGTTGCTCCAACTGACGGCGCAGGGCGGTGGTAAAGGCTCCCTTGGTACTTGTACTGTCATGGCAGTCAACAATGATGGGGTGGTAGTCACGGAACCACTCGGCACAGCGGCGAGCCGTGACATCGGTCATGCTCTCAGGATTCTGGTATATCTGGAAGATATTCTTATTGGTGGACAGCTGCGGTGCACGAATGGAGAAGGGCACCACAAGCATGATGTTGTGCTTCTTCACAAAGTTGCTCAGTGGCTCCATGAACTTCGAGTAGAGAGGGCCGATGATGATGTCACGATTCTGTGCGTCTTTGTCCTTCAGCAGCTCCGTCACATTGCCGTTCTCCGCTAGGTTCCAGGCTCTTACGTCCACGGAGATTCCCTCTTTCTTCATCGAGTCACAGGCCATGAGCACACCACGGTAGTACTCCACCATACGATGTCCGTCGCCGTTGATGTTGTGAAGGGGAAGCATCACGCCTAGGCGTATGGTACGGCCAAGGGCGGAGGCGCTCTTCACACTGCTATTGGTAGAGAGAGGAATCTTCAAAACATCGTCTTTCTGCAGCTGATAGCCCGGCGTGTTTAACTTTGGGTTGGCGTCGATGAGTTGTTGTAGAGTGAGGCCATAGTCGCGGGCGATGCCGAAGATGGTCTCCTTCTTCTTCACTTTGTGCTCTAGGGTTGTCTGCGCTGACAATGTGAGAAATGAGAAAGTAGAAATGATAAATATGATTACCATTATTCTCAGTTTTTCAGCCATAGAGCATAGTTTTTTCCTATTACAGAACATATCGTTTCATGTATCCATTTATTGCCATGTCACCTTGAGCGGTTCCCGCAGCGAGCGCAGCGTCCACTCTATGCGCTGCTGCCATTCCTGCATGGTGCGCACATCATATTTTGACCATGCCGAACCGAAGTAATAGGTGTAGGGCTTCCCTATATAATTATTGTATAAGCCAAGCAGATGTCCCTCGCTGCCGTCGTGGGGTTTGTCGAAGAGCTGGGTGGTGGTCTCGACGGGGAAACCGTCGAGGGCACTGGGGTAGAGGGTGGCCACGAAGAGCAGGCAGCTGTTCACGCGCGGGTTGTCCGTCGGGTCGGCGTACGCCACGTAGTCCTTGGCCACGATACGGTCGGCGGTCTTGTCGGCTGCGTTGCCGTAAGCCTCCGAGTGCAGGGCCACGCCTGATGCCAGACAGGTCGGCTTAGTCAGCCCGTCGTACCACACGGTCATGCGGCAGAAGTTCGAACCCTTGTCCAGCGAAATGATACGGTGCTCGGTGATGCTGTCGCCTTCGAAGACCGTCTTGCCGTAGTCTAACTGAACCGTGGTGCGCAGCGGACCGTTGTCGAGGATGGTGCAGTTCTCGAAGCAGTAGGGGTATTGCAGCAGTCCGTCGGCCTTCATGAGTGCGGGTGTTCCGCAGCCCAGTGTTGCGCCGACGCGGTAGAGATCCATGCCGCGTCCGTGGTCGTGGTGGTAGGAGATGGTGCGATAGACGGAGTCACCATAGTGGCGGTTCTCGCGGCGCAGCCGTTCCACAGTGGGCATCATCACCACGTCCTCCGTCCAGTAGCGTTGCTCGACGACCAGCTCCGGAGTGTTCTTCGACCACACGTCGATGCCATGCGAACGCTCGCCTGTTTTCTGGAGAGTCGGGCCGTAGGCGCGATAGGCTCCCCGGTCGTTCTCCCAGGCGTAGTCGTCCTTGCGCTCAGGGTAGAGCTGTCCGAAGCACACGGTGGGGTAGGTCTTGGGTGTGCCTTTTTGCACGGTAAGCGTCAGTGTGGCGTGAGGGCTTACCCCGGCATCGATGAGCACCTTGCCGTCGTAGGTCAGCTGGTAGGGCAGCTCCAGCTTTGCGGGGTCGAGGACGACAAACTGTCGTCCGCCCTGTATGCCAAGGCGACGGAACAGCTCCTTTGCCTCTACCTCCACCACCTGCTGCCGGAACTCTGAAGTAGGATTCTCAATGGAAAGGGTGACCAATCCCCTCCCTACAGGGAGGGGCTGGGGGAGGGTCTTCTCTTCGAAGCGGAGGTGTTCACATGCCGCCAACAGGAAGGCTCCCACGCCGAAGTTTGCTTGTGAATGGGCATCGACGGTCTTGGTGGGGTCGGGCTTCTCGCCGATGGGTTGCACGAAGCCCACGCTGCCGTCAGGCTGCAGGGCGGTGATTGTCAGGTATTTCCATGCCTTGTCGATGACGTGGACGAATCGCTCGCGGTCCAGCAGCCCGTGGTTCACACCCCACAGTATGCCGTAGGTGAAGAAGGCGGTGCCGCTGGTCTCCGGGCCTGGGGCATCCTCCTCGCAAAGCATTGAGCGGCTCCAGTAGCCGCCGGGCCGCTGCACACGGGCCACGCCCTCGGCCAGTTCACGGAAACGCTGAAGGAAGAACGGCCTATGCTTGTAGTCCTCAGGCATGTCGGCCAGCACTTTCGCCAGTCCAGCCAGTACCCAGCCGTCGCCGCGCGCCCAGAAGCTCTTGCCGCCGCTCGTCGTCTTCACCTTGGGGAAGATGTACTTCGCGTCGCGGTAGTAGAGCTGCTCCACCGAGTCGTACATCAGTTCGTCTGCCCAGCGGAAGTTGTCGTAGAGCTTGTCTAAGTATTTCACCTCGCCCGTCGTCTTGTAGAGCTTGGCGAAGACAGGCATCACCATGTACAGCGCGTCGGCCCACCACCAGAAGTCGGTAGCCTGCGATCGGCACTCTGTATCCATCACCTCAATAGCCCGGGCGATTTTATAATTATAGATGATAGGTGAAAAGTGATAAATATGATTACCTGCAAGCGCAGCCCCCTGCTCCTGAATGTAATCATATTTATCATTTTTCATTTCTCCTTTTTCAATCAGATAGAGGTCGAGATACGTTTGGAAGCATATCTGCCAGTCGCCGAAGAGTACGTAGTCCTGCCCCTCGCCATAGTTCTTATATTTCCATTTCGCGGGGTCTTGCTCCTGCGCGCCCATCCATCGGTTATGGCGTGCCCAAGTGGTGCTGTAGTCCAGCCATCGGGCGTTGCCCAACAAACGATAGGCCTCCATATTGCCAGTATGGTAGGCGGCCTCGTCCCAAAAGGCACGCGCCTGCGGACGATGGTTCTGCTGCCAGTAGTCATTCACTTGCGTGATGATCTCGATGGTCGACCGGGAATTACAAATCCCCTCTAACACCGCCTGTTTCTTGCGTGTGCGAGCCTCTGCCGACGGTATCATCAGCAGGGCAAGGGCTAGGGCAAAGAGTGCTCGCTTCATGTTCAGTATGCTCAATTTTCGGGCAAAAGTACGAAAAAAATGGGAACTGCACAAAAATACGAACTTATTTTTGCATATCTTATATCTGTATCGTCGTTTCCTTGCCGTTGTACTCGACCATCACGCCCTTTGGACTCTGCAGGTCGAGAGCCTTGGGACTGTCGGGGGTGACATAGACAATGTTGAAGCGGCGCTGCTTGAGCATACCGTCGAAACTGCCCTTGCGCTGGCCTATGGTGACGGTGTGAGCCTTGTCGTCGTAGCTGATGTCGATGGTGGCAAATAGGCCCTTTTCGTAGTTGTAGTTCGTTCCTTCGTCCTCATAGAGCTGGAATGAACCATCACGCCCGGCATAAATGTAGAGGTTGATGAGCTCGGCTGACTTCTCATCGCTCCACTGCATATCGGGACCGAAGGGGATGATGGCGCCAGAAGGCACAAAGACAGGAATCTGCATATAGGGAGCGTCAACAACCATTCGCTGGCCGCCGCTGATATGCTCGCCGGTGTAGAAATTGTACCAGTCGGTTGCTTTTGGGAAATAGACGCTGCGGTTACGAGCCTTGTAGTAGCCTACAGGGCAGGCCATGAGCGACGGGCCGAACATCCATTGGTCCTTGATGTTCTCTACTGCTGGGTCGCCGAGGAAATCCATCACAAGGGCGCGCATCAGCGTATAGTCCTTGAAGTGTGCCCAGCCAGCCATACTGTAGAGATAGGGCATGAGGCGGTAGCGCAGACGGTTGTAGTAGGCAAACGACTGGTAGCAGGGGTGTTCGTCGGGCACTATCTTCCATATCTCGCGCTCGGGCCACTGGCCGTGTGTGCGGAAGATGGGGATGAAGCATCCGAACTGGTGCCAGCGGGTCTGCAGCTCTCGCCACTCACAGAGGTCTTCGTTCTCGATGCCCTTCTCGTTGAAGAGCTGCTGGGCCTTCACGTATCGGCTTTCCACGCAGAAGCCACCCTGGTCCATGCCCCAGAAGGGAATGCCCGACATGGAGTAGTTCATTCCGGCGGTCATCTGGGCGCGCATGTCTTCCCAGCGGGTGCCGATGTCGCCGCTCCATGTGGCGGTAGAGTAACGCTGCTCCCCGGCGAATCCGCTACGGGTGAGCAGGAACACGCGAGGCTCGGGCACCTTGCCCTTGTAGAGCTTCTTCCAAGTGGCGCGCTGGCCGTTGTAAATAGCATCGGCATTGACGATAGAGTAAGCGTTGAAATACTCGGTGGCTGTACCTAAGGCGGTGGGGCCGCTGAGAGCCTTGCGATACCACATCGGCGTGCAGTCGCGAACGTTGGGCTCGGAAGCATCCATCCACCAGGCATCGATACCGGCAATGCCGTCGTGGGTGTATTTCGAGAAGAGGTTCTCGTCCATCTGTCGCCAGAACATCTTGCGGGCACCGGGGTCGTAGGCATCGTAGAAGCCGTTGGTGTAGCCCGGACCCACCCAGTCGTGGATGTCGTCCGTCGGGCTCTGCACATACATCCAGCCCTTTCGGTCCAGTTCCTTGAAGTTGGCGGTGTTGGTGTAGAACTTTGGCCACACGCTGATCATGAAGCGCCCGTGCATGTCATGAATGCTGTCGAGCAATGCCTGTGGGTTGGGGAAGCGGTCTGCCTCAAAGGTATGGCTGCCCCACTGGTCCTCGGGCCAGTAGTTCCAGTCCTGCACGATGTTGTCGATGGGCAGGGAGCGGCGGCGGAATTCTGAGAAGGCGTCCTCCAGCTCCTTTGCCGTCTTGTAGCGCTCTTTGCACATCCAGTAGCCCAGCAGCCACTTGGGGTAGAGGCTGGCCTTGCCTGTCAAAGTGCGATATCCAGAGATAATCTCGTCGAAGTTTTTGCCGGCGATGACGTAGTAGTCCATATCTTTGGCCATCTCGCTCCAGATGCAGAGCTGCTCGCGCTCCTTCATTGTGCGGGGCTCGGCAACGCGCAAGCCGCAATAAGCCTCGCCGCCATCGGGCTGCCACTCTATGCGCAGGTGATTCTTGGCACCTCTTCGCACATTGGCGGTGAACTTATAGGTGTTGGGGTTCCATGCCGTGCGCCAACGCTCGGGCACCACCTCCTCACCGTCGATATAGACCTTGATATAGCCGGAGTAATAGAGAATAAACTGACATGTTTCGAAGCCACTGTCACCAGTCAGAGGCTCAATGAACCCCTCGTACACCACAGTCGCCCCGTTGAGGTTAAAGCCCTGCGGCAGGTTCTTGATGCCGCCATTGTCGGTTTTGAGGGCAATCTCCGACTTGGCGGGCGTGCCATACTCGTAGTAGATGCTGTCCTCGTCGCGCACCAGCCGCTTGCCGTCCTTATCGGTGTAAGTGCCGGTGAGATGGCCTTCGCGTCCCCGCTTGTCGTACAGGCGGAAGGCGCGGTTCAGCTGCAGGTAGTCGTGAGGATTGCCGAAGCGGCAGTAGGAGTAGGAATCCCACAGCAGGCCGTAGCCCTTGGTGGAGAGGATGAAAGGGATGGAGACCTTCGTGTTGTACTGGAAGAGGTCTTCGTTCTTTCCCTTCATGTTCAGTTCCTCGCTCTGGTGCTGTCCCAGACCGTAGAAGGACTCGTCGGAGGGACTGTCGAAGGTCATCTGCCAGGTGAGCCCGAGCTTCATCTCCTCGGTGACGGGCTGCACGAGACGGCCTCTTGCATCGTGCTTATAACCATACTCGCGCTCAGGCACGGTGAAGGGCCAGAACTTCTTGCCCTCGGCGGTCTCGCGCAGCATTTGGCGACCCTGTGCATCGTAGAACGTCAGCTGGCCTGTGGCCTCATCGACCACAGCCCTCACATTCTTTGCCTGGACGATTACGGCCCCGTCGCGCTGAGTCACGGTGTAGCTGTCGGCTGCGGGAGCCGTCTGCGGCACAATCATCAGCGATGGGCGCTTCTTGGGCAGCGCATTCTCTGACGTGGCACGCACGCGGATGATATTGTCGTTCATCACTTCGAGGCGCACCACACGAGCCTGACCACCGTCAGGACGCACCGTGACCCCGTAACCGCTCTGCTCCACCTCGGCTGCCTGTCCCCAGAGGGCGAAAATCAGCGTAGCAGCCAATAATAACTCCTTTTTCATGCTTTTTCTATTTATAGTTTTATTTTTAATTCTATTTCAAAAAATGCGGTGCAAATTTAGACATAATTTTTGAGATTATAAGTCAGTCGAGATATAAATTTTCACAAATTGCCCCGAAAAGTTAGAAATCAAGAAGCGTTTTTGCAAGAAATCTATAATAATTATTACTTTTAACGTCAAAAGTGAACATTATTCCCCAAATCTTCGTACCTTTGCACGCGGTAAACAATCATGCATAATTATGAACACAAGGAATCTTATCAACTACTGCGCACGGGCCACTATGTCCCTGCTCGTGGTGCTTTTTATTGCCTGTGAGAAACCTCAGTTCGAAGAAAAGAGTGCGGAGGTGCAGAACGATGCGAATGTCATCCTACGTTTCACACAGTTTGAACAAGAGGGTTTCCTCACCCGTGCGGCTACGGACATTACCGAGCTGTGCTCACGCTTGAACATCGCCGTGTTTGACAGTGAGGGGACAAAAGTGAAGACGGTGGCTCAGGCGAAAGGCGATGAGAGCTATGGCACGGTGGCACTATCGCTGGCGGCCGATACCTACAAGCTGGTGGTGATGGCCCACAACTGCGATGGCTTTGCAACGATTACGAGCATGGAGAAGGTGACGTTCCCGAATAATAAAGTCACCGACACGTTTTACTATTATGGCGACCTGGTTGTGACGACGGAGAAGCAGACCTACGACTTGACGTTGACCCGTGCCGTGGCGATGTTCCGGATGGTGCTGACGGACGAGAGCATACCGTCTTCGGTGGCAAAGTTCAAGTTTTACTACCTCGGAGGCTCCAGCACCTTCAGTCCCGCCGACGGATACGGATGTGTTCAGAGCAAGCAGACGGAGATACGGACGCTGGCAGATGATGGGGTCTATGAAATCTACACTCTGCCACATAGTGAGGAGGACGTGTTAACGAAGCTGACCGTTACGGCGCTTGACGCGAACGACAACACCGTCAAGGAACAGGTGTTCGAGAATGTACCAGTGACGAGGAATCAAGTAACACGCTACACCGGCAGTTTTTTCGGTGAAGGCGGTGGGGGAGGAACCGCCAGCGGGAACCTCCGCATGACCGCCAATCCAGAGTGGGATAGTGTGAATGCTTTTACTTTTTAGTTTTCTGACGATGACCCTCCTCATGGAAGAGCAGACGAAACTCCCCTTCTGACTGGTTAAAAATATAAAAAAATGTTGCTGCTTCGGTGGGAAATAAGTAATTTTGCAGTCCAAATGAAGAAATGGCTCATATCCTTGTCCGCTATCCTGCTATTTACGGGGTGTGCGGGCGAGTTTAACAAGGTGTACAAATATGGCGATATGGCTTATCGCTATGAGTATGCCAAACAGTGTTTTGCCGAGGGTAGCTTCACCCACGCCGAGACCCTGCTTCAGGACTTGATAACCATGAAGAAGGGCAGCGACGAGGCTCAGGAGTCGCTTTATATGTTGGCTATGGCCGAATATATGAACCGCGATTATGAGTCGGCATCCGAGACGTTCAAGAAGTATTTCAAGACCTATCCCAAGGGACTCTATGCCGAGCAGGCCGCCTTCTACATAGGGCAGTCGCTCTACCAGAGTGCTCCCGAACCAAGACTCGACCAGAGTCCTACCAACGGAGCCATCACCGCCTATCAGGAGTTCCTCGACCTCTACCCAGACTCGCCATTCCGAAAGGAAGCTACCGACCGTATGTACGAGCTCTATGACAAGCTGACCATGAAGGAACTGCTGTCAGCACAGCTTTACTACAACCTGGGAGGCTATTTTGGTAATGTGAACTCGAACAGCGAGAGTAACTATTCGTCGTGCATCGTCGTGGCGCAGAACGCCCTCAAAACGTTTCCCTATACCAACCTGCGCGAGAATTTCGCAGTACTCATCATGAAGAGCAAGTTCGAGCTGGCCGAGAACTCAAGCGAGGAGAAGAAGCTCGACCGATATCGCGATGCCGAGGACGAGTGCTACGGTTTCATCAATGAATATCCTGAGTCTAAGATGCGGGAGACGGCAGAGAAATTCATTGCCAAGTGCAAGAAGATAACCAAAGACTGAATGGAACAGCCAAATTGTAAATTGTAAATTTTAAATCGTAAATAGTAAATTAGTAAATTGTAAATATAAAGTGATGGATTACAAGAAATCAAAGGCTCCGGTAAACACCGTGACGCGCAACATTATGGACCTGTGCAAGGACACGGGCAACATCTACGAGAGTGTCGCCATTATTGGCAAGCGCGCTAACCAGATTTCACAGCAAATCAAGGACGACCTGTCGAAGAAACTGGCCGAGTTCGCTTCCTACAACGACACGCTGGAGGAAGTATTCGAAAACCGTGAGCAGATAGAAATCTCACGCTACTACGAGAAACTGCCAAAGCCCTCACTGTTGGCTACACAGGAGTTCATAGAGGACAAGGTGTACTGGCGTGAGCAGAAAGAACAGCCACAGACAATACTGGATTAATATATCTGTAGGGGCAGGTCCAGTGCCAGCCCGATTCATTCGTCATTATGATACAGCGTATTCAAACTGTTTACCTGCTCTTGGCCTTCGTGGCTATGGTGGTGTGTGCCGTTTATTCTTTTAGCAATGTGGCAGCGGGTATCGCGGCATTGGTGGCAGGCTGTATTTCCCTGTACGCCATATCCCTGTATAAGAAACGTCCTTTGCAGGCTAACATCTGCAGGCTTCTCTGTTTCTTGGGGATTGCCTACATTGCCTTTCTTGCTATAAGCTACTCTGGTAATTACGCACAGAAGAGTTTTATTTATCCCATGGGAACCACCGTTCTGGCTGTCTTCTGCTGGCTCTTTGCCAATATTGCTATCAGGAAGGACGAGAAGCTCGTTCGTTCCCTTGACCGCATCAGGTAACTAATTGGATTAATGGAGATAAAGACCGCCGAGTTCAGCATTTCATCCCCCATGGTGTCAATGTGTCCTAAGGACACCAAGCTGGAGTATGCCTTTATCGGCCGTTCCAACGTGGGCAAGTCGAGTCTCATCAACATGCTCTGCTGCAACAAGAAACTGGCAAAGACTTCAGCCACCCCAGGCAAGACATTGCTCATTAACCACTTTATTATTAATAAGGAGTGGTATCTTGTTGACCTTCCCGGCTATGGCTATGCCAAGCGGTCGAAGAAGGAAGTGCAACGACTCGACCAGATGATTCGTGGCTATATCCTTGGCCGTGAACAGTTGGTAAACGTCTTTGTACTCATCGACGTGCGTCTGGAGGCACAGACCATCGACCTGGAGTTCATGAACTGGCTGGGCATGTCGGGCATTCCTTTCAGCATGGTCTTCACCAAAGCCGATAAGCTCTCTGCCGCCAAGGTGCGTGCCAGCGTGGAAGCCTACGAGCAGAAGATGCTGGAGAATTGGGAAGAAATGCCTCCCTATTTTATTACCTCGGCAGAGAAAGGAGAGGGTAGGGAAGAGCTGCTCGACTACATTGAGAAAATCAACAAGGAGTTGGGATATTAGTGGCAAGGGAAATTCCATACCTCGACGTGCAGAACCTTACGAAATCGTTTGGTTCTCTTCTTTTATTTGAGGATATCAGCTTCTCCATTGCCGAGGGGCAGAAGGTGGGGCTGATTGCCAAGAATGGAACGGGTAAGAGCACGTTGCTCACCCTGCTCATTGGCAAAGACAGCGCCGACAGTGGTAGCATCATCTATCGCCACGATTTGAAGATTGGTATGCTGGAGCAGTCGCCGGTCTTCGACCCTAAGGAAAGTGTGCTTGATGCTTGCTTCAACCATGAGAACGACCCGGAGAAGGTGCTGAAGGCCAAGCAAATACTCACCAAACTGAAGATTCGTGACCTGCAGCAGCCCATGGGTCAGCTTTCTGGTGGTCAGCAGAAGCGCGTGGCACTGGCCAATGTGCTTATCACCGAGCCTGACATGCTCATCCTTGACGAGCCGACGAACCACCTTGACCTAGAGATGATTGAGTGGCTGGAGGGTTTTCTGAACCGTGGCAACAAGACTTTGCTCATGGTCACCCACGACCGCTATTTCCTCGACCGCGTCTGTTCCGTTATCCTTGAATTGGATGACCAGACCATTTACACTTATCGTGGCAACTACTCCTACTACCTGGAGAAGCGGCAGGAGCGCATTGACAACCGCCGTGCAGAGATTGCCCGTGCCAACAACCTTTACCGCACGGAGCTGGAGTGGATGCGCCGTATGCCTCAGGCACGTGGTCACAAGGCGAAGAGCCGTGAGGATGCCTTCTACGAACTGGAACGGGTGGCAAAGGCACGAATAGAGGAACGCGCCATAAGGCTGAAGGCCAGCAATGTGTATATAGGCTCAAAGATTTTTGAGTGCCAGTATATCTCGAAGGAGTTTAGAGTTGAGAGTTCAGAGTTGAGAGACGTTACTTCTGGGGATGCAAATGTAAAGTCTCTCAACTCTCAACACTCAACTCTTATCTTAAAGGACTTCTACTACAACTTCTCCCGCTTCGAGAAGATGGGCATCGTAGGTAACAACGGCACGGGGAAGTCTACTTTCGTGAAGATGCTCCTTGGTGAGCTGCAGCCCGACAGCGGTCGCATCGTCATCGGCGATACCGTTCGCTTCGGCTATTTCTCGCAGGAGGGCTTGCAATTCCGTGAAGACCAGAAGGTCATCGACGTGGTACGCGACATTGCCGAATATGTTGACCTCGGCCAAGGGCGCCACCTTACAGCCACACAGCTCTTGCAGCACTTCCTCTTCACCAACGAACAGCAATATAACTATGTGGCGAAGCTCAGTGGAGGCGAGCGGCGCAAGCTCTACCTTTGTACCGTGCTCATGCGTCAGCCCAACTTCCTCGTCCTCGACGAGCCTACCAATGACCTCGACATCGTTACGCTCCAGATACTAGAGGAGTACCTTCAGGACTTCCCCGGTTGTGTCATCGTCGTCAGTCACGACCGCTACTTCATGGACAAGGTCGTTGACCACCTCCTCGTCTTCAAGGGTGATGGAGTGGTGAAGGACTTCCCTGGAAACTACACACAGTACCGCGAGTGGGCGGCTCTCGAAGGGAATGAAAAGGGAGTGAACGGAAGTGAGAGAGGAGTGAAAGCGACGTCACCTTCTTCGGCAAGGTTTTCTACCACAGAACAATCGTCCCCTTCACTTCCTAATAAGAGGAAGATGACCTACAAGGAGAAACGCGAGTTTGAGCAGCTAGAGAAAGACATCGCCGTCCTGGAGGCCGAGAAGAAACAGATCGAGGAAGCTCTCTGTGGCGGCACCACATCTGTCGAAGAGATAACAAAACTTAGCAAACGTCTGCCACTGCTCAAGGATGAACTTGACGAGAAGTCCATGCGGTGGCTCGAACTGTCTGAAATTAGTTCCTAACAAGAATTTACCCCAGTTAGTGAGAAGTATGCTACAACAATACCCTTCTCGTTTACTCGAACAGGCCGTGCAGGAATTCTCCCGTCTGCCAGGCATAGGGCGTAAGACAGCCCTGCGTCTGGTACTCCACCTGTTGCGACAGGACACCGCAGACGTGGAGCGCTTCTCTGGGGCCGTGGCCACCATGCGTCGTGAGATAAAGTTTTGTCGTGTGTGCCATAACATCAGTGATGCCGACATCTGCCCCATCTGTTCTGATAAGCGCCGCGATGCTGCAACCATCTGTGTCGTGGAGAACATACAGGACGTAATGGCCATCGAGAATACCCAGCAGTTCCACGGCCTCTATCATGTCCTTGGCGGTCTCATCTCGCCTATGGACGGCATCGGCCCCAGCGACCTAGAGATAGAGTCCTTGGTGCAGCGTGTCTCGGAGAACGACGTCAAGGAGGTCATCCTTGCCCTCAGCAGCACCATGGAGGGCGACACCACCAATTTCTATATCTTCCGCAAGCTCGCCCCTACTGCTGTCGATGTCAGCATCATCGCCCGAGGCATTGCCGTAGGCAACGAACTGGAATACACCGACGAGGTAACCCTCGGCCGCTCCATCATCAACCGCACCCCATTCAGCGGGTAAACCTTCTGTACGCTCCTTTACGACAAAAAGTTCGACACAAATAGTACAACAAAACCTTATTCATACATTTTTTCCCCACTTTTCTTTGTCGTTTCCCGAATAATTCGTAATTTTGCACCCACCGACTATCCCAGGTGTAGGACCAGGCTCCGTGCAACCCCACCCATCATTGCCATGAGGCAGAAAATCATTCTTTTCATATCTCAGAGAATGACAGAGAATGCCTGCCTCGTGACTGGCAACCAGAAGCATTCCCCGAAGAAACCTATCGTGGTGACACCTGGAGGTCGTTACGTCCGAGAGAAGATAAAATAGAAATAATCCCGCAATTCTTTTGTGAGTTGTGGGATTTTTCGTGTGTGTCGGGCATGACACTAACCAAACTGGTTGAAATCCAGTCGCGGGTATTTACCGCCAAGCGAAGCGAAAGACAAGTCGTTGCCAGCAATGGCAAGGATGGAGGAAGTCCATAGCGAGACTGTCGAGCCTACGAACAGAAACTTGGTATAAGGCTAAATGGGAAAGGATAAGACTGCACGACAAGTTGAAGTCCGAATGGTAAACGTACTCCCCAAAACAGTAAACCAAGAGGTTGTGAAGTCATAAGGTTAGTGTCTTACCCCGAGAGGCCCATCCAGCGTGTGTATGCACGTGCGATAAAAAGCTCATGGGTGGGAGTCAGCTGAGCCCATAGTAGGTGTACGTCCATCACTGAAGGGGTTAATGTACATATAGTGCGAATCGCTGTAAGCAATGCCTTGGTAGTCCGAAAGTGAGATAGGACGGTATGGGGAGAATCGTAATCTCCCAAGTCTGAAGCATCGGGGACGCTCCATGGTATATTTACGAGCAGAACGAAATGCGGCAAATGGAATTGATTAACGAGATTGTAGAAGCGAGAAACTTCTGGGAAGCCTGGATGAGTGTCAGGCGCAACCATGGTGCGGCCGGCATCGACAAGATGCCGGTGGAAGAGCTTGACGTGTATCTTCCGGTTCATATGGATGAGATAAAATCGTCCATAGTGTCGAAGAGATACAAGCCATCCCCCGTAAGACGTGTCTATCCTGAATTATTCATAGCACGAAAAAAGAGAACGCTTTTCTTGCATGTTTGCCAGAAAATTCGTAACTTTGAAGCGTCTAACAATCAAACAGTTACTCACGTTCTCATGTGCAAAGATACAACAATTTCCGGCGCAGTTCAATTCTTCCGTGGATGCCTACCCTGTGACAACTGCCGAAAATAGTGCACAGACGATACATATTTTATAAAAAAGCAGTACCTTTGCCCCCATGGAAGCAAATAGTGAACTGCAACGATACACCATGCTG
>JAFVFY010000055.1 GCA_017475265.1 Prevotella sp. | reverse complement strand
TTATATGTATAAGCGAATTGAACGGTTCGTTTCATTTACCCAACGGAAACTAATTGACAATTGATAATTGACAATCGATAATTCCGCTGCTTCTTGTACTACTTCTTCTGTCTATGTAAATCTTTCAAAGAACTCTTTCCTATTGGCCTACACCCAATTTTTGAGCGAAAGCGGATGCAAAGGTACGCACTTCTTCCAGAACTCACAAATGTTTTTACATTTTTTACAAGAACTAAAGCAATAATTATAGATTTTTTGTGAATACTTTACGAAATTGGGGGGTATCTGTATGTTTATCCGTGGTCTTTCCTTTGTTTAGACATCATGCACCGGGACAAACGACAGTCCCGTTTATAGCTGTGATTGTGAGGCTGACGTTGGAATGTTTAACAAAATCAAAAACTGCTTAAAATAATTATACATTTTGAAATATAAAACAAATTTATTGTACTTTTGCCACTCGAATTTAGAATCATAAGAATCAGACAATGTATTAACCTTATATGATACACCTAAACAAGCTAAAATGGATGGCGGTCTTTGCCATCACTATCTTATTTGACATAAGCACTGTAAACGCCCAAGTAGCACTAAAGACGAATCTATTGTATGATGCCGCCCTCACTCCAAACATCGGTATGGAGATAGGTGTGAATAAGAAGCATTCCTTCCAGGTGTTCTACGGTCTTCATCCGTGGAAATTCGGCCACGGCAACGACGAGAAATTCCTGAAGCACTGGGTGGTGAATCCTGAGTGGCGTCACTGGTTCTGCCACCGTTTCAATGGTTCATTCATTGGTATCCATGCTTTCGGAGGCCAGTACAACGCAGCCAACATCAAGATGCCCTTCGGCTGGTGGGACGAGCTTCAGGACCACCGTTTTAAAGGGTGGTATGTCGGAGGCGGCGTGAGCTATGGCTATCAGTGGGTTCTCCACAAACACTGGAACATAGAGGCCGCACTAGGTGTGGGAGCCGCCTACATAGACTACGACAAATACAAGTGTGGCACCTGTGGCAAGAAGATTGACGACGGCCACAAAATCTACATCGGCCCCACCAAGCTAGCACTTTCGCTGTTATATTTCTTCTAAGCCTCTATAATACGTTCTAAATAAGAGCTATAAGAAAACCACAATGAACAAAATCTTTACTATATCACTGCTACTTACCTTCGCGGGCACACTCTCCGCACAGCAGTCCATCCGCCTTACGGGAGAAAAGAAGGGCACCGACACACAAGTCACGGTGCAGAACCTGCAAGTGGCACGCAACGACCAGCGTACGTTCGTCTACATGGACTTCATCCTCGACAGCCTCGACGTGCCCTCGAACAGATACCGTGCCTTCACCCCCGTCATACGCACAGCCGACAGGCAGTATGAGCAGCGCCTCAAGACCCTCATCGTCAGTGGGCGGCGGCAGAACATCGTCTTCGAGCGCGACGGCATCGACCCGCTCTATGCCGACAACTGCGACAACATACGTCGCAACGACAAGGCTCCGCAGACCTACCACTACAACGACGTTGCAGAAGACCAGCCCTGGTTCGACGATGCCGACCTATACGTGGAATGTGACCTCTGCGGATGTGGTGACACGCTGAAGAACGAGCAGGCCTTCCTCGCCACGCTCACTCCTCCCACCCCACCCGACCCCTACGACCTGGTCAGCGTCACCGACCTCGTGCCTACTCACGTGAAGAAGGAGCGTAACCTCCACGGCTCAGCATACATCACCTTCGTCGTGAACAAATGGGAGGTGAAGCCCGACTACATGAACAACCGCCGAGAGCTGCGCAAGATTACCGACACACTCGACGTGATGGTGGCCGATAAGAACGTCTCCGTGCGTGAGGTGAAAATCCACGGATGGGCATCGCCAGAGAGCCCCTACGAGCATAACAAGATGCTGGCCGAGAACCGTGCCAAGTCGCTCACCGACTATGTCAGCAAGCTCTACAACCTCCCCGCCAGCGTCTTCGCACCCGCTGAGGCAACGCCTGAGAACTGGATAGGACTGCGCGAGGCCGTGGTGAAAATGGACGAGCAGACACTTCCGCACCAAAAGGAAATCCTTGCCATCATCGATGACACGACGTTACAGCCCGACCCGAAGGAAGCGAAGATAAAGCGCTTGTATCCAGCCGAATACCGCTATCTATTACAGAACATCTATCCAGGCCTTCGCCGCTCGGACTATGACATATCCTTCAACTTCAGCGATTTCACGCTCGAACAGGCCAAGGAGGTCTATAAGACACGCCCCTACCAGTTGTCAGTACGCGAGCTTTGGGATGTGGCACACACCATGGAGCCTGAGAGCAAGGAGTATTACCGCGCCATGCAGCAGGCCGTGAACATCTATCCCGATGACCCCGTGGCCAACCTCAACCTGGCCAACATCGCCATCCGACAGAGGGATTTACTCAAGGCAGAGACACTGCTGGAGCGAGCCGGCGACAGTGCCGAGGCCCTCAACACCCGTGCTGCAGTAGCCATCATACAGAAACGCTACGCCGACGCAGAAGCACTGCTAAAGAAGGCAGAACAAAAAGGCCTCGACGTCAGTAAGAACAGGGAGGCTATCCGACTTTTGACAAAGTAACATCGTTTATAAAAAACAAACAATATTTTAAATTCACTTTTTATTAACTTCTTAAATTTTTAGATTTATGAAAAAATTTAGTTTATTCGCACTTGCAGCAGCTGGTATGCTGTTCGGTGCATGCTCGTCAAGCGACGACGTTGCTGATGTCAGCAATGACTACAAGTTTGCTGAAGGGCAGACTTCTTTCATCTCCATCGGTATCGCAATGCCTGGTAACCCTAATACCAGAGCTAATGATGATCTGAAAGACGGCGATGCTGCTGAGTATGCCGTTAAGGATGGACAGCTGGTGCTTTTTAAGGGAACATCAGAAACTAATGCCACGCTGGTAAAAGCTTATGACATCACGAATGAAATCAAGGCAAGTTCTGACTGGCATATGGAAACGGATGATAATGTGCCTAAGGACGGTTCCGATGGTGAGATTACCACAACCAGCAAGCGCATTGTGAAGGCTATCGACAACCCCAGTCTGGGTACGAACCAAAAACTGTTTGCATACGTCATTCTGAACAATGCAGCCAACTCTCTCTCGGCTAATAATACTCCTGGTCAGACATTTAAGGACTACAGCCGTCAAATCTTTACCAAGATAGGTGATTTGACCAATGGTCTAGTCATGACCAGCGTTCCCCTTAGCGACGGTGTTCAGGGTGGATCTGTAGAACCTACAAGTGATAAGCAGACAACATTGGCAGAGATTCCTTCCGACTGCATCTTTGACACTGAAGCTAAAGCTAATGCATCAGGTGCTTCTTCGGCCTGCATTTATGTTGAGCGAGCTGCCGTTAAGGTGGAGGTAAAACTGGGTGCAAGCGTTAAGGATCCTATTACAAATTCAGCCTTGACTGCTTCCGCTTTCTCTTGGGGATTGGGTAACACCAACACTACGTATTTCAACACCCGTCAGGTAAAGTCAGATTGGCTGCCTTATTTCAACTCGCAGATGGCTGCCGCTGACCTCAACATGAAATGGCGTTTTGTTGGTAACACCGCATTCTTCAATTCTGGTCACAAGCCTACCGCAGCCTATCGTACTTACTGGGCAGAGGACGTGAACTACGACAGAGATGTCACAACTGGTGAGCTGGCCAATGCACAGGTAAGTAGCTATGGCAGCGCCATAGACGATTGTGTTTATACTTATGAGAACACATTTGACGAAGACCACCAGACATGGATGAACACCACATACGTGGGCGTAAAGGTTCAGCTGAATGGTGGTACCGCATTCTGGACGGTGAGTAGCGATGCTGACACGAAGCTGACTGCCAAGACAGATGCTGCCAACAAGATTCAGCAGGATATTGACGTTGCTATCAATGGTAGTGTGATTTCGACATGGATATCTGCTATCGAAACTGAAATTACAACTCAACTGGGTACTGATGGAAGTGATCTTCGTAACGCTGGTGCTGCTGCAACAGATAACATCGAATTTAAACTGAAGCACAATGTGCAAATAGATGATACTCGAAATGCCGATGGCTCACATGACTGGACGGACGCCTTAGAGATTGACTTTATTAAGCAAAATGGTACTGCCATTACTTCGGGTGGCGTTTATGACGCTATAGTGAATATTATAACCACTGAAGGTGCCTTGGCAGAACTCTCTACACGTGATGATGTCAAAGCTCTGAAGCTGAAGGCTTATTCTTACACAGGAGGCAATGCCTACTACACAATGCGTATCTCTCACTTCGGCGACACCGAGACTCCTTGGGATGCCGATCCTACGGACGCAAACGACTATGACAAGATTTATCCTGAAAATGGTACAAATCCCTTACTCGGTACGACTGGAACAGGATTAAACTTCGGCGCAGATCGCGCTGCGGCATGGCTTGGCCGTTGGGGTATCGTTCGTAACAACTGGTATCAGCTGACTATCGACGAGGTTACTGGCCTTGGTTCTGCAGAGCCTGTTGACTACTTCGGTGACGCTACTTTAAAGGATACTCCTGACGACAACCCGAAACCCAAGTACTACATCGCAGCCCATATCCACATCCTGCCTTGGGTACTCCGTACTCAGAGCGTGAAGTTCTAATTTAGCAAGTAAACATTTTTAAACTATTTTCGACAATGAACGTTCGACTCATCATACAGAAGGGCTTTGTGGCCGTACTGGCTGCAATGGCATTAGGTAGTTGCGACGTGATTATGGAGGACCGGGACGACTGTCCGACAGGCCTCTACGTCAACTTCGTCTACGACTATAACATTCAGCGGGCAGACATGCTGAAAGACCATGTCGGCGGCCTCACGCTCTATGTGTATGATGAGTCGGATCGACTTGTCGCCTCTAAGTCTATGGGTGAGGGCCAGCTCTCCAAGTATGGAAGCTATATCCACTTCACGGAAGGGGAGCTGGCCCCCGGCCATGACTACCGGCTGATGGCCGTGGCCTTCCAGACGGACAACATTTCTGCCAATGGTGCCAAGTACCGCCAGACGGGAAACAGCACCGGGTCGGAATGGCAGCAGTTCTACCTCGACCTCGACCACAGCGCCACCCGCCTGCCCTCCCACTATTTCTATGTGAGCAATGCCGCCCCGCTCGACACGCTGTGGCACTCGCTCGCTACGTACACCACCCCCGCCGACTCCATGCCCATGACCATGTACCCCTCCATGCTCACTCCTGCCAAGACCGACTACACATGGCAGCGCGACGGCAGCATCAAGTCCAGCGGAGTGGAAAGGGTGCACCTGGTGAAGGACGAACCCACATACGCCACCGTGAGCCTCATACGCGACACGAAGCACCTAAACATCACCATACGTGAACTCAACTACGACCTTGAGAATGAGGGATACCACCTTTCCGACAATCAGGTCCTGGACGAGGACTACACCGTGGAGATTATTGACAACAACTCACAGCTGGACTGCCAGAACAACCTCTCGAACCCCAACGACACTATTGTCTACACACCCTATCGCCAGTGGACGACATCCTTCGTCGGCAGTGGCGATGTGGTCAGCGAGAGTGCAGCCCACTACGACCTGATGTTCAACCGTCTCATCTACAAGAACGCCTCGGTGGAGGAAGATCGCTACGCCGTGCTCAACGAGGAAGATATCGCAAAGTCGCGCAATGCCCTGCTCATCATCCGCAAGAAAGAAACGGGTGAGATTATTTTCGGCCTTAACCTTCCCTATATCCTTGCCAGTGGCCGCACCTACCAGGAGCGCTACTACCACTATCAGGAATACCTCGACCGCGAATACGACTACCGCCTGCAGTTCATCCTCAGAGGCGGACGTGTGGAAGAATTACAGCTCTTCCTCGGAACGCACGTACATATCATTTCCTGGGCTACCCGCCATCAGCATGAGGTGCTCTATTAAAATCCATAATTCGAAATCGAAAATTCGTAAATCGCAAATCACAACAATGCTTCTGTCACAGTCATTCAAGTTCATCCGCAAGGCCACAGCCCTCATGCTGCTGCCCCTGTTGGCATGGTCGTGCCAACTGGTGACGGAAGACTATGATTGTGAGTCAGACATTAGCGATGCGAACCAATACATCAATATTATTATTTCGGTGAGCGCCGACAACAATTCCGCCACACGTGCCAATCCCAATGGCGGTGAAGAGGGTGACGGGCGCGAAAAGGGCATTGTTACCCGCGAGAACGAGGTTGACGGTGTGACAATCATTTTCTACCGCAACACTAACGGCATCAATGCTACGCCGGAATCGGCTCAGGCCACACCAATAGACTTCGTCGCATACTACGAGACCACCCTCGACGAAAATTACACCCCACGAACGGGTGTTCACTACCCCGACGAGGTTTACTACACTACTGGTGACCAAGAGATGCCTACACGTCTGCAGTCAGACCAGCAATATCACGTTATTGTCGTGGCCAATGCTGACCTGACAAGTCAGATTACCGTGGGCGACGCAACGGTTACGAACCTCGCCACCTTACGCGAAATGACTCGTACAACCGTTTACAAAGACACAGATTCGGGCGTAGGCACCAATGCCACTAAATTTGTCATGACCTCGGAGAGAGACGACGTGCTGACCTTCAACTACTCCACTTACGACAAGAGCCAGAACCGCCTCACCTTTATTTTTGAGAACATACATTTGGAACGCATGGCAGCACGCATCGACCTGCTGACGAATGGTGCCACCTATAATGAAACCTACGACCACTCAGGCTACGAGTATGCTATAGAGGGCAGTACCGACCATTTTGTGCTCACCAGCGTCATGCCGTTCAACGTAAACAATGACGGTGAGTACCTCATCAAGCGTACTAATGATGACACAGCTCCATACCTCCGTGATGAGACAACACAAAACTGGGTACTCGACCCCAACACTTCATCGAAAACAGCAAGCAGCCATCCCAACTACCTGAGCAACACATTAACCGATGTTATCGGCATGACTTCTTCCCTTAACGTAACGATGAGCGGACAGCAAGATTACAAAACCTCCATCCAAGGTAGGGACAACATTATCGTCGGTTATGTAAAAGAAAACACCATAAGCACCGCTACACCATATTATTATTATGCTACAGGACTGGCCTTTGAAGGCTACTACTATAGGAACGGTGCTAAAATCAACGGCGAGCGCCGCGTTTACTATCACTTCATACGCCACCAAGGTGAGAAGAGTACTGCCTATGACGCCTTGACCGCTGCCGAACTGGCTACTTTCGACAAGACCACTACCATTGGTAACGAAGGCACACCTATGAACTACGGCATCGTGCGCAACAACATCTACCGCATCTCTATTGGTAGTATCAACTCGGAAAATGGTTCTATCAAGATAAAGATAGAGGAAGAGAAGTGGCGGCATGTGGACAATCCTACTATCTATATTTAAGATTGGACACCATGGGGACTTTCTTTATGTATGTCCGCAATTGAACATTGAATAACGAAAATGATTATAGACTATTGAGAATCGTGAAACGTCTATTCTACTATATGACCCTGATTGTCGCCGTGCTGCTTACCGCCTGCACGAGCGATGAGATTATTGATAACGAGCAGCCCCTGCCTGAAGGTATGGGGCGCATACACATCACCATCTGTACGCCAGAAAATAATCCTAACCTGACACGTGCTGTCAACGCCAATCCTTGGGAAGCCCCTGACCACGATTGGGAGAAATTGCACAGTTTCCGTATACTCATATGTAACACATCGAACGAGATAGTGGATATCATTGAGCGCATCGAACCGACAATGACTGCTGTGGAAGGAACTTCATATCCATATCAGCAATCGGCCACCGTCACCTCGTCATCGTTAATCCCCGGCAGCTATAAAGTATATGCAACAGCAAACTATGATGATGGCTATACTGTTGGAGCTACTATAGACCTCGACAGAACGGTAAAATTTCCCACATTCAACGGCTATAGTGAGACAAATATCCCCATGACAGGCAAACTGGATAATATTGTCACCGTCACCGCCAATCAAGAGACAGACGCTGGTATCATCACTGTATGGCGAGTCATAGGAAAACTACAGTTTGAGTTCAAAAACGAGACATCGCAGAAGGTAAGGATAAAGGGTATCGAGGTGGAACCCCTCAACCTCGCCTCTACCAATGGTCCCGGCATCTATCTCTTCAGCAAGGACGACCTGACATCGGAAAACAACCTGGCGGCACAGTGGGTCACCGAGCCAGTCGATGAGACTGGTGCCACCGCCACATGGGCGCTCCACGATGCCACCATGCAGCCGAAAGCCAGCTTGGCACCCGCAGGACTGTTCGCACAGGCGCAGCTGATGTGGGGACCGAAGTTAGAGTCAACGGGACAGATTACGGCGCAAGATGGGGTCTCGACTAAGCTGCAGAAGTTCAAGGCTATGGAGAGAGTGACTGCCCAAGACGATGATGCGGCTATCATCCTTCAGGTGAAGCCGATGAACGGACTTACCTTTACGCCTACCCATCTGTCGTTCAAAGCCTGCAGGGGTGGTACCAACAGCGGCAAGTTCGATGTGGTGACCGTCTGCAACGGCACAAGTACTTCGGTGGAATCAGGGCTGTATCCTGAGCGCTACAACCAGGGAGCCTTCATCTCCACATACTCGTACGCCTTGAACAGTGCATCTACTACAGGCACTTTCTATGTGAAAATCTATCTGAGAGAACTGAATGCAGGCTTTGAGTATGCCTTCAGCGACTTCGTCATCACCGGCGACGTGAGGAATACCGAGGGTGTGACGACGGAAAGCGTCACCCTGCCAGGAGGCGCCAGGGACGATGTAGGGTCATTCACCTTCACGCCAGCGCAACCCTTGGAGCTTAATGCCGCGAACGGAACAGGCACGATCTTCTTCTATGTCAACGAGAGCGACGGCACCTATACCGCTACCGAGAACCAGCTATCTCTGCGCTTCAAGATACAGCGGCAAGACCCTACGACAAATGCGTGGTACGACGACGAGATACGCTACGGCGTGACCACCCACCACGACCTCACCAACAGCGGCCCCTACGGCGGCTACAACGGCGGATTCAACGTCATCCGCCGCAACGACTGGATACATATTCCCGTCGTGCTCACCGACTGGCAGCTGCGCATCGAGCCGCTCGCCTTCGTACCCATTGCCGGCTATCCCGCCTCGGTGGTGAGCAGCGACGGCCTCACCGCCACCTTCAGCACCGGCGGCTTCATCATCCTGCAACCCTTCGTCAAGAAATATAACGAGGCCACGTGGCTCGACTTCAGCGACCCCAACGTGACCTTCGTCTCCGTCTCGTGGACGAACAGCGACGGCAACACCGTATCGGGTAACAATAAAATCGTCAAGACGGCCTTCACCTACGACAGTGCGAACCACTGCCTCGTCGGCGAACTGAACAACAACCTCACTTCGGGACCCCACAAGACCACGCTCACCATCAACGTGAAGCTCGGGCCCACGGGTAGCCAGTACGACTACAGCTTCACGTTCAACGTCGTCCTGCAGAAGTGACGTGTAGGGGCAGGCCCCGTGCCAGCCCGCCAGAACACCGCGTTCTTTGAAATACTGAAGCACAATCCCGGTGCCAACCCGCATCGTCACCGTTTGGTGGTACAAGGCCACCAAAAATGGAGGTACAAACAGAATTATGTGTTAAAAGGTTGTCACTGCTAACCTTTTTTTGGTTACATATTTGGTGGTTTGGTTAAAAAATATTACCTTTGCAACCGAATTCCAATAAAAAGAAATGAAAAATGACAAAGCTTGACACATTGTTTGCTCAGTGGCAGTCGATGCAGCCACTCAGCGAGAGAGACCAGGAGCGGTTGAGCCGAAGGTTCACCCTCGACTTCAACTACAACTCAAACCACATTGAGGGAAACACCCTGACCTACGGCCAAACTGAGTTGCTGCTGCTCTTCGGCCATGTGGTTGGCGATGCCGAGATGCACGACTTGGAGGAGATGAAAGCCTCTAACGTGGGAATGAAGATGATGCAGGAGGAGGCCCGCGTGACAGATTATCCGCTCACCGAGACCTTTATCCGGCAACTGCATAAGACATTGCTGCGTGAGGACTATGAAGTGCGCCGTGAGTTGTCTGATGGTGTCTATACCACCTTTACCATTCATGCCGGACGCTATAAGACTCGTCCCAACTCCGTGAAAACGCGCTATGGCGACATCTTCACCTACGCATCACCGGAAGAGACACCGGCACTGATGGCCGACCTCGTGAGCTGGTACAACGATGAGGAGCAGCGTGGAGAAATGCACCCCGTGGATTTGGCCATCCTGTTTCACTACCGCTACATACGCATCCACCCCTTCGAGGACGGAAATGGGCGCATAGCCCGCCTATTAGTGAACTACATCCTCTCGCGCCACGGCTACCCGATGGTGGTAGTCCGCTCACGCAAGAAGAAAGAGTATCTTGAGGCCCTCCATCAAGCAGACCTCAAAGTAGGCAGCGCACCCTCTGACGGCAGTCACGCCTCGTTGCAGAGCATCAGCCCCTTCCGCAACTACTTCACCCGTTTAGTAGCCAATGAGATTCAGGCTGATATCGACTTCATTAACGACGATGACCCAGACGGGTGGTGGTTCGACGGGGAGCGCATCAAGTTCCAAAGCCCTACCATTGGCCAGATCTTGAATGCCATGCGCTTTAACCCTGACGTACAGGTGACAGAGCTTGCCGAAATGACAGGAGTTAGCCGTATCGCCATCCAGAAGACCGTCAAACTATTAGCCGACAAGGGCTACATCATGCGCGACGTGGGCAAGTATGCCCGCTGGCATGTCTGCATCACCAACGCCAAAGACTGACCCCAAGGATTGTGCATCTTACGACAACAACAAGTGTCCTCGGCAGCCCACTGCCGGGGACTGCTACATAATATAAACGACAATATAACGTAATAAAGCCGGACAACAATCATATTATTGAGCTATGGCAAAGAAGACCGAGATAATAGTTAAGGGAACTTCCATCAGAACCATTAAGAAGGATGGTGTCGACTATATCTGTATAACAGACATAGCCAGGCAGAAGAATGCCGTAGACCCAAATGGGGTTATTGCGAATTGGCTGAGGAATAGAAATACCATAGAGTATTTAGGTTTATGGGAAACTTTGCATAATCCTATTTTTAACCCCCTCGAATTCGAGGGGTTTAGGCGAGAGTCTGGTCTTAATGCCTTTACACTCTCCCCAACACGATGGATAGACTCTACACATGCAATCGGCCTTCTGTCTCAGTCTGGCAGATATGGGGGGACTTATGCACATTCTGATATAGCATTCAAGTTTGCCAACTGGGTATCGGTGGAGTTTGAGCTATATCTCGTGATGGAGTTCCAGCGATTGAAGGCAAAGGAACAAGAACAGATAGGTTGGACAGCCAAACGGGAACTTTCAAAGATTAACTACCGCATACATACCGATGCCATAAAATCCCACCTCATACCTGAAGAAGTTACCCCAGCCCAGGCAAGCATTATCTATGCAGAGGAAGCCGATGTCTTGAATGTGGCTATGTTTGGCATGACTGCCAAGCAATGGCGCGAGAACAACCCTGACCTCAAAGGGAATATCCGTGACTATGCTACTGTCAACGAACTGATATGTCTGTCAAACATGGAGAACATCAATGCAGTTCTTATCAATGATAACATACCGCAAGGCGAAAGGCTCATCAAACTCAATAAGATAGCTATTCAGCAGATGCAGGTCTTAGAAGGAGATACTAATAGAAAACTGATAAAATAAACGACAATATAACGAGATAAAGCGATGAAGATGAAACAACTTTTCAGATATACCTCCACCCTGCTCCGAACAGCCCTGCTGCTCGGTGTATCGACTTTAGTAAACACACAACAGACAACGGCGCAGCCAGTGAGCATTACACCTGAGATGCCTGATGCCTTCGAGACGAAGAATCCTGTTGTCGGTGACGGAGAATATTATTACGTCCAATTTTATAAAGAAGAGATTTATTCACCATATTTGTATCAGTCTTTCTTAGGTGAGCTGGGTGAGGGTCAACAGATGCAGGCGATGGACTATCTTCCCTTTGCCTCCAACAGATTGTGGACATTAGTAGCAGGTAGTGATGCAACTCATTTTAAACTGAAGAGCAAAAGAGGTTTTTATGCATATTATGATAATAATAGATTTTATACCACTGCTACAGAAGCCAATGCGTCAGAATTTTCAATCAGTGAACGAGGAAGCTACCGCGCTGGTTTCAAGGAATTAATAACAACTAATAACCAACGCTTGGGTCGCTGGTCAGGTTCTGAATGGGGCGGTATTATTAATACAGGGGGATATAATACGGTTAATTTCGTCCGTTTTGCCAAGTTAAAGCCTACTGCTGCCCATATCATCTATTACCGTGGTGAAGGAATTGATAATACTGATCCCCAAGCCGCAACCACCCGCCACTACCTCACCTATTCGGGCACAGGAAATCCGCCCGCTACCAACACTGGGGGCTTAAGAGCATCTAACGTATCGTCAAGGCAATCAATTATTCCTGCTGACAAGTCCCTTTGGACGCTGCCGACAGCTGCAGCCTATCATCAAGACGGTCTTTGGACATTAGAAGAATCAGGCACTGATGGTGTTTTTTTCATAAAGAAATATGGCTCTACAGATGAATATCTGAATCCAAGTGGTACGACAAGTGTCTTGGGAACAAAAGATCTGGAATATGGCAAATATACTCTGGAGGATCCGACTGCCAATAGGTACACAAGTATTGTGAACACCAGTAAGTACGAGTTTGTCGCACTTTCCTCCGATCATTTCTATCAGTGGGACAAAACCACCGCTGGTGCTGCCTCGCAATCAAGTGAAAGTACTAACGTGGTCTTCAACGTAGGTAATAATACGGATATAGGAAGCGCTGGCACAGTAGTCGGAACAGGTGAAGTGTGGTATCACACCTACGCCGATATGACAGGTTGCAAGAAGTTGGTGATTGAGGGTACGCCAAGCATGTATCTGCGTGTGTCATTGAACCGTCAGGTTCCCATTGATCCAAGTGAGCAAGGTTATGACTCTCACGGCGGAAGCTTAGTCCAGAGATATTGTATGTTGGATGAAAACGGCAGGGGTGAAGTTGACGTGTCCGACCTGCCATACGTTCATATCAATGCCATCAAGAACTGGGGAGGTAGTACAGGTCAGGTTAACTCTATTGATGTAGTTAGGCCCAAGCTCGAACCAGTTTCGCTGGCCCAAAGCCAGTTCCATTACTGGAATGACTTGAATGCTGAGAGTGTCAATACAGAAAGTCCATCTGACGTGTACTTCCATGTAAATGGCTATACTATTTCGCCCTCTGATAATCTTGTTGCTGGAACGGGTTCGGTATATTACCTTACATACGCAGACTTGTCTGGTAGTAAGAAATTGGTAATTAAGGGTACGTCTGGTATGATAGTGCGTGTGATACTGAACCGTCAGGAACCAATTACTCCGGGAGAGCAAGGATATGACCAAAACGGCGGTTCCTTTGTTGAGAGAGTGACAACCATCGGTTCAAACGGCTATGCCGAGGTAGACCTATCCGATCTATCTTACGTTCACCTGAATTCTATCAAGGTTCGTAATGACAGCCCTTCAGGTACCATTACCGAAATCAATCTGATACGTCTGGCCACAACAGGTGATGTCCGTTATTTGCATTATGATCAAGGTGACGGATGGCAGGTTCCACAATGGACAAATAAATATAATGATATATGGTATGCCGCTTTCTATCCCGTTGAGGTGCCTGTGCCAAATAAGGACGAATTCTTCCAGGTGCTGGTAGGATTAAGGAGCTCGGTAGGCAACAATGTTAAAATAGAATTAACGGGTGGAAACATGACCATGACAGATGTTACGGATCAAGGTCAAAACAATGGTCCTATATACGGAGCGAGTTTTACGCCTACAGATGACCGTCAGCATGCTTTTCAATATACGAATTTTCCGACACATAACTTCAAGTCTATTGTTATAGAATTTGGCGAGCCAGTTCCTTCCGGTTGGAATATTCACGCATACGGAGAACAGGGCGATTTTGAATCATTGGAAGGAAAAATGCGATATGAGATTACACTTGATCCAAGCAAAAAAATAGATGACTTCACCATTTTTAACTGGTATGGTGTTCGGTCTACAATTAAGATATCAGCCTGTTACTTTACGTCCTATGACAATATGCCCACCGAGATGGTTGCATACAGCGGTTGGGCTACGACTTATTCTGAACTTGAGGACGAGCGCATATTGTGGCAGTTGGAGCAAGTGGATGACTATACAGAGTTCCGATTGAAGAACCCCAACAATGGAACTTACCTAAAGCCTTTTGGCCAAGGCGTTACGGCTCCAAATGACCCAGACGATGCGGAGGTATATACCAACCTGAAGTTTAGCGAGAATAACGGTTTCACCTTGAAATGGTTCATTCCCACTAAGAAGGCGCCCAAGGAGATTCGTGTTAATCATTATGTGACCCACCGTGAGTCGTACCTGAAGCAGTATTCCGAAGCGCATCAGGATTTGGATCTTAAGGCGCAGGGACTGGCCACGGAAGTAGAGTCTGACTGGTGGAACTTCGACGGGAATGGCTTTGATACCCCCCAGAAAGGCACCCAGAAGGTGAACCACTTCGAGATTACCCACTATATAAAGCAGGGTAACAGCATGGTAGTGGAGTTCCCCACTGTGCTTAACAAAAGCAACGACCACATCTATTTCCAGCGATTCTTCAACTACGACGAGATGGACACAAGCATGGACCTTGACAACCTGAAGGCTCACGTCAGCTTGGACACCCGCGATGACGGTGATGTGCAGTACTTCCTTTATAATAATGGTATGGTCACAGGCCAGAAGCTGGACTGGAGGTATTATGACGAGGACACACAAACAAGCATCGATATTCCTGATGGCGGTATGGCCCGCAACGAACAGCGACGGTTCAACTTTACCAACTCCGACGGTAATGCCTTCACGGTTGCTGTCGACGTGTCAAAATACAGTGATATGACTTATGAGGACACCACCAACCCAACATTAGGCAATTTGGAAGAGCCATCGCTCACCATGCGCTACATCTACTATATGAAGGATGCCAAGGATATGGCAGATGACCTCACGACGCGTACCGAATCATACACTGCGGTTACCAACACCACCAACAGATACCCCGCCGACGAAGGCTGGTATGTGAGCGATGGCAACGGCGGATACACACGGACAACCGACATCGAGCCGCAGACAGGCACCACTTATTACACACGCTCGAGCTGGAAGGAGACGAAAGATTTCCACTTTCCTGCCAGGCGTATTGCCTACGAACTGAGCAAGAAGGTGGGCTACCGTGGCGAGTTTATCGGTCTGCGCCACATCTTCTCCGACTATTGGGTGTATGATGATAATGGCACAGACGATGAAAACCTGGTGTCTGCCGTCAACAGCAACTCTGAGGGTAAGATTGAGGTGGAGATAGAAGACCCCATGAATCTGGGAATCCGCTTAGGAGGGTGGAACCCCACCCTTGCACGAACCCAGGCAACTACCCAAAATCCTAATGGGCACCTGAAGTTCGTTGACAATGTCGACACCTACGATGCTGATACTGAAGCAGACTTCAGGGGCTTCTATTTCTACGACAAGATGTCTGATCAGAATAAGACCCAGTATGGTGACAGCCGTTTCGTAGTGTTCAGATACCCAGAGGGTGGCGTCATCAGCCAACCCACATATACGATAGTGAAGGATGGAACTGAAATAGTGTTTCACAAAAAAGCATACGTCAATGTGTATCTCAATAACAATGGAAAGAGATACCAGCTGGCCCAGTTCACCATCATCTTCGACCCACTCACACAAACCATTCCTTGGAAATTGACGGACACCTCAGTCACCAACCCAGAGAATCCGACCGTAGATAATCCGCTGAAATTCGTGGAGGGTTCATATCGCGACCCCGCGAAACTGGTGGAGCAGGCCGGCAAACCCATTGCCAAGATTACCTTCGACTATCCAACCAACGACACCTATCATTTCCCAGCAAATGGTGAGACGAAGCAAGGTTGGTCTACATTCACAGGTGGTACTCTGTCCGACTGTAGCCCCATTCCTCTGGCTTTTGCAGGTGATAACAGCAAAACAAACTATTCGTTCAGCGGCTTCGAGTGTAACTGGGGTTCCTACTCCATTGTGAATAAGATGACCACCAACTACGGTAACCACCAGAATGCTGCACCTGCCAACGACATTGAATATGGCTATGGCCCAACAGATGAAGAAATAGCAGCTAATGAGCAATTACGGAGTCTGCGACCAGATGCAGGTCTCCAGAACGGCTTCCTCTATATCGATGCCTCCGAGCAGCCCGGTGACATCTGCTCTGCTCCGTTCATTGGTGACTTCTGTGCTGGCGACAAACTGATGTTCACTGGCTGGATTTCCGGTTCAAACAAAATGGGTGGCAATGATGACCGTTGCCCTGGCGGCATCACGCTGACGGTGAAGGGCGAGCACAATGTTCACAATCCTGACGGTTCGATTGTATATGAAAACGGTAAGCCCAAGAAAGAAACGGTGACTCTCTATCGCTTCTGCCCCGGCCAGTGCTATGAATTAGATGATAATCCAAATTCAAGTGATCCCGACGGGTCTGGAAACGACACAGAAGAATCGCTAAGACATTTTGGCGCGGAGTATACCGACTCAAACGGTAATACAGTAAAGAATGGGGACTATATCGATGCAAATGGTAATAAAGTAGATGATCAACACCATGTCCCCAACCCCAATTGCGACAATCGAAATTACCATGTCATCTGGCAGCAGTTCTATTTCGAGTTTATCGTTTCCGACAAGTACGACCGTCACTGGATTGAGGTGAACAACAACTGCGTGAGCTCGCAAGGTGGTGACTTCATGCTCGACAACGTTGAGGTTTATGCCATTGTGCCCGAAGTGATTCCTGGCGTGAACACGCCGCTGTGCGTAAGCATCGATGAAAATGGTAATGAAGTAACCGACATGCGTCTGCTGAAGTTGAGCGTCGACTTTAACAAGCTGAAGAAGTCGGCTAACGTGAATTCTGGTACTGCCCAGATAGGCTTCGCGTTTTTAGATAAATACAAGTTCCTTGAAAAGTTCAAATACGAGCTGGCACAATTGACTTCAACGCGGAAGCATGAGTTGCACTTAGATGCATTTGATTTTGCTAACATTACTGTAGATGAGCTGGCAGCAGCCATCGAGGATGGTGAATTGACTTCAATAACAGGCGATGAACCAGCCTATCAACATGCATTTGATGAAGCTATCGTAGGCAAGAAGACCACTTGGTATTCTAATAAGCCCGAAGAGTATGAACAGAAGAAAAATTCCTCTATTCTGTATTTCGAGTGGAACAGCGACTTCAATGCGATGGAGGAGTATTCGTTCCAGAAGGCTGTAAACAAGACGAGTCCCGTCTACCGCGAAGTAGTAAAAGGTGAGAAGTTCATAGTGATGAACGGTAATTTCCCGCAAATGGACTGGAAAACCAATACCGAATATTATATTATCGACACAAACATCCCCTTTGAACCTGGTTCTGGAGAACATTTTGAAATCTTCAACATCTGTTCGGAATGTACCATGACCAACGTGTTCCGAATAGACCCACCCTACCATGTGCTTGGTCTGGAATCGACTGAGACGACCAATGACTACGTGGTCTGCGAAGGCCAGATACCCACGATAGTCCTCAACCTGAAGGGCTTCGACCTGAAGGGCAACAAGTTGGACATGAATGGAATTAATTACGACTGGTGGTTAGGCAATCCCACATACACTGAAACAGAAACAGTAACGGAAAATGGAAACACAACGACCATTACAAAACGGCCAAAGTTAGCTACATTAGAGAACTATCATAAGCAGCACAAGGAGATTACTTATGAAGACAATAATGGTTCTCATACTGTAGATGTCAGGCTCGACAAAGCCCTGTCCACCCTACGTACCTACTATCCTTCTGTCACCTCGCTTGATGGTATTGAAAAAGAGGTTGTGCATGCTCCCGACCCGGCACTCACTTTACCCATGATTAAGTATCTGAAGACGCTGGTGGCCTCCGGCGAGCTGGTGCTGCACCAGACATCTGTCAGCATCCCTGCTGAGAAGGTTTCTGAGACCGACCCCTACTTCTATATGGTAGCTTGCCCCATTCACGACGATGAGTTTGACCGAGCACTTAATCCAGCAGCAGATGAGTATGTGGCGTACTACTGCGACGAGCCGCAAGGCCTCCGCATAAAGGTTGACGGTAAGGCACCGAGACTGCAGACTGGCTTCGTGCCGGGAGAGCGCGGATTCACCTCCTATAATTACAATTTCCCTGAGGGAACCAATCCCGTGCTGAGTATACGTCTGGCCAAGGCTGCGCAGTTTGAGATGGTGAAGAATGAAGAAGAGGAGGTGAAGATTACAAATGCAGGAACTGGTGAAGTAACCTATAGTCTTAGCGAATCAGTGAACTACCTATGGCTACCTATCCGCAACGCTCTGACTGAGGGTGCCAGTGGCGTTATCAAAAAGTCACAAGATGACAACATCTATTTGGCTTCCTCCAACGACCTGACATGGGACAAGAAGATCTCGAAGGAGATGGACAAGAACGGGTCGCTGCCTATCGTCGGAAGAATCGTACAGTTGGAAGCCATTAATACTTTTGATCATATAGACGAGGATACAAAACAGGTAATATATAAAAATATCAATAACCAGAATGACGAGAACCGTCTCTGTGTCTATTTCACCAAGAACTTCGAGGTGCGCGAGGGCTATAATTACACGTTGAGCCTGCCCTTCCAGGAGGATGACAACTCAAACGCCTGCGACGGCACCATCCTTTTCAACCTGAAGATTGTGCCCGACTACGAGGTATGGACAGGCGGTGCCGGCAACGTCGACTGGAACAACGACGAGAACTGGCGACGAGCCGACGGCAACACAACCCTTAATAATGATGTGTATGGCGACGAGCTTTACAGGGCCAACGGTGCCATGAATAATGAAGACTCACCGCTTCATGAATACGTCACCAATAAAGACAACTATTATTCGTCAAGCAAGAAGGCCAACGCCAAACCCAGTAAGGATCAAATCCTCCGCAAGGGCTTCGCACCACTCTACTGTACGCACGTGCTAATGAAGAATGACGAGTGGGGCAATGCACCAGTACTCTATGATGCCCTTGATGTGGAGACTACAGGAAACAATAACCAACTACAAGACGTGCCCTTCCCCAACCTACGCGACACGTCGACGCCCATCCTGAAATTCGACATGCAGGCTCGAAAATATAGCCTTTGGTATGAAACATACGGGAAGAATCCTGACAGAGGACGTTCTGGTCATCCTAATGACCTTATTGCAGAAATGTATAAAGTTAACAGTTGTGACGAGATAGCCTTCCAGTCCGGCACAGAACTGATGAACGCCCATCTGCTGAACTACAACTCAGCGTGGGTGGAGTATCAGCTCGACAACAAGCGCTGGTATCTGCTTGGCTCGCCCCTGCAGGGCACCATCTCCGGCGAGTGGTATGCACCCACCGGCACTGCCAAACAGGAGACCACCTACTACGACCCCGTCAAATTCGGTGCTGGATACGACCGTTACAGTCCGGCTATCTATCAGCGTAGCTGGGATAAGGCCAAGGCTGTGCTCTATGAGGTAGGTGCTGAGTATGACAAAGATGATGATAAGCAAGATGCCAACTTGGGCACAGACGATGAGGGTAAATGGTCTGGTACAGGTGACAATGCCACATGGTCTGTTGAAGGCGGCGGTGCTGCCGACGAGTACCTCGATCGATTAGGCTACAAGCCTATGGGAGGCATGAAGGCAAACGTGGCTATCAAAGGCGTATGGAGCAACACCTACAATGACGCTCAGGTGGACTATGCCACAGGAGGATTCTCTGTCATGGTGATGAACCATCTGAAGAATAATGATACCAGCAATGGCAAGTCCGTCATCCGTCTGCCCAAGGAAGACAGGATGTACGACTACTACGAGTTCTCGGAATGGGGTGGTAAAGAAAATGCAGGAGGAACTGACACAGAACTGAGCGATGTCTGGACCAAGAACCGTGCCAAGAACCGCGGCCGTCTGAAAACCGACAACCTGCTGCCAATGCAGAACGGCATACAGAAGCAGGAAAGCACAGCAACAGCTGCCATTCGTTATGGCGACCAGCGTACGTACACTCGCATACCTATTTATGAAGATGCTTTGCAGACCATGAACAACAGCTTCCTACCCTCTGTTGGCGATGATGGTGCTTTGCAACCCCCGACTGCAGGATTCTTTACCGAGACTATACCTGCCGGAGTTTCTAACCTTGGTTTCTACTTGGTTGAAAATCCGTTCCCCAGCGGACTGGACATGGATAAGTTCTTTGCAGCTAACTCTGTCACCTTTACAGAGGCGGAGATAAACGCCGCCCAAGAGGGCGAACCTGCCTACGGGAAGACTACTGACGATGTGAAGGAAGGTCTGTATAAGAAGTACTGGATTCTGACAAAGACAGGCCAGCACTTGGTACAGAAGGCTGCTAACGGCGATTGGCTCACCTCTGACGGTACACCTGTTACCTACGATACAAACAAAACATTCTACCCCCATGCCGTGGTGGCTCCTGGACAGGGATTCTTTGTGCAAGCCAGGACGGCTGGTGAAAATACAACAATCAACTTTAACAGGGAGATGCAGGCTCAGTCTCGCTTCGGCGTGAAGGACAATGAAAACGGCACGTCCTATACTATCGTCGTTGGTCAGGCACAGAAAATGGAGCAATTGGTTATTGAAGGTGAGCCCCAGTATATTGATGTTGACTTGGACGGCGATGGCATCTATGGTGAAGAAATTGACTTGAACAACAATGGTACTCCTGGAGAAACATATACCGTACAAGTAGAAGAAGATGGTGAAACAGTAACAAAGACAATAGTAGAGAGAGAGGTAGAGGCCGTGATGGTGCCTGTATATACGGAAGAAGATGACCCAGATAATCCTGGGCAGACGATAAAAATTCCAGTTCTTAAAGATATTGAGGAAGATGTAGTTATTTACAAGTACAAGCAGGAGGACCTTGACGTCACACACAAGAAGGAATACCCGTTACTATCCCGTCGTACCCGTGGCGGTGCATCGAGCCTTCCCGGCCTGGTCATCACGGCACAGCGCGGCAACGACCAGAGCAGTGCACTGGTGATGAAGCGCGAGGAGGCCAGCAACGACTTCCTGCCGTCGGAGGACACGGAGACGTTCATCTGCTCGGAGGACTTGAAGAACGTGCCGATGGTCTACACGCTCTGCGGACGACTGGCCACGACTATCAATAGTATCCATGACTTCCGCAGTCTGCCGCTTGGTGTGGAGTCGGCCAGCGATGCACTGTGCGTGCTGACCTTCGAGGGCGTGGAACTGCTCGGCGATTCGATAGCTTTCTACGATGCCAAGGAGCAGAAGCTGACACCGCTGGAGTCGGGTATGACGTTTGAGGTCAGCGGACAGACGCAGAACCGCTATTACCTCGTGAGCACTCTCATTCAGGAGGAGGCTGCCGTAGAGACTCATCTGCAAATCTTCAACGAGGGACTCACGGCAAGGGTGATTGCCTCTACCGAAGAGCCGATTGTCAACGTGCGCTGCTTCGACCTATCAGGACGACTGATACACACTGCTGAACCGAAATCACAGGAGTACAGTTTCCGTCTGCCTAGCGCTGGGGTCTACATCATAGAGGCACAAACGAAGAACGACCGTAAGACCAAAAAGGTTATGGCAAAATAAGGTAGACCATACTGTAATGTGGGACGCGGGCATCCTCGCCGTGATGATAGTAAAAGCGGGCGAGGACGCCCGCGCTCCCATACGGTAAACTGCTAAAAAATTAAAAATAAACGAAGAGAATGGACTGCGTTTCATAAAATCTTCGTATCTTTGGCAGTCAGTTTCTTTTTATGACACAGAATCTTTCTTGAAACCTTAAATTATAAAACAAACGCTTATGGAAAACAAGGAACTTATCGCCCAGTGCGAGGCACGGGCCAAGGAATGGCTTTCTCCGGCCTTTGACGAGGAGACACGCAACGCAGTACAGGCTATGCTAGACAATCCCGACAAGACAGACCTCATCGATGCTTTCTATCAGAACCTGGAGTTCGGAACGGGTGGTCTGCGCGGCATCATGGGTGCCGGTACGAACCGCATGAACAAGTACATCGTGGGCATGGCCACACAGGGCTTTGCCAACTATATCAACAAGGCTTTCCCCGACATTCAGCCCGCCGTGGTTGTGGGTCATGACTGCCGCAACAACGGTCGTATGTTCGCCGAGACCGTGGCCGACATCTTCTCGGCCAACGGCATCAAGGTGTATCTCTTCGAGAGCCTGCGCCCCACGCCGGAGATTTCGTTTGCCATCCGTCAGCTGAAGTGCCAGGCCGGTGTGAACGTCACCGCCTCGCACAACCCGAAGGAGTATAACGGCTACAAGGCTTACTGGGACGACGGTGCACAGGTGCTGGCTCCACACGACAAGGGCATCATCGACGAGGTGAACAAGGTGACCATCGACCAGGTGAAGTTCGAGGGCAACAAGGAACTCATCGACATTATCGGTGGTGAGATGGACTGGGACTACCTGCAGGCTGTGAAGGAGGCTATGGTCGACCAGGACGTCATCCTGCGCCAGAAAGATCTCAACATTGTCTACTCACCGATGCACGGCACGGGTCGCGTCATCATTCCAGAGGCTCTGCGCTCATGGGGCTTCCAGAACATCCACGTGGTGCCCGAGCAGATGGTCATCGACGGTAACTTCCCCACTGTTGTCAGCCCGAATCCCGAAAATGCCGAGGCCATGACCTTAGGCATGAAATTAGGCACAAGGTTGAATGCCGACCTGGTGATTGCCTCCGACCCCGATGCCGACCGTCTGGCCATTGTCTGCCGCAACGCCAAGGGCGAGTGGGAAATCCTGAACGGTAACCAGACCTGCATGATGTTCTGCTGGTATATCATCGCCAATAAGAAGAAGCTGGGCCAGCTGAAGGGCAACGAGTTCCTGGTGAAGACCATCGTGACCACCGAGGTCATCGCCAAGATAGCCGAGAAGAACGGCGTGGAGCTGCGCGACTGCTACACGGGCTTCAAGTGGATTGCCAACGAGATTCGCATCAGCGAGGGCAAGCAGAAATACATCGGCGGCGGCGAGGAGTCGTTTGGATTCCTGCCATTCGACAAGGTGCGCGACAAGGATTCACCAGCCAGCATCTGCCTCATCTGCGAGATTGCCGCTTGGGCAAAGGACAACGGCATGACGCTCTATGACCTGCTGATGAAGATCTACGCTGAGTATGGCTTCTCAAAGGAAGTAACCATCAACGTGGTGAAGCCCGGCAAGAGTGGTCAGGACGAGATTAAGCAGATGATGGTCGACTTCCGCAACAACCCGCCGAAGGAACTGGGGGGCGAACCCATAGTACTCTGGAAGGACTACCAGACGCTGGAGGGCAAGAAGGCCGACGGCAGCGTGGAGAAGCTCAACATGCCGACCACGGCCAACGTGCTGCAATGGTTCTGCGCCGACGGCACGAAGATTTCTGTCCGTCCCAGCGGCACGGAGCCAAAGATTAAGTTCTACACCGAGGTGAAGGATGCCAGCTTCAAGTGCGCCGGATGCTACGAGCGTTGCACGAAGACAGCAGAAGAGCGCATCGAGGCTATCAAGAAGAGCCTGAACCTATAATAATAAAAGATGTGTAAGAGAACTGGAGTTGTCATTTCAACTCCAGTTCGTTTTTCAGACGAATGATTTCGTCGCGATACTGGGCCGCCTGCAGGAAATCCATCTGCTTGGCGGCCTCTTTCATGCGCCGTGTGGTCTCCGCGATGAGCTTCTCCATCTGCGGACGTGTCATGGCGGCGATGATGGGGTCGGCGGCGATGCCGAGTTGAGGATTGAGCGTTGAGGATTGAGAACTGAGTTCCTTCATGTCCACTCTGTCGTCATGCCCTAACGCGCTCTGCTTCAAGTTCTTCACAATCTGCGTGGGCGTGATGCCGTGCTCCTCATTATATTTCAGCTGCTTGGTACGGCGGCGGTTTGTCTCGTCGATGGTCTCCTGCATGGAGCGGGTGATGGTGTCGGCATACATGATGACACGTCCGTTTACATTGCGGGCGGCACGTCCGGCGGTCTGCACCAGGGAGCGGCGGCTGCGAAGGAAGCCCTCCTTGTCGGCATCGAGGATGGCCACGAGCGACACCTCCGGCAGGTCGAGACCCTCGCGCAGAAGGTTCACGCCGACGAGAACGTCGTAGGCTCCGCTGCGCAAGTCGTCGAGTATCTTCACACGCTCGAGCGTTGCCACGTCGCTGTGTATGTAGGCCGTCTTCACACCGTGGTTGAGCAGAAACTCCGACAGCTCCTCGGCCATTCGCTTAGTGAGCGTGGTAACAAGCACACGCTCATGGCGCTCCGTGCGCTGGCGAATCTCTTCCATCAGGTCGTCTATCTGGTTTTCCGAGGGGCGCACCTCAATCTCTGGGTCAAGCAGACCCGTTGGACGAATGACCTGCTCCACAACAACGCCCTCGGCCTCCTGAAGCTCGAAGTCGGCAGGTGTGGCCGAGACGTAGATGCGCTGGCCAGTGTTCTGCTGGAACTCCTCGAAGGTGAGCGGACGGTTGTCGAAGGCGGCGGGCAGACGAAAACCATACTCCACGAGATTGGTCTTGCGAGCCCGGTCACCACCATACATGCCTCCTATCTGCGGCACGGAGACATGGCTCTCGTCGATGAAGAGCAGGAAGTCCTTGGGGAAGAAGTCGAGCAGACAGTAGGGCCGCTCGCCCGCCTGACGACCGTCGAAGTAGCGGGAATAGTTCTCAATGCCAGAGCAGTGGCCCAGCTCCTTGATCATCTCCATGTCATACTCCACACGCTCCTTGATACGCTGGGCCTTGATGGGGTCGCCCAGCTCGGTGAAGAAGTCCACCTGCTTGACAAGGTCGTCCTGAATCATGCGGATGGCCCGCTGCGTCTGCTCCTCGGTGGTCATGAAGAGGTTGGCAGGATAAATCTTATAGTCGGCATAGCGACCCAGACGCTGTAGGGTGACAGGGTCGAGCTCTTCAATGCCGTCTATCTCATCGTCCCAGAACGTGATGCGCAGGACGATGTCGTTGTAGGCCATATAGATGTCTACGGTATCGCCCTTCACGCGGAAGTTGCCACGCTCCAGCGCTAGGTCATTGCGCACGTAGAGCGACTGTACCAGCTTGCGGAGCAGGGCGTTGCGGTCCATCTTCTTGCCCTGGACAACCTCGATGACATTCTCCGAGAGGGCATTGGGGCTGCCCATACCGTAGATACACGAAACACTGGACACGACCACCACGTCGCGCCGTCCTGAAAGCAAGCTGCTCACGGCGGAGAGGCGCAGACGGTCTATCTCGTCGTTGATGTCCAGGTCTTTCTCAATGTAAGTGTCGGTCGAAGGAAGATATGCCTCGGGCTGGTAATAGTCGTAGTAGGAGACATAGTACTCCACGGCGTTGTCGGGGAAGAAGCCCCGCATCTCGTCGTAGAGCTGTGCCGCCAGCGTCTTGTTATGGGAGAGGATAAGCGTCGGACGGTTCACGTTGGCGATGACGTTGGCCATAGTGAACGTCTTGCCCGACCCCGTAACGCCAAGCAATACCTGGGCACGGTCACCACGCTCTACTCCAGCGGTGAGTTCGCGGATGGCCTCCGGCTGGTCGCCCGTAGGCTGATACTTCGATGTTAGGTGAAAATCCAAGAAGATTTACTATTTACGGATTTACGATTTACTATTTAGCTGCGCAACTCCTAACTCCTAACTCCTAACTCTCGACTCTACATATACCCCAGCCAGCGCAGTATGTCGTTGAGGTTGGCCAGCACCATGAGGATGATGACGAATCCGAAGCCGATGTACTCCGCACGCACCATGAACTCGTCAGAGGGTTTGCGGCCGGTAATCATCTCATAGAGCAGGAAGAGCACATGTCCGCCATCAAGTGCCGGTATGGGCAGGATGTTCATGAAGGCGAGGATGATGGAGAGCAGCGCCGTCATCATCCAGAAGCGGTGCCAATCCCAAGAGTCGGGGAACAGCGAGCCGATGGTGCCGAAACCACCAAGCGACTTCGCTCCGTCGGCAGTAAAGACATACTTCAGGTCGTTGACGTAGGATGCCAGCACGTCCCATCCATAGACAGCACCTGCGGGAAGGCTCTTAAAGAAACCATATTCCACCGTTGTAGGTTTGTAGGGCGATGCCGGTGCAAAGCCCAGTTTCAGCTCAGCGGTGAGCGTAGTGGAGATGGTGTCACGCTGTCCGTCGCGTTCGTAAACCACGGTGACACGGCGCATGGCCAGGCTGTCGGCGGGCATCTCATTGATACGGTCGGCAATGACTGCTAGCTGGTCGGTAAACTGTCCGAAGGAGGCCACCTCATGTCCGTTGATAGCCAACAAGAGGTCACCCTTGCGCAGACCGGCCTTCTCAGCAGGAGTGCCGGGCATCACGGAGTCAATAACGGCAGGAATACGTGCACGGGCAAAGGGCGGTTCGCTCTTCAGCATGTCGAGGAGGTTCAGCTCCTCGGTCTGGTGGATGGTCGTCTCCACGCCGCCACGCATCACGCGGATGTCGTGAGGCTCGGTGAGGGTGCGCAGCACATCCACGTCGAACTTCTTGAAGTCACCTTCCTCCGTACCCAGAAGAATGTCACCGTCCTGGAATCCCAGACGACGGGCCTGCTCGTTGAATTCCATTCCATGGGTCATCTGCTGCACGGGCACGTATGTCTCGCCCCAAGTGTAGAGCACCATGGCATAGATGAACAGCGCGAGGAGGAAGTTCACCAGCACACCGCCTATCATGATGAGCAGTCGCTGCCACGTGGGCTTCACGCGGAACTCCCAGGGATGGGTCTCCTCAGAGAGCTTCTGGTTGGTCTCGTCAATCATGCCGTCAATGGCGCAGTAGCCACCCAGAGGAAGCCAGCCCAGGCCATACTCTGTGCCCACGTACTCTTTCTCCTGCACGGTTTTCGTCTTACCCTTGTCATCGGTCACGGTAACCTCTTTCGAAGGCACCACTTCGGGCTTCATCTTGAACAGACGGCGCACCCACGTGTCGTAGGTGCTGGCAAGGTGGAACTTCGGGTTAAAGAAGAGGTAGAACCTATTCACGCGTACTCCGAAGAGCTTGGCAAAGAAGAAATGACCCAGCTCGTGAAGCAACACGAGCAAGCTGATGGCCATGAAGAACTGTAAGGTCTTAATAAGAAAGATTTCCATTTTATCTAAGCCCCCTAAGTTAGGGGGTTGGGGGTCTGAACAAGCGTAACATCAGACCCATTTATTATAATATGTATTAGGAGTCCGCGCTTGTTCAGACCCCCACCCCCCTAACTTAGGGGGCTAAAGTAATGAAGAGGCTATCTGCCGAGCCTCGCGGTCTGTGTTGATATAGTCGTCGTATGATGGTGTCTTGATGAACGTGACGCGCTGCATGGTCTCTCCGATGACTTCAGCCATCTGGAGGAATCGGCAGCGGTCTTCGAGGAAGGCACGGTTCACAATCTCGTTGGCCGCATTGACGATACAGGGCATGTTGCCGCCTTTATCGAGGGCTTCGTAGGCCAGACGGAGGCAGGGGAACTTCTGCATGTCAGGCTTGAAGAAGTCAAGGTGCTGGGCGGTAAAGAGATCCAGTCTGTTGCCACTGAGCGGCAACCTACACGGGAACGAGAAAGCGTACTGAATGGGCAGGCGCATGTCGGGAACACCCAGCTGGGCTTTTACCGAGCCGTCCATGAACTGCACGGCAGAATGAACAATGCTCTGCGGGTGAACGTACACCTCTATCTGTGAGGGTTTCACGCCAAAGAGCCATTTGGCTTCAATGACCTCAAAGCCCTTATTCATCATCGTGGCGGAGTCGATGGTAATCTTTGCGCCCATGTCCCATGTGGGGTGACGCAGGGCATCGGCTTTCGTCACGGTGGCAATCTCGTCGAGGCTCTTTGTGCGGAAGGGACCTCCGCTGGCCGTGAGCAGAATCTTGTCGATGTCGTTGCCGTCCTCACCTACGAGGCTCTGGAAGATGGCAGAGTGCTCGCTGTCTACGGGAAGTATGGCGGCATGGTTCTCCATCGCCAAGCGACAAATCAGTTCGCCAGCCACGACGAGTGTCTCCTTGTTGGCCAGGCAAATGGTCTTATGAGCCTTAATGGCATGGATGGTCGGCGAAAGACCTGCAAAGCCCACCATAGCCGTGAGTACCATGTCGATGGGGCCGGCCTCCACGATGTCGTCAAGAGCCTTCGCGCCGGCATAGACCTTCACGTCGGGCAGGTCGGTCATCAGTGCCTTCAGCTCGTCGTAACGTGCCTCGTTGGCGATGACCACGGCAGCGGGATGATATTGATGAGCCTGCTCTGCCAGCAGCTCCACGCGGTTGTTGGCCGTCAGGCAGTAGACCTCATACAAGTCACTATGTTCGCTGATGACCTCCAACGCCTGCGTGCCGATGCTGCCCGTAGAGCCTAGAATGGCTATCTGTCGTTTCTGTTTCATTAATTCTCAATTATCAATTCTCAATTGTCAATTCACGAAATCGGCCGCAAAAGTACTAAATAATTACGACATAGCCGCCGTTTTCACATATTTCTTATTCTATTTTGTTTCATTTAACCCAAATTTGTCTTTAGAAACGAATGTGCCAGCATATAAATACTCACTTTTATTGGAACGGTCAAAAGTTTTCGGGGAAAGTTTTGGCCGTTCCGATTTTTGTTCGTATTTTTGCACAATGAACAGTAAAGTATGTACAAAGAGCTATGCGCTGAGCAGTCTGTTCATGGGCGTTATGCTGCTCTTCATGGGCGGCATGCTTTATGTGCTCTACCGCCCGCAGACGTTGCTGCTCTTCCACGTGGCCGAGGGTCTGGGACTGACGGACGCTATCAGCCAGTGGCGGCTACAAGCTGCATCGGCTTGGCAACCAGCGGAGTTCATCGTCTACTGTCTGCCCGCAGGACTATGGGCCACGAGCTATGTACTCATCATGGGAATGTTGGCACAAAGACTACCCGCAAAACGAAGATGGACAGCGGTGGCGTTCATCCCCACATTGGGGGCAACCTCGGAACTGATGCAGGCAATGGGCATCATACCTGGCACCTTCGACTGGACAGACCTCGCGCTCTACGTCCTGCCATTTTTGGCGTATGCAACAATAGACAATAGAATATGACTATAGACCATAGACTTTAGACTATAGACGATAGACGATAGACTTTAGACGATAGACTTTAGACTTTAGACTATAGACCATAGACTTTAGACTATAGACGATAGACCATAGACTTTAGACTATAGACCATAGACTTTAGACTATAGACCATAGACGATAGACAATAGACGATAGACGATAGACGATAGACAATAAACAATAAACGATAAACAACATGGCAAACTTTTTCACTAGTAAGCAAATCACGACCATTATAGTTAGTGTGGCCGTTATCTTTGTTGTCCTCGGCGTTCTCACCATCGTGATAGATGCCGACGACGATGGCAAGAAGTCAGAAAACTACTCAGAGAACACCAACGACAATGACGACGGCTCGGAGAGCGGCGGCTACAAGTTCGACATCAAGTCGGAGGGCGTGGACGACGAAGAACCTTCCAAAGATGCTGACGAGGTGAAGGTGAAGGAACCGATGGAGAGCGACCCCTACCAGGAACTCGACGAGCTGATTGGTCTGGAGTCGGTGAAGGAGGAAGTGCGCTCGCTGGCCAACTACGTGAAGGTGCAGAAGCAACGCGAGAAGCAGGGGCTGAAGAATCCCAAGCTGTCCTACCACCTTGTATTTACCGGTTCTCCCGGAACAGGTAAGACCACCGTGGCACGCATCGTGGCACGCATCTACAAAGACCTGGGCATCCTGAAGAAAGGCCACCTCGTGGAGACTGACCGCTCAGGTCTTATTGGCCAGTACGTCGGCCAGACGGCACCCCGCGTGAACCAGATGTGCGACTCGGCACTCAACGGTGTGCTCTTCATCGACGAGGCCTACGCCCTGACGCAAGGCGGCAAGCAGGACTATGGTGACGAGGCCGTAGCCACCCTGCTCAAGCGCATGGAGGACGACCGTGACCGTCTGGTGGTCATCGTGGCTGGTTACACCGACGAAATGAAGGACTTCATCAACACTAACCCCGGCCTGCAGTCGCGCTTCAACCGCTACATCAACTTCCCTGACTACACCGCAGCCGAACTCTACGACATCTTTCTTATGTACCTGCGCAAGAACCAGTACAACATCAGTAGCGAGGGAGCTGCCTTCCTGAAACAGCAGCTGAACGATGTCGTGGAGCACAAAGACCACAACTTCGGCAATGCCCGCTACGTGCGCAACCTCTTCGAGAAGGCCATCCAATGCCAGGCCAACCGCCTCTCCAAGGAGAAGAACAATTCTGCCGAAGACCTCACGCTCCTCAAGCTCGAAGACCTCAGGAAGGCTTTCGCGAAATAGCGTGTTCTTTAAAAGAATCAGAAATAACAAGAGTTTTTTTTGTCAGTTCCCATTATTTGTGTACCTTTGCAGCCTGAAACAACAAAAATCAACATTATATTATGGCAAAAGAACTGAAAGATTTGACAAAACGCGCTGACAACTACAGTCAGTGGTATAACGACTTGGTAGTAAAGGCCGACCTGGCTGAGCAGAGTGCAGTACGTGGCTGCATGGTGATAAAACCCTACGGATATGCTATCTGGGAAAAGATGCAGCAGCAGCTGGACAAGATGTTCAAGGAGACGGGTGCTCAGAACGCCTACTTCCCCCTGTTGATTCCCAAGTCATTCCTCTCTCGTGAGGCTGAGCATGTGGAGGGTTTCGCCAAGGAGTGTGCCGTGGTGACTCACTACCGCCTGAAGGCCACAGACGACAAGAGCGGTGTAGTGGTTGACCCTGCTGCTAAGCTGGAGGAGGAGCTCATCATCCGTCCTACCTCTGAGACCATCATCTGGAACACCTACAAGAACTGGATTCACTCCTGGCGCGACCTGCCCCTGATGTGCAACCAGTGGTGTAATGTCATGCGTTGGGAGATGCGCACACGTCCTTTCCTGCGCACTTCTGAGTTTCTCTGGCAGGAGGGTCACACAGCCCATGCTACCCGTGAGGAGGCTGAGAAGGAGGCCCAGCTGATGCTGAAGGTCTATGCTGACTTTGCCGAGAACTGGATGGCCGTGCCTGTGCTGCAGGGCGTTAAAAGTGAGACCGAGCGTTTCGCCGGAGCCCTCGACACCTATACCATTGAGGCCATGATGCAGGATGGTAAGGCCCTTCAGAGTGGCACCAGCCACTTCCTGGGTCAGAACTTTGCCAAAGCTTTCGACGTCACCTATTTAAATAAGGAGAACAAGCCTGAGTATGTCTGGGCTACCTCATGGGGTGTCTCTACACGACTCATTGGTGCCCTCATCATGACCCACTCCGACGACAACGGACTGGTGCTGCCGCCGCGTCTGGCTCCCATACAGGTGGTCATCATCCCCATTGCCACCAAGCCTGAGCAGATGGAGATTGTCAACCGTGAGGTACAGCCCATCATCGAGGGTCTGCGCAAGAAGGGCATCAGCGTGAAGTTCGACGATGCAGACAACAAGCGTCCAGGCTTCAAGTTTGCCGACTATGAGTTGAAGGGCGTTCCCGTTCGTCTTGTCCTCGGTGCCCGAGACTTGGAGAACGGCACCATTGAACTCATGCGTCGTGATACCCTGGAGAAGGAAACACTTCCCCTCGAAGGCATCGTAGACCATGTGGAGAAACTGCTCGATGACATCCAACAGAACATCTTCGAGAAAGCCCGTAAGTATCGTGACGAACACGTCTACGAGTGCGAGAACTACGAGGAGTTCAAGGAGCGCGTCAAGGATGGCGGCTTCTTCCTCTGTCACTGGGACGGTACTGCTGAGACTGAGGCTCAAATCAAGGAGGAGACACAGGCCACCATACGCTGCGTGCCCTTCGCCTACGAGCAGACACCTGGTGTGGACATGGTCTCAGGAAAACCCTCTAAGTATCGTGTCATCATAGCACGCAGCTACTAATTTATTGGTTATTGTTTATTGGTTATTGTTTATTGTTGTAGATGCAGACCAGCAAATACCTGCTTGCCAGTGAGCGTGACGACCTCTGGGGACTCACCATCACAACCATTGGCTACGAGGAGATAGGCCCGCGTGACCCCTACCCCACCCGAGGACATGCCGACGGCTACTACTTTGAATTAGAAAAAGGCCGGGAGCTGCAGGAATACCAGCTCCTCTACATCACCGAGGGCAGCGGAATCTTCCATAGCCGTACGGTTCCAGAGGCTCGTCTGCGTGAGGGAGACTTTTTCCTGCTCTTCCCTGGCGAGTGGCATTCCTACCACCCCACCCCGCCACGTGGATGGAAGAAATACTGGATAGGATTCAAGGGACGGAACATGGACGACCGTGTCCGGGCAGGATTCCTCTCACCCACCAAGCCCATCTACCACGTAGGCTTCTCCGACGACATCGTACACCTCTACAAGGAAGCGTTCGAGACCGCCAAGCTTGAGGAGGCCTACTCGCAACAGCTCATGGCGGGAATCGTCAACCACCTCATTGGCAAGATGTACTCCCTGGAGCGAAACATTGAGCTGATGAGCCGCAGCCAAGCCCATGTCAACATGGTCAATCGCGCAAGGCTACGCATAAGAGAGTCGCTGGAAAGCTCGCTCACCATTCAGCAGGTGGCACAAGACCTCGGCGTCTCCTACTCCAACTTCCGGAAACTCTTCAAGGAGCACACAGGACTCTCACCGGCCACCTATCAGCAAGACCTGCGCCTGCAGCGTGCAAAGGAACTCCTCACTACTACTGACATGAGCATCAAGGAGATAGCCTACCGCCTCAACTTCGAGTCGCCCGACTATTTCTCCGCAAAGTTCAAGGCCAAAACAGGCCGCAAGCCCAGCGACCTCAGAACTCAATAGCTGCCCCAAATAGTAGTTCTTAAACACCCCAAGTGGCAAGCTGTCTGATTAACAAAATAGAATCTGGAAAAGTAAAACAAGTTGTTTTGCCTTAGAAAAGTCCGTCCAAACCCTCAGAAAAAACGGCTTTTTCTACACCAAAACAACTTGTTTTACTTTTGTAATACCTGGTGACGCACGCTGGCGGCGGCGATGCCTACATGGCCCCCTTCCGGTTTGCAGAGAGCGCCACTATCAAGAACCTACACACAGCAGGCACCATCACATCTGACGGCAAGTACAGTGCCGGCATCGTAGCCCGCACCGAAGGGACGGTCACCATACAGAACTGCTGGTGCAGCGTCGTTATCAACAGCAGCAAAAGCGGCGACGGCACCCACGGCGGTATCATCAGCAATTTTGCGAGTGGAACGGTCACCATCACCAACACCCTCTTCGATGGTAAACTACTTACCACCAACAGTACCAACCAGTGTGGCGGTTTTATTGGCTGGGCTAATGTGGCCCCCACCGTCAGCAACTGCCTATACGCCCCCGCCACCCTCGGAACGGGCGAGACCGAGGTGCTGGATACCTACGATAATCAAGATTATGAGGCCTGCACCTTCATCCGCCCTAAGGCAAAAGCCACATCTTCAAGTCTCGTCAATTCCTATTACACCCGCACATTGAATGTTGCCCAAGGCACCGATGCCAGCAGCATGACTGCAGACCAACTTGTCACCGCGCTCGGCTCTGGCTGGGAGGTGAAGAACGGCAAGGTGGTGCCCATTATGCAAAAGTCTCCCTCAACATGGCCACTAACGGGACATATTATCACTGGCTTCACCGCTACTGGTGGCACGGGCGGAACAGGTAATGAAGGTTATGACAAACTTGTAGACGGATTGTTCTCCAAGAACACAGGTTGGACAAAGTGGGGTACCAGTACCAAGGGTACTCCGGCAGGCGAGACTGGTGAGTACTACTGGGTGGATTTCCATGCCAGCGAGCCCATTAATATTGAGAAATATATCCTCACTACGGGCAATGACAACTCTCCTTATCACCGTGACTATCAGGGCCGAAATCCCAATTCGTGGGAACTCAAGGCAAAGGCGAATAATAACGACACTTGGACAACTATCGCCACTGTCGAAAACAGCAATATGGGTAACATTGCATTCACAGACTATGAATTTACACTCGACACTCCTGGTAAATACCAGTATTTCCGTTTCATGATTAGCCAAACAACGGGAAATGATTTCATGCAGCTTTGCGAACTGCGCTTCAAGCAACCCATTGATTCTAAAAGAATTGAAAGTAGCACCATCAGCGGCATACAGTCGTTCTACCAGTACACAGGCGAAGCCATCGCCATCAACTATGCTGTTACGGCCTCTGACGGCACCTCGATGAGTGACGGCACCGACTATGACGTGACCATCACCAAGGGAGGCAACTCCGTAACCGAGGTGAAGGAAAAGGGCATCTACGAACTTACATTCACTGGAAAGGGCAGCTATTCGGGTGCCAAGAGCGTAACCCTCGAAGTGGTCTATGAGATTGCCATTGGTACAGCAACATACAACTCGGATTGGTATTTGCCTGTTGCCCCGTCCAAAGATTATTCCCTGGCGCAACAGATTTACAAAGAGGAGGAAATTGGTGAGGCCGGAACCATCACTTACATTACTTTTGATTTAGCCCAAAAGGATGATCCGGATTTGTCAATGCCGCACGTACAGATGTTCATGAAGAATGTTGACAAGCAATCTTTTGACAACGAAACAGACATGGTGATTGTCGGCGAAAGCGACAAAGTGTGGGAAGGCACCTTGACATGCTCCGGATTGGGCAGACTTAAAATCAACCTTGACACACCTTTTGAATACGACGGCACCAGCAATCTGCTGATTTGCTTCTATGACGAAACAGCTGGTTACCAAGGACCCAATTACAAGTTCCGCACTCACTCAACCACAGATAACACAGCATTATGCTATTACAGCACAACATCTGTGCCAAACCTGAACGCATTGTCTTCATACGATGGTGATAAAAAACTCTGTGCTTACCGGGCCAACATCAACCTTGGTATCACGCAAAGCGACTGCTCCAATCCTACCGACATATCATTTTCCAACATCACTATCAACTCGGCCACAGTGACATGGGAGGGCGAGGGCAATTTGTGGAAATTGCAATACAAGGCTTCCAATGCCACTGAATGGACGGAAGTGGACGGGCTGACGACCAATAGCTATAACCTGACCGGGCTGGCATCGACAACAGTATATAATGTGCGTGTGCTGACTGACTGTGGCAATGGCAAGACCAGCGGATGGAAGAAAGGTGGCGCAGTCAAGCAATATCCGTGGACGGAAAATTTCAATGACTATGCAAATAAAGCGATGCCCATTTGCTGGGAAACAATCAACAAAAGTACTCACAATACTTATAAAGCTTATCCTTATGTATATTCCAAACATCTTAGATTCTCCTCCAGATTCCATGAAACCACGGAGTATGACCCGAAGGACCAATATGCCATCTTGCCTGAGATGGAGAACTTAAATGGGAAGCAAATCAGACTGACTGCCTGGACTGCCTCATCAACGGAAGGCAGCACCTTCAAGATTGGCAGAATGGTGGATCCTGCGGATGCCACCACCTTCCATGAGATTGCCACCCAGGAACTGACCGCAACCCATACCGAATACATCTTTCCGCTGTCTGGCGTGGAGGGCAACTACATTGCCATTATGATTGAAGCTGCCAACAGCGAATCACCAACTGTTAATGATTACATTGATGACATCATCGTGGAGGATGTTCCCTCATGCCAAGTGCCTACCAACTTTAGCGCTGCCGACATAATGAGCCGCAAGGCCACACTCAGTTGGGATGCAAACGGAGCCAATGCCTGGATATTGGCCTACAAGGCTGAAGGCGATGCGGATTTCACTGAGGTAAACGTTACCTGCAATCCTTACACCCTGAAAAACCTGGACTTCCTGACCACCTACACCGCCAAAGTGCGCGCCTGCTGCAGCGAAACCGAGCAAAGCCCCTGGAGCAAAGAGATAAGCTTTAAAACGAAATTAATTGCTCCAACCAACCTGGCTCTTACCACATTCACGGCCAATACGGCTACGCTGAGTTGGACGGAAGGAGGAGATGCCAAGGCATGGGTGGTGGCCTACAAGGCAAAGAGCGACGCAGACTATACTGAGGTAAAAGTCAACAGCAATCCTTTCACCCTGACTGGTCTTACAGAGGATCAGAGCTATGAAGCCAAGGTATGTGCCGACTATGGTGGCGACCATCGGTCTGATTGGAGCAGTAAAGTAGTGGAGTTCGAGCCAACCGACAAGCTGGTCATAGGCCAGTTTAGTTCCTCTAACAGCTATAATTACAATGTCCCCACCAGTCAAAGTCAATATTATGGATATGCTTTGACGCAACAAATATTTACTAAAGGCGAGCTGGGCGAGGCAAACACCATCAACAGTATAGATTTCTTCGCCCACGAGGGTACTGAGAGTCCCCGGAACTTAGATATCTATATGGTAAGCACAGACAAAGAGAGTTTTGAAAGTATTACCGACGGGGTTTCTGTCACCACTGCCGACCGCGTATTCAGCGGCGACGTGACCTTTATTAAAAATGCGTGGACAAACATCACACTGGACAAGAGCTTTGATTATGACGGACTGCACAATGTCTTGCTCGTTGTAGATGACAATACGGGCAGCGGTGAAACTAATAATTATAGCTTCCGTTGTTATAAAGCGAACACATATCAGACTCTGTACTGCTACAAAAACGGCAGCAATCCTGACCCGACCGCCCTATCAGACTTTTCTTTTACTAGTAGAACAACATCAAAGAATCAGATTCGCCTGACCAAGCCGTCCACCTCTGAGTCTGCCGACGTGACCTTTGCCAAGGAGGGCTTCGGCACCTACTATAACAGCGAGCGCGACGTGGAGCTGCCCGCCGGCATGAAGGCCCGCATCGTCACCTCACAGGGAAATGAAGGCGCATTGGCCTATGAGACCATCGCCGACGGCGACACCGAGGAGAAAACCGTGCCCGCCGCAACAGCCATGATGCTGCAGGTGGCTCCCGCTATGTCGAGCCATACCAGCCCCATCAAGCTCGTAAGCCCCGCTGCTTCCGCCATCAGCCAGACAAACATGCTGCACGGCAACAACGTGGCCACCACGACCACTGGCGGCGCGAAGTTCTACAAGCTGAGCTACGACACCAACGGCGAGAACATCGGCTGGTACTGGGGTGCTGAGGGCGGCGCAGCCTTCCAGAGCGGTGCCCACAAGGTATGGCTGGCTCTGCCCAGCGCTTCTTCTCGCTCCTTCTTTGCCCTGCCCGAGTTTGGTGAGACGGAAGGCATCGTTGAAATTGAAAATGGAAGATTGAAAGTTGATAGTTATGTCTATGACCTGCAGGGCCGCCGCATGGATTCTTCAATCTTCAATTCTCAATCTTCAATCAAGAAGAAGGGTCTCTACATCATCAACGGAAAGAAAGTTGTTATTAAGTAAACTAAAGATTATAACAATTACGGAACAATTACGGTCATTAGTTTCCAAAAAAATATTATAGCGATATGAAAAAGAATTATCAGAAGCCTTCGGTGAAGGTAGTACGCATCCATACCATACAGATGATTGCCCAAAGCCCCTATGCCCACGAGGCCGTGGGCCAGACTGGCGTGCAGTTCTCACGCGGCTCCAGCGACAACGACTGGGAGGAGGAAGATTGACAATTGATAATTGGCAATTGATAATTAGGAGGACGGGCAGCGATAGTATCATCGCTGCCCGTCGTCTTTATTATGCCTACGTCGCCCGTCGCACAAGCCAATTATTCTAATTATTCCATCCACAATGTGGAAAAACAACGGATTAAAACTGATTTGCGGTTTTTCAACAAAAGTACCGCCAACAGCCATCCTGCGTAGAGGGCTTCGGAATCAGCGAGGACGGTTCTCCTTGATTGCTTTTTGGCAAATTCTAGGCCGGAAGTTTTGAGCTTTCGGCTTTTCTTTGTACCTTTGTCCCCGTAATAAAAACCGAAGTAATATATCTGAAGGAACGGTTATTCATAATCACAGTTCCCTATAATGAGAAAAGACATTAATGTGCATAAAGAGTGACACTGAAACAGACGCACTGCCATGATTTCAACATACAATAGAACGGGAACGAAAACGTTATAACGATATGAGTAAGATAATACCAAAGGAATTGGAAACAAGCGAGCCACGTATGGTGAAATCGCATGACGTGACGCTGGATGCCGAGTATGCAGAGTGGATAGCCGAGGTGAAGCACCGCTATCGCTCGGCACAGGTGAAAGCTGCCGTGAAGGTGAATGGTGAGAAACTGCTGTTCAACTGGCAGATGGGACGTGACCTGGTTCAGAAGAAAGCTGAGGAACGTTGGGGTGCGGGTGTTGTTGAGCAAGTGAGCCTGGACTTGAAACGGGAATTTCCAAAGGAGGATGGATTCTCTGCACGTAACTTGAGATACATGAAACAATGGTATCTCTATTACACAACCGAGGCACAAAAATTGCAACGGCCCGTTGCAGAAATCATGTGCGAAACAGGTATAGAGGTGAAAACGGAAAGATTGCAACGACCCGTTGCAGAATTTAGTGAAGGAGGTAGCCGTCTTGATATCAGAGAGTTCCCACTGCCATTCGCGCTCGTTCCATGGGGACAACACATTGAGATTATGACTCGAAGCAAAAGCATTGATGAAGCATTGTTCTATATACAGCAAGTAATTGAGAAAGGGCTGAGCAGACCAGCTCTTATCAACTGTTTCAAAGCGAGTCTCTTCAAACATTACGGAAAGATTGTAAACAACTTCTCCGACCATCTTCCTGACGTACAGAGCCATTTGGTGCAAGAGGTACTGAAAGAGAATTATGATTTCGGCTTTGCCACTGTCGAACATGAAATGTATGACGAGCGTGACTTGGAAGATGCGCTGACAAGTGATGTGACGAACCTGTTGCTGGAGATGGGAACGGGGTTTGCCTTTATCGGGCGACAGAAAGAGATTATCGTCGGTGGTCGTTCTCGGATAATCGATTTGCTGTTTTACCACATTAGGCTTCGCTGCTTCATTGCGTGCGAAATCAAAGTAAAGCCCTTCGAACCAGAGTTTGCAGGAAAGCTGAACTATTATGTCAGCGCGGTCGATGAATTGTTGAAAGCCCCTGATGACAATCCGACAATAGGTCTGCTTATCTGTTCCGATATGGACAAGACTGACGTTCAGTGGTCTTTCCGTGGTATTACCACTCCCATGGGCGTAGCCACTTATAACAATATCCGCATCAAAGATATGCTACCCACACAGGAGTTGCTGAAGCAGCGGGTAGAACTGCTACAAAAGCAGTTGAGGGAAACGAAACAGTTAATGAATAAGGTCAACTAACCACAAACATCCAAATTTTGTTGGTGAACAAGCTGACATATTGTTTCTGTCTTGGAGCATAATAAGAACATGAGCAAGATAAAAACGAGCGGGTCACGTATGGTGAAATCACATGAGTAGCATCGTATTCTCCATATTCTTGCTGAGCATCGGCGCGAGTTTCATCCAGCGCACCACGGGTTTCGGCTTCGGCATTTTCATCATGACGATGCTGCCGTTCCTCATGCCGACGTATGGCGAGGCTACGACACTCTCAGGAGTGCTGGCTACCACAACTTCTGCAGCCATTGTGTGGCGGTTGCGGAGTTACGTTACTTGGCAACGACTCTGGCCGATTCTGCTGACATTTACCATCGTCTCGACTGTCGCTATCTTCGCCCTGACGCGAATAGAAGACCATATTCTGCGACGCATCCTTGGTGTGGCACTTATCCTGATTAGCATCTACTTCATGCTGTTTAGTACTCGCATAAAACTACCGACTACGAAGAAAGTGCAGGTAGGCGCAGGAACGTTGAGCGGACTGATGGGCGGTTTCTTCGGCATGCAAGGCCCTCCTGCCGTGCTGTACTTCATACAGAGTGAACCTACGAAAGAACACTATATGGCGATGGCTCAGACCTATTTCCTGATTGGCAATGTGATGATGACGGGCGTTAGAGCTTACAACGACTTCTTTACTACGACAGTCGCCATTGATTATCTCTATGGCCTCGGCGGCGTCATCATCGGCACGATACTGGGTGCCTACGTCTTCAAGCATATCCCCAACCGCATCTTCCGCTACATCGTCTATGCCTATATCTGCATCAGCGGATTCATCATCCTGATAACTTAAGTTAAGTGATTATTGGGATATCACTGGGATATTGGTTTTATCGTCAGACGTCGCTCGTAGCGGGTGGGCTTGACCTGATAGCCGGGCAGGACGTAGCAGGCCGTGCAGCCTACGCCAGTGGTGTTGTAGTCGAGGTTCAGGGTGATGCCGTCCTGCTGCTGGAGTTGGTAGGTATATACCGCCTTCGTCAGGTTGTCAGTGCTGTAGTGGTAGGCATTGAAGTTGAACGGCTCGTCCATCGCGAAGCGCAGTCCCTGGCCGGAGCCGTTGCTCATGGCGAGCCAGCGGTTGTCGCAGCGCAGACCGCAGTCCTGCGGAATGAGATAGGGCTCGAACATATCGTCTACGGTTTTTTCGTAGATGCCGATGGCATAGCCAGTCTTGCGGTCGGGATAGTTCTCCTCCGGGCCGCGACCGTACCACTTCACCTGCTGCATGTCGTCGCAGAGCGTCATGGTCAGGCCGATGCGTGGCAGAAGGGCGGGCATCTGTCCCTCGGGCTCCAGAATATGATGCAGGGCAATGGTGCCGTCGCCGTTGATGCGGTACTCATAGACCTCGGAGAAGCCTAAATAGCGGAGGCCGGTGATGTAGGCATCGAGCGTCGTGTTGACAGGGGCACCAAACTGGGAGAACCAGCGCACATTGACATAGACCTGACCATTGGCCTCGAATGCCTCGCAGGAGATGGGGATGCGGGTGATGGCGTTCAGGTTGTTGCTATAGAACTCGTTGGCTATCTGAGAGCCGTTCCAAGGCTTGCGGTTGTTGTAGGCGATGTTCCACTGGTCCCAGCCGTCGACCTCAAGTGCCAGCGGGGCGCGCCACACGTTCAACTGGAGCGGTGACTTGAGCAGTTCCTTGCCAGCTTGCTTGATGCTGAAGAGCTGGCCGTCGGGGGTGAAGGTGTAGGAGAAACCGTCGCCGCTGACCACGATGGTGTCATTGCTATGGTTCAGCACAGCCTTTCCGAGGGTCTTGTCAGAAGGTACAGCCAACTGGCGCCAGGGGAGTTCCAACTGGTCCCAGGCTAAGACGTGACCTTTCTTCGCCCAGATCTCATCAGCCTTCAGACTGCTGGTTATCATGAGGCGGTATTCGCAACCGGGGTTGAGGACGGGACGGCTGTAGGGTATGGTGATGACCTTCTTGGCCAATGGCTCCACATCAGGGCTGAGCGTTCCCTGCTGCAGGCAGACACCGTCCTCGTAAAGCTCCCATTTCATGTCGTAATACGAGGTGTTGAGGAAATGGTTCCTGTTCCATATCTCTACCGTACCGTTATCTGCACTCAGCAATGTGCAGGATATGGGCTGGGCCGATTTCTTCATCTGATAGATCTCCGGCTGTACAGTCCTGTCGGGCCATACTGTGCCGTAGGTTCGGGCGCCGATGCCGTAACTGAAATACTTGCCCTCCTGCTGCTCCGTCTCGAAGTCGAGGTTCAGCAACTGGCCTGAGGCGTCGGCAATGACGACATTGTCCATCAGTGCATCGCAGATATATACACGGGTATCCTGTCCGTGGGTCTGCTCGTTGCGGCCTATGTTCACGGGGAAGGGCGCGTTGATGATGTTGCCCTGAGCCTCCATCTGAGCCACCTGAGCGTTGTCGATGCTTACTGTCATCTGACGGCCGTCGTAGCGGGCTTCCACATGGTGCCACTTGTTCTCCCAGTCGCTGGGCAGCGGGGCTGTGAGTTCATACTTGTGGTTCGTGGCCGCCTGCCTTCTGCCGAAGGGACGGCCTTCGCCTTGTGCCCCCTCAGGAGCCTTGTCGGTATTGATATAGAACAACAGCTGTTCCTTGCCTCGCTGCTCGATGCCGAACTGCCACTCGCCCTTGGTGACGAACGAGCCGCAGGAGCTGATGAGCTGGCGAGGACAGACATCGAAACTGATGGTGATGTTGCTGCCAGTAATCTCCAGGCAGTCGTCACGATAGACCTCCACCCACTCGTCGTGGCCGCTCAAATCAATCACATGGTTTTTACGATTACGACTGTCGGCCACCAGTTTGGCATTGCCCATGATGTGTGCCATCACGTCATGACCCGATTTGTCGGCGAGCCTGCGGGCTGGCTGCGTAAGTCCCGGAGACACGAAGTCCCAGACGGCACCGCCGAGGCTTCGCTCGTGGGTATAGACGGCGCGCCACATCTCGTCGAACATACCGCCGCCGTTGCCAGCTACGGATATGTACTCATCCATGAACGACGGGCGCACATCACCGTCGCCATGACGGCCTACTCTGAGGTCGAGGGCTAACGGCGTTGGGTAGCGCGGACCTATGATATCCTCGGCAGGATGGCTGTAGGCGTTACCGCCGTACATCCACCAGCGGGTCTTGTCGTATTTGCGACCTTCATCGATTACCTCACCGATGTTGGGACCCTCGCCGCTCTCGTTGCCGGCACTCCAGAATAGCACCGCAGGCTGGTTGCGGTCGCGCAGCACCATACGGCGCACACGCTCCCTGTACATCGGAATGAAGCGCTTGTCGCCAGAGACCCATTCGGTGGCATGCGCCTCTACGCCAGCCTCGTCAATGATATACAGACCGTAGCGGGCGGCATATTCCAGATAGCGTGGCACGGGCGGATAGTGACTCGTTCGCACACCGTTGAAGCCAAACTGTTTCAGGATGGTCATATCCTTCTTGATGAGTTCGTCCGTGACAGCATGGCCGTTGTCGGGGTCTTGCATGTGAGAGCACTGCGCATTCACCTTTAGCGGTTTGCCGTTCAGATAGAAGACGTTGTCGCGCATTTCAGTCTCCTTGAAGCCTACATCTTGACGGGCATCCTCGGGTGTGCTTTCCGACAGGCGCTTGCCGGTAGCGGCATCCACGAGGTACATCTTGAGCTCATATAGATTCGGCGTCTCGGCGGTCCATTTCAGGGGGTTGGTGATGTGCTTGTTCATAGTCAGCGTCAATGTGGGGGTGTTTCCCGACGCTGACGCGCCGGGCACGGTGGCGGTGGGGAACGTTGCGGCCTGACTTTCCAATCGCGCCACTTCCTGACCGTCGGCACCAGTCAGCACGGCCTGAACCTTCAATGGCGTACCCACCGGCTGCTCGTCATAGCTCCTGACGGTCACCTCAATGTACAAATCCGCATCGCGGTAATCCTTGTCCAGATCGGTTGTTACATACCAGTCGAACAGACGGGTCTTGGGCGTGGCATAGAGCCAGACATCGTCGAAGATGCCGGCCAGACGCCAGTAGTCCTGACCTTCCAGATAAAAACCGTCGCTGTATTTGATGACCTTCATGGCCAGCGTGTTGCGACCTTTCTTCAGATAGCGCGTGATGTTGTACTCAGCAGGCTCCTGGGCGCCCTCGTTGTAGCCCACCTCCTGACCATTGACCCATAGGAACGAGGCCGATGCCACCTTCTCGAAGCGCAGAAAGACCTCTTCGCCATTCCAGTCGGACGGAACGGTGAACGTGGTGCGATAGGCTCCCGTGGGGTTGTAGTCACGCGGGGTCTTTGGCGGGTCGGCCTGGAACGGTGCGGCCACGTTGCGGAACAGCGGGTCGCCGTAGCCTCTCATCTCCCAGTTCGACGGCACATCGATGGTCGCCCACTTCGAGTCGGAGAACTTCTCCTCGTAGAAGTTGGCGGGAATCTCCTGCGGCGTATCGCCATAGAAGAACTTCCACCGTCCGTTGAGCAGAACGTGATGCCCTGGAATGTAGTACGCACGGGCTTCCTCCTGACCGTATTCAAACACGTCGAGGTTCTCGATGTAATGATAAAGGTCATCAAAACCTTTCTTCTCTGTCTGTGCTGTTACCACCACCATGGCCGGAATCATCAGCAGTGTCGTGAATATCTTTTTCATATTTCGATTATATCCTTAAATTTGTGAACCCCCTAATATCTTTTGTTGTTTAGCGAATTTGCGTCGGCAAAGGTATGCATTTTTTTCTAAATAACCTGCAACCGCACGGAAAAAGTGACAAAGTTTAACGGACATCGGGCGAAAGCGTGCCGGTTTGCTGTATGAATCGTACTAAAGTTTTTCGGGTGTTTGATGCAAGCTCGTGCTGAAAAATCTTTACATTGACCCCTCTGAGAATTCGATTTTTTGAATGAGGTGTTTGGTGGACGTATAAGCCAGTTTTGACGGGTGGTGTTTCCGCGTTTTCCACGCTACTGCTCAGCTATGGGCTGATTGCCCTCTAAAACTGTTTCGTTTTAGTCGGTTTTTACCGAAAAAGGTGGTCTTGTAGTACAAGACCATATCTTTTGTAGTACAAGACCATATCTTTTGTAGTACAAGACCATAGCTTTTGTAGTACAAGAAGACCATAGCTTTTGTAGTACAAAACCATAGCTTTTGTAGTACAAAACCATAGCTTTTGT
>JAFVFY010000054.1 GCA_017475265.1 Prevotella sp. | reverse complement strand
GGTGTTACGCAAAACCCCATAAAACCAAACAAAACCAAATAAAACCTATATTAAATTGTTTTTTCTTGTTTTTTTTTGTTTTCTTTTGTTTTGCTGGAGACCGCAAAGCGGTATGAATAATCCAAGCTAAGGAATTTAGCTTGGATTATTCATACTCTTTTCAACAACGGATTTTACGGATTACACGGATTTAACAGATTATAATGGATTTCACAGATTTCTTCCAGATTCAATGGTATGATAATAAAGGCGTTGCTTGCAACATGCCTCCAAAGAAGGAGTCACAAAAGGTAGATGCCGATCATAGCACAACTCATGACAATGAAAGAACAGACGAGGTGCCTGCAACTTGAAACCTATTTATGGTTATATTTCGGGATTTTGGGATATACGCGCGGCCAAAAACAAGAAAAGTTACAGTAAAATGAAAGAAAATCGATAAAAAACTTGGCAGTTCACACATTTTTTCCTATATTTGCCCCCTGAATGGTGACTCTGTCGCTTTTCACGGCATGATGGGAATCACGGAGCGTTATGCTTCTTTTACGTAATGACTGTTAATGTACGACAAACTAGAATAATTAATGTAACCGCTTATGAAACGTAATAGAATCCTGAACATGGTTATGGCAGCAGGCATCATCCTGTTCGCAATGATCGTATCAATGAGCTTCACAGCCTGTTCTGTTAACGACAATCCTACCCCTGAACCGGTAATCCCTGAGCCGGAAATCCCTGAGACGCCTCTGCAGACCCCTCTCACCTTCGAGGCCTTGGAGCCGGGGGCAGTCGTAAAATTCAATATCAATACCGAAGCAGCCACCAATCCCGTTTATTACAGGACCTGTGCTGCCGGCACGTGGAGTCAATGGTCTGTCTACGAAAGCAATACTGATGTCACCCTTGCCAACGTGGGCGACAAGGTTCAGTTCAAGGGCGACAATGATTCATATTATTCTGATGCTACTATACCCAACTCACCATCCAGATTCCTATGCCCTAATGCTTGCAAGGTTTATGGCAACATCATGAGCCTTATTGACTCTGATGATTTCGAACACGCCACCACCCTGACCGAGCCATACGCTCTGTATGCTTTGTTTGCCGGGTCCAAGATACAGATCGATCCTGAGAATCCGCTGCTGCTGCCCGCCACGAAACTGTCGCCCTACTGCTACTTTATGATGTTTGCGGGATGCATGAATCTTCAATATGCGCCAGAGCTCCCTGCCACCACGCTTGCCGAAAGATGCTACGCCTATATGTTCAGCCTTTGTAGATCCCTCACCACGGCTCCTAAGCTGCCTGCTACAAAACTGGATAAGTATTGCTACTATATGATGTTTATGGAATGCAGCTCCCTCACTTCCGCACCTGAACTGCCCGCTACAGAGTTAGCCGAAGGCTGCTACTATTGCATGCTCTCGGCTTGTACTTCACTTACCACCGCACCTGAACTGCCGGCCACCAAGCTGGCCGACAAATGCTACGGCCAAATGCTCGCAGGGTGCACAGCCCTCACTGAGCCTTCAGAGCTGCCTGCCACCAAGCTGGCCAACGAATGCTACTCCCTCATGTACCAGAACTGTACAGCCCTCACTGAGGCTCCTGAGCTGCCTGCCACCACCCTGGCCCCTAATTGCTACTGCCAAATGTTCGCATTTTGCTCAGCCCTCACCAAGGCTCCTGAGCTGCCTGCCACCACCCTGGCCAAACAATGCTATTTCTGTATGTTCGCAGGGTGCTCAGCCCTGACCAAGACTCCTGAGTTGCCTGCTACCACTCTGGCCGAAGAATGCTACCTGGCTATGTTCCTGGAATGCTCAGGCCTGACCAAGGCTTCTGATCTGCCTGCCACCGAGTTGGCTGAATCCTGTTACGATTCCATGTTTGGCCGTTGCGAAAATCTGACCGATGTCCCCGAAGGCCTGCCTGCCAAGACGCTGGCTAAGAGGTGCTATGACTCGATGTTCTATGGGTGTAAGTCTATGGTCTATGCCCCGATTCTGCCTGCCACCACGCTGGCCGACTCTTGTTACTCTGAAATGTTCTTTGGTTGCGAGAAACTGGAGTGCTTTGTCTTTAAGCCTGATTTTGAAATGCCTATCGTCCTGCCTGCCGAAACGCTAACCAAAGGGTGCTATTATAATATGTTCGCAGGGTGCTCGAGTTTGAGAGAATTGAAATGCTATGCCACTGACATCTCTGCAGAAGACTGCACCAAAGACTGGCTCTCAGGGGTTTCCACGTCAGGATATTTTACGACGTATAGCTATCTACCATGGGAAGAAAACAGTCCTAACGGCATCCCAGCCGGATGGCGGCGCCACAATATAGATGGCGGCGACGAAGGCGGCGACGAAGGCGGAGAAATAGTCATTATTAAATGATGGTTACATTTTGCATTAGTCTTATAGCACTTGTCTTAGGCTATCTGTTGTATGGCCGTTTTGTGGACAGCGTGTTTGGCCCTGACGACAGGGAAACTCCTGCTGTTGCCATGGCCGATGGTGTTGACCACATTGTGCTTCCTAACTGGAAGGTGTTTATGATCCAGTTTCTGAACATCGCAGGTACCGGGCCGATCTTCGGTGCTATCATGGGTGCCAAGTTCGGCCCTGTAGCCTATCTGTGGATTGTGCTGGGATGTATCTTCGCAGGCAGCGTACACGACTATTTCACGGGTATGCTCTCCATGCGTAACGGTGGTGCCAGTTGTCCGGAGATTGTCGGGAAATACCTGGGTGAGAAGGCCCGTAAGGTCATGCGGGTGTTCTCGGTACTCCTTCTGCTGATGGTGGGCACGGTGTTTGTGTTCAGTCCTGCCACCATCCTCCAGGGGTATGGCGGTACCGCCCTGATGTGGATTATCTGTATCTTTGTCTATTATATCGTGGCCACGATGCTCCCTATCGACAAGGTTATCGGGCGCTTCTATCCTGTGTTTGCCATTGCCCTTCTGTTCATGGTGGCAGCACTGATGGTATGCCTGTTTGTGGAATGGCCTCAGTTGCCCGAGTTGTGGTCGCATCCTGAGAATATGGGGAAGGCAGCCGACAGCTCCTTCACCGACCAGGTGTTCCCTTGTATGTTCATCACCATCGCCTGCGGTGCCTTGAGTGGCTTCCATGCTACCCAGAGCCCGCTCATGGCCCGCTGTCTGGCTTCAGAGCGCAAGGGTCGTGCCGTGTTCTACGGCTCGATGATCACCGAGGGGCTTGTTGCACTGGTATGGGCTGCTGTGTCCATGTATTTCTTCTATGGGGAACCTGCTCCGGGCTATCAGATCATAGAGGCTGTCGGCAATAAGGGCTTTTTGACCAGTGCCCCTGCTGTGGTGAATATCATGTGCAACAGCTGGCTCGGCCTCACAGGCGGTATCTTGGCCATTCTCGGTGTCGTGGCAGCTCCCATCACCTCGGGTGATACGGCTTTCCGTTCTGCCCGACTGATCATCGCAGAAGCATTCCATATCGAGCAGCGGCCCATTCCCAAACGCCTGCTCGTCAGTCTGCCCCTCTTCGGTGCTTCGCTGGCTCTGCTGATATGGCAGGTAGAGGACGCCAATGGCTTCAACACCATTTGGCAATATGCCGGATGGAGCAATCAGGCGCTGGCGGTATTCATGCTCTGGGCCATCACGGTCTATCTGGTTCGTCAGAAGAAGAACTATTGGATCACACTCATTCCTGCTCTGTTCATGACGTGCGTCTGCACTACATTCCTTTTTATTTCGAAACTTGCTTTCCATCTGCCGGAGGGCATTGCCTATATCGCTGGCGGCGTATGTCTGGTGATTGCCGCCGTTTGGTTCTGTGCATGGATGATTAACAACAATAAAAACCAAAGAAAATGAAACGAATTAATTATTTAGTGATGTTGGCAGCGGCGGCCCTGATGGCTGGCTGCGGGCCAAAAGTGGAGCAAACGGTCTTGGTGGGTCATTTCCATAATACGGATGACGTGCCTGAGTATGTAATCCTGTTCAACGAAGATACAGGAGAAGAACTGGCTAATGTGCCCGTGAAAGACGGAGTTTTCCGCTACGACATACCCAGCGACAAGACGACTCTCATGTCCGTCCGTTTCGGTCAGGACGACAACGGCTGGAAGGAGAAATTCATCCCTACCGGCGACACGGTGCGCTACGAGATTGACGGTCTCAAGACGGTTGCCGAGGAATTCGCACCAGAGACATCGCTCAACTTCCAGGTGCGCGATTCTGCGCCGATCTTAGCGGATGTGCTTAGCCGCCTGGAGACTGACTCTGCCGCTACCGGTGAATTGCGTGACTACTGCCTCAAACTGATTGAAGAGCATCCCTCTGATTTCCAAGGTTACTGGGGTCTGATATACGCCTCGTTAGCTCAGATGTCAGAGGAAGAGTGGTTGGCATTGGTGGACAAGGTGGCGCCTGAGATTCAGGCAAAGCCCCATGTGCAGGCGCTGAAGGCTCAGTATGCGGCCTCACGAGAAGAGAAGTAGTTGCCTAAGAGAAATTCAATTAACCGGGAAATTGGACGAGGACAACACGTAATTGAACCTGTAGTGGCTGGAGATTCCGCAGATAGAGGGCAAGACGGCAAAATTAGTCCGCATGACTATTAGTTGCGGATTTTAGGATAATCCTAAATTCCGTGAAAATCCGTGAAATCAGTTTTAATCCGTTGTTTTATCAATTGCCATGAATAATGTAGGCTAAAAACAAAAAGTGAAAACCATTTGACTACTTAATTAAATCACAGTTCCTTTCCGCGACATAGCCGCAGGAAATCTATAAAAAACATAAAAACGGGGCGGGAGGTGAAGAATCCGGGGCAAAAGCACCACCTCGTTGAAAAAGGACATATAAAAATATGTAACTGAAATGTCATTTTTTGCTAAAATATTTGGTGGTTACAAAAGTTTTCCCTATCTTTGCACCAAATATTTCGGAATATGAAGAAAAAGACATTGATATTGGCCGTATTTGCCTGTTCTTTGCTGGCTGTTCCTGCTATGGCAGCTCCGATGTCTATGGAGCTTGGCGTGGCCGAGCAGATAGAGGAGCCGGCTCCCGTCATCAGCGTCGATGGCAACATCGTGAGCGTCAACGGGGCCAGTGGCATGAAGATGGAGGTTGTATCGCTGACGGGACGTGCCGTGGCTTCCTACAAGATTGAGGGGCCGGCCCAGCGTATCGAACTAAACCTGCCCAAGGGATGCTACATACTCAAAGTAGGCAAAACGGTGCGCAAGGTCACGGTGCAATAGCCGTAGCCACCATCATAGTTCTATTCCTCTCGGCAGCATGCACAAAGGGGCTTCTGCGGGAGACGGAAGAGGAGCGGGTTGCAAGGGAAAGGTTGCAACTGCTCAATGATAGTGCTCAGGATGCGAGACAGCGTCTTGGGCAATTTCTTTATCAGGCACAGGACTCACTGGAGGCCGACCTGCTGGTATACAACTATTATAATAAAGAGGACGCCGAGTGGCTGTGGGTGACCGACGACACCACCTTCCTGCTCCGCGAGGCCGACACGCTGGCCTCCTCGCTGGCCACAAAGGCCCTGAGCCTGGGCCTGGAGCCGGAAACATTCTTCGTTCCGCAGGTGAAGCAGGACATCGCCCATCTGCGAACCCTTGACTTCGATTCTGCCGGCGTTGCTGCCACCGATGCCATGGCCCGTGTGGAACTGAACCTCAGCCGTGCCTTCATGCGCTGTGCCGTGGGGCTGCGCTATGGGTTCGTGAATCCGCACAAGGCGTTCAATTATCTGGACCCACGGGGCGGAGGATCCTTCCGCCAGGTGTATGACATTGATACTGAGCGGCCCACGGAAGAGTTTCTTTCAGAGTCTTTTAGCCATGTGCACCATGCCATGGACTACCTTAACAGCCTGGAGCCTACCGACACTATCTATCAGTTGCTGAAGCAGCGCCTGGCTAACGACACTACGGCTAAAGGGCGCAAACTCGCCATTTGCAATATGGAGCGGCGACGCTGGCGGCACAAGGATGCTCCGGCAGAGGGCCGTCGCCATATCTTTGTGAACATCCCCTCGCAGCAGCTCTGGGGAATCACGAGCGACAGCGTGTTCTCCATGAAGATTTGTTGCGGCGCCTGGGCCACCAAGACCCCGCTGCTCTATAGTAATGTGAAGCTCATCCAGCTCAATCCTGAGTGGCGGATTCCCTATCCCATCATGTCGGCCGAGGTGAGCCACCATGCCGGCGACTCCGCCTACTTTGCCCGCCACAACTATTTTATCTTGAAGAATGGCACCCGCGATACCATCAATCCGAAGGACATCACCGCCGAACAACTTCAGAGGGGTGGTTACAGTGTGACGCAACACAGCGGGCCGGGCAATTCCCTGGGACGTATCATCTTCCGCTTTGCCAATAAGTTCGATGTCTATATGCACGACACCAATAACCGCCGTGCCTTCAATGCCGAGCGGCGCACGCTGTCGCATGGTTGTGTCCGCGTGGAGCGGCCCTTCGACTTGGTCATGTTCCTTCTCCCCGATGCCGACGAGTGGCTGCTGGACCGTATGAGGATGACGATTGACCTGCCCCCGGAGTCGGACAAGGGAAAGGAATACCTGGAGAAGCGCGAGGAAGAGGGTGAGGAAGGCTCCGTACGCTTCATGTCCAGCCAGAGCGTTTCGCCTACCGTGCCTGTTATGATAGATTATTACACGCTCTATCCCAACCCCGAGACCGGCGTTTGGGAGACCTGGCGTGACCGATATGAATACGACGACCAAATAGAGAAATGTCTGAAGAGATACTAGACCCTACGAAGCGGCGCAAGGCCTTCGAACAGGCCGTGCGGGAGTACAGCGAACAGCTGTACTGGCAGGTGCGCCGTATTGTCCTCAACCATGAGGATGCCAACGACGTGGTGCAGAACGCGTTCCTCAAGGCATGGAACTCGCTCGACTCCTTCCACGGCGACTCCAAACTGGTGACGTGGCTCTCGCGCATTGCCATCAACGAGGCCCTTGACTTCATGCGGCGACAGAAGACACGCTTCATGTTGAGCACCGACGATGACGGCATGCAGAGCGTGGCCCGCCAGCTGGAGGCCGACCGGTACTTCGACGGCGACCATGTGGAGGCGCAACTGCAGGAGGCTATGTCCCAACTTCCTGACGTTCAGCGGACTGTGTTCCAGCTGCGCTATTACGACGAGATGAAATATTCTGAGATAAGCCGCATAACAGGCACGTCGGAGGGCGCCCTCAAGGCCAGCTATCACATCGCCGTGAAAAAGATTACAGAATTTTTCAAACGGAGCGATTAAACCATACGATGCTTTATGCGTCAAAGAGATTGAAGAATTGAGAATTGAGATTTGAGAATTGAGATTTGAGAATTGAGAATTGAGAATTGAGAATTGAAGCAACATAAATAATTGAAGCTATGACGAACGAAGAGAAGTATATCAGAGAGAAGATGGGTACGCACAACCCATTCACAGTGCCCGACGGCTACTTCGAGCAGCTCTCGCGGCAGATTATCGACCGTTTGCCCGACGAGGTGGGAACAGGCTCCGTGTCAGCCAGCACAGGTACTGTGTCAATCGGCACAGGCTCCAAACCGAAGCCCGCCATCGTGCGCTATCTGCGCCCCGTGCTCTATGCCGCTGCCGCCTGTGCAGTCCTTGCCGTTGCTGTTGGCACCTTCTACCGCAATCCTGCCACTGCCGATACCGAGCAGCTCGTGGCACACCAACAGGAGACGGTCACCACTTACAGCGACACGTACATGGAGGAGATGGCCGACTATGCCATGCTCGACAATGAGGACATCTACGCCAGTCTGCTGTTGGCTGACCTCTAAGAACCCCTATTCATGTAATATGTAAAACAACGGATTAAAACTGATTACACGGATTTTCACGGATGATTATGAGGAGACTAAAGTTTTTGTTTTTCGCATTTGCCTTTGCCCTATGCATTCTTGCGCAGGGCGGTGATGCACCGCAGCAGTTCTCGCCCGAAAAGTTTGATGCCGAGCTTCGTGAGTTTATTACCAACGAGGCAAAGCTCACGGAACAGGAGGCTGCCAGGTTCTTCCCCGTCTACAAGGAGATGCAAGCGAAGCAGCGCGTGGTCTATGGACGGATGGGCGCCCTGGTCATGAGCAAGCCTGAGGGTGAGAAGGCCTGTCTGGAAGCCATACGCCAGAGCGACGAGAACGACCTGGAGATGAAACGTATACAGAAGGCCTACCATGAGAAATTCCTCAAGATACTTCCCGCCTCGAAGGTCTATGCCATCCTGCGCGCTGAGGTCAAGTTCCACCGTCGTATGCTCAGGCGCGGCGACCCCAACAGGCGACCTGGTATGGGTCAGGGCATGAACCCGAACATGAACCCGAACATGGGTCCCAACGGGAATCCTTGGAGGAATCATGGCTGGAGGAAATAGGAATGAAGGTCCTCCACGTCTACCGTCACGACAATCCACGTCTAGCCAAGTATGTCAGTCTGCTCTCGCAGGCCATGTCGGCAGACGTGGAATGTGTGTTTGCTGACAATGCCTCTGATGTGCGCCTCGCTGTCAAGGACTTCCAGCCCGACATCATTCACCAGCACGGGCAACCCATTGACAATTTACGATTGGACAATTTACGATGCTCAACAGCTCCGGCGAGGCTCGTTATCAGTCCTCATGGCGAGACTGTCGACACCTCCAAGGCATACGTCGTCATCGCCCGCAGCCCTTACGAACTGACCTGCCACGACACCGAGCGGAAGGAGCTCGTGCGCAATCCGCTTATCACCAAGACCATTACCTTCGATGAAGCCGCCGCCGCCATACACACGGTCTACCAGCGTGTGATGGACTCCCATCCCCTGGAGCTGATGAACGCCAGCACCCGCACCCTCCTCGCTTTCCTGCTGAAGGCAGGACTGCTGGGCGACAAGGCTTGGGTCAAGGACGATTTACGATTGGGCGATTTACGATTGGACACTTTACGATTTGACGATTTACGCTTGGACGATTTGCGTCACCTCTTTATCTACGTCGAGTTGGAAGGCGTGCTCGACATTGTGAAGCGGGGCATCGCTGTCCTTGGCATCTACGCTCCTCCGAAACCGACCATCGACTGTTACCTGCCCCACGGCTACAAGACACCGCAGCCCCTGCCTAAGGCCACTATTCCCGAACTCCTGAAAGACATTGATGCCCATGGCCTCACCCTCCTGCGCCTTACCGAACTGATGAAACAACTCCATGAAGACAGCCTCGACGAGGCGGCACTCATGGAGCAGCTCGAGGCAGACAAGCGGCGACCCCTTTTCCAGTTGCTACTACAGATTCTCAGCGAGCAGACCCTGCTCACCGAGGGCTTCATGCCTTGTCCGCCACTGGACAATTCTTTTACCGAAAACCTCAGACAACAATTAGAAAACCATCTTAAACTGTAAACAACTCTCAATTCTCAACTCTCAACTCTCAACTCTCAATTCTCAATTCTCAACTCTCAATTCTCAATTCTAACAATGAACACCGACGAGCGATACCTTCACCTACTCTCCACCACCTATCCCACCATTGCCGATGCCGCCAGCGAAGTCATCAACCTCGAGGCCATTCTCAACCTGCCCAAGGGCACCGAGCATTTCCTTGCCGACTTGCACGGCGAGCATGAGGCTTTCATCCATGTGCTGAAGAATGCTTCGGGAAACATCAAGCGCAAGGTGGGCGAAATCTTCGGCACCACCATCCGCGAGAGCGAGAAGAAGGAACTGTGTACGCTCATTTACTACCCTGAGCAGAAGCTGGAGCTGATAAAGGCCCAGGAGGAGGACATCGACGACTGGTATCACATCACCATCCACCAGCTGGTGCGCGTCTGCCGTGACGTGTCATCGAAGTACACCCGCTCGAAGGTTCGCAAGAGCCTTCCGCCGGAGTTCTCCTACATCATCGAGGAGCTGCTCCACGAGCGTCCCGACGACCAGGACAAGGCCGCCTACGTGGCCGTCATCGTTGATACCATTATCACTACGGGACGTGCCGACGACTTCATCGTTGCCATCTGTAACGTCATCCAGCGACTGGCCATCGACCAGCTCCATATCCTCGGCGACATCTACGACCGAGGCCCCGGCGCACACATCATTCTCGACACGCTGAGGCAGTACCACTCGTGGGACATCCAATGGGGTAACCACGACATGCTTTGGATGGGTGCCGCCGCCGGCAATGATGCTTGCATCTGCAACGTGCTGCGCCTCTCGCTGCGCTATGCCAACCTCGCCACGCTCGAGGAGGGCTACGGCATCAACCTTGTGCCCCTGGCCACCTTCGCCCTTGAGGTCTACGGCGATGACCCTTGTACGGAGTTCATTCCGAAGCTGCTCAGGGACGACGGACATTTAGACGAGAAGACGCTGCAGCTCACGGCCAAGATGCACAAGGCCATCACCGTCATGCAGTTCAAGACCGAGGCACAAATCTTCCACCGCCACCCGGAGTGGGGCATGGAGGATCGCTGTCTGCTGGAGCATATCGACTTCGACCGTCAGGTGTGCATTATCGGTGGCAAGGAGTATGAGATGAAGAGCTGTCACTTCCCAACAGTGGTTCCCCCTTCACAGGGAGGGGGCGGGGCTCTTACCGAGGAGGAGACCGCCCTCATGCAAAAGCTGCACCACTCCTTCCGCGTCTCCGAGAAGTTGCGTAAGCATATACGTACCATCCTCAGTCACGGTTGCATGTACAATATCTGCAACCAGAACCTGCTCTTCCACGCCTCCGTGCCGCTGAATGATGACGGCACGCTGAAGGACGTAGAGATTATGGGCCACCGCTATCAGGGTCGCCAGTTGATGGAGTACATCGGCCAGCTGGTTCGCTCAGCCTTCCAGAACGACACGCCGCAGGAACAGAAATCCTACGCCCGTGACTACTTCCTCTACCTCTGGTGTGGCAAGGACTCGCCGCTCTTCGACAAGTCTAAGATGGCCACCTTCGAGCGTTACTTCCTCACCGACCGCGATACCTATCACGAGGAGAAGGGCAACTACTTCCGGCTGCGCGACTCGCAGGAGGTCTGCGACCGCATCCTCGATGCCTTTGGTGTCAAAGGTCAATGGTCAAAGGTCAATGGTCAATCCACTCCCCGCCACATCATCAACGGCCACGTGCCCGTTCATGCCGGTGCGGGCGAGAACCCCATCAAGGCCGGAGGTCGCCTGATGGTCATCGATGGCGGATTTTCAGAGGCATACCACAAGGAGACGGGCATCGCGGGCTATACCCTTGTCTACCACAGCCGTGGCTTCCAGCTCGTACAGCACGAGCCGTTCACCAGTACTCAGGATGCCATCATGCGCGGCACCGACATCAAGTCCACCACCCAAATCGTGGAGATGTCCACCCACCGCATGCTCGTCGCCGACACCGACAAGGGCGAGGAACTGCGCCGCCAGATAAGCGAGCTGAAAGACCTGCTCTACGCCTACCGGCACGGCATCATCAAGGAGAAGCGCAGCTGACGCTATAACCTGAGAATCGGTCATAAATGGAACAAGGGTTCAATGTTAAAAGGTCATAAGATATTCCGATTCTTTTTGTCATCCGACAATTTTGCCGTAACTTTGCACTCGCTAAAGGACGGACGACGATGAAACTCATCATCATGACAAAGCCCACTTTCTTCGTGGAGGAGGATAAAATCCTGACCACGCTCTTCGAGGAAGGACTGGAAAATCTACATCTGAGCAAGCCACAGTCGGAGCCTGTGTACTCCGAAAGGTTGCTTACGCTGCTCAGCGATGACTACTACCGCCGCATCACTGTTCACCACCATTTCTACCTTCGCGAGGAGTATGGGCTTCGCGGCATCCACCTGAACACACCTACCGAGGAGCAACCCTACGGCTACAAGGGCCATGTGAGCTGCTCGTGCCAGAAGCTGGAAGACCTGAAGTGGGCAAAGAAACATACGGACTATGTGTTTCTGGAGACCATCTTCGACAGTACCAGCATACCCCAGAACAAACAGTCGTACACGATGGAAGAGCTGCATGAGGCCTCGCGCCACGGGCTCATAGATCGTCATGTCTATGCGTGTGGGGGCATTAACGCCGACAATATCCGGCAGATGCGTGACCTGGGCTTCGGTGGCGTGGTGGTCTGCGGCGACCTGTGGAACCGCTTCAACATCCAGCAGGGGCAGGATTTCAAGGAACTCATCGCCCACTTCCAGAAACTGCAAAGACTGGTTTCGTGAGTTGAGATTTGAGGTTTGAGATTTGAGGTTTGAGGTTTGAGGTTTGAGGTTTGAATGACAGATTTTTAATATATAATTGAAATGGATAATTCTTACATGGTATTCTCCGGCACGGCAACGCGCTATCTGGCAGAGAAGATTTGCCAGAGTCTGGGCTGTCCGCTGGGCAAGCTACAGATGACGAAGTTCTCCGACGGCGAGTTTGCCGTCAGCTACGAGGAGAGCATCCGTGGCCGTGACATCTTCTTGGTGCAGAGCACGTTCCCTAACAGCGACAACCTCATGGAGCTGCTGCTGATGATTGATGCGGCGAAGCGTGCCTCGGCCCGTACCATCAATGCTGTGATTCCCTACTTCGGCTGGGCACGTCAGGACCGTAAGGACAAGCCTCGTGTTTCTATCGGTGCCAAGCTCGTGGCCGACCTGCTGAGCGTGGCGGGTGTGAACCGCGTCATCACCATGGACTTGCATGCCGACCAGATTCAGGGATTCTTCAATGTGCCCGTAGACCATCTCTATGCCTCGGGCGTCATCCTGCCCTATCTGCAGAGCTTAAATCTGGAAAACCTCGTCATCGCCTCGCCCGACGTGGGCGGTTCAAAGCGTGCCAATGCCTACGCCAAGTACTTGGGCTGTCCGCTGGTGCTGTGCAACAAGACCCGTGCCCGCGCCAACGTTGTGGACACGATGCAGATTATCGGTGAGGTGGAAGGTAAGAACGTGGTCATCATCGATGACATGGTGGACACGGCCGGCACCATCACCAAGGCTGCCGACCTGATGATGAAGTGTGGTGCAACGAGTGTCCGCGCCTGTGCCTCGCACTGCGTGATGAGCGGCCCGGCAAGTGAAAGAGTGCAGGACAGCGCGCTGGAGGAGATGGTCTTCACAGACTCCATTCCCTATACGCAGCGCTGCGCGAAGGTGAAACAGCTCTCTGTGGCAGACATGTTTGCCGAGACCATCCGTCGTGTCATTGCCAACGAGAGTATCAGTGACCAGTATTTGGTTTGAGAATTGAGAGTTGAGAGTTGAGAGTTGAGAATTGAAATTTAGTAACATATAAGAAAGATGAAGAAAACATTTTTGGGCCTCTGTGCGATGGCTCTTGCAGTGGTTGCCTGTCAGCAGCCTGAAGGTTATAGGGTAAAAGGTGTTGCCGAAGGATTCAAGGAAGGTGACACACTGTTTTTCTTTAAGGTGATGGGCGATGACAAACCCACCGACACCATCGTTGTCAGAGATGGTAAGTTCGTAATTGAGGGTTCCGTGGACTCCGTGACGCTGGCCTCCGTGGTTGCTCCCGATGGCTCTGCCGGTGCTCTTTTCTTTACGGAGAAGGGCAATATAGACATTACCGTGTCAAGAAACAGCATGCCAAAGGTGGGCGGTACAAAGGCAAATGATGCCTGGCAGAAGGTGAACGAGCTGCAGGCATCGTTCAGCGCGAAGTTCGACTCCCTGACGGCTCCCTTGTACTTGGAAGAGTACAGTAGTGAAATGGAGGAGAAAGTCATGGCCCAGTATCAGGCTGTGGAGCAGGAGATGCTGTCAAAGATTATCGACATAGCCGAGGATAACATCGACAATCCCCTGGGTTATTTCGTGGTGACGAGTATGGCTGGGAGCAAAGAGCTGAACATCGAAAGGATGAAGGCCCTGATTGGGAAGATGCCTGCAGAATATCAGCAGCGTCAGGAGGTGACCGACATCCTGAAGCAGCTGGCTGGCGCAGAGGCTCTTCTGAATGGAAATGTGATGCCCGACTTCACCCTGCCCACACCCACTGGTCAGGAGTTGAGCGCGCTGGCTGAGGTGGCCAAGAACAAGGTTACCGTCATTGACTTCTGGGCTTCCTGGTGCAAACCCTGCTGCGATGAGATGCCCAACATGGTGAGCCTCTATGAGCAGTTCAAGGACAAGGGCCTGGGCATCATTGGAGTCTCGCTCGATACTGACAAGGAGGCGTGGCTGAAAGGCATTAACGACATGAACATGAAGTGGACTCAGATGGGTGACATGAAAGGCTGGAAGTCCAGCGTCGCCGAACTCTATCAGGTGGACGCCATCCCCTATATGGTCGTCGTGGATCAGCAGGGCACCATCCTGAAGAAAGGTCTCAGAGGTGAGAGCCTGGCAATGTTCATTGAAGAGAAACTACAGTAAAACTAACAAAAAAGAGGGTGCGTCAAGCACCCTCTTTCTATTACTAATTTGGATTATTCATAAAGTCTTTTCAACAACGGATTTTACGGATTACACGGATTATACAGATTATAACGGATTACTTTCAGATTCGATGGTATGATAATAAATAATCCGTGAAAATCCGTGAAATCAGTTTTAATCCGTTGTTTTCTAAAGTGCCGTGAATAATGTAGGCTAAGTCCTTAAACCCTGTTGTTTTGGGGGAACACCACGGAGGGCTTGAAGATCTTGGCCTCCTCGAAGTCCATCAGTGCGTAGGAGATGATGATGATGGTGTCTCCCACCTGTACCCTGCGTGCTGCAGCACCGTTAAGGCAGATGCAGCCACTACCACGCTCGCCTTTGATGATGTAGGTCTCAAAGCGCTCGCCATTGTTGTTGTCCAACACCTGCACCTTCTCGCCGGCAATCATGTTGGCAGCGTCGAGCAGGTCTTCATCGATGGTGATGCTGCCCATGTAGTTCAGGTTGGCTTCCGTCACCTGAACGCAGTGCAGCTTCGACTTCATTACTTCTATCAACACCTTGATTCTATTTACGATTTGACAATTTACTATTTTCGATTTACGTTATAACGAGATTACGTTATATCGAGATTACGTTATAACGAGATGACGTTATAACGACCTAATTCTCCTTGAACTTGATGTGGTCAATGAGGCGTATCGGCGTCTTGCCGCAGTAGACGGTAATGCATCCTACGACGTAGGGTGAGTCGTCCCATGACGTGATGTCCTGCAAAGTGTTTCCGTCGACGATGGCGAAATACTCCGTGCGCAGTCCTTCCGTGGCATCGATGTCGGCCACCACCTTGTCGTGGGTCTCCTGCACGGTGTGGGTTTTGGCGTAGACTACGCCGTCTTTCAGCGCCTGGTAGATGCGTGGTGCTATGGCCCGCTCATCGGGGGCGAGCAGCGTGTTGCGGCTGCTGCGTGCCAGTCCGTCAGCATCGCGCACGATGGGACATTCAACAATCTGCACGTCCAGTCCTAGATGGCGTACCATGGCCTTCACCACGGCTATCTGCTGCCAGTCCTTCTCGCCGAAGTAGGAGCGGTCGGGATGCACGATGTAGAACAAACGGCTTACCACCTGGCAAACGCCGTTGAAGTGACCGGGGCGGTGGGCACCCTCCATGACCGTCGATATGGGCGGGTACTCGAACTGCCGTGTGTCGGGCGTGGGGTACATCTCCTCGACGCTCGGAGCCAGCACATAGATGGATTTACTATTTGCAGATTTACAATTTACGATTTCTGCGTCAAAGGTTTCCTCCAGCAGCTTGCAGTCGGCCTTCAGGTCGCGGGGGTAGTTCTTCAGGTCATTCTTGTCGTTGAACTGTGTGGGGTTCACGAATATGGACACCACGGTGACATCGTTCTCCTTGACGCTACGACGCACCAACGAAGCATGACCCTCGTGGAGCGCGCCCATGGTGGGAACAAAGCCGACGCTCTTACCCTGCTTGCGGTCGTCGAAGAGGGCGTTCTGGAGGTCGGCAATCTTTTCGAATACTTTCATTGAAGCTATTTACTATTTGACTATTTACTATTTATCTATTTGGGCTGCAAAATAACAACAAATTTCCCATATATGGAAAAAAAAGACTAAAAATAAGCCTATAAAATGTCACAAATTCCTAAAAATGCTCATTATGTATGGTTTTATGCATGTTTTTTTGTACCTTTGCAAGCGTTAATCTAAGAAGTATGGCAAAAAAGAAGATATTGTTCATCAACCAGGAGATTTCTCCTTACGTACCCGACACCAGTCTTTCAGTTCTTGGGCGAGAACTTCCAAAAGCCATGCAGGAACGCGACCATGAGATACGCACCTTCATGCCGAAGTGGGGAACCATTAACGAGCGGCGCGGACAGCTCCATGAGGTCATACGCCTTTCTGGTATGAATCTCATTATCAACGATACCGACCATCCGCTTATTATCAAGGTGGCAAGTATCGTAGGAACAAGGGTGCAGGTGTATTTCATCGATAATGACGACTATTTCTCCAAGCGGCAGATGACCACCGACGAGCATGGAGTAGATTATTCCGACAACGGCGAGCGGGCTATTTTCTTTGCCCGTGGTGTACTGGAGACGGTTAAGAAGCTGCGCTGGGTGCCCGACATCATACACTGTCAGGGATGGATGAGTGCGGTGATACCCTTCTACATCAAGACGGCCTATAAGGAAGAACCGTCGTTTGCCGACGCAAAGGTCGTCACGTCGCTCTTCACCAAGAACCTCAACATGGACTTGGGAACAGACTTCAAGCAGAGCTTAGAGTATCGTGACGCCAAGCCCGAACTGCTCTCGGCTTATAATGACAGTTTCGACTTCGATGCGTTGGGCAAGCTGGCCATAGACTATAGCGACGGCATCATGATAGCCCAGGAGGAGGTGAACCCTGTGCTTACCGACTATGCCAAGACGAAGGAGGTGCCTATCCTGCCCTTTGCAGAGAACTGGGCCGACGGGCTGGATGAGTTCTACGACAAAATCTATCCAGACAAGTAACAAGAGATTGTATTTGTATATGAGAAAACTAATGTACATGGCTAGTGTCGCACTTGCGGCAATGGCCATTTATTCTTGCGACGACAGCGTGTCGTCGATAGGTATCTCCCTCACCGACGAGGGTGACAAGCTCGACCTGAACCCCTCCACCTTCTCTGTGGAGACACGCACCATCGTGGCCGACTCGGTGTTCACCCTCAGTTCGAGGTGCTATCTCGGACAGGTGCGTGACCCCGAGACGCAGTCCGACGTGAAGAGTGAGTTCACCACGCAGTTCCGCATCTCGGAGCTGATGGCTGATATTTCAGATTTGGATATCGTAAGCAGATGGGACGGCGAGGTTGCTGCCGACTCATGCGAGGTGCTGCTCTACCTCTCGAGGCCCTTAGACAGCAAGGACAGTCTGGAGGCACTGAAGATGCAGGTCAGCGAGATGGCAACACCTGTGGAGGAGGGGCATCGCTACTACTCTAATTTCAACCCCCGTGCGCAGGGCTTGCTCCGCTCTGGTGGACTGTCGAAGAGCAAAATGTTCACCTACGCCAACCTCGTCGACAAGGACAGCCTCAGGGCAACGACGGGCTATGCGCAGAACATTTGCATCAGGCTCGATGAACCCTATACTGACAAGGATGGCAAGACCTACAATAACTACGGTTCCTATCTGCTTTATCAGCGCTATCATCATCCTGAGAAGTATCGTAACTCCTATACCTTCGGCCACGAGGTGTGCCCTGGACTGTTCTTTGAGGTTCTCGACGGGCTGGGCTTCCACTCACAGGTTTCAAACCTGCTTTTACGCGTGTACTACCGCTACCGAGAGGCCGACGATGAAAAGGTTTACGATAATTATTTCACCCTTGGCGCTACGCAGGAGGTGCTCCAGACCACCCTCGTCACCAACGACCAGGAGTCTATCCGCCGACTGGCCAGCGAGACGCAGCACACCTACCTGAAGTCACCCGCAGGACTCTACACTGAGGTGACACTGCCTGTGCAGGAAATCAAGGAATACCATGAGTATGACTCGCTGCTCGCTGCCAAGATATCGTTCCAGCGAATCAACAATGAGTCGAATGACCGACGCATGCTTTCTACCCCCAGCACCATCCTTATGGTGCAGGCCGACAGCCTGAAGTCGTTCTTCGAGAAGACAAGGGCAATCAACGGTAAGACCTCTTTTCTTGCCTCGTTTAACGCCTCTGGTTCGCAGAACATCTACACTTTCACTAACATCTCGAACCTCATCACCATTTTATGGCGTAACTTCGTGAATGGTACTGCGCAGAACCCAAACTGGGTAGCTGAACATCCCAACTGGAACAAGGTGGTGCTGGTGCCTGTCATCTCGTCGGCATCGGGCATCGAGCACGACATGTCGCTGACCAGCACCCGTCTCGTAGGCGGACCTGACAATCCTAACGACCCCGTTCAAATCAGCGTAGTATACGCCAAGTTTACCGAAAAGTAATCATTTTATGGCCGACGGTTATCTGGAGAAGCATTATGCCGACTATGAGGCCCGCAAGGCGGCGTGGCAACGTAGTGGGCGACGCGTTAAAGCATCGCACCAGCAACGTAGTGGGCAATGCTTACATGCGATACAGCATCATCCACAGATAGACCGTCCCGAAGACGAAGCCTTATGAAAACAACAGCAATAGCAACCTTTGCTCTCCTCGCCCTCACCTTTGGCAGTTGCCAGGAGAAGAAACCCACCGTGGAAAGAATCATCGCTACCCGTTACACACCCAAGCAACCACAGGGACCTATAGCCATGCCCACCGACAGCCAGACGGTCAGTGTGGAGTGGCAGGGAAACACCTACAACGTCAGCATCGTCCGTACTCCCCTTGACAGTGTCATGGTGACTGATGACAATGGGCAGAAATACATAGACAACCGTTGCCAGCTTACCATTAAGCGGCAGGACGGTACGGAGTTCTTGAAGAGGACATTCCTCAAGGGTTCTTTCCTTTCGTTTGTCAAGGAACCGTTCCATAGCAGCGGCATTCTCGGCGGAATGTGCTTTGTCGAGGTAGACAAAACCCGCTTGGAGTTCTCGGCCGTGGTGGCCATGCCCGATGCCGCCGACGACCTCTTCGTACCGCTCAAAGTGCTTATTGACGCTCAGGGAGGACTCAGCATCTCACCTGACGATGACATGGGCATGCTTGACTACGAGGATGTGGACGAGAACGAGGAGGGGTAGAGGTCGATGATACTCGTTGCAGACAGCGGAAGCACCAAGACAGATTGGGTGCTCAGACCGGAACCTTCCTTAAGTGGGGAGGCGGCTACCCAACGTTTCCATACACAGGGCATCAATCCCATTCACCAGAGCGACGCGCAAATCCTTGACATCGTGCGCGGCGAACTATTGCCGCAGCTCCGCGAAGCCCTCACCGAAGGTGTCGTCTCTTTCACTCCCCCTTCACTCCCCCTTCACTCCCCCTTCACTCCCCTGGAGATAGAGTTCTATGGTAGTGGTGTCCGTCCCGATCAGGAGGCACGCATGGAGCAGTTGCTCCGCGAAGCCCTTACCGCCATTGATAGTAACGTCCCTTTCACTTCCCCTTCACTCCCCCTTCACTTCCCCTTCACTCCCCTGAAAATTGAGGCCCACAGCGACCTGCTCGGTGCCGCCCGTGCCCTTTGTGGTGACAGCGAGGGGCTGGCATGCATACTCGGCACTGGAGCCAATTCATGCCTCTACGATGGCAAGCGCATCGTTGCCAATACACCGCCACTGGGTTATATTCTCGGTGATGAGGGTAGCGGAGCGGTTCTCGGCAAGATATTCCTCAATGCGCTCTATAAGGGATGTCTAGGGAATGAAATTAAGTCTGACTTTGAGAAGGAGATGCAGATGACGCTTGCTGAGGTCATCGATTGTGTCTACCGTCAGCCGCTGCCGAACCGATGGCTCGCATCGTTGTCGCCATTTATTCACAGCCGCCTCGACGACCCAGGCGTAGAGGCTCTTGTTGTCGATAACTTCTCTGACTTCATTGCCCGCAATATAGAGCCTTACCACCGTCGCGACCTGCCCTTGCAGGCCGTTGGCAGCATAGCCTTTTTCTATAAAGACCAGCTCTGCGAGGCAGCAAAGAAAGGAGGCTACGCAGTAGGAAAGATACTTCGCAGTCCGTTAGATTCTTCTGGCGTTTTCTGACATGATGCTGATGACGCTGGCAATGTCGGCCACGTCGACGGTGCCGTCTTTGTTCACGTCGGCAGCACTACTCGCTACTGGATCAGCCTCAGCACCTAGTGCCATAATGCTGATAATGGTGGCGATGTCGGCCACATCAACGACTCCGTCGCCATTACAGTCGCCCTCTTTCGTCTTTTCACTTAATACATCGCTAACGTCAATGACGTATGGAGCCCACGGCGTACCAATATTTTGGTCGCTTTCGTAGACAATGCTATTGTCTATGGTCACGATCTTGTTATTGAGGCAAGTGCATATCTCCACCGTTTGATCGCCGCCCTCGCCTACTATGACGAGGTAATAGAGACCTTTTTCGGCACGGGAGGCAGCCCGACACTCGCCATCGACGAAGGCTGCCACCTCGCATGTGTCTAAAACTTGTTCTCCGTTCTTCAGTTGGATGACCATCGTCATGTTCTCGGAGTAGAGGTAAGGGGAAACAGGATTGAAGATACCCCATGTGGGCAAGGCTACCGTCATGAGCATCAAAATAATGACGGCTGATTGTAAGATACAACGTGTTGTCTTCATAGTTGTTGTTTGTTTGTTGGTTATTGTCCTCCTAGGCGTGTAAAATATTCCATCACGGTCTCCCAGGTTTTGAATTGTTCGCTACCCATGTCTATAGTAGTTGCCATGGCGTTCTTGGTCGGAGTGTTCTCGATAAGGTAGTCGCCGTAAAGCAGGTGACGCTGGTTGGTGAACACGGTGTGCCCCCATGCCGGAACGTTGACGATTTTCTCCAGCCAGGCCGTGATGACGACCATGTTCGTAGGCTCCGACGAAGCTGCCGGGGCCACGAAAAACACCTGATAGCCCTCTATGAGCTGGCGGATGGCCTTTTGACAGCTGCTGGCGGCATTACCAAATGAATCTTTCAGCGTTTCCACACCAATATATATTATAGGCCGCTCGCGCCCCTCCTGTCGGTCATCTATCCAGCGGATGACGGGCACCACGGAGTGCATGAAGCTCTTGTCGTTCATGCGGTGCTCGCCGTGGAAGTGCATGGCAAGCGGGTAGTGTTCATGGAAGAGGTCGAAGGTGTCCACAACATCGTCCTCGTCGCCAAAGAGACCGAAGACGCGCCGACGCTCGTCGTCGTTCACACCGCTGAACCGTCGCTCTGACACTGTGCGGTATTTCTTAACCAGATCCTTGTCCACATAGAACTGCTGTACACCGTCCAGTCGTGGGTTCTGGAAAGTTTGTGTGCCTGTCATTCCGTGGGCTTGCATGGTGTCGGCAATGCACATTGCTGGGTTCATGCAGATGCGGTCGAAGCCGAAGAGCTGCTCGGTGTACATGCCGCCCATCGACGTGCCCAGGATGAGGTCGGGTTTCTCCGTCTCACAAAGGCGGTGGAGCAGGTCAATGGCCTCCTGCGGGTGTACGGGCAGGTCGGGGGCTACCACGCGGGCATTGGGAAAGACGGTGCGCAGTCGCGTCACCGTTCCCGACTGGCCACTGCTGGCAAAGCCATGCACATACATCATGGTCTTCCCGTTCATCAGGTCGGGAAATTGTTTTACGTAGGGGTTCGGGTCCATAGGGTTTTAAGGGGAGTGAAGGGGGAGTGAAGGGGGAGTTAAAGGGGAGTTAAAGGGGGAGTGAAAGGGGAGTGAAAGGGGAGTGAAAGGGGAGTGAAAGGGGAGTGAAAGGGACGATACCTTTGGTGAGAGATAAATAGGAGTGAAAGTGACGATACTTTTGGTGGGAGATAAAAAGGAGTGAAAGAAACGATACTATTTGTAACGTCCCTTTCACTCCTCATTTACTCCTCCTCAATTCCCTTTCACTCCCTTTAAAAGGGTTTAAGCCTCTGCGGGAGCCTCTTCTGCTGCGGGAGCCTCGGCAGGTGCTTCTGCGGCAGCGGCCTCTGCCACGGCGGCAGCTTTCTTCTCAGCCACCTTCTTGGCGATGGCCTCGTTTACCTTCTTCTCCTCTGCAAGAGCTTTCTCGGCGGCGTCCTTCTTGGCCTTAGCCTCTTCGGCGGCCACCTTGTCGAGTCCGCGCTGCTTGTCGGCCTTCCATGCGTCGAACTTGCGCTGAGCGGTAGCCTCGTCGAAGGCACCCTTCTTCACGCCACCACGGAGGTGCTTCATCAGGAGCACGCCCTCGCGGCTAAGGATGTTACGCACGGTGTCGGTGGGCTGGGCGCCTACCTCGAGCCAGTAAAGTGCACGGTCGAAATTCAAGTCTACCGTGGCGGGATTGGTGTTGGGGTTGTACGAACCAATCTTCTCAGTGAAACGACCATCACGTGGTGCACGGGCGTCGGCGATGACGATGCTGTAGAAAGCATAGCCCTTACGGCCGCCGCGCTGCAGTCTGATTTTTGTTGCCATGTTTTAATTGTTTGATGTTTAAATTTTTGAATTGTGGATTGAATTTCATGCTTCCATCTCGTGAAAGCGGCTGCAAAGGTACTCATTATAATTGAGAATTGAGAATTGAGATTTGAGAATTAGGGATAGTTTAACATTTTTTATTTGTGAGAGTTGAGATTTGAGGTTTGAGATTTGTGGAAAAGTCGTAACTTTGCAGCGATGAAGAGAGAGTTGTCTATACTCATTCCTGTGTATAACGCTGACTGCCGCGAGCAGGTAAAGGCCTTGAGTCGTCAGGCCGAGGTCGTCCCTGGGCTGCGCTATGAGATTATCGTGGCCGACGACGGTTCCCCAGACCAAAGGTGCGTGGAGCTTTGCCGTGAGGTTGAGCACTGGTTTCATTGCCGTTTCATAGACCTTGGCGTGAACATCGGGCGTGCTGCCATCCGTAATTTCCTGGCCAGCCAAGCCCACTACGAGTGGCTGCTCTTCATGGATGCGGAAATGGTCGTCGACTCGGGACGTTTTCTCATGAATTATTTTGAAATCGACTTTACCGATGTGGCCTATGGTGGATATTATGTCGGCAAGGGCGAGCGCAGTAACCTCCGGTTTCTTTACGAGAAAGACTGCGAACCGCAGCACTTGGCAACAGAGCGCCGCAAACGGCCTTTCAGGCATTTCCACACCAGTAACTTCATGGTGCGTAAGGGCATCATGCTGGGGCATCCCTTCGATGAGCGCTTCCGCCAGTATGGCTATGAGGACGTGCTGTGGGGGAAACAGCTGCGCCAGGCCGGAGTTACCGTGGTGCATCCCGACAATCCCGTCGGCTTCTGTACCTTTGAGAGCAATGAACGCTTCGTCGCTAAGACGGAGGAATCTCTGCGCACGCTCAGCCTTTTCTATAGTGACCTGCGCGGATATTCCAAGATGATAGCCTTTGTTGAGAGCATCCATCTGGCTCCTGTGCGCTGGGGCATCCGTCTGTGGCACTTTATCTTTGGAGCATTGGAGCGCCGTATCCTCTGCAGCAGCCATCCTGATCTGCGTGTGTTCAAGCTCTACAAACTGGGATACTTTATGACAATAAACAATAACCAATAACCAATAAACAAGAAACAATAACCAATAAACAAGAAACAATAACCAATAAACGGTAAACAATAAACAAACTCAAAACAACCTGAGACTATGATTAAGAGATTTGCATTCAAGATGTTCCTCAAGCCGGGCTTCGAGGAAGAGTACCAAAAACGTCACGCCGCCATCTGGCCCGAGCTGGTGAAGATGATTAAGGAACAGGGCGTGCAGAACTACAGCATTTACTGGGACCGCGACACGAACATCCTCTTCGCTTACCAGGAGTGCACCAAGGAGGGCAACTCACAGGACACGGAGAACGTGGACCCGATTACGCAGAAGTGGTGGGACATGATGGCCGACATCATGGAGGTGAACGCCGACAACTCGCCCGTCACCATACCCCTGCCCGAGGTGTTCCACCTAGACTAGGATTTAGTGTATAGCTGTTCGAATTGTTGCGCCACCTCCAGGTAGTCGTGATGGCGGCGCACGTATTCCTGACTTTGCTGTTTCAACGTAGCGATGCGCTCGGGGTGGAGCACCAACTGCTCCAGCTCGTGGCGCACGCTTTCGTATGTGGGCTGCACGTTGACAATGGGTCGCAGCTCCTTTTCGCCCAGTATTTCGTAGTTCTCCTCCTCGCCGCCGCCAATGACGATGATGCCCTTCGACATGGCGAGAAGGGCGTTCATGGCCGGGGTGTAGGAGTAGAGCTGGTCCATGATGGCATCGCTGCCGTCCATCAGCCGCTGGTATTCCTCAAAGGGCAGCCCCTCGGCCTTGATGATTTCCAGGCGGTCTGGGTGTTGCCGCTGCACGTCCTCGGCGGCGCGGAGCATGATGTCGGTGCCCTTGTAGGCGCTACGACCTTTGCTGATGCCGATGAAAAGCTTGAGGGGTGGGGTGGGGTTGATGGGTTTAATGGGGTTGATGGGTTTAATGGGGTTGATGGGTTTAATGGGTTTTATGGGTTTGATGGGGAAGGGGATGAAGGTGGTCTTTTCGGGAAAGAGGGGCTGGTAGCAGGCGTAGTTCTCGTAGGGAGTGGCCACGATGGCATCGCAGTCGTGGGCTATCTCCTGGTTGAGGCGACCCTTGGGCGTGTCGAGCCAGTCGCGGCTATAGATCTTTGCGGGCTCGTCGGTGCGCAGCTGGTCGCCGATGTTGAAGTCGCTGTAGCGCAGCGGCTTGCGCGTGATGTTCTCGTGCACCCAGTAGTAGTCAAGACCCATGGCGCAGAGCACCATCTTCTTGTTGTGGCGGCGCAGGTATCGGTAGACGGGGCCGATGCGCTCGGCCTTCAGTTCAAGGAACATGGGGTTGATGAGCTGCACTACGTCGTAGTCGCGCCAATGGGGCAGTTGGCAATAAACTTTCGCCATGAGACGGATGCCGCCCAGCTTTCCAGGCGTGCGGGCTAGGTCGATGTCGCGGGGATAGTCTTTCCAGAAGTCGCCGTTGGAGGCCACCGTCACCTCATGCCCCAGCTGGCGCAGACCCTGTGCCAACGTATTATGTACGTTACTATATTCACCTAGTAAAAGTATTCTCATAGTCAATCGTCCCTTTCACTCCCCTTTCACTCCTCTTTCACTTCCCTTTCACTCCCTTGGAAATCCCCTTTCACTCCCTTGGAAATCCCCTTTCACTTCCTTGGAAATCCCCTTTCACTCCCTTGGAAATCATCTTTCCCGTTCCATCAGTGGCAGGGTGCGCAGCAGCACGGTGCGGCCCACGCGGCTGTTGGTCATGCGGCGGAACCAGGTGTACTTCGTGGTGTAGTCACGGTTGGGCAGGGGGAAGAGCCCGGCTTTGCTAAGCTCGCCTATTTTGCGCTCCAGGTAGTGGCTGCTGCGGGTCATCACTATTACATTATATATATAGTCCATCGTCAGCTGTGCCGTGCGCCGTTGCATAGCCACCCGGTCGGCGGTGGGCATGCGGTCGGCAAGTTTCTTCAAACGCATGATGACGCTCTGTGTGTCGGAGAGTCGCCGCAGGTTGCTGCGGGTGGTGCCTATGCCTGTTGCCGACGTCGTCCGCTCGCGGTAGAAGTAGGCCTGTGCCGTGGTGCGGATGGCACTCTCTGCCCGCAGCAGCAGTTGGGGCGTGAACTCCTCGTCCTCGCCATAGTTCACACCGGGCGTGAAGCGCAGGCTACCGAGGATGTTACGACTGAAGACGTAGCCCCACACAGAGCCGTGTATGTTCTCCCGCCGCAGCATTTCGCCACCCGTCATGGGGCCGTGGTCATCGTAGAGCAGCGGCACTTCGCGTGTCTTGGCAAAGTCGAAGAGCACCATGTCGCAGCTTTGTTGGTAGCGCAGCTGGTCGAGTACGTGCTCGTAGGGTGCCTGCAGCAGTAGGTCGTCGCCGTCGACAAACTGGATGAAGCGTCCCGTGGCCATACGCAGCCCCACGTTGCGCGCCACCGACACGCCGGCATTGCGCTGTCGGATGTACAGCACGTCGTCGGCCAGCGCACCAAGTTCATTGACCATTGACCATTGACCATTGTCCATTGAACATTGACCATTGACCATTGAACATTCTGAGCCGTCGTCCACGATGATAATCTCGCGCTCGAAGGGGCGCAGTGACAGTGCCAGGATGCTCTCCAGACATTCGCGGAGCATTGCCGTTGGGACGTTGTAAACGGGTATGATAAAGCTTACGAGTGGGTTGGCTTTTTCCATCGGTGAAGGATTTTGTTCAGTTTACAGGTATTCTCAAGTCCGAGCGTGATAAGCGTCAGGGCTTTTAGCCGCTGCGACGCGGAAAGTCCCTTGGCCAAAGGGTTCACGCGGCGGTAGGGCAGGGTAGGGGTATACCCTGTGCCAGCCTGTCCTGCCAGCTCGTACACATCGGCCTGGATGTTCAGCACGTGCATGTAGTATCGGTCGTCGCACCAGCGGTTGATAACCTCCTCATGGGCCTCCAGCAGCATGCCGAGCTGCCGGCCTTGTGCCGTGGCGGTGATGCCCTGCCCATTGTAGCAGTAGTAGTACATCCCGCAGTCCACGGTGGCTATCCTCCGGGCATTGTCGAGCAGGCGCGGCAGGGTGTACACGTCCTCAAAGACCTTTCCCTTGGGGAAGCGCACGCCGTCGAACAACTCGCGGCGGTATATCTTGTTCCAGGCATAGCTATGCTCGTAGGCCCGACCACGCAGCCAGTAGTCCCCGGCACTTTCGTAGACACTGCAGCCGAAGCGCACCACCTGCTGCCACTGCGAGCCATAATGCCGGAATAGCGGAAACTCAGTGATGTCGTTGCCTTCGGCCTGGGCCATCACCTGTGCGTAGGTGTCGGGTGCAAGATAGTCATCAGAGTCCACGAAGGTGACAAACTCCCCTTGTGCCACTTCGAGTGCGGCGTTTCGGGCATCGCTCAGTCCGCCGTTTGCCTTGTGAATCACCCTGACACGACTGTCTTTAGTGGCCCAGGCGTCGCACATCGCAGGGCAGCCATCGGGTGAACCGTCATCGACCAGGATGATTTCCATGTCGTCGAACGCTTGGCCCACAACGCTCTCCACGCAGCGACCCAGGGTGGCCTCCACGCTGTAGACGGGGATGATGACGGTGAGCTTCATTTGCGTGCAAAGGTAATACAAAATTGCGAACTGACCAAAAATACGTGCCGAATAGATAAAAAACGGTGAAAAGATTAGCCTGAAATAAAAATAGTTTGTACCTTTGCACCATTAAAACCCAATAGGATTATGAATAAAATCATTTTATCACTTGCTGCCCTCTTCGCACTCAGTGCCAGCGCAGCCCAGCCCACAGACTCAGTCAATGGCCAGTATTACAAATTGTTTGCCCCGCTGACGTTCTACCACGGCGTGGTGGCAAACCAGTTGTCACTCAACGATGCCGACACCGACGATACCAGCGAGGCCATCGACGGCGCGCTGATGAACGTCTACCTGAACCGTCCCGACCTGGTACAGGTCACGGAGACGGAGCAGGAGCAGAGCGGAACCCTGCGACAGGATATCATCGAGCAGCCCGTGTTGCAACAGGCCACGATGGTGGAGCAAGCCCTGCCCATGCCCGATGAGCCACAGGCTGACCCTGTGGAGGTGGCCGTGGAGAAGCCTAAGTTCTGGACCCACAAGGGCGATGGCTACCTGCAGTTCATGCAGAACTACGTCAGCGGCAACTGGTACAAAGGTGGTGAGAGCAACTACGCCGCCGTGGGTAGCCTGACGCTGGAGGCCAACTATGACAACAAGTCGAAGTGGAAGTGGGACAACAAGCTGGAGATGAAGCTCGGTTTCCAGACCTCCCGCTCGGACTCCCTGCATAAGTTCAAGGCCAACGAGGACCTGCTCCGCCTCACCAGCAAGGTCGGTCTGCAGGCCGCCAAGCGCTGGTACTACACCTTGCAGGTGCTGGCCTACACGCAGTTCTCACGGGGCTTCAAGAGCAACGACGTGAATACCTACTCCGACTTCCTCTCGCCGTTGAACGTGAGTATCGGTCTCGGTATGGACTATAAGGTGGAAGCCTTCGACAAGAAGCTCACCGGAACCATCAACATCTCACCTCTGGCCTTTAACTACCGCTATGTGGACCGTTCCTGGTTCAATGGCGACCAGTGGTTCCCCTCACGCTACGGCATCGATGAGGGCAAGCACCACCTGAGCGACTTCGGTTCGCAGCTCACCGCAACGCTGGAGTGGAAGATGAACGACGTGCTCACCTGGAAGACCCGACTCTACGGATTCACCAGCTACCACCGTGCAGAACTGGAGTGGGAGAACACCTTCACCCTCAAGGTCTCGAAGTATATCTCTGCCAACCTCTTCCTCTTCCCGCGCTTCGACGACTCCAATACCTGGGACGAAGACTTGGGCTACTGGCAGTTCAAGGAGTACTCTTCGCTCGGCTTCTCCTATAACTTCTAATACTGGGTGGTGCTCTTGTTGAACATACCCGTATGCTTTTGTTGATCCTCCTCAGCTGGTTTGCTCAGCCTCCTCAGCTGGTTTGCTGATCCTCCTCAGCTGGTTTGCTGATCCTCCTCAGCTGGTTTGCTGAGCCTCCTCGGCTGGTTTGCTCAGCAAAACCATAGCTTTTGCTGAACAAAACCATAGTTTTGCTTTTTTAGCCTACATTAGGTAAGTAATGAAAAGATGTTTTCTTCTGATTGGTATTGCCCTAAGCATTTCTGTTTGCGCCATGGGAGCTGAAAGAACTGTGAGGTTGAGGATTGTGGAGACGAGCGACGTGCACGGTTGCTTCTTCCCCTATGACTTTGTGGAGCGCAAACCGCTGAGGGGAACCCTCGCGCGCGCGAATACATATATTAATAGGTTGCGGCGGGAGTATGGCGACCGGTTGCTGCTGCTCGACAATGGCGACATACTGCAGGGACAGCCCACGTGCTACTGGTCGAACTTTGTGGAGACCAGCCGCGAGAACATCGCGGCACAGGTGGTGAACTACATGGGCTACGACGTGGAGGCTTTTGGCAACCACGATGTGGAGACTGGCCATCAAGTCTACGACAAGTGGATAGGCGAGGTGAAATGTCCCGTCGTGGGAGCCAACATTGTGGACAGGGTTACGGGCAAGCCATACCTCAGACCCTACACCGTCCTGGAGCGTGACGGCGTGAAGATTGCTGTTATCGGTATGCTCACGCCTACGATAGCCTGCTGGCTCAACGAGTCGCTGTGGGCCGGGCTGGAGTTCGAGGAGATGGTGGGCTGTGCCCGCAAGTGGATGCAGGTGGTGCGGGAAAAGGAGAACCCCGACCTAGTCATCGGACTCTTCCATAGCGGCTGGGAGGGCGGCATGACCTTGCCCGGTGGCTTAGAAGAGGATGCAACGGCACGTGTGGCACGTGAGGTGCCGGGGTTCGACATTATCTTCTTCGGTCACGACCACATTCAGTATAACGGGAGGATTGGCAACGTGCTCACCCTCAACCCCTCCTGCTGGGCGCTCAGCGTCGCTGATGCGCAGATTGAGCTGACGCTAGACGAACAGGGGAAGGTCATCGGGAAAAACATCACAGGCGACATCGTCAGCGTGCGTAACGAGAAGGTGGACAAGCAGATGGTGCGGCACTTCCAACCTCAGATAGACAGTATCAGCGCCTTCGTGAGCCGTCGCATAGGTTGCTTCGCCGAAGGGGCCACTACCCGCGACTGCTATTTCGGCTCGTCGGCCTTCACCGACTTCATCCACAACGTGCAGCTGGAGATTTCCGGGGCCGACATTTCGTTCAACGCCCCGCTGTCCTTCGACAGCAGGATAGAGGCTGGCGTTGTCACCGTGGCCGATATGTTCAAGCTCTACCGTTTTGAGAACCAGTACTACGTGCTCCGCATGACCGGGCGTGAGGTGCGCGCCTTCCTTGAGGAGAGCTATGCCCGCTGGGTGAACACCATGCACGGTCCTGACGACCACCTGTTGCTGCTCAACGACGAGTCGCAGGGCGACCAGCAGCGCATGGGGTTCCGTAACTATACGTTTAACTTCGACTCTGCCGCCGGCATCAACTACGAGGTGGACGTGACGAAGCCCGAAGGACAGAAGGTGCGCATCCTCAGCATGGCCGACGGCACGCCCTTCCTTCCAGACCATGAGTTTAAGGTGGTGATGAACAGCTATCGCGGCAACGGTGGCGGCGACCTCCTGACAAAGGGTGCCGGCATAGAAAAGGCCGACATAGACAACCGCATCATCTACCAGTCGCCCCTTGACCTTCGGCACTACATCATGCAATACATTGAGCAGAAGGGAATGGTGACGCCACGGCCCAATAACAACTGGCGGTTCACGCCCGAAGAGTGGACCCGCCCGTCAGCGCAGCGCGACCGCAAACTGCTTTTCAAAGAATAAAACTATTTCACCAGGACTTTCCGCACGGTTCCATCACTCATCTTAAAGATGTTAAGCCCCTTTGATGGAGTCGGTAGTCGTTTGCCGGCCAGGCTAGTGTACGTGGATGATTTGGCCGTCTTCTCATGTATAGGACAGACGTCAATTGCATTTTCTTCAATCCCTTTTATCTCTGGGAAGTCTAGCAGTACCTGTCTAGCAAGTGCCTGGGCACCTAAATCAGTGGGATGTACGTTGTCAGAATAGAGATAGCCTTCATGCCACGTTCGCCGTCTGACTGAAGCACGACGTGGAGGTGACCGTCGTTGTCGCCTGTCATGGAGATGTCAATGTCATTAATGATAGACAAGCCGTGGACGACGGTCGCACGGTTGATGAGCTCTCGTTCAAAATGCTGATGGGTAATGGCCGTCTCGCTTATCTCCAGCCAGTCACCGCGATACTGGCCATATCCCTTGCCGATAAAAATCTTGCCGAATGTCTCAATGCTTGCATGGAAGTTCATGCACAGCCCTTTTTTAATAAAGTAGGGAAGGTCGGGCAACGTCAGCATCTCGCCACTTTCCAGCGATGTCGTCTTGTTCCTTTCTTCTGCTAATGCGTACGACGGTAGCAGAAGGAAAAGTGCGTAAAGTAAAAATACACGTTGGCGTATCATAAATAAGAAAGTTGCCTTTACATTTACCTCTCTCTCCTAGCACTCCAGACGGGCATGGCCTGTCCGGCGGGGCTGAAGTCGATGAGGGTCATCTCAAAGATGAGGAGGCTAAAGGCGGGAACACTTGTGCCGCTGCCTGTTGCGCCGTAGGCCAGTTCTGTGGGAATGTAGACGCGCCAGTGGTCGCCACGGCGCATGTGCTGGAGGGCGGTGCTGAAGCCACTAATCATCGACGAGTTGGAAATCAGGAACTTGGCGTTGGCGTTGGTCTTGTTGTTATAGGTGCCAAAGACGGTGCCATCGAAGACCTTGCCTTCGGGGTAGGTCTTGGAGGGGATGAGCCGCCCCTGGTAGGCCACGCGTGCCGAGTCGGTGAAGGCGGGCAGGTCACCCGACGGGTCACCACTCTCAATAACCTTCACATAGATGTATTCCGAGGTCTTGCCCTCCGTGTCAGGGTTCAGCGAATAGTTCTTGATGCGCTGCCACCCTGTCTTCTTCAAAGAATCGTTGACCACGGCAGCAAGGTACTGCTCGTTACGCAGCTGCCAGTTGGCATACTCGTCGTCGTCCGATGCAGACTCCGAACAGGCGCTTAACCCCAAAGCCAAAAGAATTAGAAAAATATTGAGCGTTTTACCTGCCATTTATTTATTATCCAAGTTTTTCTACCACAGATTTCGCAGATTTCACAGATTTTTCCTCCGCGTAGCAATCTGTGTAATCCTTGATAAATCCAAGAGAAAATCTGTTTAATCTGCGTAATCTGTGGTCGTTATAAAAAAATCAGAGTTTCTTCAGCAGCGAGGTAAGGCTGACCTTGTCCTCGATGATGCCGTTCAGCTGGTCGATGGCCACGCGCTCCTGCTCCATGGTGTCGCGGAAGCGGAGAGTGACGCAGTTGTCCTTCAGCGTGTCGTGGTCGACGGTGACGCAGTAGGGCGTGCCGATGGCATCCTGGCGGCGGTAGCGCTTGCCGATAGAGTCCTTCTCGTCGTACTGGCAGGTGAAGTGGTACTTCAGCGAATCGATGATCTCGCGGGCCTTCTCGGGCAGACCGTCCTTCTTCACCAGCGGCATGACGGCACACTTCACGGGAGCCAAGGCTGCGGGCAGTTTCAGCACCACGCGGGTTTCGCCGTTCTCTAGCTTCTCCTCGTCGTAGGCGTGGCACATGATGCTCAGGAACATACGGTCTACGCCGATGGAGGTCTCAATGACAAACGGCGTGTAGCTCTCGTTGGTCATCGGGTCGAAGTACTTGATGCTCTTGCCCGAGAACTTCTCGTGCTGCGAGAGGTCGAAGTTCGTGCGGCTGTGGATGCCCTCCACCTCCTTGAAGCCGAACGGCATCTTGAACTCAATGTCGGTGGCGGCGTTGGCATAGTGGGCCAGCTTGTCGTGGTCGTGGAAGCGGTAGTTCTCTGCGCCGAAGCCCAGGTTCTGGTGCCACTTCATGCGTGTCTCCTTCCACTTGGCAAACCACTCCAGCTCCGTGCCGGGCTTCACAAAGAACTGCATCTCCATCTGCTCGAACTCCCTCATGCGGAAGATGAACTGGCGGGCCACGATCTCGTTGCGGAAGGCCTTGCCAATCTGTGCGATGCCGAAGGGAATCTTCATGCGACCGGTCTTCTGCACGTTCAGGTAGTTCACGAAAATGCCCTGTGCCGTCTCAGGACGCAGGTAAATCTTCATCGAGCCGTCAGCGGTCGAGCCCATCTCTGTGGCGAACATCAGGTTGAACTGGCGCACGTCGGTCCAGTTCTTCGTGCCGCTGATGGGGTCGACAATCTCCTCGTCGAGGATGATCTGCTTCAGCTCTTCGAGGTCGGGTCCTTGCATGGCGGCAGCATAACGCTCATGGAGCGCATCGCGCTTGGCCTTCGTCTCAGCCACGCGGGGTGAGGTAGCCAGGTACTGCTCCTCGTTGAAGGCGTCGCCAAAGCGCTTGCGGGCCTTCTCTACTTCCTTCTGTATCTTCTCGTCGTACTTGGCTATCTGGTCCTCGATGAGTACGTCGGCGCGGTAGCGTTTCTTCGAGTCGCGGTTGTCTATGAGTGGGTCGTTGAAGGCATCCACGTGGCCTGAGGCCTTCCAAATCGTCGGGTGCATGAAGATGGCGCTGTCGATACCCACGATGTTCTCGTGGAGCATGGTCATGGCCTTCCACCAGTACTGCTTGATGTTGTTCTTCAGTTCCACGCCGTTCTGTCCGTAGTCATATACGGCTCCCAGTCCGTCGTAGATTTCACTTGAGGGAAACACGTACCCATATTCCTTGCAATGGGAAACAATCTTCTTGAAAACGTCTTCTTGTGCCATAGTCTAAGCCCCCTAAGTTAGGGGGGGGGGGTCTGAACAGACGTACATCAGACCATTCTTCTATTGTTAATTAACCAAGGTCTGCGCCTGTTCAGACCCCCAACCCCCTATCTTAGGGGGCTTTTGCGGCTGCAAAGGTACTTATTATTATTGTAACAGCCAATTTATTTCACATACTTTCATATTTGAGGGAAGCCTTCTGACAATGTTCTGACAAAGGGATAAGCATCGATGACCGTGAGAATCTCACTTCGTTTCGAGATTCCGACGGTCTCAGCCGTGAAGCCCAACAGTTAGTCGTCAGTCTTATTCTTCCGCCATCTGTTGCAGTAACTCACTCCTTGTGCCACCGCTCTATCTGGCAGGTGTGCTCCTTTGTGTCTCGGTCGTAGTTGATGCCCACGAGGAGTATGTCGCCGGTGTACTCGGCCACCTTGTCGGTGTAGTGGCGGTCTTTTATCTGGTTAATAGCTTCTTCAGTGGAGTGTCCGTATTTCAGTTCTACGATGATGGCGGGCTTGCTGACGTTCTTTCGCGGCATGAGCACGAGATCGGCGAAGCCCAGCCCCGACTGATATTCGCGGTGGAAGATGTAGTCAGCATGGGCGTAGTAGTAGGCAATAGCGAGCACGCAGGCCATGCTGTTCTCGTTGCTGTATGTTATCAGGCTGGTGTTCGCCGTATGTGCTTCGCCCACCATGCGTGCCACGGTCTGTTGGTCGCCGTGCAGGGTGGCATCCACCAGCCGCTTCGAGTTTTCAAGGGCGCGGGCCACCTCTTTCCACTTGCTGCCGCGGACGGCGTTCTCCATCTCTCCCAGCACCTCCATGTTGGGTATATAGCACTCCTTCGTACGGCGGTCGTAACTCAGATAGCCCAAGTGTATGAGCACCGTCAGCACGTCGTCGCGTGTGTTTATCTGTGTCAGGTCGTTCTTGAAGCCCTTGGGGTCAACGTCGCAACGCTCACCGGCAATCATACGGAGGATGTCGTCCTTCAGACCGTCGTAGTTCATCTGTATATAGGTGGAAATGGAGTTGGTGGCTCCCGTCTTGCCCCAGTAGCTTTCGCACCATTGCTCTCTGAGGGCCATCATCACCGAATTGGGATTGAACATCGAGGATTGTGGCCCTATCTGGTAGCCGTCATACCATTTCACCATTTCGTCGAAGTCCATGCCGTGCTTCTCGGCCAACTGGCGAACCTCATCCTTCGTGAAGCCGAAGAACGGAGCCAGTGCCCCAGCTGTTACCATCGAATATTCCTGAAAGTTGTTCATGGCCGACTGGGTGTTATACTTCTTGATGGGCAGGATGCCCGTCATATAAACCCCTGCGAAGACATCGACGGCTGAAATGTCCTTGAACATGCGGCGCAGCAGGTCGAGATACTTGTCCATTGCCTCCGGCTTGTCCTCAAAGACTCGGCATACGGCATCCCATTCGTCTATTATCATGATAAACCTGTCGCCCGTGGCAGAAACAATCTGCTGCAGGTATTTCATCAGGTGGTCGCCTTCCTGGTATTTCACCTGCGGATAAGCCGCGCTGACATCCTTGATGATTTCTTCCTGGAAATTAGTCACTATACCCTCGTCCTTGCAGTTGGATGTAAAGGTTGTCATATCAACGAATATGACCGGGTACTTGTTCAGATGCTGCTCAAACGTGGGGTCGCCGGCTATCTCCAGGTCGGTGAAGAGGCTGCGTGAGTCACATGAGTGGTCGTAGTAGGCGGCCAGCATCTCTGCGGCCATCGACTTGCCGAAGCGGCGGCAGCGTGTCACACAACTCATTTTCTGGCGCGTGAAGAGTGTCTTGTTCACCACGCCTATCAGCCCCGACTTGTCAATGTACTCGCTATTGCGAATCTGGCGGAACCCCTCGTTCCCCTTATTAATGTATATGCCCATCGTATGTATTTACGATTTACGAATTTACGATTTGCGATTTTGCTATTTACGGTTTGCAGGGGCAAAGTTACGACTTTTTCCTGAAACAACAAAGCGGATTCAGGAAAAAGTTGCTTTTTCCTGAATCCAGCTCCATGAGGTAAGGGATTATTTGTCAGACTTCCACTATTGCTCCGGATAGTAGCCTACCTTCACCTTTGAGATATAGATGGTGGCGGAGCGGGAGTTCTCAATTCTCAGGTAGCCGTCTGTCTCACTCTCTGTAGGCTGGCCGACGACCGTAATCTTTGTCCATTGCCCGGCATTTAAAGTCCACCGTCCGTTATTGCCGTTCCCCTTAATCCTGTTGCCGGAGAAGACTACATCGAAAACAGCGTTCTTGTCAGACTTTACCCAGATGGTCGTGGTGTACTCTGTGAACGGCTCGACCTCGAAACCTTCAATGATGCGGACATTGGATGCTCCGTTGACCTTCAGGCAGTTCTGGTCGTCATAATTGACTATTTCGGCCTTTCCCTTTTCTATTGTACCGTCGAAAGTGGTCATCGTACTGTAGTCTACCGACTTCACTTCCACGTAGCCGGTGTTGAGCTTGACAGTCACCAACGCCGCGTGGCTCCACGGCTGCGTCTTGTAAATAACATAGCCTGGGATGGACGTAGCATCGACATCCTCCGAGAATACGACTATGTTACCCACGTTGTCCTCGATGGTCAAGTTTTCCACGCCCGTCCAGCTTGCCGGACAGAGCATGTAGAGCGTCTCGCCGGGGGCGATGACGGCCATTTCTCCCGCCGTCTCGCTGATGGAGGAGTAGAAATCTACCACGCCGGGCAGCGTCGTGTAGTTGTCTGCCGTGGGCTGGGCGGTGCCGAGATAGAAGTATCTGGCACTGGCCATGATGCTGATGATGCTGGAGATGTCGGCCACGTCGACCGCGCCGTCGTTTTGACATTGTGAATAGGAGCATCACCATCCAGCTAAAGATACCATGTTTATAATTCACCATTGCTTCTTGTTTTTGATTCGACGGCGCAAAGTTACGAAAAAGTCGAGAGCAAAACAAAGAAAACTCGTTTCTTTTTTTGCCGAGACGGAGTAACTTCGACGATTTATCGGCAAAGTTACGAAAAAAGCTTGTAAAAGCGAAGCGATTTTGGAAGATTAACGCAATTCGGCCTGAAATAAAGGCAAGACGGGGAATAATGGCGCAGTTCAATTCTTCCGTGGATGCCTACCCTGTGACAACTATCCGAAAATAGTGCACAGACGATACATGAAGAATGGGACATCAGCTACCCCATGTACCTGTGCCCTAAAGCCTTTGATCTTCGAGTTCAGAGAT
>JAFVFY010000053.1 GCA_017475265.1 Prevotella sp. | reverse complement strand
CCTGATTACGGATAATCATATTCACGGATTTTTTTATTATCATACCATCGAATCTGGAAGAAATCTGTGAAATCCGTTATAATCTGTACAATCCGTGTAATCCGTAAAATCCGTTGTTGAAAAGAGTATGAATAATCCAAGTTAGGCAGCGATGCAGGGTCTATCCACTCGCTTTCGTCGATTGTTTCTCCTACTTTCCTAATGCCATCGCTGCTGAGACTGCCATCGTATCGGCGACGGCAGTATTCATACATCAGCGTTCGCAACACGTTGTAGGCACCGGTGCCGTCCGTCAGTCCGTGGAAGAAGTCGATGGCCACGCAGTCGTCCCAACAGGCGAAGGCCAGCTGGTGGTAGTGCGATGCCGCGCCAAAGAGTTCTACCGGCTCCTGGCCTATGTTCAGCACCCATGGGGCAGGATTGTCGTCATACTCATAATGCTCGTGCCCATTTGCGTCGGTAGTCACACCCAGCCGCACGCTGTAGTAGGGATAGCGGGTCTGCGTCTGACGGAGAGCCTCCTGCATCATCGTCAGTTCTATAGCATCCTGCATCCTGACCGTCATGCGGCAGGTGTTGGGATGCTCGCGGTCTGTCCAATACAGGAACATCCGTTCCGAGATAACCGGTCTTTTCATCGTCTTTCGTTAATATTTATATCCATCTTCTCGCGATAGTCGGAAATGGGTGCCAGCATGACCTTGTGTCGGTCTGCTATCTCATAGTCGATACCTTGCTGGCTCAGTTCGTTGAGGAAGGCGTTGAGGTAATTGTCCTCCGCAAACATCTGCATGAAACTGATACAGAACGAGCCGCCCGCAGCGCTGACCTCTACCAGAATGGCATGCAGCGAGGTGGCTTCGGTCTGGATCTCGCGGACGTACCTCTCGGCAGCTCCCATAGCTGCCCGCCCTACATAGCTCAGCGAGACGGTGGAGTGCTGACGAAGCGCCTGATGAGCCTCTGTCAGCAACTGGTGACGCATCGCCAAAGAAGGAATCTGCTCGAGTTGTGCCATACCATCGTGCATGCCGTAGTAGTAAGCCAGCAGGTTGTCGCGATGGTTTTGCAGGGCTATCCACTGACGGCAATCGCTAACCTGTTCTTCCAGGCTTCGTCCGAGCATCTCTTCACGGAATGGGATTGTAACCGAACCAACCATCGGCTGGTGTGCCAATGGTGTGCCGGTAGCCTTGCGGAGATTGACTGCTAAGGAGATGGTGGGAACACCGCTGGAGAAGTCCGGATGCAGACGGCTGACGGCTCGCGACAGCAGCACAGCGAACAGACTGGCAGGGGTGGCTCCGCAGGAACGCACCCGCTCCATCAGCTCATGCTCCGACACACGGATGTGGATGACCTCACGCTCATCTTCACGTAGCGGAACTACGGCATCGGTGAACAGGTTGAGCGCCTTGGGCTTGTCGGGAACAGGCTGTGGCCTGATGCAGTCAGGTCTTGGCAACGTGAGGGGGTCTACAGTCTCCTCTTCGCTGATGTCATCGCCAGTGACAGGGATGCCCGCGCTGTTCAACGTGCTGTCATAGCGCCTGCGGCAATATTCGTAGAGCAGTGTGCGGAGTATGCAGTAGGCTCCGGTGCCGTCAGTCAGCGGATAGAACCAGTCGAGGGCTATGCAGTCATCCCACCAGGCAAAGGCCAGCAGGTGGTGGTTGGCTGTCTGGCTGAGCAGCACCACCTGCTGCCGGCCTGCCGTTACTACCCACGGCAGCGGGTTGTCATCGAAGGCATAATGCGCTATGCCCTGCTCGTCGCCACGTGTGCAGAGCCTTACCTGATGATAGGGGTATCGCTGTCGTGTGGCCTCTACGGCCTCTTTCAGAATTGCTCCGTCCACATCATCCTGTAAGTGAAGTGTCAGTCGGACTGTTTGGCTCGACTCCTTGCCGGCCATGTTCAGGAAAACCCGTTCGCTTTGTAGTTGTTTCATGCGGCAAAGTTAGTCATTTCCGATAAATATCGGAGATAACCCCGTAACTTTAACTTTTGTTGAGTTAAAATGTTTTGTATTTGCGACGTGTTTCGTAGATAATTAGTACCTTTGCAGCCATGAAACAGATAAAACTATGGATGCTGGCCACCATCCTTACATCTTGTGGCCTGATGATGCTCAGTTCGTGTTCGAATGAAGACAACACAGATACGCCTCCAACAGATGAGGTGGAGTCGCAACTGCAGCGGATGACGCTGCGCGAAAAAGTGGGACAGATGTTCTATGTGCGACCAGAATGTCTCGACACCACCATCCACTTCAACCGCTCCGGCGGCATTGACCAGAGTGTCGACGACCTCACCAAAATCAAGTTGCAGGCCGTCAACGAGATGATGCGGAAGGTGAACGAGAAATATCCCGTGGGCGGCATCATCCTCTATGCGCACAACATCGAGGACGAAGCACAACTGGCACGCTTCATCCCTGAGATTCGTGCGCTGAAAGGCTCACCCCTGCTGTGCATTGATGAGGAGGGCGGGCGAGTGGCTCGCATAGGGCGCAACAGCAACTTCAAGGTGAAGACCTACGAGTCGATGGGGGCCATCGGCGCCACTGGCGACCCACGGAATGCTTACGAGTGCGGCAACACCATCGGCACCTACCTCCACCGCTACGGCTTCGATATTGACTTCGCCCCTGTGGCCGACGTGAACACCAATCCTGAGAATATCGTCATCGGTGCTCGTGCCTTCAGCGACAAGCCTGAGATAGCCGCCCCGATGGTGACCAACTATCTGCAGGGACTGAAGGATGCCGGCGTCACGGGATGCGTCAAGCACTTCCCTGGTCACGGCGACACCAAGGCCGACACGCATTTCGGCTATGCCAGCTCGCAGAAGACGTGGGAGGAGATGCTCTCGTGCGAGATGGTCACCTTCAAGGCGGGCATACAGTGGGGGTGCCAACTCATCATGACGGCTCACATCAGTGCGCCCAACGTGACGGGCTCCGACATCCCTTCAACAATGTCGCCGATTATACTTCAGGACAAGCTGCGCCGCGAACTGGGCTATCAGAACCTCATCATCACCGATGCGATGGAGATGGGGGCCATCACCCAGCAGTACACCAACGGCGAGGCTGCCGTGGGTTGCATCAAGGCCGGTGTCGACATCGTGCTCGGTCCGCAAGTGTTCACGGAGGCTTTCGACGCGGTAATCAAGGCTGTAGAAGCCGGTGAAATCACAGAGCAGCGCATTGACGAGAGCGTGCGTCGTATTCTGAAGCTGAAGCAGAGCATCAGGAAATAGGCAGCCCCCAGACGGACTATCTGTTCTGGTGAACGTCGTTAATAGATTTTTGTAACTACTCAGCCCCCTACCGCGACCGGCTGTGTTCTGGCCTCACATACGGTGGGCTTTAGAGATAAGTGGCACTTTTCTATGGGATAAGAGGCACTTTTCTCGGTGATAAGTGGCACTTATCACCACCACGGGAGTAAGAATGGAATGAAAAGGCAAGGACCGGTAGCGAGGTCTGAGTAGTTACAGCGCACCTGTCACGCACTTACAGTCTTTGAGCTTCGCTGAAGGTCCTTCGCTTCTATGATGTAAACGGGCGTAAGTGGGAAAAGGCATCTCTTTCGCTTGTTTTTTTCCACTTTTAACGTGCAGATGGCTTGTAATTCATAAACTTTTTGTACCTTTGCGGCCGAAAGGCTGCGAGAACGGGCTGCGCCTCAGCAATTGGAACAAGTTCCATTGCATTCGGCTTGCATCGTCCTTGCGGCGTAAACGCCGCTAAAGCGATAAGACAGGAGGCATACAACTGATGCGACAGAAAACCGACGGCACATCCATGTAGTGCGCCGAGGGAGTAAAAAGTCACACAGAGGCGACACAGTGGCAAAGATATGGATTGAGGAGAACGGAGAGAAGAAGATACATATCAAACGCATAAAATAATTAGGAGGACAAGAATATGTGTAAATACAAGGACACCAATATAGGCATCAAGAAACTGGACTTCAATGGTAAACGCGGTACAATGGCGGCTTACCTGACCGACGGACGTGAGATTATAGTACCTGTTTCAATGTTTCCAGACATCAAGCGATTGTCAAAGAAACAGCGTGAGGACTATATGATTATGGATGATCAGTATTTTTCTTTCGAGTCGCTAAGCAAAATTTATTCTGTCAAAGACCTACTGCGGATTTAATTAGTCCCCTTTTATACATCAAGGATTTATGCCCCACCGAGTGAGACATATAAAATAAGACAAATACAACATGAGAATCAAACAATTATTTCTGACGCTCGCCCTGCTCTGCGCCATAGTGCAGGGAGCGTGGGCACAAGCCAGCTGGGATGAGGTCTATGCCATGACGAATACCATAACTTCCGACTGGGCTCAACTTAGTGGAGGTTCCACTACGGGACGGACGCTTGGTGCGGCAGGTACTACAACATACTATTACGCCAATTCGGACCTTACGTTTACCAACAGCACGGCAGGCGGCAGCGGCCTGACCATCCTGGGCACGGTCTATCTCTATGTGCCCCAGGGCGTGACCGTCACCTGCACGGGAGCCAACGCTAACGGCACGACGGGCGCCGGTGCCGGCATTGAGCTGACGGAGGGCAATACCCTCCACCTTCTCGGCAGCGGCACGTTGAACGCCACGGGCGGCAACGCTGCTAATGGCGGCAATGGCGGCGCTGGTGGTGACGCAGGTTGGGACAGTAATTACTGGTCAGGTACAGGCGGCACAGGTGGCAATGGCGGCGGCGGAGCCGGTGCGGGCATCGGCACGCGCGGCGGCAATGGCGGCCAGGGCGGTGCAGGTGCTGCAAGTGTAACCACTGAGTGGAAAGCCGCTGGTGGCGGCAGTGGTATCGCAGGCCATGCCGGTACAACCGCTGCAGCCATGGGTAGTTTCTATAGGCTCCAGTCCTTAGTCAATCTCTCTGCCAAGGGCGGCACGGCAGGCACAAGCGGCAGTGCAGGCAGTGCGGGCAAGAGCGCTTTTTATGACGGTACAGGTTACAACTATACTGCAGCCGGCGGCGGTGGCGGCGGTGCTGGCGGCTTCGGCGGCGCAGCCGCGAACATCGGTACCGGCGGCCCCGGCGGTGGCGGCGGTGGCGGCGGTGCCTCCGGCAATCTTGACTGGTCAACAGAACCAGGTTACTACGTTGTCAAGGCTCCTGGCGGCAAAGGCGGCCAGAACCGTGACGGCACTTGGGCTGCCACAGGTGCAGAAAGCATCATGAATCATAATGCCATCAAAAGTGGTCAAGTAAAAATCAATGCAACAGGTTGGGAGGACGATGCGTATAACTACGACAGCTACATTAGTTCTGAAACTGTTGGCACTGGCGGCGCTGGTGGCAACTGCGGCGGCAACTCGGTTGCTGGTTTGACCACCTTTATGGTTTATTCCGACGCGACTGCCCCCACGCGTATCAACATCAGCGGCCCCGCTGTGCTGAACCTTGGTGATGGCGCTACGCTCCATGCCCCCAAAGGCATCGAGGTGAGCAGAGGTAACCGCCTGACCATTAACGGTTCGGGGGCGCTTGTCATCGACGGCTGCGATGATCACAAGTCGGGCATTGGAGCCGAGTTTGTGGGTGAAATCACCATCAATGGCGGCACCATCGACGTCAAAGGCGGTTCGAGAGCTGCAGGCATCGGCGGCGACTATAAGAATCGCAGTGGTGGAACCATCACCATCAATGGTGGCGTGGTCAAAGCCCGTGGTGGAAGTATGTCCGCAGGCATCGGTGGCGGCATGGGCCGAAGTGATCTTGCAGACTATGAAGGATATGGTGTATGCGGTGACATCACCATCAGTGGCGGTCAGGTTTCTGCCTATGGCGATGGTGGTGCAGGCATTGGGCCTGGATTTATGTTTGAGGGGTATCACAATGGCAGATTGAAACTGGGGTGGACCAACCTGGAAGACTTCATCTATAGTACTGGCTACACAAGCGGACATCCAGAGATACACCTTTCCAGTTTCTCTTTCATCGAGGGCAAGCAATTTCTCATTGACGGTACGACAACAATAGCCACGACCGATAATATAGCCGGCAAGAAGATTGTGCCTTATATCGAAGGAGAGGCAACGCTCTCCGGTGCTGGAACTCAGGCCAACCCCTGGCGCATCACGAGTACAGCCGACTGGAACGCGTTGGCACAAAATGTCGTCAACGGCTACAACTATAGCGGCCAGTTCGTGCAGCTGGATGCTGACATCGAAATTGCGAGGGGTGTAGGCATCTATGATGAAAACGCAGAAAACGCCCGTCCCTTCAGTGGCACCTTCCTCGGTGGCGGCCACACCATCACCGCAGACCTCACTACCTACAATTCGAGCCTGGCTCCCTTCATCTACATCGATGGTGCTACCATCAAGAATCTTACTATTGCGGGCACTGTCACCACAAACATAAGACACTCGTCAGGTCTTGTGGCTTTCGCCGGCGGCACTAACCTCATAGAGGACTGCATCGTCACTGCCACAATCAGGACCAGCAGCGACTATACCGGCGGTTTCATCGGTCATGGACAGTCGTCAACCACCACTATCAAGGACTGTATTTTTGCCGGTGCCGTCAGTGGTGTGGATGGCAACCGTCCCAATGTCGGCGTGTTCTGGGGGTGGAGCGACAGCGCTACGCCCACACTCGTGAACTGTCTTGAGAAGGGCACCTACACCAATATATCGTCCATGCACCCCATGGGCTTGCAGGCTGGTAGCGGCACTATCACCAATTGTTACTACATCACACCTCAGATTGGTTCACCTGCAAACGCTTGCACCGTCAGCGGAGGCTATCGGGTATTCACCAACCCACCATCTAATGAAATGTACTACAGCATCTCTGCAGCAGATGCTAACACCTACTATGTTCTCTGCGACATCAGCGGAATAGCAGAATCTTACAGCCTCAGTGAAGGAGTCAGCATAACGCCAACTGTGACAGGCGTAGAGAGCATGCCCCTCGAATTAGGCTCCGACTACACTGCCACGCTGAATGGGAAGGCCGTTGATAAATTTCCTGTCACCATCAGCACTGAGGGCGAATACACACTCGTCCTCGCAGGGCATGGAGCTTATGCTGACTCGAATACATTCAAGATCGTCGTTTTCGGCTCACAGCTCGCAGGCGAAGGTACTGCCGACAGTCCATACCTCATCGGCAGCAACATGGATTGGTGCTTATTTGCCAATGACGTCAACAGCGGTGCCAAGAACTACTATGGGAAACAAGTGAAGCTGACCGCCGACATCAGCACTTCTACGATGGTGGGGGTAAGTGAGGCTCACTCGTTTCAGGGCGCCTTCCTCGGCGACGGTCATACGCTGACCTTTACCAAAGGCTCATCCGCAAAGCCCTTCGCCGAAGAATACTGCGCCCCCTTCCGCCACATCAAGGATGCCACCATTCGCGACCTTAAGGTGACTGGCGACATCTACACTTCCAAAAAATACGCAGCAGGACTTGTAGCCTGCCCTTATGGTGAACTTCTTAAAGAAGTAATTAACTATATCATAAACTGCCGCGTCAGTACTGTCATCCACAGCAGTATTTTCGGCGAGGCATCACACGGTGGCATTGCGGCCTTGGCATGCCGTGAACTCCACATTACGGGTTGCGTCTATGACGGTCGTCTGTTCACGACAAGTGGTACCACCAGCTGTGGCGGTCTCATAGGGCGGGGCTTCCCCACCGGATATGATTTCCCCCATGTTAGTAATTCTCTATATGCCCCTAACACTAACATTGCAGCGGCAGCAGGCGAGTCTCTCATTAACGATGGTGGAACCTTGGTGCGTGACTTCGTTACCGGCAGGATTGTGAACTGCTTCTATATCGCGACGTTGGGCTCGGCGCAAGGCATGCGCGTACGTCCCATTACTGCTGGCGCGAATGTCATCGTCGCTTGCTCCGAGACTGCAAAGGGAGCGTATAACGTCAGCGGGCTGACAGTCTATGACAAGTGCTTCGAGTATGACGGCGTGTTCTATGGTGCCATCGGCCAAGATATCAGTCTGATGCTTAGCGGCTACCGTAATGGCTATATCCCCGCTGGTTTCCAGACCAGTGCCGGTAAGCTAACGCGCTCGGGTAACCGCTATACACTCAACATGCCCGACAACGACGTGACGATAAGTGCCACCTCATGGATGAAAGGACTTCAGGCTGATGACGACGGTAACCTCCTTATCAACAATGCCGACGACTGGGCGACCTTCTGCAATCTGGTGGCTTTAGGCTATACCTTTAGCGACCAGACCGTGAAGCTGACCGCCGATATCAGTGTATCGGAGATGGTGGGCGTCAGTGAAACCTACTCGTTCCAAGGCACTTTCCTCGGCGACGGCATTCACACGCTGACCTTCACCAAAGGCACTGCTGAGAGTGCTTTCGGCGAAGAGAATTGTGCGCCGTTCCGCTACATTAAGAATGCCACCATCCGTAACCTCAAAGTGGCTGGCGACATCTACACCTCGCGGAAGTTCGCCGCCGGACTCGTCGCTACCTGTTATGGTACGACGAATATCGAGGGCTGCCAGGTCGGCACCATCATCCACAGCAGCGTCAGCGGCGACGGTACCCACGGCGGTATCGTGGCCATGCCGGCTAGCAACACGACAACGAACATCTCAGGCTGCGTATACACCGGACGACTGCTGACCACCAACGGCACCACCCACTGCGGCGGTCTGATGGGATGGAGTGGCAACAACACCGTTACCGTCGCCCATTCGCTCTATGCTCCCAATACGCCGCTCGCCCTTTCTGAAGGCGAGACGGCCATCGACCATGGTGCTACCTTCGTGCGCGGCAACAAGCCAACAATAGGTGCTAACTGCTACTACACCGAGACGATGGGCTCGGCACAGGGCACACGTGCCTGTACCTACGACACCGCCCCCGCCAACATCGGCTCTCAAGTGGTCGTCTACGGCATGGTGAAGGCATACCAGAACGGCATCCTCTACGATGGTAAATACTACGTGGCACCCGCCAGCATCACCCTGGCCGACAACAGTGACAACAGCACGGCCATCAGCAATGCCGACGGCTATGGAGCCAACGTGACGATCACAGGTTGCACGCTCTACCGCGACGGCTCGTGGAACACGCTGTGTCTGCCCTTCAGCCTGGAAGACTTCGCCGGCACGCCGCTGGAAGGAGCCACGGTGAAGACCCTCGCATCGACCGACTTCAGTGGCGGCACGCTGACCATGAACTTCACCGACGACGTGACCAGTATTACCGCCGGCACACCGTATATCGTGAAGTGGGCTGAAGGCACCGATATCGCTAATCCCGTGTTCGACGGCGTCGCCATCAGCGATGTCACCGCCAACGTCGAGACCGACTATGTCGATTTCGTGGGCACTTACAGCCCCGTGAACATCTACACCGACAAGAAGACCAACCTCTACCTCGGTGCCGGCAACACGCTCTACTATCCCACGGCCACCGACTTCACGGCGAACGCCTTCCGCGGCTACTTCCAGCTGAAGCAGGGACTCACCGCCGGCGAGCCTACCAGCGCCGTCCGCGCCTTCGTGCTGAACTTCGGCGACGGCGAGCGCAGCGACAATAACGCTTCGGGAATTATAACCACGAATTTCACGAATTCCACGAATTCAGACAATGCATGGTACTCGCTCGATGGTCGCCGTCTCAACGGCAAGCCGACGCGTGCAGGCGTATATATAAATAAAGGTAAGAAGGTCGCGATTAAGTAATTTTATATTGTATCTTTGCACCGTCAAAACATAATTCATACCGATTATAAAATGATTATGAAAAGGGTGTTGCAATGGGTGCTGGCCTCCATTTTTGTATGCGGCGCAAGTATATTCGCCTCGTGTACGAAAGGTGGTGATGTCATCTACGAGCCCGACCCTGCAGATGAGGCAAGCACTTCTCCCTTGGTGGCAGTCATCTACGACCCCAATGCGCTTGGCGACCGAGGTTACAACGACCTCATCTATCAGGGTGTGGAGAAAGCTGCTCGAAAGTACCATCTTCGCACCATGCAACTGTCGCCTTTGACGGTGGATGAGGGCTTGGCATATCTTCAGATGATGTTTCAGTCAATGTCTGCTGCTGAGGATAGCATCCGCAGGTTGTTCATCGTGGCAGCAGCGAGTTACGATGACTACCTGCGCAAGAACAATAGCCGTTTGGAGTCCAACCCTTACGCAGACCTGCTCTATCTTGAGACAGCCACCCCCCTTGCGGGCAAAGGCTCTACTCTATACTTGTCCTACTTTGGCGCCATGTTCGAGGCGGGCGCTATAGCACCTGTAGAAGCGACCGACGTTCTGTTGGTTGGAGCAAACCCCAAGGCCAAGACGATTGCTGCTGCCATACAGGGATTTACCGACGGTTTCCAAAACAGTCCGATTGAGGTCAGCGACAATACTGAAAAGAAACTTGTCACTGTCTATCTGTCGGACGAGGTGTCGGGCGGATTCGCTGTTGCCGACACCACCGTCATGCAGTTGATGAACAGTGTGGAATGGAATGACGACCGCCATCTCTTAGTGCCCGTGTGTGGCGGTTCAGCAACCGTTTTCCACCGTTTCAGCGAGATGTTAGATTTATATGATTATGTGGGTATCGACAGTGTTGCGACCTCTTCCCATTGCAATTTCTCCATTGTCAAGCACATAGACCGTGCCGTCCAGCAATGCATTGAGCAGTGGCTTTCGCCCGAAGGCATGCCCAAGCATCAGACATTCGGTCTCGCCGACGACTATACCGGGGTCGTCATTCATCCCTACACCGAAGACAGCAAGATGCGATTCGAGCGTTCGCTGAGCAAAGAGTTGCGCCAAAGTATTCACCAGGAAGCCATCAGAAAGGAGGCCGAATATGAGAATTGATGATATAGGAAGGATGGTGCTGCTGTGCGCAACATTCTTCACTCTTTCATTCTTAACTTCCTGCAAGCAGGAGGACGACACCATCGAGATCGTGCCTGCCCGCCATTGGGTGGATAGAACTGTAGCCGTGGTAGCCCCCCTGAGCGACGTTGCTACGAGGAGCCGCCTGGAGCGTACTGCGGCGTGGTTCATCGATAACTTCCATGAGGCACAGAGGCATGATACCCTTGCCGTCCGCCTCCATATAGAGTGGCATGATGAACTCAATGAGGATCTTGCCACACTCAGCACAACGCTGGCCGGACGTGGCGACATCATGGCCATCATCGGTCCCTTCGCAAACGAAAACGTGGCGACATTTGCGCCCGTCTGCAAGAATACGCAGAAATCTCTCATTGTCCCTGCGACAACGAGCGAAGAGATTGTCCGCCGCTATGCCATCACCACAAGCGGCCTCAACATCAACAACAAGCCCTTTCTGTGGTCGCTCACTGAGACCGATGTCTCTCTCACCAGCCTGCTTATGAGCAGTTATGCTACGATGTGTCAGTATTATAAGAATCTCTTGCCGTCGAGGGCTATGTTCTTTGCCCCAGACAATGAACATGGCAAGACTTTCAACTATTGGGCACCTTTTTATGCGGAGGAGGACGAGATCGAGTTGCTCAGCAACGAGCTGTACAGTTCCAGTGAAGACCTGCTCGCACGTATCGAGGCTCAGCGCGCCAATATCAAGAGTCAAAGCACTTTCATGTCAACGGCCACTTTCTGCGTGGCAGAGACGGCACAGCAACTCTACGATGTAGCCCGCGCCAACCGCAAATCGGTGTTGAGCGACCCTGACATCAGCAACATCCTCCAGAGTACTGACCCCGATGATCCCGTCAACGACAGTTGGTGGCAGTTGTTCCGCAGGGCCTTTCTGACCTATTTTGCCTTCGCCGACCTCAGCGAGGAGTCTATCGCCGCCCTCGGTCCCCGTGCAGCTGCCATGCTGCAGGGTTATGAGGGATTCTCGCCATACGCCGACCCTACTACAGGCTTCGAGTTGAGTTACAACAACCGTTTTGGGGTGTTGCCCACCTTTGCTGAATGTAAGTTCTACGATGCCCTGATGCTGGCAGCCTTTGCCGCATGCTACGTCGAGCATCATCCCAGAGAAGGAGACGGCAACGCCTGCTTCAACGACGCTATCGTTACCATCACCAGCACTGCCGACAACGCTTTGGAAGGCTCGGCGTGGGACATCGTACCTATGCAGCTCTATCTCTCGGCCATGGAGAATGGTCAGTTGTATCATTTCATGGGGGCCTCTGGCGACATCATGTTCGATACCGACACCTATACCTGTGCCACCTCGACCACCTATGTCCACTGGCAACTCATGGATGGTAAAATATACCACCGCAGTTACTTCGGCAGCAAAGGTGGTAAACGCATCACAAATGCCAAGGCAGCCTGGCTCTATATGTATAATGAGCAGCGCGCCAGCGATGACTTCAAGAAGCAGGCAGCCGAGGGCGACACCCAGCAAATCGTCTATCCCGCACTTACCGACCAGTATGCCGTGTTGGTACAGGGGTCTGAAGGCTTTATCAACTACCGTCACCAGGCCGATGTGCTCAGCGTCTATCAGTCGTTGCGCCGTGGCGGTTTCCCCGACGACCACATTATCCTCATCCTCGACAAGCAGCTGGCATCCGACCCGAAGAATCCTGAGCCGGGCGTCATACGCACATCTACCACAGGTCCCGACCTGCTCAGCGGCAGCACTGCTGACAGCGGTTTTCCCGCTGCCATAGTTGACTATGACAGCGCCGACCTTACAGCCAGCGATGTGGCCGACATCCTGGCCGGCCGACGGTCAGACCGCTTGCCGGTGGTAGTGCCGCAGGGCAAAGGCAACAACGTGCTGCTCTACTGGAGCGGCCACGGCCGCAGCATGTCGCACGGTGGTGCCAACGAGTTTTCCTGGCGCGATGCCGGCTCAGGCAAAGGATTCTCTGCCGACCTGCTCCGGCAGACGGCCGAGCAGATGCAGTATCGCAAACTGCTCGTCGCCGTCGAGCCGTGCTATGGCGAGTGTGTCATACGTGCCGTCGAGGGCATCCCCGGCGTGCTGGCCATGTCGGGTGCCAACAGCCAAGAGCAGTCGTGGGCTGACAACTGGAACGATGCAGCCAAAGTATGGATGTGCGACCGTTTCACGAAGAACCTCGTCACCTGTCTGACGAAGAATCCCGACACCAGGTTCCGCGACCTCTTCCTCTATTGTGCTCAGCACACGCTGGGTTCTCACGCCCGCATTGTCAACGCGGCTCACTTCGGCAACCTCTATGTCACCACACCCGCCGAGTTTATCAGATATAACTAACAAAAGATGATTATGAAAAAGAAAAAACTTCTCAGTCTGCTGGCAGCAACCATGCTTGCTACAGCGGCAACGACGGCCTTCACCGCCTGCACCGACAGCGATGACATCGCCGGCAACCCCGAAGCTCAGTCGTTTAGCTATCAGACCACGGTGTTTGGTATTTCAGACAGTCAGCGACTGTCGCTCGACAGCCTCACCGCCGACATCACCAGTGTTACCAGTAGCGCCTCGTGGGTAAAGGCGACCTCAGCTGAGGACAGTAAGCCACGCACCATCAGCATCGTGAGCACCGCCCCCGAGACCCCCGGCGCCACGGCCACCGTCTTCGTCACCGATGCCAACGGCAATCGTGCCACGGTCACCGTCAATCACAGGCTGACGGGCGACGGCGATGCGTTCAGTGGCATCAACGACGAATGGATAAAAGAATGGTACAAATTTACAGAGGTCCGTCTGGAGGGCTTTGACAATGCTCAACAAGTACCGTGGAGCAGTTCAGGCGCAGTAAATACTCCTTTAGCAGTACGCTTTCAATACAAGCCCGAACACGGGTGGGAGATGGCGTTCAGCTACCTGAACGACAAGTCTCTGAAAGACAGGCGCTACTTTGCGCTCTACAACAAATGGACGGGCCAGATGAGAATATGGACATACGTAGCCAACCCCAATGGCTGGGGCTCTGACTGGATGCTGAATATTTATTTTGGCAAGTCCGAATACGATGGCGGCCCGGGCGAAGTGATGTATCCTCTGTATCATGTCTTTGAATATGGCATCCCCACCTGCCATAAGCCCAACACGTCGCTCTATATGTCTGCCCGTCTGGTTGACAAGCAGACGCAGACCTTCCAGACCTGGCTGTCGCCTTACAAGATGAACTCCAGCATCAACGCCGGCTGGCACTGCTTTGAGTTCGACATGTCGGGCTATGTGCCTGAGGGCTCGGTCTGGCTGGACAAGGGTGAGTATTCTATACCTTTCAAGATTTATCCCGAGACCATTAACGAGACCAAGGTAACGCTCAATGGTGCCCTCATCGGCAGCGCTAAGGGATCTTTCGAAAGCGACCGCGTCATACAACAGGGCGGTGCCAACGCCGCCAGTGGCATCATGTCGAGCTTAGGCAACGGACTAAAAGCCCTCGGCGGCATGGCCACCGGCCATATTACCACCTCTTCGGCATACGCCAACCTGATGGCAAATGGCGGTGACGAAGGCATAGGAGCCTACTTCAATCCCCTCGCAAGGTGGGGCGGGTTCGCCTGCAACCTCGTTGGCGGAATACTTGGCTTCTCGTCTGGCCTTTTCGAAGAACCAACATCCTACCAGTATATCCCTGGAAAGATTGACCTGACGCTCGATGCCTCCATCGGCCTCAACGGCTATCTTAGCCAGGCCACTGGCAACGACCATGTGCCTGCCAGCATCAGCGGTATGGGTGTCTATTCCGCCAATGGCGACCAAGGCCACGTCGGAAAGGGCTTGTGGGGACTGGCAGAAGACCCTGTCGTGTATGTCGATACTACCGACATCATTTCGTCGCAAAACCGCTTCAACCTGCTGTGCACCAAAGATGGCTACTCTAACAACAGCTTTGCCGACTACGACGCCCGCATCGTCTATGCCTTTGACCCCACGACCATCAAAATCAACCTCAACAGCGAGATGTTTAAGAAAATCCAGGATGTAACCGTCACTGCCAATGTTGGCGTGTTCACCAACCTGCCCTACGAAAATACCGACCGCTACCGTGAGATGCTCATGTTCGGCGACCGTCTGAAGTTCAGCCTGAACTATGGCAAGACCAGCGGTACCTTCACTCTCGACGGCCACAGCACGCCTGCGGTAACAAGGGTGGGGCTCGACGAACTGGCTGACAGCATCTACGAAACGGCCGGCAACTGCACGGTTGTCACACAGAAAAAGAGCGACGGCACAGGATGGCAGCGCTTCCACGGCCGCCTGATTGACATACCCTCACTGGGCAAGCAGATTATCGTTGACCCGCAAGTGTATATTCCCTACACTGCCGACAAGGACGGCAAGTGTACCTTCATCGGTTCCCCTGCGGCGCCCGACTTTGTGGTGCGCGTCGATGTGCAGTTCTCTGCCATGGTTGACACGCTGGCCCATGACCCGGATCGTAAGGGTCAGTTCGTAAGAAGGGGATTCCAGTATAGCAAGCTTTTTATCCCCAAGGTGGTAGGAACCGACTACAAAGAAATGAGCAAAGTCTATGACAGACTGAAGGACTATGCACGGAAGTGCGAGGACGAACAGTCCGTGAACACCCTGCAGAATCCCTCAGGAGTCAGTGTGAGGCACCCCAACGGCCACCTGTACATTGGCAAGACCCTCAGGCTGCTGAAACGAGTCTGCGAATAACATGCCATATATATATATATATAATGTGTAACCATCAATAAACATTAATAGCTATGAAGCTTAGAAACATTTTCCCCTGGCTGCTTGGCTTAGTGCTACTGGCCACCACCAGCCCCATACTCACCGCCTGCTCCAGCGACGACGATGACAACAATAACAGTGGCGGAAACGGCAAGGAGCAGACCGACAGCCTCACCGCCATGTACGACGATCTCGAATTCCTCCAGAGGTCACTGTGCCTGATTGACAGTGCCGGCAAACTGGTGCGCTATGAAATAGGCGAGGCCATCCAAGAGAACGACCCTCAGCACCGCTATATCGGTGTGGACAACATCGAGGAGGCCGCTAAGATCTTTGCCAGGTGGATAGCCCCCGACGTGAAACTGGCAGAAATCACACCCACCGTCAGTGACCTCACTGCAGAACTCACCGACACGCAGGGCCATGCCCAGGGCACCATCTATTTCCGTGCCGGCAACGGCACCACTGTGGCAGAGGTCACCGCCAGTGCCGAAACCAAATTGAAGTACGTGAGCCGCGTCACCTTCCTGCTCAACAGCGCCTGGCCCTATAACGCCGAGACCATTGTATGGCACAAGGGCGACATACGAAAATTCAGAATCACGGGTAATGCTGCCTGGTATCTGTGGGACAAAGACAAAGAACTGGACTTCGTACTCATTCGTGAGGGCAGAAACGGCCAGAAGCCCATGTGGGTGACGGTCACCAAAGAGAAGTATCCACGAAGTGATGGTTGGGGAGATTATAACAAAGTTATAAAATCAGATTATTGTCCAGGCTCACCAAAGGCACATACCATCTCCGACATCATGAAGGCCGAATGGAACTTCTTCAAAGGCAGGTTTAGTGAAGCTGATGCGGGTGAACTTAGAGATGGAGGCTCTTATTTAATAGACGCAGCGCATTTTATTTTAATTTACGAAAACTTACATCTCATCATGCTCAGCAATGGCTGGGAACAAAGTAGTTTTATGACTCCCCATGAGCAGATCCTTCTCAAGATTGACTGGCTTGATGACGGCCAATACCCGCTGCGCGCAACGGCAGGCACCAATATCACATCAGGATTTGAAGACGTTCGTGGAAGTTACGACAACCTCTTTGACGGAATGAATGAAACCATGTGGGAGACGAACCATCTGACGTGGGCAAGCCAAAGCGACCCGAAGTACTACGTGGAGTTTGAGAGTTCAAAACTCATCAAGCCCACAGGCTACACGCTCATCACGGGCAGCGTTGATCAGTGGCCAAAGCACAACTGCAACCCCCACACCTGGAAACTCTGCGGCAAGCGGAAGACACGCGACGAATGGACACTGCTCGATGAGCGCAGCGGCCAGAACCTACCCTTCGAAAGCTATAGGTCAGAAAGCTACAGCCTCAGCAATGGCGGTGGCGAGTATCAGTATTTCCGCTTAGAGATTACTGACGACCAACCTTGGCTCAAACTTGCTGAGTTCAAGTTTAATTTTGAATGACGACACCCTCCATCCTTCACATCATGGGCTTGCAGCAGCCCAGTGAAATGGCTGGCCAGTGTCTCATCAGCGAATACACCAACAGAATTTTCAAGACAAGATGAATAGATTGTTGCAATGGGTGCTGGCCGCCACCCTCGTTTGCGGCGCAAGTGAGTTCACAGCGTGCTCGACCGTCTGCTTCGACATGCTCGTCCGCAGCGGCAATCTCGCCAGCGGTATGGCTCACTCTCCGCCTACATAGAGAACCAGCTCGGCTTCTCGAAGGAAGAGCAGCAACAGTTGAGAGCGAAATATCTGACGAACTAAAAGATTTTATTAATTAATAAAACACACCTAAAATATGAAGAAGACTCTACTCATGGCCGTAGTCGCCTTAATGACTACAATCGGTGCTTTTGCCGAAGCTGCGTTTACAGCCAAGCAAGTGCCTGTGAACCGTGGTGGTGAGGACGGCGGCACCGTCACCCTCCGTTTCTACGATGACCTGCCGTCGGTGGCCTACATCTCCGTGGCTGACTTCCAGGCGTTG
>JAFVFY010000052.1 GCA_017475265.1 Prevotella sp. | reverse complement strand
CTTTATGGTCTGTACATACAGTTCTTGTGTTGATATGTCGCCTTATACGCGGTGATGATGGATAACGGTTTAGGTTTATTCACTATTCTTTATTCATTGTTATTTAGCGAAGCGCAACATCAGGTGGTTATTGCGGCGGGGCCCCACCTCTTCCCATTCCGAACAGAGAAGTTAAGCCCGCTTGCGCCGATGGTACTGCAATGCAATGCGGGAGAGTAGGAGGCCGCCATCTTTAAGAAGAGAGGAGAGCGTAGTAAAATGCTCTCCTCTCTTTATATATGTTCATTATTTGAGTGGATCTTATGTGAATACCCGTAATTAGCGTTTCCCTCCTTACTCGGTTTTGTTTTTTACTTTCTTCTTCTTATTCTTCTTGCGCAGCAGCTCGTCGAGACCGTCGAAGTCTTTTTTCATGACTAGACCGACGCCCTGGGTGTTGAGTGATGAGCGAGTGAAGTATCGGTCGTTGGTTTGGTTGTAAACCTTCACGGCGAGGTTGCCGTTGCGTTTGAGCAGGTATTGCAGGTCGAAGTCGCCGATGAAGGATGGGGTCGCTGTGGTGGCATTGTCTCGATAGCCGAACTGTCCGTTGATGAGCAGCCGGTTGTTGAGCAGCCGGCCGCTGACTATGCCCTCGTATTCGGCATTGTTCCATCCTTCGTCGCCTGTGGAGATATTGGCTCCGAAGTTCCAGTCATTGCTCTTGATGACCTGCGAGAGCACTTCGTTGATTTGTGTGGAGACGGTGCCTGAGAGGAACGACTGCATGGCGAGTGTGGTCTGGCCGTACTGCTGGGCGTCGGCATTGTTGGCACCCTGTGTGTAGAAACGACCGATGCCCAGGAGGTAGAGTACCTGCTGGTTCATTTCCTGCTCACTGGCGATGAGCGAGCGTATCATCTGGTTCTCCTCGCTGTTCACCGTCGGCATCTCGAGGTCAAAGTCTACTCGTGGCTGCGAGGGTGTACCTTGAATATTCATCAGACAGTTCACACGCACGGTGTTGCTTGCAAAGTTGCTGCCGATATTGAGGTCGGAGAGCGACACGCCGTTGACGGTGTGTACGGCCTGTAGGTTGAGTGTGGCTTCGTAGGGGTCGCCGCCAAAGATGATGGTGCCTTCTGGCTGGAAGGTGAAGTTCTTCTTGATGATGTTCTGTATGGTGATACCGTAGGTGCCTCGGCTGACGGTGTAGGTGCCGAACATGTGGAAAGGCCCCTTGTCGTGGTAAGAGGCGCGGATGGTTCCCTCTCCGTTCAGTGTGATATAGTCGCCGGTGTTCGCGTCCATGAGCAAACGCAGGGTGGCATCGGGGGTGGCGTTAATGAGGAAGTTAATGATGAGGTCGGAGGAGCCAGCAGACCCTCCCCCTTGCCCCTCCCTGTAAGGAGGAGAGTAGTTATTGTCTGCCTCAGAAGTATATGCTCTCCTCCCTATAGGGAGAGGTTGGGAGAGGGTCTGCTGGGGCTCAGTCTCCCACGTAATAAACTCCTGCTTACTCACGGTATTACGGTTGGCAGCGTTGTAGGAGAAGGTAGAACCAGCCTGGGGCGTTACGTCGATGTTGATAGTGACTTCGCCTGGCCGTCCGTGCAGGTCGGCGTGTCCTGTGGCGTGCACATTGCCGCAGATGTTGCTGTCGCCGAAGGAGGGAAAGTCGTAGACCAGAACGTTACGGGTCTCGACGTCGAGGTCGAAGGTGAAGTCTGATAGCCACTGGTGATGTATGCCTCCGCTGAGGGTGGCTGTGTTACCGTCGTGGTCGGTGAGGACTGCGTTGTGGAACTGTATGTCGTTGGGCACGAAATGGACAGTGTCGTTCCTTAACTGGTAGGTAGTATTCAGCGCGTCGATAGTCATCTGTCCGTTGGCGATGAGCATTCCCGTGAGGTTCATGTCGCCCAGGGGACCAGCCAGTTCAAGGTCTCCGTGGGCTGTGCCAGAGATGTCGCGGAGGAAGCTTTCGGTAAAGGAATGGCAGAATTCAATGTTCGACCCATCGGCACGAATCTTCAGGTCGATGTCGGAGCGCACGGGGGAGATGTACCCCTGGATGATTGTTCCCTCTGCCACGGCATCGATGTCTATCTGCGTGTCGGCAGCATTCCACCGTGCCTGTGCCTTCAGTGTTCCCATTCGTCCGTCCATGAAACGGAAATCACGGGCCACGATGTCGGCCCAGGCTGCAAAGTCACCAAAGACGGCGGTGCCTTTCGCCTTGCCGCCCAGTAGTCCGGAGAAGTCCACAGGGTGGAAGTCGAGCAAGTCTTGTATGTAGGCAATGTCAATGCCGTCCATGTCGACGGAGAGCGTGTCAGTATGTGATGCCGAGGCCATGCCGTCAATGAAGAGATGTTGGCCTCCGTGGCTGATGGCGAAGCTATCCACGTCAAGGTGGCCGTCAGAGTAGGCGAGGTGGCTAGGACGAATGTGCCAGGCCTTATCGCCTACCATCACCTGCGAGGGCTGTATGCCGATGTCGGCCACAGGTCGTCCGTCGGCATTGGTGTAGAGTTGTGTTACGGCGTTGATGATTCCCTTGGTGGTGCGTAACGTGTCGCCGCCTTCAGGGACTGTGGTGCGCCAGGTCAGCGAGGAGAAGATGTTGTTGTTGGCCGCGTTCACGTCGGCTGCTAGCGAAAGAAGTCTTCCTCCGTTGCTCAGCTTTTTGAGCGTGGCGTTACAAAGGGCGGAGTCGCCCAGGGTAGTGACACTGAGGTGTAGGTCGCGGTATCGGCTGCCAGAGTAGGTAAAGGCAGGCAGACGCCCACTCATATTGACAGTATTGTCATTATCGTCGACGGTAGCAATGAGGTGCAACGGCTGGTCGAAGGTGAGGGGTATGCCCAGCAACGGTTGCATCCAGTGAGTATCTGAGACCGTGAGGTGGAGGTTGAAGTCGTTTGTCGGTACGGCCTTTGTGCCAGTGTGTGTCAGCTCAGCAATGTCGTGCTGTAGACCGGGCAGGGTAGGGAGCTTAGAGGCCATATAGCGGGCAAGGCTGCGGGGGAGGGTAGCAAGATTGAACTGCCCAGACAGCTCTCCTACGGCGACGTCGCTGGTGAGGGTGACGGTTTGGTTCTTGTCGTCGGTCTCCGATGTTATTTGCAGGTGGTCGATATGGCAAAGCAAAGAGTCGGCAGGGTTGTACATGGTGAAGTCATGTACGCGCAGATTGCCCTTTGCATCAGCGAGGCTGGAGGCGGTGATGTCGGCATTGACGATTGCCGAGAAGGCTGCATCTCCCCACTGGTTTGTGAGGCCGAGGGCAGAGGGGTTGATATGTCCTACGTGGGCGGAGAGCAATGCCTGATGGATGGGAGATTGAGGGGTGAGGGGTGAGAGACCTCCAGCAGCCGAAACTTTCAGGTCGGCATTGTCGATGGTAATGTGGGCGGCAATAGCCCTGGTGTCAGGCTGGTAGGAGCCACCAGCCTCGATGTCGTGGTAGTGGTAGCCCTTGAAGTGGAAGTGGTGAATGTTGGCGTTAGCCTCCATCTGTTCCCTAGTGCCGCCCAGGGTGACGGTGGCGGCGATGGAACCGAGGTCGTCGTTGGCAAGGAGTTGACCCAGATGGAGGCTGTCAGTGTCGATGTAACCCGATAGCCGGTCGTGGCTGTCAAGGGCAACGAGTATATTTGCCGTGCCAAGGCTGGTGACGATAGTGGCCTGACCGTCGGTCTGGCCGTTGGCCAGATGCTGGCCTTTTGCTGTGAAGTGGAGGTTGCCGAGGCGTGAAAGCTCGTCAGGAATGTCGGGGAATATTTCTTCCAGTGTGGCCAGAATGGCGGCGGAGGCATCAAGCTGTTCGAGGTTGACGTGCCATTGCATGAACTGGGAATCCCTATTCTTTTTAACTGTTTCGATGCTGCCCGATGCTTTCAGGGTGAGCCCGCCGTTAGGGGTTAAAACGTCAAGCTCGGAGACTGTGAGCGCCCTCGTAGAGCCAGAGAGGGAAGTAGAGAGAACTATGGGCGGTAGGGTGTGGATGGACTGTCTGAGGTTATTCGCAGTTCCTTGTTTCAGTCCTCCGATAAGCGGGGCAAGGTCGGCAGGGGTGATGGTTCCGTAGAGGGTGGCGTTATAGCGGAGGGTATTCATGAAGTGCCGCTTGGTGTATTCCGATATGCGGGGTGGGGTAGAGAGGCTGAGGTCGTATGTGGCATCTAGCGTGTCAATCGTGAGGGTGGAATGGGGGAGCAGGATGTTGAGGTCGTGCAGGTGGGCTGAACTGGGACCGGCAATGAGATGGGTGGAGAAGTTCTCCAGTGTGAATCCAGACTGTTCGCGCAGAGACAAGCGCTTGAGGTTGATGTTTAAGGAATCGGGGTTTAAGGCTTTCAAGCTAATGTGGGTACTGATGTCGTTGACAGCCAGATGGGCAGGATTGAAGCGTCCAGGGGTGTTGAAGGCATCACCCCGGTCGTAGGAGACGCTGCTGTGGCGCACGATGAGCGAGCCGATGTGCAGGTCGAGGGGGCTTTTGTCGTCGGAATCGTCATCAGAGGAAAGTGCGTCGATGACAAACTGGTAGTTGGGTGCTGTCGTGGAGTCTTCCTGACAGAGACGCACGTGGGCACCGAAGAGCTGTGCCGAAGAGATGACGATGCGCCCTTCGAGCAGCGGCAGTAGCGAACCCTTTACTGACAGCCGACTGGCACGGAGCAGGGTGTCGCCCTGTAGGTCGGGGATGCAGACGTCGTCGATGATAAGACGGTTGAAGAGTCCTATGCTGATATGTCCCACGGAGGCATCCGTGCCCAGCGTTTCACTCAGCGCCGAGGCCACTTTGTTGCCTAGCCACGACTGAACGGGAGACAGCTGAATGCATAAAAGCACAACAATATGGAGTGCCACTAGGCTCCATATCGTAAAGTACAATATGCGTTTCAATACTCTCACAAATCACCCAACGGCGGTTTCCCGTCGCAATTTGCCTGCAAAGATAAACATTTTTCCTTTTTCTTGTAAACTTTTCCCCAGTTTTCTTTGCCTATTCCCCTCTTTTTCGTGTTTTTGCACCGTAGCCCTGTAGTAGGCGACAAATGACCAACTGTCCGTTTCCGGACACCATGAGTGTCCAGAAATGGACACTGCTCCAGCAAGAATCAGTTTGCCCAGTCCTCCCTGTCCTACGACTTCAACCTCCAGATAGCCACCGCCGTCTTCTTCCTCATCAACCTATGCCTCGGCATCATCGGCACCTTCTGGATGCAGACGAAACGGCGCACGGAGGAGTCGGGCATCATGCGTGCCTTCGGAGCCACCAAGCGGCGCATCATGCACTTGGCAGGGACGCTTGAGGCCGGGAAACTTGCCGCAAGGCTGCCCGGGGGAAAAGAGCATGCCCGGCTGCTGGAACCGCTTGGGGAGTACCTGCAAAAGAGGCTCGACAAAATGGTGAAGAAGGAGACGGCCAGGTGCAAATCGCCCGGGTACGTCAGGGAGCAGCAGCGCCTGCTGTGGAGGGCGCTCTTCAGGAGCGACTTCGAAGCCAGGTCGCAGGCGCTCGGCGACTTCCTGCAAAAGGAGCACGTGCAGACGGCCAGGTATCTGTGCCAGACATTCAGGAACATGCTGGCAGGAGAGAACAGGTATGGGCTGTACAGATGGATTGACACGGCATGCGTGCTGGGAGGCGAGGGCATCCGTTCATTTGCCGAGGGGGTGAGGAAAGACTATGCCGCCATCAAGAGAGCCATCGACTGCGAATACAACAACGGGCTGCTGGAGGGAACAGTCTGCAAAATCAAGGCCATCAAGAGAGTCATGTACGGCAGGGCATCATTCAAACTGCTGGAAATAAAATGTACAAAAAGAGGGCGAGGGAGCAACAAATCAACAGAATTCTGAGATGAACCCCGAAATATTTGGTAGTTTCAGATATTTTTCGTACCTTTACACCTGTGAATCAGAAGGTTACGGACATATCGGAGACACTGCAGGCCATGACGGACGAGATGCGGTTAATGCACGAGACGATTGCCTCGCAGCACTCTGATATATGCCAGCTGAACCGCAATATAGACAGGCTCCATGCAGACTTGCGCAAGCGGGACAAGGAAATTGATGAGCTCAAGGCAAGGCTTGCCAAGTACGAGGCTCCCGACAAGAATTCGGGTAACAGCAGCACTCCCCCGTCGAAGGAGAGCATCAAGTACGAGGCAATCCGCCGTACCAGGTCCCTGCGCAAGCCGACAGGCAGGCCACCCGGCGGTCAGAGGGGGCACGAGGGCAGCACCCTGAAGATGACGCAGACGCCTGATGAGACAGAAGAGGTATCTGCCAACTACTGCACCAGGTGCGGTGCGTCTTTGGAGGACTGCGAGCGCATCCTCGACTACGTGACACAAGTCGTGTCGGTTCCGGAGCTGAAGCCGGTCGTGAAGGAGATCCGCCACTATATCACCGTATGCAAGAACTGTGGCGAGCGCGTCAGGTCGCATGCTCCCCGCAAACGTGGCTCCAATGCCGTGGTCTATGACGCGACGGTCAAGTCGCTGGTTGTCTACCTGAACGTGGTGATGTTCCTGCCGTATGGCCGTATAGGGAACTTCTTCAAGGAGGTGTTCGGTCTGGAAATCAGCCAGGGTTCCTTTGTGAACTGGGTTAATGAGGCCAAAAAGAATGCCGCCCCTGCCATAGAGAAGATAAAGGAATGCATCATGAAGTCTGCCGTCGTCGGCTTCGACGAGTCCGGCCTCTACTGCAACAAGAAGCTTGACTGGACCTGGATTGCGCAGACGGTCTACTTCACACTGCTCTTCCATGGGAGCGGACGCTCGCACAAGGAACTGGAGAGCCGTTTCGGAAGCTCGCTTGAAAGGATGACGGCCGTCACCGACCGCCATAGTGCGTACTTCACGCTCAACTTCCTGAACCATCAGGTCTGTATAGCTCATCTGCTGAGGGAACTGCAATACCTGGGTGAACTGGACACGGAGCAGCAGTGGTCGAAGAAGGTCGAGAGCCTGTTGCAGGAGGCCGTCCATGAGCGGAACGAGAATCCGCAGGCCGTCATCGACAAACAGCCATGGCTAATAAAACTTGACGCACTGCTGACGGAGAACCTCGAACACATGGCGGAGCAGTTCGGACAACTCAAGAAAGGACTCATCAAGTGCAGGGACTACATATTCAACTTCCTTGAAAACCCGGCGATACCGCCAGATATAATGCAAGTGAAAGGGGCATCAGGAAGGTCAAGATCAAGATGAAGAACTCCGGCACATTCCGTTCCGACCAAGGCGCAGATGCCTTCCTCGACCTGCTATCCATCGTTGAGACGACCAAGAAGCATAACAACTCACCATACGCAGCTATCCACGCTTTGTTCTAAGCGAGGATGGGACTATATGGCTAATCGCTGAATAGTTACGAGCTTAGGCTGAAAAGTTAAAACTCCGTAAACATTCTCGAAAAATTCGCCGGAATCGTGCAGAATACAAAGAAATACACTATCTTTGTGCACGTCAAAACTTATACAATATTATTATTATAGTTATGTCAAGAGTATCATGTCGTTTTGTCCTGGCCACGATGGCCTTGGTTATGTCATTGCCTTCGATTGCACAGAATCCCCAGAAGGGTGACTACGGTTATCTCTATTGTCACATGAGCGACCAGGGCGAGTATACGGCCTACGCGCTGAGCCGCGACGGCTACCACTATGAAGATGTGCTTGAGGGCAAGCCCATCATGGACCCCAAGGAGCACGCACGTATTGAAGGAGGACAGCGTGATGCCTTCATCTGCCGCACCTTCGACGCTGAAGCTTATATCATGGTTACGACCGATATGTGCGTGGCTAAGAGCAAGATATGGGACAACTACGGCATAGACCTGCTCCGCAGCGACGACCTCATCCACTGGGAGAGCAAGACCTTCGACTTCCGCCAGGGGACGAAGATATTCTCCGACCCTGAGTCGCCTAGCGTCTACCGTGACTGGAGCACCATCAACCGCGTGTGGGCTCCACAGATATTCTGGACCCCGGCCTACGTTTGGCCAAACGGAGAGAAGGGTGGCTACTTCATCTACTACTCTATGTGGAACCGTGCCGAGGAACAGTACGACCGTATGTACTACTCCTACGCCGACAAGACGTTCACCAAGCTCACGCAGCCACGTCTGCTCTTCGACTGGGGCTATGCCACCATCGATGCCGACATCAACCTGCTGCCAGACGGTAAGTACCACATGCTCATCAAGAAGGAGGGGGGAAAGCCCGGCATCTACACCGCAACGAGCGACCGGCTGGAAAGCGGATGGGGCGAGCCTGTGGAGGACGACTACGTCAGCTTTGAGGGGAAGAAGAAGTGTGAGGGCAGCAGCGCCTTCCAGCTCATCGGCGACAGCACCTGGCGCGTGGCCTACATACAGTACAGCGACCGACCGAAGCACTACCGTATCTGCAAGGCCGACGAGAACCTACGCAACTTCCACGACCCCGTGGACATTGAGGGAGTCACCGGCCCGCAACATGGTTCCTTCATGCGCCTAACGAAGGAAGAATATGAGAGAATTCAAGAATTGAGAGTTAAGAATTAAGAGTTTAGCTTGGATTATTCAAACTCTTTCAACAACGGATTTTACGGATTACACGGATTAAACAGATTATAACAGATTTCACGGATTTCTATTGGATTCGATAATAATCCGTGAAAATCCGTGAAATCAGTTTTAATCCGTTGTTAATTTCAGGGTAGGGGAGAATCATCGTCAATGACATCCTCGACGTTCTCGATGGTGATGGTCTCGTCACCCTCTGCGATTTCCACTTCTTCTTCCACCTCCTCCATGTCATCTTCGGTCTTACAGGGGTCGAAGTCGCTGGGGATATCGAATTTGTCTTCCTGCGTGATGCCGAGTGCGGGGTCGGCATAGATGCTCTTCATGTACTTGGCGAAGATAGGCAGCGCTGCGGAGGCTCCCTGTCCGAAGGTCATCGTGTCGAAGTGAATGTCACGGTCGTCGCCGCCCACCCAGCATCCAGAGACCAAATTTGGAGCCACGCCCATGAACCATGCATCGCTGTTGCTGTTCGTCGTTCCTGTCTTGCCGCCCAACTGAGCGGTAAAGTTGTAGCGGAAACGCAGACGGCTGGCCGTGCCGCCGTCGACGACGGCCTGCAGCATGTAGAGCATCTTGTTGGCGGCGTTCTCCTCCATCACCTCGTTCATGCGGGGTGAGAAGTTGGCCACCGTGCTTCCCTCGCTGTCCACGATGCGCGTCACGAACAACGGAGCCGAACGCACGCCGTGGTTGGCAAAGGCGGTGTAGGCACTCACCATCTCGGCCACAGTGATGTCGCAGGTGCCCAGGCAGAGGGCTGGCGATGGGTGAATCTCTGGATTCTCTATTCCGAAGTCATGGAGTATCTGAACGAAGTTTTTCGGCGTGGTGCGGTGGGTAATCAGGTAAGCGGAAATCCAGTTGTTGGATTGCTGCAAGGCCCATTTCAATGTTACATTCTCTCCATAACGGGCACGGCTGCCGTTACGTGGCGTCCATGCCTGGCCAGGCACGGGGTAGTAGGTGCGCTGCACGTTCCTCACCGTGTCGCATGGCGTCATGTTGGCGCCGGAGCTCATCATCACCAGCGAGTAGAGGAAAGGCTTGATGGTAGAACCCACCTGACGGCGTCCCTCCGTGGCCATGTCGTAGGCGAAGTTGTGGAAGTCGAGTCCTCCGACGTAGGCCTTCACATGTCCGTTGTGGGGATCCATGCTGAGGAATCCCGTGCGCAGGAACGACTTGTAGTAACGTATGGAGTCCATGGGTGTCATCACCGTGTCCACATCGCCGTGCCAGGTGAAGACCTGCATCTTCGTCTTGGTGTTGAAGGCGCGGTCAATCTCCTCGTTCGAGCATCCGGCGGCCTTCATCAGGCGGTAACGCTCCGTCTGTCGGACGTTGCGCTGCAATATGCGGCGTACCTCCTCTTTCGACAGCTTGCTGGAGTAAGGCGCATTGGGCTTGTGTCGGAGAGACTTCTCAAACTCAGGCTGCAGATAGCCTACGACATGCTCATAGCAGGCCTGTTCGGCATATTTCTGCATACGGGAGTCGAGGGTGGTGTAGACCTTCAGACCGTCTGTATATATATTATAAGGTGTACCGTCGCGCTTCACGTTCTTGTTGCACCACCCGAAGAGCGGGTCGTTCTTCCAGTTCAGCGAGTCGATGTGATATTTCACGTAGTTCCACTCCGGGTAGTCGGCACGGCGAGGCTTCTTGGCCGTCATGTAGCGGCGCAGGAAGTCGCGGAAATAGGTGGCCATGCCCTCATTATGGTCTGCCGAATGGAATTTCAGCCCCATGGGCAATACGGAGCAGCTGTCGTATTCCTGTTGGGTGATGTAGCCAGCCTTGAGCATCTGGTGAAGCACCACGTTACGGCGCTCCAGCGAACGTTCCTCGAAACGTACGGGATTGTAGAGTGAAGGATTCTTGCAAAGGCCGACGAGCGTGGCACTCTCAGTAAGCGACAGGTCGTGGGGCTCTTTCGAGAAATAGACATTGGCGGCGGTCTTGATTCCCACGGCGTTGTGGAGGAAGTCGAAGTAATTGAGATACAAGGTGATGATTTCCTCCTTCGTGTAGTTACGCTCCAGCTTCACCGCGATGACCCATTCGATGGGCTTCTGAAGCATACGCTCCTTGGTGGTGTAGGCCACATCGGTGTAGAGCTGCTTGGCCAACTGCTGCGTGATGGTCGAGCCGCCACCGGCGTTCTTTTGTCCCATGATGCCTCGTTTGACGATGGCACGTGCCAACGCGTAGAAGTCGATGCCAGAGTGCTCGTAGAAACGCACGTCCTCGGTGGCTACCAGGGCATTGACCAGCGACGGGGCAAGGTCGTCGTAATCAACCATCACACGGTTCTCGCGGTTCATGTTCCATGTGCCCAAGAGCTTCTCGTCGGAAGAGAACACCTGCGTGGCATATTTGTTGATGGGATTCTGAAGGTCTTCAATGGGTGGCATGAAGCCTATGCGACCATCAGAGATGGCCAAGAAACAACCTGCTAATGCGATAACGCCTAGCAGAAGGAAGGTCCAAAGGATAAAGAAAAACCACTTTCTCATGGTGAATTGAGGGTTTAGAGTTGAGAGTTGAGGGTTGAGAATTTAGAGTTAGGAGTCACTTTCTCGTCGAACTTCGGAAGGGTGGACTCAATGACGGTGGCCGGAGTAAGCTCTTTCCAAGTGCGGGTATCGTAGCGGGTGAGCACCGCCTGGCGTTCTCCTTCACGGGTGTTATAGATGCGTTTGAGCGTCGCCACCGTGATGGTATCGACCTTCTGCGTTTTCATCTCTATGGTCAGGGCGTCGCTCATGCGGATGCTGAGCGAGTCGTCGCTGAGAAAGGTCATCTCCGTCTGTCCTTCAAGTAAGTTAGTGACGGTTGCCTTCATCTTCGCGTCCATGAAGTCCATGAGGTCCAGGCGGTTATTTGCCGTGAGATAGGGCATGAGCGAATCGGGCATGGCCTTGAAAGCCTCGCGTATCGTCTGGGCCTGAGAGTTGAGAGTTAAGAGTTGAGAGTTGAGAGTTATGATTACCACTATTCTCAGAAATGGGTTCTGCCAACCTTCTCGCAAAGCCTTACTAATTGATGTCATGAAATTCATTACCATGTATACTCAAAAAGAAATCATATTTATAATTTATCCTTTATCCCTTCGCCAGTTGCATCATCATTACTGCTGCCAGACCGGCGGTCTCCGTACGTAGGCGACTCTTTCCGAGGTCTACGGAGACGAAACCGGCGGCGATGGCCATCTGTACCTCGTCGAAAGAAAAGTCGCCTTCGGGGCCAATGAGCACAAGCGCGTCCTCGTTGGGCTCTCCCTGGCGAAGGCAGTCGAAGAGGTTCTCACGCGGAATCTCCAGATAGCAGTGGGCGATGTAGCGCCGACCTGTAATGTGGCGTTGTACGAAGTGGCGGAAGTCCTGCATGTCGTTCAGAAGGGGCAGCCAAGCCTTTCGGCTCTGCTTCATGGCAGCCACGGCGATTTTCTCCAAGCGTTGAAGCTTCACCCCACGCCTTTCGGAAAACTGACAGTTGAGGAGAGACAGCTCGTCGATACCTATCTCCGTGGCTTTCTCCATGAGCCACTCCATGCGCTCCATCATCTTCGTCGGAGCCACGGCAAGGTGTACTCGTCCTGGCCACTGATGCTGTTGGGGAAGCGTGGCCCGAATAGTATAGGAGCAACGCTTGGCAGTAGTCTCTGTCACCTCTGCCTCGTAAAACGTGCCCTGACCGTCCATGAGCATCATCTCGTCGCCCGCCGTCAGACGGAGCACACGAACGGCATGCACGGCCTCCTCGTCAGGCAGGGTCTGCCGCGTAGCAGCATCGGGGACATAGAAATAACGCTCTTCCTTCATAATTCTAAAATCTCAACTCTCAACTCTCAAATCTCAACTCTCAACTCTCAAATCTAAAGAGTAGTAGTCGTTGCCGTTGGGATGGATGGTGTGTTGCGCCGTTTTATCTCGTCGCGTAGCTGTGAGGCTAGCTCATAGTTCTCTTCGTCGATAGCATGTTGGAGCGCCATCTGCAGTCGCGGCTCGTCCATGGTGTTGATGGGAATGGCAATACCCGTAGCCGTCTCGTCGTAGGGCGTGCTCTGGCGCTTCATCAGGTTCTCCTCTATATAAAGAGGTATGTCCGAAATCATCATCAGGAGCACGGCGTCGCTCATGCGCAAACGTGCCGAGTCGCCTTTCTCGCTCATGAGCACCACTTGGTACTGGCCTTGGAAGAGTCCGAATACCATCAGCTCATATTTCGAAGGGAGCAGCGAGAGCAGTGCTTCGGGCAGCATGGCGTGGCACAGCTTCGGGTTCTGTGCACGCTGGTACATCTGCTGCATCATCGGCTCGTCGCAAACCACGGTAATGGCATGCATACGTTGCATGTCGGTGAGGATGATGACGCCCATGCCGTCACCACCCTTCACCTGTTGCATACTTTCAAATCTTAATTGTAGTCTTTTCATTTCACTATTCTACTTTCCTCCGGCCATGATGGAGATGACGGAGGAGATGTCGGCCACATCGACGGTGCCGTCACCGTTGACGTCGGCATTGATGTACTCTGCCGTCCCTGCCATGACGCTGATGATGGCCGAGATGTCGGCCACATCGATGGTGCCATCGCCATTGACGTCGCCAATGGCATCCTTAGCTGTCTTGATGGTGACCTTGGTGGCATTGACTATCTGGTTGTTGCTGCGGTCAATGAGCAACGCCACTGCCGAGAGCTTGCTCTTGTCCTGCACCAGTTGGTTGCCAGCAATGCTGATGGTGCTGGTGTTCGCTATTTGTTCTCCTACCTTCACTCCCTCTTTCTCACAAATGTCTGCCCCGCTGAAAATATCCTTCGCAGCGATGGCCACGTGGTCATATTCTATTCCTGCAACCGATGAAGGTGCTTCACGCCAGAACTTCATGTCTTCGCTACCGCTTTCGCCCGAATAACCATTCTTCTGTTCCCATTCAGAGCCAGTGCCTTTCAGACCGTCGGCCAAGATGACGTAAGCAACACCATAGTTGGCTTTTTCATCGTTATAACTGAACTCAGAGAAAGAGCTGAGCTTGATGTCGGTTGCAGTTTCCACGTCGTCGTTCCACTCTGCCTGAAGACTTATCTTCGCCGGCACAGTGCGCTTCAGAGCGCTGGCCACGGTGGAAGGCAGGAAGGAGGGCGATGGGTAGACAATATATTCGCGGTCGAGGAACGACGTGGGAATTGTCTGGGCGTTATAAATCAAGGGCAAATAGTCATCTATAGCCATTGGGTCGTCGTGATTCATGTCTTTACAATGAACGGCTACCAAAACCACTTGGTCGCCATATTTCTCCTGCGTCTTTTCCATACCTGCAAGAGCACTAGGACTGGAGGAGAAGCCCGTTCCGACGAACACTTCCACAACAGGCGTGGCCTGATATGTATTCGTCACTGTGATAATCTGTCCAACAGCCTTGTTATTGGCACTTTCATTAGGCTGTCCATTCACCTTCGTGATGGTGAGCGTCTTGTTGTATGCCTTCGGTTCGGTGTCGCCAGCAAAGTCTATCTCAGTGCTTTCCTTAGTCTGGAATCCCTTGATGGTCACGGCCTTGGTAATCTCTTCCGACGTGATACCGTCGGTGGTAATGGTGTAGGAAATGCTCTCCACGTCGGCGGTTCCCATGTTGCGCAGCGTCACAGGCACACTCACGCTCTCGCCCTTTGCCACATAGCTGGTGGGAAAGGGTTTCACGTCGACAGCATTCTTATTGAGGTCCCCGCCAAAGAGCACCTTCACGTAAGCATTACCCTCAATGTCGGTCCATTTCAGCTTGCTTGCCGTCTTGTAGAAGAAGGAATTCTCACGGTTTGCATCGGATTTAGTGAAGGCGAGAGGCTTCTTTGCATCGGCGTCATTCAGCGATGTCACCTCAAACGTCACGCCAACATACAGTCCATCCTGGGGAATCAGGTGATGGTTGGTGAAGGCCACATCATTGAACTTGTCTTTCTTTATTGCAGTGTCGGCCAGCTCGACGGTCTCCACCCAGTCGTTGGGGCTTGCAGGGAGGAAAGGACACACCCACACTTTCACGTTCTTCACGCAGTCGGTCAAAGGATAGAAACTGAAACCGTCGACGGTCATATTACCGTTTGACAGCAGACCTTTCGGAATGAACACTGCGGCGTCGTAACGCTCGGCAATGTCGGTACCAGTAATGTACATGGTAGATGCATCGAGGTCGTAGTTTGCCCACCACACCTGACCTTCACCGGCATTAACAACAGGTGTGCGTGCAGCTGAGGGATTGATAAACTTGTAATTCAACGTCGATGACTCGTCGTGTGAAAAACTCTCGGCCTGTGCTACGGTTGCACAGCATGAAATGGCAAAAGCCAGTGAAAGTAGTTGTTTTTTCATATAAATTTATAAAAGTTCGCAATCATGGTGCAAAGGTAAGAAAATAAATCCGATGCATCAAGAATTTTGTACTAATTTCTCCTAATTTGCTTTGCCACGTCAGCCTTTTTTACTACTTTTGCACCATTAAATCATAAATGACTATGAAGAAACTCCTTTCATTGCCGCCCAATCTGGTGCGCAAGACTTCTGACGGTAAGACGATATTCCATGAGATAACAGGTCTTTCACAGGATGACTATTTCTGTACCTGTGACCCTGAGGGTCACCGTGTGGGCAGCGGAGGCGGAACGGTGTGGCTGCTATGGCAGGCGTTCTTAAATACCCTCCCTTCGTCCCCTGAGGAGGAGGCTTTCTATAATTGGCTTGCAAGCGAGAAGCGCATCCTGCTCCATGCCGGAGGTCAGAGCCGACGTCTGCCCAGCTATGCGCCGTCAGGGAAGATTCTCACACCCGTCCCCGTGTTCCGCTGGGAACGAGGACAAAGACTGTCACAGGACTTACTTTCTTTGCAGCTGCCGCTCTACGAACAGATTATGGAGATGGCACCAGAATGTCTGCATACCATGGTGGTCAGCGGCGATGTGCTTATTCGCGTGGGTGGTGACCAGCGGCAGGTGTCGCTGCCACCTGTGCCCAATGCCGACGTGGTGTGCTACGGCATGTGGCTCGATGCCTCGATTGCCAAGGATCACGGCGTGTTCCTCGCCGACCGTCGCACCCCCCATGTGCTGAAGCAGATGCTACAGAAACCTTCCGTGGAACGGCTGCAGGAGTTGCAGCGCCAGCATTATTTCCTTACCGACATCGGCGTCTGGCTACTCAGCGACAAGGCAGTGGAGATGCTTTTCAGACATTGCATAGGTGATAAAGGAGAAATGATAAATGACAAATCATCTGTCATTTCTCATTTATTAAAGCCTTACGACTTGTATTCCGAGTTCGGCTGCGCCCTTGGCACCAACCCGACGATTGACGATTCTGAACTGCGCGAGCTCACGGTGGCTATCGTGCCGCTCAATGATGGGGAGTTCTACCACTTCGGTACGTCACGTGAGATGATTTCTTCGACCATCGCCCTGCAAAACGTGGTCTCCGACCAGCGGCAGATTATGCACCACGATCGCAAGCCACACCCCTCCATCTTCGTGCAGAACGCTATCACGGAGATAGCTTTTACCTCTGACAACACGAACATCTGGATAGAGAATAGCCATATCGGCCCGAAGTGGACGCTTACACGCGACAACATCATAACCGGTGTGCCCCACAATGACTGGGAGGTGCACCTCGCTCCAGGCGAGTGTCTTGATGTCGTGCCCATTGGCGAAGACGATTATGCCATCCGCCGTTACCACATTGATGACCGCTTCGATGGTGCGGAACAACAAAAGGAACAGTTCCCCCTCACCCTTCAGCCCCAAAAACTTTCCGCCGAGCAGCTGTCCTCCCAGGCCAACCTCACCCGCCTCTTCGCCCAGCGTGAGCAGTTCCGTTGTGCCGCCCTTCCTGCGATGGCGAAGAACTGGGAGCATAGTGTGTTCTACCAGCTCGACCTCGACGATGTCTCGCGCATCTTCCACGAGCGAGACATTCCCCTGCCTCCATCCCTTCCCGCTGACGCGCCGCTGATGACGCGCATACATGATGCCATGTTCCGTGGCGACAGCACGACAGCCTTCGGACTGCTGCGTGAGGGTCTCACTGCAGAAATCGTAAATAGTAAATCCGTAAATCGTAAATCCCTTCCCCGTCTCTCCGTACACCGTGACCAAATAGTATGGTCACGAAGTCCGGTGCGTATCGACATTGCCGGTGGATGGACAGATACGCCGCCCTATTGCCTTCTCGAAGGTGGCAATGTGGTAAACCTTGCCATAGAGCTGAACGGACAGCAACCGCTACAAGCATACGTAAAGCCATCGGCCGAGCCGCGCATCATCCTGCGTAGCATCGACCTCGGAGCTGCCGAGGTGGTGACGACCTTCGACGAGCTACGGCAGTTCAACCGTGTGGGGTCGCCCTTCTCCATCCCTAAGGCTGCTTTAGCCTTGGCCGGTTTCCTGCCTGAGTTCTGTGAGGAACAGTACCCCTCCTTGGAAGCTCAACTGAATGACTTCGGCTGTGGGCTGGAGCTGACCCTCCTCTCTGCCATCCCCGCTGGAAGTGGTTTGGGCACAAGTAGCATCCTTGCAGCCACCGTGCTCGCTGCTATCAGCGATTCTTGCTCACTCAATTGGGACAAGAACGAGCTGGGCCGACGTACCCTTGTACTTGAGCAACTGCTTACCACGGGTGGCGGTTGGCAAGACCAGTTCGGTGGACTGCTCGGCGGTGTGAAGCTACTACAGACTCCATCTGGTTTCACACAAGACCCAGTGGTACGATGGTTACCCACCGACATCTACACCGCACCGGAGTACCGCTCCTGCCACCTATTATATTATACAGGCATTACGCGAACTGCCAAGCAGATACTCGCTGAGATTGTTCGCCGCATGTTCCTCAACCACCACGACCAGCTGCTCCTGCTGCGTCAGATGGGGCGTCAGGCCATAGACATGTACGAAGCCATCCAGCGTCAGGACTTTCAGCAGATGGGTCTTCTCGTTCGCAAGACATGGCAGCAGAACCAACAACTGGACAGCGGCACGAACCCTGACGGCGTGCGCCGACTGACAGACCTCATCGATGATCTCTGCCTAGGCTATAAACTGCCTGGTGCCGGTGGCGGCGGCTATCTCTACATGGTGGCCAAGGACCCTGAGGCCGCTGCACGTATACGCCGCATACTGAATGACAACAGCATTAACGCCAATGCCCGCTTCGTAGACATGGCCCTTTCCCCAACAGGTCTGCAATTAAGCCGCTCATAACTATGCACTATGAACTATGCACTATAACCGCTCTCCCCACCCGCTGATAGCCATCACGCCCGTTGTGGTGCTGATTTGTTTCCTTGGCATTGCCATCGCACTTTTCGGTAGCGACTCGCTGAGCGGTGGCAGTCAGATAGCCCTGCTCATGGGCATGGCCGTATGTGTGTGCCTGTCGATGTTCATATACCGTACGCCTTGGGGTGTTTTTGAGAAGCAAATAAAGAAGACGCTCGGCGAGGTGAGCATCACGCTGGTCATATTGCTGTGCGTGGGTATGCTGGCTGGTTCGTGGATGATTAGCGGCGTGGTGCCCACGATGATTTACTACGGCATACAGATTATGTCGCCACAGTTCTTCCTCGTCTCCTCTTGCATTATCTGCGCTCTGGTGTCGGTACTCTCCGGTAGTTCGTGGACCACCATTGCCACAATCGGCGTGGCCCTGCTTGGTATCGCCCACGCCTTGGGCATCTCTGAGGCATGGACAGCGGGATCCATTATCTCTGGGGCTTATTTCGGCGATAAGATGTCACCGCTGAGCGACACCACCATCCTCGCCTCGTCGGCCACGGGGGTAGACCTCTTCACCCATATCCGCTACATGACATACACCACGACGCCCACGTTTGCTATCACCCTCGTGGTGTTCTTCATCGCCGGCCTTGGCCGCAATGAAGGGGCAGAGCTACAGGTGGGCGACTATACTGAGGGACTGGCACGGACGTTCAACATATCGCTGTGGATACTACTGGTGCCTGTGCTGACGGGGGGGCTCATAGCACGACGGGTGCCATCGCTCATCGTGCTGTTCGTTTCCTCGTTGATGGCTGGCATAGTGGCGCTGATTCTGCAGCCACACATCCTTTGTCAAATAGCTGGAACGGAGGAACCGACGGCAGCCGCGCTGACAAGTGGCCTTGCCAGGGCCTACTATGGTTCTACCGCCATCGAAACAGGCTATGCACCACTCAACGAACTGGTCTCGACCAACGGCATGGCGGGAATGCTGAACACCGTCTGGCTTATCCTTTGTGCCATGTGCTTCGGTGCGGCAATGGTGGCTAGCGGCATGATAGCGAGTATTACTCAGGTGATAGCACGCCTCGCACGGAACCGTGTCAGTCTGGTGTCGTCGACGGTGGGAACGGGTATCTTTCTTAACATTACCACGGGTGACCAGTTTATCTCCATTGTCCTGAATGCCGACATGTACAAGGAGGTGTTTCGCAAGCAAGGCTATGAGCCACGCCTTCTCAGCCGCACAACGGAGGATGCTGCCACGGTGACCTCGGTGCTCATCCCCTGGAATACCTGCGGCATGACACAGTCGACGGTACTCGGCGTGCCGACCCTCACCTACTTGCCCTACTGCTTCTTCAACCTGCTAAGCCCGCTGATGAGTATCCTCGTGGCTGCCATTGGGTGGAAGATAAGAAAGAGACCAGATGCTTCATAAACCGATAACGGAAATATGCTCTTTAGTACGAAAGTTGATATTGAGAAACCGCTGGTGCAGATAGAGCCGCTGGAGCCACTGCTGTTCGTGGGTTCGTGCTTTGCCGACAGCATCGGGAAGCGTTTCGTGGAGGAACGTTTTCCGGCCACGGTGAATCCCTACGGGGTGATGTATAACCCTGCGTCTGTGCTGCATACTGTGCGTCGGTGGTTGACGGAGCAAGGATCAGTTGGAGCGCGGACGTCCTCGTCCGCATTGTCAACTGGAGCGCGAACGTCCCCGTCCGCATTTCCTGAAGGGCAGACACCGCGGATAGCTTTCCTCACCTTGGGTACGAACCATGTGTACCGGCTGCGCGAGACGGGTGAGATTGTTGACAACTGCCAGAAACGTCCACAGCGACTTTTTCAGGAGGAAGAACTCACGGTGGAGCAATGCACGGACTACCTTTCCCAGACTGTTGAGGAGTTGATCTGTCATCGGAGTGACGTGCAGGTCATCGTCACCGTCAGCCCCATACGCTATGCGAAGTACGGCTTCCACGGTAGCCAGCTTTCGAAGGCCACATTGCTGTTGGCTGTCGATGAACTAACACGTCGTTACTCCAGCGTGACGTATTTCCCCGCCTACGAGATTGTCCTCGATGAACTGCGCGACTATCGTTTCTACCAGCCCGACATGCTCCACCCCTCGCCGCAAGCCGTCGAATACATCTGGGAACGGCTTGTGGAGATCTATTTCTCGCCTAGGGCAAAACAATTCCTTAACGAGTGGCAGCCTATTAAGCAAGCCTTGGGTCACCGTCCCTTCAACCCCGACAGCGATGAATACAAGAAGTTCTTGGCCGATGCCCGTCAAAGGGAGGAGTCGCTGTTGGGGAAATATGCAAAATGTGAATGGTAAATCCCTAAATCGTTAATAAACGCTATGAGAAGTATATTACTTTTCTTAACTTCTATTATTTTTGTCGTTAGTTCTGTTGCCGCTCCAAAGAAGCCGAAGCCTACGCTCTTCATACCAATGGACTACAGCACCTGCGGTTATCACGCCTCGGAGCAGGTGGTGCCCGATGTGGAGGTGGCAGCATACGTGGAGTGGCATGAGGGAGACTGCTCCTCGCTCATACAACAGGCCATAGACTATGTTTCGGGACTGAAGGCTGGTAGCAATGGACATCGTGGGGCAGTACTTCTTGGAGAAGGGACGTTCCGATTGGACAAATCACTACGCATAGAAACCTTCGGCGTGGTGCTCCGTGGTATGGGGCGCGATAAGACACGATTGGTGAAGCATGGCGTAGACAGAGGGGCACTTCTCTATATTGAGGGAGAGCCTTCAAAGGGAGGACTTTCAAAGGGAGTGAAAAGGAGTGAAAGGGGAGTGACCGGGAGTGAAAGGGGCGTTACCTTTGACGTTCAGGACACGCTGTTTATTACTGCTGACTTGATTACCGCTGGCAGCACAGCCATCCCAATACGATATTCTCAAACCTCAAATCTCAAATCTCAAATCTCAAACCTCAAATCTCAAATCTCACCTCGGATAACCATCGTCCGTCCCTGTACGTGGGAGTGGATAGAGAGCCTAGGCATGGAGGACTTCGGAGGAGGGCTGGACTATACGGGATGGAAGCCAACAGACATAGAGCTTCGATGGGACAGGACTATCATTGATGTTCGGGGTGACACCATCTTTCTTGACGCTCCTATCACCACAGCCATTACCAAAGAGTTCGGCGGGGCGTATATTGTCCGCGGAGAGCATGAGGGAGAGATTACGGAGTGCGGCGTAGAGAACCTCACGCTGGAGAGTGCAGTCAACGATTGGAACCCGAAGGACGAGGACCATTGCTGGGATGCAATATATATAAACAATGTACGTGACTGCTGGGTGAGACGCATCAACTTTCGTCATTTTGCTGGTTCGGCGGTGAACCTGCAACGGCAGACGAGCCGCATCACCGTGGAGGACTGTATCGCCCAGGAGCCTGTTTCTGAGATTGGCGGCTGGCGACGTCAGGTATTCCTCACCCGTGGTCAGCAGACACTCTTCCAACGGTGTATCTCGCGGCAGGGCATCCATGACTTCGCTGCAGGATTCTGTGCCGCAGGGCCTAACGCCTTCGTGCAATGCGAGGGCGAGGAGTCTCTTGGCTTTAGCGGTAGCATCGGTTCATGGGCACCAGGACTGCTCTTCGACATTGTGAACATCGATGGCAACGACCTGCGCTTTGCCAACTTGGAACAGTTCCAGTTTGGCACAGGCTGGAACACGGCAAACTCAATGTTCTGGCAATGTACCGCCTCGACGATCGAATGTTATTCACCCGGCACGCTCAACCGCTCGAGTGCCCACGGTTGTTGGGGAACGCTCACGGGCAACGGCAACTGGACGAGCAGTAACGACCACGTGCAGCCACGGTCGCTGTTCTATGAGCAGTTGGAGAAGAGAATGGAGGCGAGAGGTGAGAAGTGGAAGGTGAGAGGTTACATTCTGCCCCGAAACACCAACGCCACCAGCTCGCCCACCGTAGAGCAGGCTATGGAGCTGGCACAGGAGTCGCTTACCGAGCCAAGGCTGACGATGGAGGAATGGATAGACCACATTATTAAGGAAGAGGGAGTGAACGACGATACTTCCATCAACAGCAAAGGTAACGTCACTTTCACTCCCCCCTCACTCCCCCTTCACTCCCCTTTCACTCCCATAGAACATGTTCCCCTCATTGGCTCTCTCTACTCCATCCCCTGGTGGAGCGGCCGGGTGAAAGACAACTTCTGCCAAAGGGAAGCCAAGCCAGCGATAACCCGCTTTGTTCCTGGTCGTGAGGGCACGGGCTGGACAGACCGCATCGACTCGGTGGTAAGCTTTCTGAAACAGAACGGCTATGGCGCACTTGACCACCACTACGGCCTGTGGTATGACTTGCGGCGCACCGACCATGAGCGTGTGCGGCGTGCCGACGGCGACGTGTGGGCACCCTTCTACGAGCAGCCTTTTGCCCGCAGCGGACAGGGGACTGCATGGGACGGCCTTTCACGCTATGACCTCACAAAGCCCAATGAATGGTACTGGAGCCGGCTGCGAGAGTTTGCCGACAAGGCCGCCGAGGAGGGCATCATGCTTTTCAACCACCACTACTTCCAGCACAATATCCTCGAGGCAGGTGCCCACTGGGTAGACTGCCCGTGGAGACCGGTGAACAATATTAATTATAAGGGAGTGAACAGGAGTGAAAGGGACGATACAACCATCAACACCAAAAGTAACGTCACTTTCACTCCCCCTTCACTCCCCCTTCACTCCCCTTTCATTCCCGAATACTCCCCTTTCCCCGAGCCCGTTCCCTTCGCTGGCGACAAGCGTGTTTTCATGGCTGAGCAGTTCTACGACGAGACCAATCCGACGTTGAGACCCTTGCACCACCAGTACATCCGCATGTGCCTTGACCAACTGAAGGACCAGCCTAACGTGGTGCACCTTATCAGCGCGGAGTACACCGGCCCGCTCCATTTTACCCGCTTCTGGTTGGAGACCATCGCTGAGTGGGAGAAGGAGACAGGCCGACATCCCCTCATCGCCCTGAGCTGTACCCGCGACGTGCAGGACAGTCTGCTCAACGACCCCGTACTTAACAAGGTGGTGGACATCATCGACATCCGCTATTGGCACTATAACACGGAAGGCCTATGGGCTCCCGAAGGTGGAAAGAACCTGGCTCCGCGCCAATGGATGCGCAAGATGAAGGTGGGCAAGACGGGCTTTGACGAGGCTTACCATGCCGTACGAGAGATGCGCGACCGCTATCCCGACAAGGCCGTTACGTTCTTTGCCCAGCAATACCCCAACTACGGCTGGGCTATCCTCATGGCAGGTGGCTCGATGGCGAACGTACCTCTATACAATAAACGGGAACCAATAACCAATAAACGGGAACCAATAACCAATAAACTTCTTGCCGACATTGCAAAGATGCGGCCTTTGGACGGAGAAGGTTGTGTGGCACTTGGCAATCCCAGTATGGGCTACCTCGTTTATACCAAGGCATCAGAGGTCTCGCTGAAGATAGAAGAAGGGAAATACACTATCTACGAGGTGAACGCCTCGACTGGAGCAATCACCTTAAAGGAAAAGAGCAAACTCTTGCCAGGTACGTTCACCCTCGACGACACTAGTTCCAATCGTATTTTCTGGCTACGCAAGTAACTCACAGATTCCAATGATAACCCTTACAGCCTTTTCCATCGACTGCACGGGAATAAACTCGTAAGGGCCGTGGAAATTGAGTCCTCCGGCGAAGATGTTCGGGCAGGGCAGTCCCTTGAACGAGAGTTGTGCGCCGTCAGTACCGCCACGGATGGGTTGCACTTTTGGCTCCACACCAGCACGAAGCATGGCTTCCAGAGCCAGGTCTACGATATGTTCCTCGTGGATGACCAGTTCCTTCATATTATAATACTGGTCGTGCATCTCCACACAAACGGTTCCTTCGCCGTATTTACGGTTCATCTTTGCGGCAATATCGGTTACGAGTTTCTTCCGCTTGTCGAAACTTTCATAGTCGTGGTCGCGGATGATGAGCGACAACTGGGCCTCGCCGACGTGGCCATTGATGCCCATAACATGGAAGAATCCCTCATACCCCTCCGTATGCTCCGGACGCTCATGGACAGGCAGCTGCATGGCGAACTCCATAGCCAGCAGGGAGGCGTTCACCATCTTCCCCTTCGCATAACCGGAATGCACACTAACGCCCCTAAACGTAACCTTCGCCGAGGCAGCGTTGAAGTTCTCATATTCCAGCTCGCCCACATCGCCGCCGTCCATCGTGTATGCCCATTGGCAGTCGAAACCCTTCACATCGAAATGGTCGGCTCCACGGCCAATCTCCTCATCGGGCGTGAAGGCGATGCGCACTCGTCCGTGCTTCACTTCGGGGTGGTCGCGCAACCAGGTCATAGCCTGTACAATCTCTGCGATACCAGCCTTGTCGTCTGCCCCAAGAAGGGTGTGGCCATCGGTGACGACAAGGTCTTCACCCTTGTGTGACAGCATCTCAGGAAAGACCGAAGGCGAGAGGACGATGCCCTCCGAGAGCGTGATGTCGCCTCCGTCATAGTGCTCCACGATGCGCGGTTTTACGCCTTTGCCCGAACAGTCGGGGCTGGTGTCGTAGTGGGCGATGAAGCCTATCGTGGGAACGGCCTCAATGCCCCATGGCTCCTTGTGTATGGGGATATTCTCGGGCAGCGTGGCATAGACGTAGCCCTTATCGTCGAGCACCACGTCGTGAAGCCCTTCGCGTTTCAGTTCTTCCGCTAGATATTGGGCGAAGACCATTTGCCCAGGCGTGCTGGGTATGCTCTGACTCTCCTCCGACGACTGTGTGTCGAAGGTCGTGTAATTTAGGAATCGTTCTGTAACGGTCATCATCATTTATTTTCTTAGTTGCCAGAAGGCTACGGCTGCGGCGGCAGCAACGTTCAGGGAGTCCACGTTGTGAGCCATAGGGATACGCACCACGTAGTCGGCTGAGGCAATGGTTTCATGGGGAAGTCCGTCACCCTCGGTACCCATGACGATAGCCAGGCGAGGCTCGGCCATGAGGGCAGGATGATCAAGAGAAACGCTATCGTCGGTGAGGGCCATAGCAGCCGTACGGAAACCATAGTCGTGGAGGCTGTCAATGGAGCTGCAACGCCTGGAAGCGTTGCCCACTATGCCGTTGTCAGGTTCCGGGAGCCACGTCCAAGGCACGAGGAACACCGAGCCCATAGACACCCTGACGGAACGTCGGTTCAGCGGGTCACACGACGTATGGGTAAGAAGCACGCCATCGATACCCAGGGCTGCTGCCGAGCGGAAGATAGCCCCGATGTTGGTAGTGTCTACCACTCCGTCGATGACCACCACGCGACGGGCATCACGACAAACGTTCTCCACCGACGGCAACTGCGGACGTCGCATGGCACAGAGCACACCCCGCGTGAGGGTATAGCCCGTGAGTTGTGAGAGCAGTTCGCGACTTCCGGTATAGACAGGCACGTTGTCGCCCATACGATGGATAATCCCCGCTGCATCGCCCTCGATATGCCGATGCTCACAAAGAAGAGCCAAAGGCTCGTAACCTTGGTCGAGGGCTACGTTGATGACCTTTGGACTCTCAGCAATAAAAATTCCCTTCTCCGGGTCGAGCCGGTTGCGCAGCTGTGCCTCGGTCAGTGACGTAAACATCTGAACACCAGGCTCGTCCAGCGAAGAAATAGTGTGAACCACCATATATCACGGACTATATTGAAAATTCCCACGGTGGGAACGAAACATTCCCACGGTGGGAATAAATCATTCCCATAGTGGGAATCCTACGTTCCCACCGTGGGAATTTTCTGAAAGGTTATTTGATTTCCCAGCCTACGGCCGAAGCTCCGAGGACAGCAGCCGAAGCACCGTCGAGGGCACTAACGAGGAACTTTGCCTTGCCACGGAAGATGGGCATGACATGGGCATCGTAGGCATCGCGGATAGGCTTCAAAATCAGCTCGCCAGCCTTCACCATTCCTCCGAAGAAGATGAACGCCTCAGGCGATGAGAAGGCCGTGAAGTCGGCACAAGCCTCGCCGAGCATCTTGCCCGTGAAGTCGTAAATCTCCTTGGCCAGTTCGTCGCCCTTGCCAGCAGCAATCGACACGTCGAGCGAAGTAATCTGCTCGGGGTCCATCTCGCGCAGGATAGACGGCCGCTGCGTCTTGGAGAGCAGTTCGCGAGCAGTACGTGCCACGCCCGTTGCCGAGCAGTAGGCCTCCAGACATCCCTTACGGCCACAGCCGCATAAGCGTCCTTCCTCGCCGCGCACCATCGTCACATGTCCCAGCTCACCGGCAAAGCCGTCGTGACCATAGAGCAACTGTCCGTTGACCACGATACCCGAGCCGACGCCCGTGCCGAGGGTGATGACGATGAAGTTCTTCATGCCACGAGCCACTCCATAGACCATCTCGCCGATGGCGGCGGCGTTGGCATCGTTGGTCATTGCCACAGGGATTCCCCCCAGGCGGTCGCTGAACATCTGTGCCAAGGGCACCTTTGAGTCGTGAGCCCAAGGCAGGTTAGGAGCAAACTCAATCATACCCGTGTAGTAGTTGGCGTTGGGTGCTCCGATGCCCATGGCCTTGATAGTATCCAAGCCGCCCACCTGCTCGATGATGGGCTGCAAAGCTTCCACGCAAGCATCCACGTATGCCTCGGCGGTAGCATAGCCGCCTGTCTTGATGGCCGTAGTGGCTTTAATCTCGCCACGCGAGTCTACGATTCCAAACACGGAGTTGGTTCCTCCAAGGTCGAGGCCAATAACGTATGGCTTCATTTCAGTCTGACTGTTCATTGTGTAGTATTTATAGGTTAATGAATATTGAATAAGCGTGCTGCAAAGATAGTGCTTTTTGCAGACATGAGAGACTGTTTAACTTCCTTTAACCACAAAGAGTGTCGTAAATGGCAAAATTGTCGTACCTTTGCAGCACCTACTACTTTGTTATGCCGTTCGACGTACACACCATACCTAATCTTTTCGACATCGTCTTCAAGGGCTTGTTGATAGGAATCATCGCCTCCGCGCCGATGGGGCCTGTGGGCGTCCTGTGCGTACAGCGTACGCTGAACAAGGGTCGCTGGTATGGCTTCGTCACGGGTTGCGGCGCTGCCCTGAGCGACATCATCTACGCCGGCATCACCGGTCTTGGCATGGGTCTCGTGGTCGACTTCGTGAGCAACGACACCAACCGCTTCTACCTTCAGATAGTGGGAAGCCTCCTGCTGTTGTGCTTCGGCTACTACACCTACCGCTCCGACCCCACGCGCAAGCTGCGCACGCCTGGACAGCAGAAAGGAACACTGACCCACAACGCCGTGACCGCCTTTCTCGTCACGCTGAGCAATCCCCTCATTGTCTTCCTTTTCATGGCCCTATATGCCCAGTTCGCCTTCGGACTGCAGCTCGACAAGCCCCTTGAGATGGTGGTAGGATTCGTGAGCATCGTCGGCGGCGCCCTCCTCTGGTGGTGGGGCCTGACGTGGCTCATCGACCAGGTGCGAACGAAGTTTAGCACCGACGGCATCAAACTTATCAACCAGATTATCGGTATGGTCGTCATGCTCGGCAGCGTCATCATCCTGCTCACCACCCTGACCAGCCTCCATCTTTACAACATCTTCTAAGATAAAACATGGCCTTCATATAGCCTTGAGGCCACATGAAGAACTCTTTAGTTTATAGCCCTCGGGCTTTGTATATCCGTTCCTTGGCGGCGTTGATTTCCTGGAACTTCTTCTCGGCGGCCTTGCGGACATCCTCGCCGAGGTTTGATACGCGGTCGGGATGGTGCTCCAGCGCCAATTTGCGGTAGGTCTTTCGTACCTCCTCGTCGGTGGCATCGGGTGTCAGGCCAAGCACCTTGTAGGCATCCTCCAGCGAATTACCGTTGAGATGGAGCATGGAGTCGACCTCCGAGACAGGAATCTGCATCCACTGGGCCACGTCCTTTAACGCGTTTACCTCAGATTGTGGCAGATAGCCGTCGGCCTGGGCAATCATCACGAGGAAGTTGAGCAGCTGTAGCCTACCGCTATAGTCCATGTGGGAGACTATCTGGCGGCAGCTGTCCTGAATCTTCTGACGGAACTGCTGTTTGCCCATGCGCTTCTCCTCTTCGAAGAGCTGGCGCAGAATTTCCTCGCCCTGCTTTGCACCCCCCTCGCCGAAGTTCTGCCTGAGGACGCCACGCACCACCTCCATCTCGGAGTGCATCACACGACCATCGGCCCTGATGATGTAGGCAGCGAGCACGAGCATGGAGAGGAGAAAGCTGTTGCGGTCGCCCTCCCTGGTCTGCCGCGTAGTGCCTGTGAACGACGAGCCGCCCTCCAGTCGTGGAGTGCCGCCGGCTTCGACGGCCTTGTCCCATACCGAGCCGACGAGGAATCCTATGAGTGCCCCTATGGGGCCGAAGGCGCTCCATCCCAGGTAGCCGCCAATCCATTTTCCAAATGCCATTTACAATAAACGTTAACCAATAACCAATAAACGTTAAACAATAAACGTTAAGCTACAGTTCGACGATTACTTTTCCGTTTATCTGGCGTCCTGTGAGGTAGTTGGGCACAGCCCACTGACGGTTGCTCACGTCGGTGACCCAGTAGTAGCTGTTCACGTTTGATATGCCGAAAAGGTTCAGGCAGTCGAGCCCGAGCCATACGCGCTTGACACTCACCGTAGGCATCGTGGAGGGGTTGCGGTAGGCCAGGAAGCTCATTCCGATGTCGGCACGCTTGTAGGCCGGTGCCCGGAAGTTCTGCTCGTCTATTCCCCGGTGAGGTGCTCCGAAGGGCAGGCCGTCGGCGTAGGCCAGACGTAACGTCATCTTCCAGCGGTCGGTGCCGGGGAAATAGTCGGTGAAGTGGAGGTTCAGGCCGAAGCGCTGGTCGGTAGGCATGGGGAGCCACACGCCGTCTTTCTTCTGCTGAGTGCGCATGAGGGAGAACGTTATCCATGAGTCGGTGCCGGGTACGAACTCGCCGAAGAGCTTCAGGTCGAGACCTGCGGCATAGCCCGAGCAGAGGTTCTCACCGTAATACGTAATCTTCACATTCTGAACGTTATACGGGATGAGGTTCGATAGCGCCTTGTAATAGGCCTCGGCCGTGAACTTGAACGGACGGTTCATCATTTTGAAGCGATAATCCACGGCGGCGATGAACTGCAGGGAGCGCTGGCTCTTGATGTTGTTATTGAGCTTTACCACGGTGACACCTGCCTGAGTGATGGTGTCGCGCAGCTCCTTGTAGAAGGGTGCCTGGTAGTAGAGACCCGTGGCGAAACGGTAGGTGAGGTTGGGATTCCTGCCGGGCACGATGGCCAGCGATACACGCGGCGAGACGATGGTCTCCTTGTTGTAGGACCAGTTGGCAAAGCGCACGCCATAGTTCAGCGAGTAGAACGTCTCCGTGACCTCCGTATCCTCTGTGCCCTCTGAAACTTTTTTGCCGCCGCTGGTCCACTTGTAGGTGTCCTGCAGGTAGCCTTCTATGCGGGTGCTCTTCATGTCTTGGCGTGAAGAGAGGGTGTAGATGAGGTCCAGGCGGTCGCCGGTATGGGGTACGGAGTAGCCGCTGGAGTCACGCATCTCGTACTCACGGCTCTGCTCCTTGATGTGCTCCCACTTCACGGTGAGCGCACCCTCGATGTCGTGATGGCGCAACTGACGGTTGAACAGCAGCTTGAGGCTCTGCACATTGGCCGTGAGGTAGTTGCGGGCATGTTCTGCGTAAGTGCCCACGCCCAGCTGCTCGGAGCTCTGCGTGTCGTCGAGCCAGTACTGTCCCTGGATGTCGTAGCGTTCCTGCTCCTTGGTGTGGAAAGCCGACCACAACAGCTTCACGTGCATGGAGTCGGTGATGTGGCGGGTAATTGAGGCCGTACCGAAGAGCGTGCGGAAGATGTCGCGCTCCTGACCGTCGAAATACACCCGGAAGGACTTCACATCCTCCATCGTGCCGAAGCTGGTCTCACGGTCTTTGGGCTTGAAGTTGTAGTGGTTCTCCGAGATATTGCCAAGCAGGTTAATCGTCCATCGGCGGTTGGGATTAAAGGTGATATAGGTCTGATAATCAAGCTGGTTGGGTCGATACTCTCCAGTAGTTTGTAGGGAGCCGAGAAGGTAGCGGTTTGTCTTGTAGCGCAGGCCGTGGCTCATGGAGAAGATTGGAGATTTGAGGTTTGAGTTTTGAGATTTGTTTTTGCCCCATGTGCTCATTCCCACGAAGGCGCTACCCCCCAGGAGGCTGGCCATAGCCGTGGCCTCGAACTTCTTCGGGGTGCGGTAGGTGATGTCGAGTGCCGACGACATCTTGTCGCCATATTTTGCAGGGAAACCGCCACTGGAGAAGGATACTCGGTCCACCATGTCAGAGTTGATGACGGAGAGACCCTCCTGCTGACCGCTACGGATGAGCAACGGTCGGTAGACCTCCACATTATTTATATACACGGAGTTCTCGTCGAAGGAACCACCACGCACATTGTACTGGCTCGACAGCTCGTTGTGGGTCGACACACCGGCCTGCTGCTGTACCAGTTCCTCTACGGCATTGCCCGTCACCGACGGGGTCTCCTTTATCTCCTTGATGTCGAGCTGCTCCATCTGGTCGGTCTGGCGTTTCTTTTCCGTGATGACCACATCGCCCAGCTCCGTGCTTGCCCTCAGCAGTATGCGTAGCGTCTGTGTGCCCTGAGGCTTATAGAGGGTACGGGTGCGCGGACGATAGCCAATCATGGAGAAACGCACTACAACAGAGTCAGCCGACTGAAGCGTCATGCTGTACTCGCCCTTCAGGTTCGTCATGGTCATCTTGCCCTGTGAGGCAACGCTCACCGTCGCCAGCTCCAGGGCATTGCCCTCGTCATCGGTCACGAGACCTTTCAGCATAAACGTCTGCCCACTAGCTGTCAACGTGGCCAGTAGGAGAACTAAAATCCCGTATAATTTCTTTATATCTATTTTCAAGAATCGTACAATTATTTAAAACCAAAACAATAAATAAACTGACAATTCAAATAATTATTATTCTTAGTTTGGATTTTTTAACCTGAATTATTCTATGGTTGTATTATCATTAATTACTCATTAGTCACTTTTTTACCGATTTGTTTGGTCGTTTCGATTGAAAAGTGTAATTTTGCAGCACGATCATGTCTGGCAATCAATCACTCTTAATTCTCGTGGCCATTGACTCGTTCAAGGGCTGTCTGACATCGGTGGAAGCCAATCTGGCAGCGGCAGAAGGCATCCGACAGAGAATGCCCGACGCGAAGGTGATACAGATTCCCGTCAGCGATGGCGGGGAGGGTTGGCTGACGGCCTTTCACATTGCGATGGGCGGCGAACTGGTGGGTGTTCACGTAAAAGACCCGCTGATGCGCCCGATAGTGGCACAGTATCTGATAAAGGACGACACGGCTGTGATAGAAATTGCCAGGGCCAGCGGACTCACGTTGCTCAGCCCAGAGGAGCGCAATCCGATGGTGGCTACTAGTTACGGTACTGGGCAGCTCGTGGTGGATGCCGTTCGCAGAGGTTGCAAACACGTCATCGTAGGACTGGGCGGCAGCGCTACCAGCGACTGCGGCGTCGGCATGCTCCGGGCTGTCATCGACGGCTTTGCCAAACATGAGACGTGGGATGAGGTGAAGGCACTTGGCGACGTCCACTTCACGATAGCCACCGATGTCACTAATCCTCTCTGTGGTGAGAATGGCGCTGCTCATGTCTTTGGACCACAGAAGTTTGCAAATAAGCCTACTCCTGAAATGGTGCAAGCATTCGATGCCCGTGCCAGACGTTTCGCAGAAGTTTCTGCCAAGCACTTTGGCTACGACCGTCAGAACATGCCGGGTGCTGGAGCTGCGGGAGGCCTGGGCTATGCCTTCCTGCAATATATGCATGCCGACTATTGCTCTGGCATCGACCTCTTGCTCAATACAATCCGATTTGACGAGCTACTAAAAGAGGCCTCCCTGGTCATCACGGGCGAAGGTAGCGCTGACCGCCAGACGTTGATGGGCAAGCTCCCCTTTGGCATCCTCCAGCGAGCCAAGGCTAACCACGTTCCCGTAGCCTTAATCGCTGGTCGCGTCAATGACCGTCAGCTGTTGCTCGATGCTGGTTTCTCGCGAGTGGATTGTATTAATCCACCTGACCTTCCTGCCGAAGAAATCATGAAGCCAGAGACGGCGAAGAGGAATATTGCTGCTGTTTTTGGCTATTTGAGACGTTTTCTACTCGAAAGAACACATTTTGGGAAATATTAAACAGTGGTTTTAGGATATTTTTATCGAATTTTGCACCCGAAAATTGAGTAAAAAACGAACAGCACAGAAATATATGCATTATGGACCTACAGGATTTAAGGCCTCGAAAAGGGAACGACACTTATCGCATAGGTGATAGTGACGATTTGGTATTGATGGAGAACATTGGCTCCGTACCTTCAGGTGGAGTGTGTCTGCAAGAGCATGCCGTCCTCTTGATTTGCACCGAGGGAAAGGCACAGTTTGAATACGACGGCGTTGTTGTCAAGATACAAAAGAATGACTTGTTTCTCTACTTGAATCACAACATTGTGAGCAACTTTCTGACTTCATCAGATTTTAACTGCAGACAGATTTGGCTTACACGCAATGAAATGGGAAATATCGAAATGTACACACCCATCAGCGTGCCAGACTTATCGATGCTTAAACTGCATCCTGTAGTCCATCTCACCGATGACGAAATCAATCTTCTTGGCATTTATTTCCAATTGCTATGCGACAGGATGAAGTGCTCGACATCTGTGGTCGCCCCTGAAATCATACGTTCGCTCTTCGGCACGATGTTGCTGGAAATATTGTCAATCATGCGGCATAATGTGGTGCGAGTGCCAGAGCAGAATGTGCAGGAGGAAGCCAATTCCAGTCTCCATAAAAAGCGCATCATCGACGAATTCATGCGGATGGTGGAAGAGAGCGATGGCCGCATCCGTAGGGTGGATGAAATTGCCAGCCAACTGTGCATCACGCCGAAATATCTCTCTACCATTCTCAAGGAAGTGATGAGCATCAGGCCGAGTATCTGTATCCAGCATTATACTATGAGGGCTATTCAGCGCCGGTTGCGCTTCACAGATATGACGATGCAGGAGATAGCGAATGATCTGAAATTCCCCAATGCCTCGTTCTTCGGAAAGTACTTCAAGGAGCACTCAGGCATGACTCCATTGGAATATAGAATTAAATATCACAAATGAAAATAGAATTATGAAAAAGGTATTATTGACAATGGTTGCCGCGCTGATGTGTGTCGTAGCGATTGCTCAGACAGACAGCGTGAGCCTTAAGGAGACAAGTCCTCTGACACGAAAAAAGGTTGGCGTCGTGCTCAGTGGAGGCGGCGCAAAGGGTATGTCGCACATCGGTGTGCTGAAGGTTTTGGAGAAGGCGGGCATTCCCGTCGACATCATTACCGGCACGTCCATCGGCAGTATTGTCGGCGGACTCTATGCCGTCGGCTACAACGCACATTCGCTCGACTCGATGGTAAAAAAACAGGACTGGACCTACGTGATTACTGACAAGGAAGACCTGCGCCGTCAGAGTTACCTCGACCGCAAGAAGGCGAACACCTATTTGTTTTCCACGGGCTTGACCATCGGCAAGCATAACCTGAATGCCGGCGGTCTCATCAAGGGCAAGAACCTGGCCGAACTGTTCCAGAAGGTTTTCGTGGGTTACACCGACTCGCTCGATTTTAACAAAGACCTGAAGATTCCCTTTGCTTGTGTGGCTACAAACATCATGGACAACAGCGAGGTGGTGTTCCATAGCGGACGGTTGCCCCAGGCCATACGTGCCTCGATGTCCATCCCTGCCGCTTTCTCGCCAGTAAGAATCGGCGACATGGTGCTGGTCGATGGTGGTCTGAAGAACAACTATCCCGTTGACGTGGCTCGCGAGATGGGGGCCGAAATCATCATCGGCGTCACGCTGAATGGCAAGCCGAAGACGGCTGAGGACATCACGGGCACGATGAAGATAGTCGGCCAGATTATTGATGTGAACTGCGTGAACAAATACGCGGAGAACAAGGCCCTCAGTGACCTGTGGATGAATGTAGACCCTCACGGATATTCTACCGCCAGCTTCACGTCTGAGGCCATCGACTCGCTCATCCGCTACGGTGAGGAAGAAGCCATGCGCCACTGGGACGAGATTATCGCCCTGAAGAAGCGCATCGGTATCGACGACTCATTCCGCCCCACCATTTATTACCCTCTGCGTCCGAACGCTATGACAGAACGCCAGCATGTCAATAGTTTTACTTTCGAGAACATGACTCCGCAGGCAGAGCGGTTCCTGAAGCAGAAATTCCATCTGAACAAGGTTGACAGTATCGATGCCAAGATGGAGCAGGAACTGACGACGAGTATGCGCATGGATCTCTTCTACCAGACAGCCGAATGCCAAGTGATACCTGATGGCGACGGTGTGCGCGTCGTCCTCTCGGCAGGCGACCGAAAGTCTGTGCAACTCAATGCCGGAGTGCGCTACGATACAGAAGAATATGCCGCCGTGCAGTTAGGACTCGACATACCGCTGAAGACGTCAGTACCCATAGAAACCGACATCACGCTCCGTCTAGGTAAGCGACTGATGGCCCGTGGTGAGTTCACCGCTCATCCCCGGTTCTTTACCCGCCCCGCACTCAGATATACGTTCTACAGAAACGATGTTGACGTATATACCTACGGCGACCTGGATTATAACGTCCGTTACAACCAGTCACAGGCAGAATTCCTGCCCATCAATTTCGACCTGCGCAATTTCAACCTGCGGATGGGGCTGCGCTGGGACTTTTTCCACTATCGCAACAAACTCGGCTCGGAGTCAGCTAAACAGGTAACACTCAAAAACGAACATTTCGTCAGCTACCGTGCCCGACTGGCCTATAATAGTGAGGACAACTGGAACTTCCCCACACGTGGTGCGCGCTTTAACGCCGAATACGCTTATCTTACCAACGACTTCGCCAAGCTCAACGTCCGCGATGCCGAGGGAAACAAACAGGGTAAGACTATGGGTATGAGCGATGTAAGTGCCAACTGGCGCATGTCGTTTACCATCGGCAACCGTTTCACCCTCCAGCCTATGCTCTATGGCCGTATGCTCTTCGGAACGGTCACTCCCGCCGTGTTTGGCAATACCATTGGCGGCGAGTGGTTCGGCCACTACATCGAGCAGCAGATGCCTTTCGCCGGCATCGGCAATATGGAGTACCTGCACCAACAGTTCGTGGCCGCCCAGCTTCAGGCCCAGGAGCGAATTGGAAACAAGAGCTACGTGTTGCTGCGTCTGGCTGCCGGACAACATGCACCCAAGGTGAAGGAACTCTTTGACCATCGCACGTTGGCAGGTGCACAGCTCGCCTACTATTACAATACGATATTCGGCCCTCTTGGTGCTACCTTAGGCTATAGCAACCACACCAAGAAAGCCTATTTCTTCATCAATCTCGGATATGAGTTCTAAATGATAATCTTTGTCTTCTGATACTTCTCGCGGAACTCGGTGGGGTTGCAACCTTTCCGCTTACGGAACAGCCGGTTGAAATTGCTCAAGGTGTTGAAACCGCACGACCAGCAAATCTCGCTCACGCTGTCGGTGGTGTCCACCAGGCGGCGTGCTGCCTGTCCCAGACGGATGTCGACGATATACTCCGAGAAGTTCTTGCCCGTGCGCAACTTGAAGTAGCGGCTGAAGGCAGTAGGCGTCATGCCCACCAGTTCGGCTAGCTGTTCCAGGCGCAGTTCGTCGTTGATGTGCATGTTGATGTAGTCCTTCACTTTCTGCACACGCCGCGAGTCACTATTCACCTCCACCTTGGCAAAGGTAGAGGAGGCCAGCTCGTGGGCATCGTCGAACTTTGACAACTCATAAAGAATGTAGAACAGCTCCTGGGCCATGTAAAACTTATCGTCTATGGCGGCGAGGTTCACCAACCGGTGATAGACCGTCATGATGGCCGTCGTAGGGAACGCCAGGCCATGTTTGGCACGCAGCATCATCTGATAGATGCTCTTGTAGGGGTTAGTGTGGAAGGGGGTGTTCGCACTCTCGAAATCAATCTTGAATTGTACGGTCACTTCGTGTATGTCGTTGCTCTGGCACTCATGCTGTTCCCATACGTGCTCAAGGTCTGCACTAGTGATGAGCACCAGGTCGAGGTCACCAATCACCTCGCTGGAGTCGCCCACCACGCGACGGCATCCGGCAGCGTTCTCCACGAAGTTCAGTTCCATCACATCATGATGGTGAATGGGATAGTCCATCACCTGCTTGTGGCGGTCGGCCACATACATGAAATCATGTTCACCTAGTGGCGTTATCTCGTGTATCACCTTTGTTTCCATACCTTGATAATGTAAAACGCCGACAAAGATACACTATTTTTTTCATAGCACAAAGAAAAGTGGGGCGAAAAATGCAAAAAAGAGCAACATTGAGATTAAACCTTTTGATGGCTTTCGAGTCTAATATCTTTGATATTATTACTTCATCAACTGTACAATTCTAATATCTTATGAAAAGATTCTTTTTACCGCTTCTGCTATTCGTAGCAATGTCTGCACAGGCTGCAGAGAACCCAGTGTTAACGATTGAAGGTGGTCAGGTACAGGGCGTACTGGCCGATGACCATCCTGATGTGTATGTCTATCGTGGCATCCCCTATGCTGCACCTCCCATCCGTGAGAACCGTTGGAAGGAGCCACAGCCCATCGTGCCTTGGAAGGGCGTGAAGATTTGCGACACCTTCGGTCGCCCGAGCTTCCAGGCCATCCAGTACACCGGCGGCTACTACACCGAGTGGGGCTATGGCAAGGAGGCTGCCTTCAGCGAGGACTGCCTGTATCTGAACGTGTGGACGAAGGCTCCTGGACAGGTGGGCAAGAAACTGCCGGTGGCCCTTTGGATTCATGGTGGAGGCTATCGTGAGGGCTTTGGCTCAGAGCCTGAGTTCGACGGTCAGGAGTGGGGTGCCAAGGACGTGGTGCTCGTCAGCATCAACTATCGTCTCGGCGTGTTTGGATTCCTCGTTCACCCCGCTCTGACGGAGGAGAGTCCGCATCATGTATCAGGCAACTATGGCATTCTCGACCAGATTGAAGCCCTGAAGTGGATTAAGAAGAATATCGAGCAGTTTGGTGGCGACCCCAACAACGTGACCATCTTCGGTCAGAGTGCCGGTGGCGGTAGTGTGCGTACGCTTTGCGAGAGTCCTTTGGCTCGCGGACTGTTCCACAAGGCAGTTATTATGAGTGCCCAGGGACTTGCCATTCCTGATGCCAACGGTAACATGATGGGTGCACGCTATAGTGGTGGCACCTTTGCCGATGCCGAAGCCAACGCCAAGAAGGTCTTCGACTGGGCAGGACTCACCGACCTGCAGAAGATGCGTGCAGCCTCTACCGAGACCATCTTTGCCCTCCCAACGCTCTACTACCAAATCAATGACGACGGCCAGCAGCCAAGCGGTCCTATGGCATTTATGCGTCGTGGTCTGCCCTTCATGCCGATGATTGACGGCTATGTCAGCGAGAAGAGCTTCGACGATGCCACTCGTGGCGGAACACTGGCCGACGTTCCCTATATGATTGGATTTACGCTCAACGATATGGGCAACATGTCACCCAACATCGCCGAGTTCTGTAAGGTTCGTGAGCAGAAGGGCGGCAAGGCCTGGGCTTACGAGTTCGCCCGTCCATTGCCCGACGACGGCAGTCATCCAGAGGTGACCCAGCGTCTGCGTGGTGCCTTCCACTCCTCCGACCTCTGGTTCGTGTTCAAGAGCCTGAAGCATTGCTGGCGTCCTTGGACCAAGGGCGACTGGGACCTCTCCGAGAAGATGCTTACCGCCTGGACAAACTTCGCCAAGTACAGCGACCCCAACGGCCCAAAGGGTGGCGAGTGGAAACCCTTGACAGAGAAGACTCCAAAGTTCATGGTGTTCAAACTGGACGACAAGGATGCCGAGGCTTCGTTCTTTGGCGAGCCTGAGATTGCTCCCCAGCCACAGGGCTTCCCCTTCGGCGCTCCTGGTGGAGCAGGTGCTCCCGGTCGTCCCGCTGCTCCCAGAAGATAATATAGAAATAATCCCGCAACTCTTTTGTGAGTTGCAGGATTTTTTTGTGGGCCATAAAGCTACAAAAACTATTGAGGAAAGGGAATTTCGACCGGATGTTTGACAACATCGTGAAGTTCGACCCGAAGCCTAAATGGCATACTTAGCACGCCTAAGTGGCATACTTAGCACGCCTAAATGGCATACTTAGCACGCCTAAGTAGCATAGTTGATACGTCTAAGTAGCATGGTTGGTATGGAGGCACCCGCTCAGGCAACGGTCACACGGTCACAGCTGTGACCATGTGACCGCAGACGTAAACAAAGCCAAATAAATTGTAATTAACAAGCTAATTATCAATCGTTTGTAATCAAAACGAAGGCGTATGGGAAGGCTGATGGTCACATGGTCACAGCTGTGACCGTGACCGTTTATTTGGCAAAATATAAAGATTATCTGTATAATCCGTGTAATCCGTAAAATCTGTTGTTGAAAAGAGTATGAATAATCCAAGATAGAAATAATCCCGCAATTCTTTTGTGAGTTGCGGGATTTTTTTGTAATTTTGCCGCCGAACGCGAATTTTCACTAATTAAATTTGCTAATTATCAATAATGACTATGAAGAAAGTACTATCCTTTTTCATTCTGATGCTACTGCCGATGGTGACTGGGGCTGAGGAGGTGGAGATTGACGGCATCTACTACGAATTGGTCTCGAAGATTAAAGAGGCCACAGTGAAAAGTAACCCTAACGGGAAGTACACAGGCAATGTGGTCATCCCCGCCTCAGTCACCTACGACGGGGCAGAGTACAGTGTGACGAGCATAGGAGGCTCTGCTTTCTATAATTGCAGCGACATGACCTCTGTCACGATTCCCAACAGCGTGACGAACATAGGATGGGATGCTTTTGGTGGTTGCAGAGGCCTAACCTCTGTGTATATATCAGACATAGCCGCGTGGTGTAACATATCATTTAGCAATTATTCATCCAATCCTTTATGCTATGCACAGCATCTTTATATTGGGGAAGTGGAAATAAATGACTTGTTAATACCTAACAGCGTGACGAGCATAGGAGACCGCGCTTTCTATGGTTGCAGCGGTCTTACCTCCGTCACGATTCCAAACAGCGTGACGAGCATAGGAGATGGCGCTTTCCTGAATTGTATCTAAACGGGTATAAACAACCAGGAATATCTAATACCAACTACGTATAAAATACTCATTTTCAATAACTTTTGATTTTTAACACTTGATGGATGGAATTTGGTAGTAACCGAATTTCAGTATATTTTTGCAACGTATTTCTACCGCGAGGAATTTACGGGGCCTGAAAATCGTCATTCTGCGGACTCAGATGACAAAGGGTAACGACGGGATGCAAAGGGTGACAAAACAGAGCGGACGGATTCGTTGAAAGTCACGATGTGGACGGAGTTGACATAGGGTGACGAACGTGAAGCATGGTTGACTCAACGGTAGGGAAAGAGAAAATGTACGTTGAACCATCAAAAGAGTGTTGAAAATGAAGCAAGTTAGAAAGTGCAAGTATTGTGGTAAGGAGTTTGTGGCAAGAAGTGGAATGCAGAAGTTTTGCTGCGAGGAGTGTCAGACAAAGGCGAAGGAAGCCAGAAAGAAGCGGCAGCAGGATTTTATGAATGCCGTGGAGCCAGTCATTGGGTTGCAGAATCAGGAGTATCTGACGTTTGCCAAGGCTGCGATACTGATGGGGTGTTCGCGGCAGTATGTTTACAAGTTGGTGAACGAGGGTAAACTGGCCGCATCAAGAATCAGCAGCAGGATGGCTTTTATCCGCAAAGCTGATATTGAGAAGATGTTGGCGGGGAATCCGTATCATCGGGTGTTGCCGACGAGCAGACCAAAGAAGCCGACGACGAAACCAACCAAGTCCAAGAAAACGATATAAGCCTTCCAAAGTCTGATGTTGCACAATTGGAGTCAGAAGTTCTTGACTACATTTCCGGCGAGGAAGTCATGAATATCTACAAGGTCAAGAAGTCTTGGCTCTACACATCGGCCAAGAGAAATCATGTGCCAGTATGCCGTATAGCGGGCAAGAACTATTATAGCCGCAAACACATGGACAAGTTGTTTGGAGTGTCTGCTGATGTGGAGGCTGTCAGTGAGTGGTTGACGATGAAGGAGGCTCAGGAACTGTTCGGCATGAGTGCTGCCTCTGTCCGCTCCAATGCCTATCGACATCACATTCCGACCAAGCGGGAGTATGGCCAGACCTACTACTCCAAAGACCACTTTGAGCAGTTGAGGCGCACAGACCTTGTAGCGGATGACAGCTATTACACGGCCAAAGAAGCCGCCGAGAAATATGGCATGAGCACCGCCAATGTCGGCATCATTGCTAAGAAGAACAGCATCGCCATGGTCAAGGTCGGTGTGAAGAACCTGATTCCCAAGGCCGATTTCGACAGGATCATGGAGGAAAGGCTTGCCCTCTATGGCAGTTACAGCATCGTATGAGCATTCATGTGAGACCAGTTATGATGAGCACTCTGGCTGAAGATGACGGCCTATCCTGCATGAATAACCAGCATTATCAAGACATTATGGGTACATTATGCATAATAACTGCCACCATACAAGGATAATGAGCGAAATTTGCACACGTGAAGAGACGCTTCACCAAGAATATTCATTAAAATATAATAAGGTATATGTGTAACATTTGTAAGACCGTGACCCTCCGAACACGGAAAATAAAAGGCGGAGAACAGCTGTCCTTTTACTTGGACTATTACCCTAGCTACAGGGATGAGAGCACAATGAAAGTTATGCGTCACGAGAGTCTCGGCATCTACATCTACGCCAAGCCGAAGAACCAGCGCGAACGTGACTATAACGACCGTATGCGCGAGAAGGCCGAGGCCCTGCGCTGCCGTCGTTTCGAGAGCATCGTCAACGAGCGTTATGACTTCTTCGACAAGGAGAAGATGAAGGGCAGCTTCCTCGACTACTTCAAGGAGAAGGCCTACAAGAAGAACACAAAATGGGAGAACGTCTATCTCCACTTTGAGAAGTTCTGCAACGGCAAGTGCCGCTTCGATGAGATTAATGTTGACCTCTGTAACAAGTTCAAAGAGTATCTGATGACCGCCCACCAGCTGAAGCATACGAATCAGACGCTACACACCAATAGCATCGCAGGCTATTGGTCAACGTTTCGCGCTGTGCTCCATACCGCCTAT
>JAFVFY010000051.1 GCA_017475265.1 Prevotella sp. | reverse complement strand
TTCCTGCGAAATTTCTGGGTACTACAAATCAGATTCCAAACAAAGAAACACGTAAACAAAGGCATCCTGAAGGGCAATACTGCTCAAAACACCTCAAAATTTTCCGAACTTTTGACAAGTGGGGTCAAAGTTGGGTTAAGGGAACTACGCGCAGCCACTCCCCGCCCCTCAAGGGGAGGGGCAGGGGTGGGGTCAGTAAAATTCAGTCATCGAAAGAGAAAGTGACTGTCAGCAAAGAGAAGAATGTGACGAATTACAGTTATTACAGATTACAGTTCTAAAACTAACCCCTGAAGGAAGAAAAACAATAATATTATATACATATTTATATATATAATTATTAACATTTATATTCCTTTATAATCCTTCCCACCCTCATCGACATGCCATTTTACAAAACTGTAATCTGTAATACTGTAATAATGCCCTAAACCTACTGACACACAAGCACGGGAAGGCTCGTGAGAGAAAGCCGTTTTCTCTACCCAAGAAAGCCGTTTTGTCTAGCAGAGAAAGCCGTTTTGTCTCATAGAGAAAGCCGTTTTGTCTACCTATCCCACAAATTGTCATCATCATTATTTAAATTTATGGTCAGAATTATGCGTATTATGGTGATTTGTTTAGATTGTTCTTACTCTTTTCAACAACGGATTTTCGGATTACATGGATTATACATGCGAAAGTTGTGTGACTTTATTTTACGCTCCACTCGAAGAGGCCGGCGGAGAAGTCGTCGGGCTGGGTGACTTCAAGGCGCAGGGCACGGGTCTTGACGGGGGTGAAGTTCACGGTGCAGGGCATGCCTTTGAGAGTGGGGTAGTGGTCGGCACCGCTGACGGGCTGCCACTCTCCTTGGGCATCCTGATAGAGTATGCGCCAGGACTTCGGAACGCGGCAACCACCCCAGGGACCATCGTCGAACCACCAGACGGTGCAGGTCTGAACCGTTGACTCCTGCTGGAACTCATAGCCGAGCCACTCGGTGGAGGCTTTCTTCGGCCACCAATGGGTGTAGGGCACGGAGCGGTCGTTCTCATCGCGGGGCACGAGGCGGTCGTTGATGCTCGACAGGGCGGGAACACGCATCCCACTGGTCACCTTGCTCTCAGAGGCGAGTGTGGCGGGCTGGGCAGGAGTGGTGGCCTTCAGGTCTTGGGGCAGCCAGACGCGCATCTTGCCCGAGCCACGATGACACCAGGCATAGTAGGGAATGAGGGTGAGCGTCTGGTCTTTGACGGTGAGCTTGCCCTGCTTGTTGAAGTCGAGGCTCTGTGCTGCTGTGCCCAGTGTCATGATGTCTGTACCAGCAATCTCTCCCTTTCCCAGCGTGAACTGTGGTTCCTGATTCAGCAGGACGGAGAAGATGTCGAAGTTGTTGTCAGGATGCTCGGCACAGTATACCAGCGGGCCGCGCTCTATGGCCACCATTCCACGGTCGGCAGAAACACGGTCGAGGGCACGTACTACGCGGGGTTCCATGTCGAAGTGGATGAGCACATCGTCGCCCTTCTTCCAGCGGCGCTCGATGTTGATGTAGCCGTCGGGGCCTATGAGGAGGGGCACGGTGATGCTGTTGATTGACACCGAGAAGCCTAGGCGCTGGCTGTCGGTATATCGGTAGAGGTCGGAGGGCACAGGCTTGTTACGCAGCCAGCCGGGGATGCGCACCTTGAGGTTGAAGTCGCCGATGGTGTTCTTGTCGATGACAATAGTTGTCTCGCCGTCCCAAGGATAGTCTGATCGCTGGGTCAGTCCCACCTTCTTCCCGTTGACATCAAGCGTGGAACTGCTGGCCACAAAGAGGTTCACGTAGACAGCAGGAGTATCGTCCCCTTCACTCCCTTTCACTCCCCTTTCACTCCCCTTGACAGCATACACATAGCTTGGCAGCGAGGGTATGAAGCGACAGATGTTGCTCGGACAGCAGGCACAGCCGAACCATGCCTGGCGCTGGTGCTGACCCATCGACTCCAGGGGGTTGGGGTAGAAGAAGCCACCGCCGTCGAGGGAGACACCGCTGATGAGACCGTTGTAGAGGGTGCGCTCCAGTACGTCGTAGTACTTCGACTCTCCGTGAAGCAGGAAGAGACGGTAGTTGACGTAGACATTGCCGATGGCGGCGCAGGTCTCGCAGTAGGCACTCATGTTGGGCAGCTCGTAGTTGCGGCCGAAGGCCTCGCCGCTGGCTGTGGCTCCGATGCCGCCGGTGATGTAGAGCTTCTTTGAGACGATGTTGTCCCAGATGCGGTCGATGGCGTTGACGTAGGCGGTGTCGCCTGTCAGGGCAGCCACGTCGGCCATTCCAGCATACATATAAGAAGCACGGACGGCATGACCCACGGCCTCGTCTTGGTCTACGACAGGCTTATGGCTCTGCGAGTAGTCGTTCTTGATGGTCGTCTTGCCACGATAGTCGAGCAGGAACTTCGCCTCGTCGAGGTATTTCTTCTCGCCTGTGGCCAGATAGAGGCGTGCCAAGGCCATCTCGGCAATCTGGTGTCCGGGCACCACGCATGCCTGTCCGGGGTTGGGGCCTACCTCACGAACCACACAGTCGGCATAGCGGCGGGCAATGTCGAGGAACTTACGACTGCCCGTAGCTTGCCAATGGGCTACGGCACCCTCCACCATGTGGCCGAGGTTGTAAAGCTCGTGACTAAGGTCTTCCTCCTTTACCCATCGGCGGTCACCAGCCCAATGATGTGGGTCGGCAGGGTTCTGAGTGCGGGCGGTGTAGAGGTAGCCGTCGGGCTCCTGGGCACGGCCAATGACGTCGATGACAGAGTCAACGTAAGCCCGCAGCTTCTTGTCGGGATAGGTCTGAAGAATGTAGCTGGCACCCTCGATGGTCTTGTAGGGGTCGGTGTCGTCGAAGGAATAGCCCACGCCGTTCACCTTGAACACCTTCGAGGGGTCTTTCAGGTGCTCGGCGGCATTGTCGAAGTTCTTGTAGCGCCCCTCGCTCTCGCACTTCGAGAAAGCTAGGGGGATGGTGACGTTACGGGAGGCCTCCAGGCGCTGTCCCCAGAACGTGCCGGGGGCCACCTTCACAGACGTGAAGGGCACGGGGGTGATGGGATAGCCGGTTTGCGCCCCTGCGGGGCTAAATGATAAATGACAAATGATAAATGATAAAACAAGGGCGGGGTGCTTCATAGGATTTGAGAATTGAGATTTGAGAATTGAGATTTGAGAATTGAGATTTGAGAATTGAGATTTGAGAATTGAGATTTGAGAATTGAGATTTGAGGGTTATTCTTTCTGAGCTTTTTCCCAGGCTTCGGTCTTTGGCTGGTTCTGCACGAGGAAGTCTATGTCGTCGAGACCTTCCATGAGGCAATGTTTCTTGTAGGCGTTGATGTCGAAGTGCTCCTGTCGGTTGGTGGCAAGGTTGGTGACGGTCTGAGCCGGGAGGTCTACGGTAACCTTTGTGCCTGGGTCGTCCTTGATGCTCTGGAACAGCTCTTGGAGGAAGTCTTCGCTGACCTGTACGGGGAGGACGAAGTTGTTCAGTTCGTTCTGCTTGTGTATGTCGGCGAAGAACGAGCTGATGACCACACGGAAACCATAGCCCGCTATGGCCCAGGCGGCATGCTCACGGCTGCTGCCAGAGCCGAAGTTACGGCCAGCAACGAGGATGACGGCATCGCGGAAACGAGGGTCGTTGAGCACGAAGTCGGGATTCTCTGTGCCGTCGGGGAGGTAACACCAGTCACGGAAGAGGTTGACTCCGAAGCCTTCCTTGTCGGTGGCTTTTAGGAAACGGGCGGGGATGATCTGGTCGGTGTCCACGTTCTCAATGGGGAGAGGAACACAGGTGGAGGTGATGATATTGAATTTCTGCTTCATGGGGGGTGATGGGGGGAATGGGTTTTATGGGGTGAATGGGTTTAATGGGCTTAATGGGGATGAAGGGGGAGCCTATATGAATAAGGTTCTGGGGTCGGTGATGACTCCTGTGATGGCGGCAGCGGCAGCGGTAAGGGGACTGGCAAGGATGGTACGGCTGCCGGGACCTTGGCGCCCCTCAAAGTTGCGGTTAGAGGTGCTCACGCAGAGCTTGCCGGCTGGAACCTTGTCGTCGTTCATGGCCAGACAGGCAGAGCAGCCGGGCTGACGGATTTCAAAGCCAGCCTCCTGAAGGATGGTGTCGAGCCCCTCGTCATGAATCTGCTGGCTGACGGCCCATGAGCCGGGTACAAGCCAGGCAACAACGTCGGGAGATTTCTGCCTACCTTTTACCAAGGAGGCAAAGGCACGGAAGTCCTCTATGCGACCGTTGGTGCAGGCTCCAAGGAAGACGTAGTCAACCTTCTTGCCCAGCAATTTCTCTCCAGGCTTGAAGCCCATGTATTCGAGGGATTTGAGATTTGAGGGTTGAGAGTTGAGAGTTGAGGGTTGAGAGTTGAGATTTGAGGGTTGAGAGTTGAGATTTGAGGGGATACTCTCTGTTATCCCGATTCCCATGCCGGGATTGGTTCCATAAGTGATGCGGGGTTCAATATCTTCTGCGTTGAAAACCAGTTCTTTATCAAATACGGCATCATCGTCGCTCTTCAAGGTGTGCCAGTAGGCTATGGCCTTGTCCCATTCCTCGCCCTTGGGGGCATACTCACGATCTTTCAGATAGTCGAATGTCTTTTCATCGGGGGCTATAAAACCTCCTCGTGCGCCCATCTCTATGGAGAGGTTGCAGAGGGTCAGCCGTCCCTCCATCGACATGTGGCGTACCACCTCTCCGGCATACTCCACGAAGTAGCCCGTGGCTCCGCTGGTGGTGAGTTGTGCTATGAGGTAGAGGGCCACGTCCTTGGCTGTGACACCCTTGGCAAGCTGTCCGTCGATGGTGATGCGCATGGACTTGGGCTTTTGCTGGAGGATGCATTGAGAGGCCAGCACCATCTCCACCTCGGTGGTACCTATGCCGAAGGCTACTGCTCCCATAGCCCCGTGGGTCGAGGTATGGCTGTCTCCGCAGATGATGGTCATGCCGGGCAATGAGAGACCCTTCTCCGGGCCTACGACGTGGATGATGCCGTTGTCCTTTGAGAACATGCCGAAGTGCTTCAGGCCGAAGTCTGCCGCGTTCTTTGCCAGCGCGTCTACCTGCTTGCGGCTTACTGGGTCGGCGATGGGCTTGTCCTGGTTGTGGGTGGGAGTGTTGTGGTCGGGCATACAGACAATCTTCTCCGGACGGAAACAGCGCAGACCACGTTGTCGCATCCCGTCGAAGGCCTGTGGCGACGTTACTTCATGACAGTAGAGACGGTCAATGTACAGTTGTGTGGGGCCATCGGGCACGTTCTGTACCACGTGGGCATCCCAGATTTTGTCGAATAGAGTTTTCATATTGGTATTTATTGAATTCCGAAGTCCTGTTGCTGACGTTCCACCTCTTCCAAGGAGCGGCGACGCTCGGCATCGGACATAGTGGGAGATTTGAGATTTGAGGGTTGAGAGTTGAGGGTTGAGGGTTGAGATTTGAGGGTTGTGGGCTTTTCTGTGTAGCACGAAGGCAGCAGCGGGGAAATGCTTTCTATGGTCAACGTGTCGGCAGTAGGAGCGTGCACACCTTCGTAGGTAGGACGGGCGATGATGGTAATCTTTCCTGCCTTGTGGGTGCTGCGGACAAGCACAGGGGCGCTTCCCCATTCAACTGCTCTCGGGTTAGCACCTATCGAGGCATCGCCGATAATGCTGCCTTCACCCTCTACGGTAAAGGTGATGCTCTCACGTGCCAGGCGGCGCACGTTACCATTATCGTCGGTCACCTCGGCCACCACGACGATGAAGTCACTACCGTCGGCAACAAGCTGTCGGCCCATCTCGTCGGCATAGAGGCGCAACTTTGTAGAACGGCGTGAAGGCATCTTCTCCACACGGCATACCACGCTGTCGCCGACAATCCCCTCTGCCACCAGCTTCACGTTCTGCCACGAGCGGTTGGTATAGCTCTGTTCTCGGGCTTTCCAGAAGTCCCAGAAACCGGTAAAGGTGACGGGCGCATTGGGGATGCCGTTAGGGTCGTGGATGACGGGTAGGGTAGCTGTCTTCCATCCGTTGAGAGCTGTCAGGCGAACGCTGTCGCAATTCGAGAAGATGGTTACGTCATTAGGGGAGAACTGGGTCAGTTCATGGGCGATAAAGAGATGAGGCAATTTACTATTTGACGATTTACTATTTGACGATTTACTATTTGCTATTTGTGAGCGGAACATCTCGAAGGCATATTTCTTCTGTCGGAAGGCGTCGTAGATACCGCCAAGATAAGCATCGGGATGATAGCCACGCTGGTGGTCGAAGGGATGCCACTGGCAGCCTCCAATGAACTGTCGCTGGCCATGATACATCATCCCGTAGGTATCAGCCAACGAGAGGGCAGCCGTAAGCATGGCATGCTCGCCCCAGCCTCGGGCAGCACGGTTGATGGCGTTATGGGCATACCAGTCATCGACATACTCGCCCCATTCGCGGGTGAAGATACACTTGTCAACATTGTCATAATTGCCTTTATCCACATTGTCTGCCCAGTCGTAGAGCACGTCGTAGTTCTCCTTTACCCCAGCAGAGTTCAGGTCGGCAGCAGCAACAGGAAGGCCGGGGTAGGGGAACTCCTTGCGCGTTATCTGAAGGGCTTTCAGGGCGAAGTCCTCGGGGTAGCGGGTCTCGTTGAGGATAGGCTCCCACATCAGCACACAGGGGTGGTTACGGTCACGACGGATGATGTCGCGGGTATTCTGATGAACCATCTCGCCCCACTCTGGAGCCTTGTTCCAATACTGCCAACCGGGCGTGGGCACGATGACGAAGAGTCCCAGTTCGTCGCAGGCATCCATAAACGATGGGTCTTGCGGGTAGTGGGCAGCACGGATGATGTCCATACCAGCCTCTTTCAACCAAAAGGCGTCACGCCATTGCTGAGAGTTGGGCAAGGCATTACCAACGTATGCAAAGTCCTGATGACGGTTGCCTCCCACAAGCTGGTGATAGGGCTTGCCGTTGAGCCAGAAACCATCCTTGCCTCGGAACTCTGCCTTGCGGATGCCCATGCGGATGATGCCACCATCGGCCTCAGCCCCAGCCTCTCTCCAAGGGGAGAGGGGAGTAGTTACTTTTAGTTCTACATTATATAAATAGGGACTCTCGGGACTCCAAAGATGAGGATTCTTGAGGGTAGTATTCAACCTTGCTGTTTTACATTCCCCCTCACGCAGCGTGAGTTTCTGTTTCAAGGTTTTTACAACATTCCCTTCCGCATCCTTTATAGTAGCAGTCACCTCAGAGGTAACTACTCCCCTCCCTACAGGGTGGAGCCGGGGGAGGGTCTTTTTGATCTCCACATCAATAAACACCTCCGCACTCTTTTCCGAGATATTATCATAATGCAGGAACACGCCTCCTCCTGCCACTTCTCCACGTTCCAAAGGGTCGGTAATATGAACCGGCGAGAGCCCCAAGAGCCACACGTCACGATACATTCCCCCGTGGTAGGCAAAGTCGAGCTGGCTTTGTTTTTTGCCCGGAGGATAGTTCTTGTCGTCGCTATTATCGGCTCTTACGGCTATGAGACAGCTATCGCCAGCCTTAACGTCAAAGGCCGAGAGGTCGATGTTGATGGGCAGATATCCTCCCAGATGTTCCTTCACCATTTGTCCGTTGACGTAGACCTGCTGCTTACCCATGATGCCCTCGAAATGTACCACGACCTGCTTTCCCTTCATGTCGCTGGGCATAATGAAATGCTTCCTATACCAGCACGGCCCTTGATAGTTGCGTCCTCCGCTGGCCTCGGCGGGCACCAGCTGTACAGTATGTGGAGCACAAACCACAGGCCATGCTCTGTCATCAAAATCTACGGCTTCTGCTCCCTCTGCATCGCCAAGCAAGAAACGCCATCCCTCGTTGAAGTTATAAACCACGCGGCCACTACCATCCAAAGGGAAAAGCCCGGCCACGGACTGCGCCGCTACATGGCAAAATGACAAAAGACAGATGATAAAAAATAGAGTCAGTCGCATAACGGGGGCAAAGTTAGGCATTTTTCCTGAAACGACAATGCGTATGGATGCTAAAATAAGTTAGCGTTTTTGTTCAGTTCGCATTTTATTCGTACCTTTGCCGCCAATCTCAATTCTCAACTCTCAATTCTTTATGGAAGACTTCATACACCTACACGTACATACTTATTATAGTATTCTCGACGGTCAGTCGAGCATTAAGCGACTGGTAGACAAGGCTGTGAAAGACGGCATGAAAGGCATGGCCGTCACCGACCACGGTGACATGTTCGGCATCAAAGAGTTCCACGACATCTGCAACGGCGTGAACAAACAGCGTAAGAAGGACGGGCTGGAACCCTTCAAGCCCATCTTTGGCTGCGAGATGTACGTTGCCCGCTACGGCCCCAAGGAACAGAAGAACGGTAAACAGGACCAGAGCGGTTACCACCTCATCGTTCTGGCGAAGAACTACAAGGGCTACAAGAACCTCATCAAGCTGGTCAGTAACTCATGGACTGACGGCTACTACATGCGTCCCCGTACTGACCGCGCCGACCTGGAGCGCTACCACGAGGGGCTTATCGTCTGTTCGGCTTGTATTGCCGGTGAGGTGCCCAAGAAGATTCTCAACGGCGACATGGCCGGAGCACGCGAGGCCATAGAGTGGTACAAGGACCTCTTTGGTGATGACTACTACCTGGAGCTGATGCGCCACGAGGTGAAAGACCCCTCGCTGCGTGCCAACCGCGAGACCTTCCCCCTGCAGCAGCAGGCCAACAAAGTCTTGATAGAACTGGCACATGAGTATGGCATCAAGCTTGTCTGCACCAACGATGCGCACTTTGTAGACGAGGAGAACGCGGAGGCCCACGATCACCTGCTCTGTCTCTCTACGGGCAAGAAGCTCGACGACCCTACGCGTATGCTCTACACCAAGCAGGAGTGGTTCAAGACCCGTGCGGAGATGAACGAGGTGTTCGCCGACATCCCCGAAGCCTTGAGCAATACCTTGGAGATTCTCGACAAGGTGGAAATATACTCGCTCGACCACGACCCCATCATGCCCTTCTTCCCCATTCCCGAAAGTTTCGGCACGGAGGAGGAATGGCGCAAGAAGTTCAGCGAGGATGACCTTTACCGTGAGTTCACCACCGACGAGAACGGCGAGAATCCACTACCTGCCGACGTGGCCGACAAGAAGATTGCCAAGCTGGGAGGTTACGACAAAATCTACCGTATCAAGTTCGAGGCCGACTACTTGGCGTTGTTGGCCTATAAAGGCGCAAAGGCCCGCTATGGCGACCCATTGCCACAGGAAGTGGAGGAACGTGTGAAGTTCGAGCTCCACATCATGAAAACGATGGGTTTCCCCGGCTACTTCCTCATCGTGCAGGACTTCATCAACTCCGCCCGCGACGAGCTTGACGTGATGGTAGGCCCTGGTCGTGGAAGTGCTGCCGGAAGTGTGGTAGCCTACTGTCTGGGCATCACGAAGATAGACCCGCTGAAATACGACCTGCTGTTCGAGCGTTTCCTCAATCCCGACCGTATTTCCTTGCCTGATATTGATACCGACTTCGATGACGACGGCCGTGGTCGTGTGTTGAAGTGGGTGGAGGACAAGTACGGTCATGAGAACTGCGCACACATCATCACCTACGCCTCGATGGCCACGAAGAACAGCATCAAGGACGTAGCCCGCGTCGAAGAACTGCCCCTGGCCGAGTCGAACCGCCTGTGCAAGGCCATCCCCGACCGACTGCCCGACGTCGACGGAAAGACGCCGAAGATGAACCTGACGAACGCCATACGCGCCGTACGCGAGCTGCAGGAGGCCGAGAGTTCCACTAACCCCCAGTTGGCCAACACCATCAAGTACGCCAAGATGCTTGAGGGAACCGTCCGAGGAACGGGCATCCACGCCTGCGGTTTCATCATCTGTCGCGATCCCATCAGCGACTGGGTGCCTGTGAGCACCGCCGACGACCCCGACTTCAAGGACACCAAGACCAACTGCACGCAGTACGACGGTCACGTCATTGAGTCGACTGGCCTCATCAAAATGGACTTCCTCGGCCTGAAGACCCTTTCCGAGTTGAAGGAGGCCTGCGCAAATGTCAAGCAGACGCTGGGCATCGACGTAGACCTGGACAACATACCCATCGACGACCCCAAGACCTACGAACTTTACCAGCAGGGTCGTACCATAGGCACCTTCCAGTTCGAGTCTGCCGGTATGCAGAAATACTTGCGCGAGCTTAAGCCCACCGTCTTCGAGGACCTCATAGCCATGAACGCCCTCTACCGCCCCGGCCCTATGAAATACATCCCGCAGTTCATCGACCGCAAGCATGGCCGTGAGGCAATCACCTATCCCATTCCCTGCATGGAGAAGTACCTGAAGGATACGTACGGTATCACCGTCTATCAGGAGCAGGTGATGCTGCTGTCGCGTCAGTTGGCCGACTTCACCCGTGGTGAGAGCGATGCCCTGCGTAAGGCCATGGGTAAGAAGAAGATTGAGATTGTCAATGCCATGAAGCCAAAGTTCATCGAGGGCGGCAAGAAGAACGGACACGACCCGGCTGTGCTTGACAAGATATGGAAAGACTGGGAGGACTTCGCTTCGTATGCCTTCAACAAGAGTCACGCCGCCTGCTACTCGTGGGTGGCCTACCAGACGGCCTACATGAAGGCCAATTATCCAGCTGAGTTCATGGCCGCCATCATGACGCGCCGCCGCGACCAAATTACGGAAATCACCAAGCTCATGGACGAGTGTAAGCAGATGGGTATCGCTACTCTCGGCCCTGACGTCAACGAGTCGTACTTGAAGTTCGGTGTAAACAAGAAAGGTGAGATACGCTTCGGACTGGCCGCTATCAAGGGTCTTGGCGATGGTGCCGCCGAAGCCATCATCCGCGAGCGCGAGAAGGATGGCCCCTACAAGAACATCTTCGACTTTGCCCAGCGTGTGCCAAACACCAGCCTGAACCGAAAGGGCTATGAGTCGCTCGCCCTGAGCGGCGGCTTCGACAGCTTCGGCATCCGCCGCGAGGTGTACTTCGCCGAGAACGCCAAGGGTGAGGCGTTCCTCGACACCATCGTGCGCTACGGACAAATGTACCAGCAGGCAAAGGCCGAGGCACAGAACTCCCTCTTCGGAGGCTTCGACAGCATAGAGATTGCCACGCCTCCCGTTCCCAAGACCGACGTGCGCTGGAGTGACATCGAGCGGCTGAACAAGGAGCGCGACCTCGTGGGCATCTATCTCTCCGCCCACCCCCTCGACGAATACAAGATAATACTCGACAACCTTTGCAACGCCCATTGCCAGGAGCTGGCCGACCGAGCCGTAGCCCTCTACGACCGAGAAGATGTTACCCTCGGAGGTATCGTCACCGGCGTGCGCACACGTTTTGACAAGAGTGGTCAGCCATGCGGTTTCGTCACCATCGAGGACTTCGACGGAAGTGGCGAGCTAGCCCTCTTTGGCATGGACTGGGGACGCTGGAACGGCATGTTCACCGAGGGTGCCAGTATCTATATCACCGCGAAGATGCAGCAGCGATTCCGCGACAGTGACCAGAAACAGCTGAAGATACAAAACATTGAGTACATGCAGTCAGTCAAGGAAAAAGCCATCGACCGCATCACCATTCAGATGAACACCGATAAGCTCAACGACGAGATAGTGGCCGACCTGAGCGAAATCATCGCCGAGCATCCCGGCAAGACCAAGCTCTTCATCCAGCTGCGTGACAGTACTGGCAAGCACCATGTGCTGCTGCGCTCACAAAACAAGATGGTGGACGTGAAGCATCACCTCATAGACTATATAGAGCGCACAGAGGCCCTCGATTACAAAATCAACTAACCCACGACTATAGGCATGATTATTATTGTCTTGCCATCTTGTCGCTGAGGGTGGCTATGTCTGCAACATCTACCCAACCGTCATAATTCATATCACTCTTATCTATGGCTATGGAGACAACGGTAGGCTCGGAAATTTCGTATCCAGGGGCAGAAGCATAGACGGTGAGTATATAGGTGATGCTTGTATTCTTCATAACCACCTCGTTGCCTTCGTAGTGCTCATCGACATCCGCAGTCAAGTGGCTGGAGAAAGTCGCATTGGGAGTGGCGCACTCAATAGTGAACTTGCCATTCTTAAATACGACTGTTGGCTTATCGCACTTTGGGGTCACCGATGATGAACCAAAGTTGTTTATGGAAACGATATTCGTGAAGTTATTCCAAGGAACTGTTGTTTTATAAGCTTCTAATGATGTATATGGCACGTGGAGAGTGGCATGGTCTATAAGAGAGTCCTGAAAAGCAGTAGTATTTATGTTTGGAACCTTCACTGCCAGGCAATACACATCTTCCAGTTCATTGCAATGACCAAAAGCCTCATTTCCAATGCTCTTAATACCACTACCGATGGTTGCGGAAGTTAAGGCATAACATTCTGAAAAAGCATAATCACTAATGGTAATAACTCTGTTGGGAATCTCGACAGACTTAAGGCTATGACAATTAGAAAATGCGTAATCACCTAAATACGTCAGATTACTGGAGATTGTCACAGAAGTTAAGTTAGAACAATTATAGAAAGCAGATTTAAGAATCGAGGTTACGCTGTTACTGATAGCTACTGAAGTCAGGCTGCTGCAATTATAAAAAGTAAATTTCCCTATACTCGTCACGCTGTTGGGAATTATTAAGTCTCTAACTTCTTCTCCATTCAAGAATAAATGATGTGCCTGACTAATAGGGTTAGCTGCTCCACTACCAAATGTTATTTTAAACCAAGCTTCCAAATCAGAAATATGAACAGCGGTTAAACCGTGACATTCATTGAAAGCACCTTTCTCAATTTCAGTAACACTTGGGGGGATCGTGACCGAGGTCAGATTGTTGCAAAACTGGAACGCAAACTTGTTGATGTATGTCACGCCGTTGGGTATGGTTATGGTGGTTAAGCTTTGGCAATTCTCGAAAGCATACTCACCTATACTCATCAAGCTGTCAGGAAGCGTAATGGAGGTCAGGCCTCTGCAATTTTGGAAAGCCTTGTCTCCTATCTTAGTCACATTGCATACCACACCATTGTATTCTATCGTGGAAGGAATCACGATATCGCCTGAATAATTGTTTGCTATTACTTCAGCTCTCGGTGTGTCGGTGATAATAAAATACTTGATGCCATTGAACACGACATCACCTACGAAAGCTTTGGACATCAGAGGGAGGAAAACAAATAAGAATAAAGATGTTACTTTTTTCATACTGTCATTACAGATATCAAGGTTCAAAGCGTATGTTTTAAATGTTATTGATACTTGCCTTTGGGCAGATTATAAGGTTTTAAAGGTTTTGCGGCCGCAAAGGTAATATTTTTTTCCGATATGACCAAAAAAATATGATATAAAATTTGGCAATATGTGGTCAAAAGTGGTTAAGAACGTCATTTGTCAAATGTAAATAATTCTTATTTATTTGGCTATTAGGGAAAATATGCGTAATTTTGCACCCCAAATCATAAATCGAAATAATTGAGATGTTAAGAATTGCCGTACAATCGAAAGGTCGTCTCTATGACGATACCATGCAGCTGCTCACGGAGGCCGATATCAAGGTAAGTGCTACGAAGCGCACGCTGCTAGTAGCTGCACACAACTTCCCTCTGGAGGTGCTTTACCTGCGCGATGATGATATTCCTCAGAGCGTTGCTTCAGGTGTTGCCGACATCGGCGTGGTGGGCGAGAATGAATATGTGGAGCGTGGTGCCGAGGCAGATATTGTCTCCCGTCTCGGCTTTAGCAAGTGTCGCCTGTCGCTGGCCATTCCTAAGGAGACCGATTATCAGGGATTGCAGTGGTTCAATGGAAAGACCATCGCCACGAGCTATCCCGTTATCCTGCGTAACTTCCTCCGCGAGAAGAACATACAGGCCGACGTGCATGTCATTACGGGTAGTGTGGAGATTAGTCCGGGCATAGGCTTGGCCGATGCCATCTTCGATATTGTAAGTAGTGGTTCCACACTTGTAAGCAATAATCTGCGCGAGGTAGAGACGGTCATGCAGAGCGAGGCCCTGTTGATTGGCTATCCGAAGATGGAGCAGGAGAAGCGCGACATCCTTAGCCAGATGCTCTTCCGCTTTGAGGCTGTTCGCCAGGCAGAGGATAAGAAATATGTTCGCATGAACGCTCCGAAGGCCCGGCTGGAGGAGATTATCAGCGTGCTCCCTGGATTGAAGAGTCCTACCATTATTCCTTTGGCTGACTCTGAGTGGTGCTCTGTGCACACAGTCCTTGAGGAGAAAAGGTTCTGGGAGATTATTGGCCAATTGAAGGAACTTGGTGCACAGGGCATCCTCGTTACACCGATAGAAAAAATGATTCTCTGAGATGAAAGTATACAAATATCCCGGAAAGGAACAATGGGCAGAGATTGTCCGTCGTCCACATCTTGACAATGCCCAGCTGCAGGCAACCGTCTGTAACGTGCTTGCCGATGTTCAGCAACGTGGCGACGAGGCTGTGAAGGAATATGAGGAGCGTTTCGACCATGTAAAGCTTGACTCGTTGGTAGTTACCGAGGAGGAGATGGCCGAGGCAGAGGCTCTTGTGTCACCCAAACTAAAGGATTCCATAATACTGGCATACAGTAATATACGAACATTTCACGAGGCACAGTTCTTTAATCCTATCAAGGTGCAGACCACGCTGGGCGTTGTTTGCTCGCAGCGCAGCCTGCCCATTGAGAAAGTGGGTCTTTATATCCCTGGTGGTACGGCACCACTCTTTTCAACGGTGCTGATGCTTGCCACTCCGGCACAGATTGCAGGATGTCGTGAAATAGTTCTTTGTACACCGCCAACCTATCGGGATGAAAAGACAAAGCTATCCATTCATCCCGCCATTCTTGTTGCTGCACGTATTGCGGGAGTGAGCAAGATTTTCAAAGTGGGAGGTGTTCAGGCCATCGGTGCAATGGCTTACGGCACGGAGAGTGTTCCCAAGGTTTACAAGATCTTCGGCCCTGGCAATCAGTATGTCATGGCTGCCAAGCAACAGGTGTCATTAGGCGATGTGGCCATCGACATGCCCGCCGGGCCTAGTGAGGTTTGTGTAGTGGCCGACGCTACTTCCGTCCCCTCCTTTGTTGCCGCCGACTTGTTGTCACAGGCCGAGCATGGCGTTGACTCGCAAGTGTTGCTTATCACCACCTGCGAGGATATGCTGAACAAGGTCCAGGAAGAGGTGAAATGTCAACTTGAAGCACTTCCACGTAAAGATATTGCTGCTCAGGCACTTGAGAATAGCCGTCTCGTGCTTGTACACGACAAGGAAGAGGCTATGGAACTCTCGAATCTCTACGCTCCTGAACACCTGATTATTGGTACTGACGACTGGCTCATGCTGGCCGGTAAGGTGGTCAATGCCGGAAGTGTGTTCCTAGGAAAGTATGCTTGCGAGAGTGCCGGAGACTATGCCAGCGGTACTAATCACACACTTCCAACCCATGGATATGCCACGGCCTACAGCGGCGTGAACCTTGATAGTTACTGCCGCAAGGTCACTTTCCAGGCACTTACCGAAGAGGGGGTATTGAACATTGGTCCTGCCGTGGAGCAGATGGCTGAGGCGGAACAGTTGCAAGCCCATAAGAACGCGATGACTCTTAGAATAAGGTCCCTCCAATCTTCGTGAACCTCAAACCTCAAATCTCAAACCTCAAACCTCAAATCGCAATCAATGAAGCCCCTCAAAGACCTCACCCGCCCCAACATCTGGAGCCTTGCTCCCTATAGTAGTGCCCGCAACGAGTATTCCGGTCACACGGCTCATGTGTTTCTCGATGCTAACGAGAATCCCTACGGAAACCCGCTGAACCGCTATCCCGACCCTCTTCAGGCAGAACTGAAGAAGAAGATTGAGGCAGTGAAGGGCATCCCCGCCGACTACACCTTCCTGGGCAACGGTAGCGACGAGGCCATCGACCTGCCTTACCGCATCTTCTGCCGTCCGGGCATCGACAATGTGGTGGCCATAGAGCCTACCTACGGCATGTATTGTGTATGTGCCGACATCAACGATGTTGAGTATCGTCCCGTGCTGCTCGACGAGCAGTTCCAGATAAAGGCCGACAAGCTGTTGGCTGCCTGCGATGAGAACACCAAGATCATCTGGATATGCAGCCCCAACAACCCCACGGGCAATACCATTGACCGTCAGGAGATTGTTAATGTGCTGACGCGCTTCCAGGGTATCGTCATCGTCGACGAGGCCTACAGCGACTTCTCCCGTGAGCGTCCCTTGCGTTATGAGCTGCTGAAATATCCCAACCTCATTGTGCTCAACACCATGAGCAAGGCTTGGGCATCGGCAGCCATCCGTCTGGGCATGGCCTTTGCCTCGAAGGAAATCATCGCCCTGATGAACAAGGTGAAATATCCCTACAACGTGAACCTGCTCACGCAACAGCAAGCCATGAAGGTGCTCGACAACCGTTTTGACGTGGAGCGGTGGGTGAACATGATTCTTCAGGAACGTGGCCGCATGGTGGAAGCCTTTGCCCAGTTGCCTATATGCGAGAAGGTCTATCCTACGGATGCCAACTTCTTCCTCGCCCGCGTCACCGATGCCCAGGGCATCTATGACTACCTTGTGGAGCAGGGCATCATCGTGCGTAACCGCAATCGTGTGAAGTTGTGCAAGAACTGTCTGCGCATCACTATCGGCACGCGAGGTGAGAACAACGAATTGTTCGGTGCGCTGAGGCAATACAAATGAAACGACGACTGGAACTGCTCTCCCCTGCCCGTGACCTAGCTTGCGGCATGGCCGCCATTGACCACGGAGCAGATGCCGTGTATATCGGTCCTCCCAGTTTTGGAGCACGGGCAGCAGCGGGTAATAGCGTCGAGGATATAGCCCAGTTGTGCAGCTATGCCCACCAGTACGACGCTCGGGTATACGTCACCGTCAACACCATTATCTTTGATGACGAGCTTCCTGCACTCCGTCAGTTGTTGCGTCAGCTGGCCGAGGCGGGTGCCGATGCCGTGCTCTTTCAGGACATGGCCGTGCCGCTCATTGTGAAGGAAGAGCAATTGCCTCTGCAACTTCATGCCTCGACGCAGACCGATAACCGTACTGCTGAAAAGGTTGAGTGGCTTCGTTCCCTTGGGGCAAGCCGCGTGGTGCTTGCCCGGGAACTGTCGGTAGAGGAGATTGCAGATATTCATCGCCGTGTGCCTGATGTAGAGCTGGAGGTGTTCGTGCATGGCGCCCTTTGCGTGAGCTACAGCGGACTTTGCTATGCCTCGCAGCATTGCTTCCACCGTTCGGCTAATCGTGGCGAGTGTGCCCAGTTGTGCCGTATGAAGTATAATCTGGTGGACTCCGACGGGCGCACGTTGCAGCATGACCGTTATCTGCTGTCGCTTAAAGACCTCAATCAGAGCCAGCACCTGGAGGAACTTATCGAGGCTGGGGCTACATCGTTTAAGATAGAGGGTCGGCTGAAGGATATGGCCTACGTGAAGAACACCACAGCTGCCTACAGTCAGTTGCTCGACCGATTCATCAACCGCCATCCTGAGCAGTACGAACGCGCTTCCCTAGGCCGATGCCGCTATACCTTCACCCCCGACCTGCGCAAGACTTTCAACCGAGGCTACACCACCTATTTCCTTCATGGACGACAGCCCGACATCTATTCTCCTGACACTCCGAAAGCAATGGGCGAGTTTGTGGGCACGGTGAAAGACCTGCGTCCCCAAGGTTCGGAGCTTCGTGTTGCGGGGACTGCCTCTTTTGCTAACGGCGACGGACTTTGCTTTATCGATGCTGACCGCCAGTTGCAGGGTTTCCGAGTGAACAGGGCCGAAGGCAACCGACTTGTAGTGGCGGGACGACTACCCTTATCTTTGCGAAAGGGCATGAGTCTTTATCGTAATAACGACCAGCAGATGGAACGTCTGCTCTCGGCAAAGAGCAGCGAGCGTAAGATTCCCGTCACGATGACCCTTGACGTCACCCCTGACGGTTACCAGCTCATCGTCGATGATGGACGTCATCAGATGTCGGGCAGCATCGTCTGTGAACACCAGCTGGCACAGAAACCACAGCATGACAACATCGTACGTGAACTGTCGAAACTGGGCAATACCCCATACGAATGTATCGAGGTGCGTCTTCCTGAAGACTTCGACTTTTTCATTCCCGCCAGCCGCTTGTCAGAGTTGCGTAGGAAAAGCCTCGACAAGCCTACCCTCCCTGACCCCATCAACCCCATTCTCCCCATTAAGCCCATTCTTGCCCCAGCGGACAGCCTTCAGCTCAACGTTGCCAATCATCTCTCTCGCCAATTCTATGAAGCACTGGGCGTCAAAACCATACCCGCCTTTGAACTTCAGGAGCCACAGGGTGAGAGCGTACTCATGCAATGCCGGCATTGTCTTCGTTTTGCCCTCGGTCATTGTGTGAAGCACGGGGGGACATCTCCCAACTGGCACGAACCGCTCTTCCTCACTCTTGCCAATGGCCGGCGTTTCCGCCTGCACTTCGATTGCAAGAATTGTGTGATGATGGTCATTAATGCATAGCCTCGTCTACATTAGGTTTCAGTTAGTCAGAAACAAAGCCGTTTTGTCTTATAGAGAAAGCCGTTTTCTCTACCAGAGAAAGCCGTTTTCTCTACCAGAGAAAGCCGTTTTCTCTTTGAGACATTTATTTCAGCATGAAGATAAATAAATATCCGTAAAATCTGTAAAAGTTAGGAAAAAACTTGCAGGTATTCAAAAAAATAGTTACCTTTGCAGCCTCAGAACGATAGTTCTGGAAAACAAATACGACAAGAAGCGTGAAAATACAGCAAGTGCTCGACGCCCTTGAACAATTCGCGCCCCTGCCGCTGCAGGAAAGCTGGGACAATGCTGGCCTGCAGATTGGATTGACAGAGGCGGAGGTTTCAGGGGCATTATTGTGTCTGGACGTCACCCCCGATGTTATCGAGGAGGCCGTCCGTCGCGGCTGCAATCTTGTGGTGAGCCATCACCCTCTGCTCTTTCGTGGGCTGAAGCAGGTGGCCGACCAGAACGATGTGCAGCGAGTGGTGAGAATGGCCATCAAGCAGGACATCGCCATCGTCTCCATGCACACCAACATGGATAATGCCCGCGATGGTGTGAACTGGAAGATTGCCGAGAAGCTGGGTCTTACTGACGTGGACTTCTTCGCCCGTAAGACGGTGGGCGACATCAGTTGTGGCAGCGGGGTTACGGGACTGTTGCGTCAGCCCAAGGAGGCTCTGAAGTTCATCGAACAGGTGAAGCAGACCTTCGGCGTGGAGTGTGCCCAGTGTAACGAGGTGCTGCAACGTCCTGTCCGTAAGGTGGCCATCTGTGGAGGAGCCGGTGACTTCCTGCTCGACGAGGCCATTGCCCAGGGTGCCGACGCCTTCCTCACGGGTGAGATGCACTATCATGTCTTCTTCGGCCATGAGCAGGAGATACAGATTTGCGTCATCGGCCACTACCAGAGCGAGCAGTTCACGTCCGAGGTGTTCCGTGACATCATAGAGCGTGAGTGCCCAGGTGTGAAGTGCTGTATAGCTGAGACAAAGACTAATCCAATAGTGTATATTTAGCTCCCCTAAGTTAGGGGGTTGGGGGTCTGAACAAGCGCAGGCTTCCAATCCCTATAAACATAGTAATCATCATCTTAAACGGGTTTGCATAAACGCTTGTTCAGACCCCCATCCCCCTAACTTAGGGGGCAAATAAAATGGCAAAGAAAGATCCTACAGATTTGACGGTAGAAGAGCGCCTGAAAACCCTCTACCAGTTGCAGACGGCCCTGTCGGCCATCGACGAGAAGAAAGCATTGCGTGGTGAACTGCCCCTCGAGGTGGAAGACCTGGAGGCTGAGATTGAAGGTCTCACCACACGTATTGAGCGCATACAGAACGAGATTGGCGAGTTCGAGCGCGCTATTTCGCAGAAGAAGGGCGAAATCATCGAAGCCCAGGCCAACGTGGACCGCTACAAGAGCCAGCTCGACATCGTTCGCAACAACCGTGAGTATGACACGCTCTACAAGGAGATTGAGTTCCAGACGCTGGAGATTGAATTGTGCAACAAAAAGATTAAGGAGGCCGAGGCCCGCATTGCTGAGAAGCAGGAGGAGCTGGCTCAGACCAAAGAGCAGTATGATGAGAAGGCCGGCGACCTGGAGCTGAAGCGCGGCGAGCTCGACGAGATCATCGAGGAGACTCGTACCGAGGAGGAGCGCCTCAGGGACAAGGCCCACGACTATGAGTCGAAGATTGAGCCGCGCCTGCTCACCTCGTTCAAGCGCATCCGTAAGAATGCCCGCAACGGTCTGGGTATCGTTTACGTGCAGCGTGATGCCTGTGGCGGCTGCTTCAACAAGATTCCGCCCCAGCGTCAGCTCGACATCAAGATGCACAAGAAAATCATCGTCTGCGAGTATTGCGGACGCATCCTCATCGACCCCGAACTGGCTGGCGTGAAGATTGAAAAACCAGTAGTTGTCGATGATAAGAAGGCCGCCCGCAAGCGTACTGCTACTGCCCGTAAGACTGCTTCCTCGAAGAAAGCCACTGACGCTAACGACATGGACTAAATACTAATTAGGATGAATGTCTTCACACTAATTGGGATAAATACTTTCACACTAATTGTGATAAATCTATCTCACAAATTATGAAAAGTATTTATCCAAATTAGTGCCAATATTTATCCTAATTTGTGAAAGTATTTATCTCAATTAGTGTAAAGTGTAAGAAAATAATGAAATATATATTATTGTATATTGGTTTGTGTCTACCTATATTTGCGTCCCAGGCACAGACACGTGAAGGCGGTATCTCTGACAAGATGCTCCGCGAGATAGAGAAGGAGCAGCAGCTCACACCCGCCGACAAGGCCCTGATGAACGCTATCGCCGCCAACGCCATCGACAACGTGGCCGTGAACCACGAGAACGCCGGTGCAATCGATACGCACTTCAGCATCGAGACGAAGAAGCAGAGTATTACCGACCAGCAACAATCTGGCCGCTGCTGGATGTTCTCGGGCATGAACGTGCTGCGTGGCGACTACCTGCTCAAGACCGATTCGGTGGAGGTGGAGTTCTCGCAGGCCTACCTCTTCTTCTACGACCAGCTGGAGAAGGCCAACCTCATGCTCCAGGGCTGCATAGACAACGGCATGAAGCCCATCGATGACCAGCGTGTTCAGTTCTTCTTCCACTATCCGATTAGCGATGGTGGAACGTTCTGTGGCGTTGCCGACCTGGCCGACAAGTATGGTCTGGTGCCCCGTGAGGCTATGCCTGAGTCGTTCGCCTCCGACAATACGTCGAAGGCTCGTCAACTCATCGCTTCAAAGCTTCGTGAGTACGGACTTCAGCTTCGCGAGATGGTGCAGAAGGGCAAGAAGGAGGGCAGCATTGAGAAGGCCAAGACGCGCATGCTCTGCCAGATTTACCACATGCTGCAGTATACCATCGGCGAGCCGCCGCATAAGTTCACCTACACCTTCCGCTCGAAGAAGGGGAACGCCGTAGGTGAGGCTGAGGAATATACGCCTCAGAAGTTCTACAAGAAGGTGGTGGGCGATAAGCTCAACGGCACGTTCATCATGGTGATGAACGACCCGCGCCGCCCTTACTACAAGACCTTCGAGGTGGAACTTGACCGCCACACCTACGACGGCCACAACTGGAAGTACGTGAACCTGCCTATGGACGACATCGAGGAGATGGCCATTGCAACGCTACGTGCCGGCCACAAGCTCTACAGCTCTTACGACGTGGGAAAGATGCTCGACCGCAAGCGTGGCTATGCCGACACGGAGAACTTCGACTATGGCTCACTCTTCGGAACAACCTTCGGCATGGACAAGGCTGAGCGTATCTCGACCTTCGATAGTGGCTCTACTCACGCCATGACGCTTTGCGCCGTTGACCTCGACAAGAAGGGAAAGGCCACGAAGTGGAAGGTGGAGAACTCTTGGGGAGCCTCGTGGGGTCAGCAGGGGTGTCTGATTATGACTGACCGCTGGTTCCGTGAGTACATGTTCCGTCTCGTCGTGCCCGTCGACTACGTTCCGGCAAAGGTGATGCAAGCCTGGCAGACCGAGCCCGTAATGGTCATGCCTGAAGACCCGTTGTTCATGCTTGACGAGTAAGGGGAGTGAGAAACATCCTTCTGTTACTGCTGTTCCTGACGTTTGGCTCGTCTTGTTTCGCCAAGGTGAAATATCCTGGTGCCCGATATTATATATATAGGTACACCCTGCGTGACAAGGCGGCTACTACTTATTCCCTGGAGCGTCCCCACAGGTTCCTGTCTCGCAGGAGCCTGGAGCGGCGTGCACGTCAGAACCTGCCACTCGACTCCACCGACCTGCCCGTTTGTCATCGTTACGTCAAGCAATTTGAGGTGGACGGTGCCGAGGTGCTGGGCACAAGCCGTTGGCACAACACTGTACTGGTGCGCTCGAAGGACTCCCTGCTCTTGGAGCGGCTGGCCAGTCAGCCGATAGTGACCGGGAGCCGATGCGTGTTCGTTGCCCCTGACAGTATTGACAAGATGACAAGAGTGAAGCCGAGGGTTCATGAGGAGTTCAACAAGTGGGACTCGGTGAAGAACGACCCGCTGGGCATGGCTCGTCCGCAGATAGAGATGCTTCATGGCGACCGTCTCCATGACGCGGGCTTTCGTGGGCAGGGCATGATGATTGCCATCCTTGACGGAGGCTTCCAGAACTACGACCGCATCCCGGCATTGAGCGAGGCACGCTTAGCAGGAGTCAGGGATTTCGTACCCGCCCCGCTTGGTTCTAAGCTCCCGCTGAATCCTATACATCAGATAGACCACGGCACGAAGGTATTCTCAGCCCTTGCCGCACAGGCTCCAGAGGTGGTCATGGGGACGGCTACGGAGGCTACCTACTGGCTCCTTAGATGTGAAGACCCATTGACGGAGCAACCCGTGGAAGAGGACTTCTGGACAATGGCTGCCGAGATGGCCGACTCCTTGGGCGTGGACATCATCAACTCTTCTCTGGGCTACAACAATTACGACAACGACCTCTGTTCCTACCGTCTGCAGGACCTCGACGGCAAGACGGCCTTCGTCTCTCAGACCGCCTCGATGCTTGCCCGCAAGGGCATCGTGCTCTGCAATTCGGCGGGCAATAGCGGCATGGGACAATGGAAGAAAATCGGCGTGCCCGCCGATGCCCCCGACATTCTTACCGTGGGAGCCATCAACAAGGAACGTCGTATCGCCACCTTCTGCAGCATTGGCCCCTCGCAAGACGGACGTGTAAAACCCGACGTGGTAGCACAGGGAGCACCAGCGGCACTCATTTCTGGTCGCGGCACCCTGATGCACGACATGGGCACATCGTTCTCCACGCCCGTCGTCTGCGGCCTCGTAGCCTGTCTCTGGCAAGCCCACCGCAACCTTACGGCCCTCGAAATCATAGACCTCGTCCGCCGTTGCTCCGACCAGTACACCGAACCCACAAACATCTATGGCTATGGTATCCCAGACTTCTGGGAAGCATACCGATTACCGCTTAAATGATGAAAATTTGAGAAACTGTTATTTATCAACCTTGATTGTTTTGTCCCTGTTCTGCTCATGTCAGAACAAGGGTAACGGCGTTTTGTCCGTAACAGGATCTGTTGCGGAACAGGCAGACTCTTTGTGGCTGCCATTGGACTCTATCCTAAAAGGTGAAAATACGAATGTGCAAACATGCGTCTCAGAGGACGGTAACCTGAAGTTCTACTGTTGGGACACTTGCTTACGCGGGATGATGCTTATTTACGGAGTGCTATGCCAATACAGGACTAGTGACGGAGGCTCAAAAGTCTTAGACTTGGGTGTGGATGGGCAATGTGCTTGGAGGGTGCATTACATCCGCTCTATAAAGAAAGATGATGGTTCCACATATTACATTGTGAAGACAAGCCGTCACGCGACGAGTGATGACGGCTATATGTGGATGGACGGTTTCGCCATTGACCATGACACATTGAGGAACGTTAGCGTGTATGATGCCAGTGACGATCTCGACGAATGTGGCATGGAAACCAATTACTTCATAAGAGGATGGAACTCTGCTACCGATGAAGAGGGTGAGGACTGGCTGTTTGATTACGATACCGAAACTAAGAGCCTATATGTACCCATCACACTCTGTACTGATGACGATGACATCCCCATCGCCACCGACAGGTACACGCTTTACACATTCGACGGAATGGAGTTTGTCGACAAAGGAGAGGTGCCACACAAGGGACTGCATGCCTCTCTTAGCAGCTATAAGCGACTTGCCAAATACTTCAGGACGGAGAAATATATTGTCCGTGTTGACGAGACGGATGACGGCACCTACCGCTATGCGTCGTGGAAAGCGTCTTCAAATATGGGTGAAAAGCCGGAACTTGTCATCTATGGCGGTAGTTACGACGAAGAGGGAGATTGTTACACCTTTTTCAACGATGGTTTTGAGTACGTTGCAGGCTATACTGAGGTCGAGTCCCTTCCTGATAGTTTTCCCTTCTATTATAAGTTCCTGCTGGTAAAGAAGAACGGGAAGATTTTGCTCAAAGAGAAGGAACTATAACATTGTAATCTAGAAATACTACTGATGCGATAAAATCGCGTTAGGTATAAATATTCAAAATAGAGTGAGTTCTTTGACAGATTGATTGAGATTGACAGAGTCACGTGGCTTGGTGATGAGTTCCCTAAGATGTTTTCTGTATTCATGAGCTACGGCAATGGCGTGAGAATCCTTTCGCCCGAGAAGGCCGCAAATTATATGAAGAGCATCTTAGAAGACTCTTTGGAATCATACGAAAAGTGAAATATTTGAAGCTCAAGTGTACCAATGTTCACTTGGAGATATTGAATCCGAGTGTCATGATAAGCTTCAGCGAACTGTTGTGCAAATTTTCTCACGAACTTTTTTTAAAAACACTATACATTCCTACATTTTTAATGTAAATATCTAAATATAAATGGTTTAGGTTATGTATAGAGCATACATAATTGATAAGCTCTATACACAAATTGAGAAAAGACGTAGGATAGTAACCACAATAACGCATCTAAGTGTCAGATAATCAGTTTGTTTCTGTTTGTTTCTGCCGTGGAAACAATTTGTTTCTACGGCAGAAACAAACAGTTTCCACGGGAGAAACTGAATCAAAGGTCGGTTATTGTTACTACATTCCTCCGTCAAATATGTTGATAAAGTCCGTTCTATGCCTGTGTATAGTGGCACTCAAAAATGTATGGTCTATACATGGTATAATACTCTGTATATGTGTAAGTTATAAGAGAAATGTAGGAATGTATAGTGTTTTTAAAAAAAGTTCGTGAGAAAAGTTGCATTATTTGGTTAGTGAGCGCTAAAGTAGATCTTTATTTTGAAAATTAATAAAGAAAAGACGATTGACAAGCTTTTTTCTTTGTCGTTTCGTTCTTTTTTCGTACTTTTGCGGGCAGAATGTGACAATAGTGCTGTGACTGCCCTTTCCCTCTTTGAACTCAACAGCCTCGTTCGGCAGACCATCGAGCGTACCCTCAACCGAGAATATTGGGTTGAGGCAGAGCTTTCGGAGTGCCGTGAGAGTCGTGGCCATTGCTACATGGAGCTGATTCAGTACGAGGCCACCAACGCTACCCAGCGCGTGCCCATTGCCCGTGCCCAGGCGAAGTGCTGGCGTACACAATGGCTGATGCTCCAGCCGATGTTTGAGCGCGCCACAGGCCAACGTCTGCATGCTGGTATGAAGGTCAGGCTGAAGGTCTACGCCCAATTTCATGAGGCTTTCGGTTTCTCGTGGATAGTCACAGATATCGACCCCACGTACACCCTTGGCGACATGGCACGCCGCCGACAGGAAATCATCGCCCAGCTGAAGGCCGAGGGCATCTTCGATATGCAGAAGTCGCTGGAGCTGCCCCTCTGTTGTCTCAACATCGCTGTTATTTCGAGTGCCACCGCCGCTGGTTATGGCGACTTCGTCAACCAGCTGGCCGACTCGCCCTTTGCCTTTCGCATCCAGCTCTTCCCTGCAACCATGCAGGGCGACCAAGTAGAGCAGAGCATCATCGCAGCCCTCAACAATATTTATAAGAGTGTTGAGAGGTTAGAGTTGAGTGTTGAGAGATATGATTGTGTGGTCATCATCCGTGGTGGTGGTGCCACCGCCGACCTCTCCGGCTTCGATACCCTTGCCCTTGCCGAGAACGTCGCTCAGTTTCCTTTGCCCATTATCACCGGCATTGGTCACGACCGCGACGAGAGCATCCTCGACATGGTGAGCCACACGTGTGTAAAGACCCCTACTGCCGCCGCTGCCTTCCTCATCGCCCATGCCCAGGCCGTGCTCGATGCCATCGATGATGCCCAAGACCGCATAGCCCGCCACACCAGGTTGAAGCTCACGGCCTACACCTCTCAACTGGCAGCCTTGTCCAGCATCCTCCCGCAACTCTTCTCCAAGCTCAAGACCCGTCATGAAGCCCGTCTCGACGCCCTCACCTCCCGTCTCAGCTCCTCCATTCGCCAGCGCATCATCAGCGATAATGGCAAACTGGACAATATAAAGACCCGTCTGCCCATCGTCATCGACCGCCGTCTGCTTACGGAGAAACACCGCCTACAACTTCTCGAAGAGAAAGCCAGAAGTCTCGACCCCGACCTCCTCCTACAACGTGGTTACAGCATCACCCTCAAAGACGGCAAGGCAGTAAAAGACGCCCAATCCCTAACCTCCGGCGACATCCTTGAAACCCGTCTGGCCAATGGCCACGTCACCTCCATCGTCCAATAAAAAAATGTTCTTATGAACTGTTATTTAGAAGTTGCCAAATGATATTCTTTCCTTTAGTTAATTAGAAATACAGAGAAAAACAAGAAATACAGAGAAAAACAAGACGAATGGTTTTTATCTGTGTCGGTTCCTTATGTCAAAAAATAACGTCCATATATCAAAAGAAATGAAATACGAAGAAGCCTTTTCCCAGCTCCAGTCCATCGTGCGCAAGATGGAGAACGACGAGTACAGTATAGACGAAATTGCTGTGCAGCTGAAGACCGCACAGCAACTCATTAAATTCTGCAAAGACAAGCTGACCAAGACAGAAGAGGAAATCCTCAAGGTTCAGGGGTCAGAGTTGAGAGTTGAGGGTTGAGAGTTGAGAGTTTAGAGGTAGATACCGAAGGCCAGCGACTGGAACTTGGGTCCACGGTCTTTTTCCAGGACGCTCATCGGAGAGTACTTGCAGTAGATGCCAATCTTGCCGAAGTCTACGATTCCAAGCACGTCGACCGAGATGTCGCGCTGGCCGATTTTCTTCGTGTAGTCGTCAATCTGGTGGTCATCGTACTCATAGTAGGTGTGGATGCGGCCCCAGAAGTTCCAGTTTATCTGAGCACCTACCGAGACGGCGAAGTTCTTGTGGAAGCGCTGCCTGACGAGCAGGGGGAAGGAAAGCGACGTGGTGTGGATGTTCGACGAGAGGTTCTTCGTGTCGTAGCCTAGGATGTCATACACTCCCTCACCGCCTCTTATCACCTTCGTGCTCACGGTTGAAATCCAGCCGTCTGAGTACTTCACGAAATACTGGTCGTGGCCCTTCAGCGTGTAGGCTCTCCAGTTGAATCCCAGACCGACTGAGAACGTTGTCTTCCAGTTCTTCGGCGTGTAGTCATACTGGAGAATCGTCCAGTTGAACTCCCACGAGCGGAACGGGGCGAACTTCATGTCTTCGGGCGCACCTGTCGGCACGTTCACGCCCAGGAAGGCGTGCATCGTCCAGCGGTCGTTCTCGTCCTTACCCTGACCGAGGTCTATAAGGCTCTTACTCACGGACTTCTCGTCGCTGTCGTCGTCCACAATCGTCTCGGCATTGGTCGTCATTCCGATAGCCAAGAATGCCATTAATAACATTTTCTTCATTTTTGTTGCGTTAAGTCATTGTTAATAAAACCTCTGCAAAGTTAGGCATTTTGCAGCAATAGAGCAAGTGTTAAAGAATTTTTAACAACGATAGTGCTGCTTCGTAGATGCCCTGATAGTCGAATCCGTAGTGGCGGAATACGGTCAGCGGCTTGGCGTGAATGACGTTTTCGTCGGGAACACCGAGAATCTTCATCCTTACAGGACACTCCTGCGCCGTAATCTCTGCCACGATGGCGCCCAGACCACCATAGATGCTATGCTCCTCGGCAGTCACGATGCGGCCAGTCTCACGGGCGGCTTTCAGCACGGCCTCCTTGTCGAAGGGCTTTATGCTGTGCATATCGAGCACACGGGCGTTGATGCCCTGTTCCTTCAACATACGTCCCGCCTCCAGACAATGGACCACCGTCTCGCCTGTGCCGATGATGGTCAGGTCGTTGCCCTCCATCAGCGTGTTGGCCTTGCCAAGCTCAAAGTCGAAGTCATCGTTCTCGTAGACATCAGGCACGGCGTTGCGTCCCACGCGGATATAGGCCGGCTTCGGGTGGTCAATCAGTTTCTCCACCAGCTTGCGGGTCTGACGCACATCGCAGGGTAGGTAGACCTCCATGCCAGGGAACGTGCGCAATACGGCAATGTCGTGTAGGCTGTGGTGAGTCGCTCCCAGCTGACTGTAGGCCACGCCACCGCTCACGCCGCAAATCTTCACCGGCATCTGCGAATAGGCCAAGTCGACCTTCACCTGCTCCAGCGCGCGGGCCACATAGAAACAGGCGGGGCCAAAGATAAAGACTTTCATACCTGTGGAGGCCAGTCCGGCTGACACGCCTACGGCGTTCTGCTCGGCAATGCCCACCTCGACGAACTGCTCCGGCAGGGCCTTGGCAAAGTCGGTCAGCGTGGCTGAGCCACTGGCATCCGACGTAACGGCTACTATCTGCTTGTCCTCGCGTGCCTTCTCGAGCAAAGTGTCTGTGAAGCTCTTGCGGCAAGGTATCTTGTTTGCTGCTTTCATCATAGGGATTTTCGATTTACGGATTTTCGATTTTCGATTTACGGATTTTCGATTTTCGATTTACGGATTTCGATTTACGATTTGTTAGTTCAGGTGGTAGCTAATTATTCACTCTTTTGTTCTCGCTCCTAACTCCTTCAGGGCCGTCTCGTACTGTTCCTGGTTGGGCACGCCATGATGCCACTTCGCTACATTCTCCATATACGAGATGCCGAAACCCTTTGTCGTGTCGGAGATAATAAGATGTGGCCGGCAGCTGTTGAAGTTGATGTCATCCAGGGCATTGACAATCTGGCGGATGTCGTCGCCGTTAATCTCTTTCACATCCCATCCGAAGGCTTCCCAACGGTCACGGATGCTTTCCAGCGGCATTACGTCCTCTGTAGAGCCGGAAATCTGAAGACCGTTGCGGTCGATGATTGCTACCAGGTTGTCCAGACGATATTTATGGGCAGCCATCGCAGCCTCGTAGATGGAACCTTCGGCCTGTTCGCCATCGCCCATCACCACGTAGGTCTTATAGTGAGCGCGCTGCATCTTCGCAGCCAGTGCCATACCTACTCCTGCTGAAAGTCCATGGCCCAGGGCACCTGTGTTCAGCTCTACGCCAGGAATCGTCCTGTCGGGGTGTCCGCCAAGGTGGGCGAAGTCCTTACCATACTGTTCGAGTTCGTCCTTGCCGATAAAGCCCTTGTCGCAGAGCACGCAGTAGAACGCCTCCGCGCAGTGGCCCTTGCTCAGTACGAAGCGGTCGCGGTCGGGCATCGTGGGGTTCTTCGGGTCTACGTTCAACGTGTGATAGTAGAGCACGGTCAGCACATTGAGCACCGAGAGGTCGCCGCCGATGTGGCCTGTGCCTCCTGAGTGTACCAGATTGATAAGTTTCAATCTGAGTTCTTCTGATTTCTGTTTTAGTTCTATAGCATCCATGATTAACGATTAGTTGGGATTTCTGGATGCAAAGGTAAGAAAATTTCATGTAAATAAGCTAAAAAAGCAGAAAAAGTTTGGTGATAACAGAAAAATACCTACCTTTGCACTACGATTAATCGATAAACAATTATTGATATGAAGAACTTAGACTGGGGTAGTCTGTCGTTTGGCTACATGAAGACCGACTACAATGTGCGTTGCTACTATCGCGACGGTAAATGGGGAGAGATTGAGGTCTGCTCCGACGAGTATCTGAAACTGCACATGGCCGCTACGTGCCTGCACTACGGTCAGGAGGCTTTCGAGGGCCTGAAGGCTTATCGTTGCAAGGACGGCAAGGTGCGTGTGTTCCGCATGGAAGAGAACGCTGCCCGCCTGCAGTCGACCTGCCGGGGCATTTTGATGCCGGAGGTGTCGACGGAGCTGTTCTGCGAGATGGTGAAGAAGGTGGTGCGCCTGAATCAGGAGTGGATTCCCACCTACGAGAGTGGTGCTACGCTCTACATTCGCCCGCTGCTCATCGGTACAAGCGCCCAGGTGGGTGTGCATCCTGCCAAGGAATATTGCTTCCTCATCTTCGTCACGCCCGTTGGCCCGTACTTCAAGGGAGGCTTCGCCGCCAATCCCTACGTCATCATTCGCGACTACGACCGCTCGGCTCCGCTCGGAACGGGTAAGTACAAGGTGGGTGGTAACTATGCCGCCTCGCTCTTTGCCAATAACCTGGCTCACGAGAAGGGCTACGCCTGTGAGTTCTACCTCGACGCGAAGGAGAAGAAGTATATGGACGAGTGTGGTGCGGCCAACTTCTTCGGCATCAAGGATAATACGTATGTTACACCGAAATCGACCTCGATTCTGCCCTCTATCACGAACAAGTCGTTGATGCAGGTAGCAGAGGATTTGGGGCTGAAGGTGGAGCGTCGGCCTATTCCCGAGGAGGAGCTGGAGACCTTCGAGGAAGCAGGTGCCTGCGGTACGGCTGCCGTCATTTCGCCTATCAGCTATATCGATGACCTCGATACCGGCAAGCGCTATTCCTTCGGCGACAAGCCCGGCCCCGTCTCGAAGAAGCTCTACGACACCCTGCGTGGTATTCAGTACGGTGAGATTGAGGACCAGCACGGATGGACGACCGTGGTGATTGAGTAGTTAGGAGTTAGTAGTTAAGAGTTAATCTGACAAACAAATCGTAAATCGAAAATCAGTAAATCGAAAATCATCATTATGGGAAACAATCAAACTTACAAGGACCGGGCGCTGAAGTCGCTCGAAGGAAAATGGGTGGAGGGTGTCATTGCCACAATCTTCTATCTTCTCATCTCTGGAGGTGTTGCCTCCATAGTGAGTCTCCCCTTTGACCCATACACCGGTATGGGAGCGCAAGGCATCTGGGCATTGTTGTGTCTGCCTCTGAGTTGGGGTTTTGCTGTGTATTTCCTCCGTCTTATCCGCAATAGTGACATCAGCTACGGTCGGCTCTTCGACGGTTACAATGACTTTGTGCGCATCTTTCTGACAGGGCTCCTCGTGTTTATTTGCGAGGCCATCGGCTTAGCGTTGCTCATCGTGCCTGGTGTTATCGTCGCATTGATGTTTTCGCAGACTTCCTTCATCCTGAAGGACAACCCCCAGGTGAGCGCTACAGATGCAATGAAGCGTAGCATGGAAATGATGAAGGGTCACAAGATGGAGCTGTTTATGCTTTGGCTTAGCTTCCTCGGATGGATTATCCTCGCCACGTTGACCTGTGGCTTCGGTTTCTTGTTCCTTGAGCCTTATATGTACACCACGCTGGCTCACTACTATGAGGACCTGAAGGCAGAGACACGGGAAGTCGTATATTAATAAGTTGAGGAGAAAAGCACTTTACATTTTGCTGATAGTCTTAGGGTTGGGCATTTTATACATGTTCAACCCTATTGACTACAAGTGGATGCCACATTGCCTGGTGAAACAGTTCACGGGCCTCAGTTGTCCCGGCTGCGGATTGATGCGGGCTGCTCATGCCGCCCTTCACGGACGCTTTGCCGAGGCCTTGGCCTATAACTACTGGCTGGTACTTACCATTCCATACGTGCTGGCACTCGTTATTGAAAAGGTAATGCCGGCAGGAAGGACGAAGAGTAGGGTAGGGCATGTGCTCGGACATCGCTACATGCTGGGATTCTATATCGTAACATTCCTGGCGTGGTTCGTCATCAGGAATGTCTATGACCTTTAGTATAAAATCGTAAATAGAAAATCCGTAAATAGTAAATACAAATGGTGGAAACAATTAACGAAAGACAAGACGAAATCATCGAGGAGTTTCAGGACTTCGACGACTGGATGGACCGCTACCAGCTGCTCATTGACATAGCTGGTCAGCAGGAACCCCTTGACGAGAAATACAAGACGGAGCAGAACCTCATTGACGGTTGTCAGAGCCGCGTGTGGTTGCGGGCCGACTTCGACGGAGAGCGCATACACTTCCAGGCTGAGAGCGATGCATTGATAGTAAAGGGAATCGTGGCGTTGCTTATACGTGTGTTCGACGAGCAGACGCCTAAGGACATCCTCAGTGCCGACCTCTACTTCATCGACCGCATAGGCCTGCGTGAGCATCTTTCACCCACGCGAAGCAATGGTCTGTTGGCAATGATTAAGCAGATACACCTCTATGCCTTGGCCTTTCAGACAAAAATCGGTCAGTCCTGATGAGAGCAGGGCAGCTCGGGAATAATCTTCCGGGTAAAGATTTCTGCCCCTTCGGCATTAAGGTGATAGGGTTCGTTGAACCAGTCAGGATGTGAGAGGAACTCAGCATCTTGCTCGTGGTAAAGATAGGTTAGGTGGTGCTCATGTGCCACCTTTTCTATAGCCCTAATCCAATTACGTTCCTTTGGCAGACGGTTATAGTTTGGCGAGGTGGAGAGCACAAGGAGCACGTCGTTGTCGGCACAAAGCTTGATGCAACGTTCCAGATAGTCCAGCTTCTGCGGGCTAACATCATAGCCGGTAGTCGGTTCCAAGGGCTCGCCTGACCAAGTTCCTTCCAAAGGCGTGAAACCATTCTCATGCCGCTGACCCTTGGCGCGCTTGGGCTTGAGATAGTCCAGGATATTCGAGTTGTGACGGTAGAGCTTGGAATATCGCACGAAGAAATACTCGCGAGGGTCTATGACGTCGGCGAACAGGCTATCAACGGCAGAAACATCGGCGTAAGGATAAAGGAGGCTCAGATGCTCGGTGTTCCAGCCCTGAACATCGCAGATGTCTGACTCCGAGAGGTCGAGAATGACCATCTGCGGCTTCTTCTCCGACTGGTTGATGAGCATGGAAAGTACGGCCTTGTCGGCTAAGATGTTGAGCCCCTCAATACCGTAGTTGTAGGCCGTGAGGTTCAGACTGTCTGAGAGCAGCTGCGGGTCATAATGATGGTTAGCCCGCGAGGAGCCAATGATGGCAATATCCTCGTGGGCTTCCCTTATGTGGTCTATTGAAGAAACGTATCGGTTTCCCGACAACTTCTCCATCGCAAAACCATAGAGCACGTCAATGATGACGAGGGCTAGTAAGGTTAGGCAAACGTATGACAGGAATTTCTTCACAAAGACAATACGTTCGTCGTTATTTCACCTCTTCAATAATCTTTCCGCCTTCCTCAAGTGCCTGCATGTTCAGCGGGATGAGATTGTGGTGACGCTCGGGAAGGGTCTTCTTCAGGGCTTTCTCCACGCCGCCCATACCTACGACGGGAGCAACCTTCAGCAGACCGCCGAGGACAATCATGTTGAAGATTTTGCCGTTCTTCATCTCGGCAGCCTTGTCCATGGCGTCAATCTTGTAGACAGTAATGTCCTTGCGCGTCGGCGGGTTGATAATGCCGTAGCTGTCGTAGATGAGTATGCCGCCGGGCTTCAGCTTCGGCTCGAACTTCTCCAATGAGGGCTGGTTGAGCACGATGGCGATATCGTACTTGCTGAGGATGGGTGACGAGATACGGTCGTCGCTGACGATAACGGTGACATTGGCCGTACCGCCGCGCTGCTCAGGGCCGTAGGCGGGCATCCAGGTAACCTCTTTGTCTTCCATCAGACCGCTATATGCCAGGATTTTGCCCATTGAGAGGACACCCTGGCCGCCGAAACCGGCTATGATAATTTCTTTCTTCATCTTCGTAGCCCCCTAAGTTAGGGGGGTGGGGGTCTGAACAAGCGGGCATCAGACCCATTAATCTATATTAATACTTCGAAGGGCGTCTGCGCTTGTTCAGACCCCCAACCCCCAAACTTAGGGGGCTTAGATAGTATCCTTTAAGTCTCCCTTCGGGTAGAAGGGGAACATGTGTTCCTTCATCCATTCATTGGCCTGCTGGGGAGTGAGCTTCCAGCCGCTATTGCAGGTGCTTACGAACTCTACAAGCGAGCTTCCTTTGCCGTCCATCGAAGCCTGGAAAGCCTTGCGAAGGGCTTTCTTTGCCTTGTTGATGCTGGCGACGCTCTCCACCGACTGACGGGTGACGTAGCAGGTGCCCTCAAGCCCGGCAGCGATATCGGCCATCTTCAGGGGATAACCATGCAGCTTCGGGTCACGGCCGTAAGGGCAGGTGGCGGTCTTCTGGCCGATGAGCGTGGTGGGAGCCATCTGTCCGCCTGTCATGCCATAGATGGCATTGTTGACAAAGATGATGACGATGTTCTCGCCACGGTTCAAGGCATGTATGGTCTCACAGGTACCAATACAAGCCAGGTCGCCGTCACCCTGATAGGTGAATACCAGTCGGTCGGGCCAGCAACGCTTGATGCCAGTGGCCAATGCGGGAGCACGTCCGTGGGCAGCCTCCTGCCAGTCTATATCAATATAATTGTACGCGAAGACGGCGCAACCCACAGGGCTTACACCTACTGCCTTCTCCTCCAGGCCCATCTCCTCGATGACCTCAGCGATGAGCTTGTGCACCACGCCGTGAGAGCATCCCGGACAGTAGTGCATGTTGTTGTCGTTCAGGAGCGACGGTTTCTTGTATACCAGGTTTTCTGGTGCTATAATCTTGTTCTCTTCCATAATCTTTATTCTTTATTCGTTATTCATTAGCTTTGCTTTCAAAGCGCTAACGATTTCCTCTGGGTCGGGCACGATACCTCCAAGGCGTCCGAAGTGCTCAACAGGCTCGGCACCGTTGATGGCCAAGCGTACATCCTGCACCATCTGTCCGGCGTTGATTTCTACAACCAACACACCCTTCTTGCCTTGTGCCATTGTGGCAATCTGCTTAGTTGGGAAGGGCCAGACGGTGATGGGACGGAAGAGTCCCACCTTGATACCTTCGGCACGGGCCAGCTCGACGCTCTTCTCGGCGATACGGGCGGCAGAGCCGAAAGCAACAATCATGTATTCTGCATCGTCCATGAGCTGTGTCTCGTAGCGTACCTCCTTTTCACGAATCTCGGCATACTTGGCCTGCAGGTGCAGGTTGCGCTGCTCCATGATTTCAGGCTTCAGTTCCAGCGAGGTGATGACGTTGCGCTGTCGGTCTTTTGTCTTTCCCGTCGAAGCCCAGGGACATTGCGCGATGACTTCCTCGTCGGTGCGACGGGGCTTAAAGGGCGGAAGAACCACTTTTTCCATCATCTGTCCGATAACACCATCAGAGAGAATCATGGCGGGGTTACGATACTTGAAGGCCAGCTCGAAAGCCAGGTCTACGAAGTCGGCCATTTCCTGAACCGAGGCAGGGGCAAGCACGATGGTCTGGTAGTCACCATTGCCACCGCCACGAGTAGCCTGGAAATAGTCGCCCTGTGAAGGCTGAATTGTACCCAGTCCGGGACCACCACGTTGCACGTTCACGATGAGTGCGGGCAGCTCAGCACCAGCCAGGTAGGTGATACCCTCCTGCATGAGGGCCACACCGGGCGATGATGACGAGGTCATGGCCTTCTTGCCGGCTCCGGCAGCGCCATAGACCATATAGATGGAAGCCAGCTCGCTCTCGGCCTGCACTACCTGCATACCAGTGGTCTCCCAAGGCTTCAGCTCGGCCAGCGTCTCGATTACTTCACTCTGCGGGGTGATGGGATAGCCAAAATAGCCGTCCACGCCGCAACGAATGGCAGCACGGGCAATAGCCTCGTTGCCTTTCATTAATACAACTTCTCTTTCTTCAGCCATTCCTATTCAACTTTTTTACGGTAAACAGTGATACACCCGTCAGGGCATACGATAGCGCACGAAGCGCAACCCACACACGAGTCCATGTTCTTAGGCTCCACATAGGGGTAGCCGTGCACATTGACTTTTCCTGCCATCTCGATGACTTTGCACGGACAGGCCACGATACATAGTGAGCAGCCTTTGCACCGCGTCGTGTCAACGACGATAGCACCTTTCATTTTTGCCATGATTGCTTTATTTATTTAGTTTGGTTCTGTCTGTAGTCTAAAGTCTGTAGTCTAAAATCTAAAGTCTGTAGTCCTAAAGTCTGTAGTCTGTAGTCCTAAAGTCTGTAGTCTAAAGTCTGTAGTCTGAAGTCCTAAAGTCTTATTCTGTCAAAAGGTAGCGCTTGAAGTCCTCGAAGTCCTTCGTCATGGGGACGCTCTGCTTCTCGCCCTTCATGAAGGCGGCCAGACGGTCGGGTATTTCGACGTCGATACCCAGGATTTCGTCTACCTTCTCCTTGAACTTTGCTGGATGGGCCGTCTCGCAGAAGATGCCTACCTCGCCAGGCTTCAGTTGGTCTTTCAGGGCTTGATAGCCGCAAGCACCGTGCGGGTCGAGTATGTAGCCCGTCTCTTTATAGCACTGGCGCATGGTCTGACGTATCTGGTCGTCGGTATAGGTGGCTCCGCTGATGAGCTTCGTAATCTTGCGATGGGTCTCTTCAGGCGAGAGCTTTCCGCCCTTGCTGTAGAGGTCTATGATGCGTGCGAAGTTCGACGGGTCGCCCACGTCCATAGCGTTTGCCAGTGTCTGAATGCTCGGTTGCGGGGTATAGACACCCGTCTGCAAGTAGTTGTAGAACACGTCGTTGGCGTTGTTCGCAGCGATGAACCGCTTGACGGGCATACCCATCTGGTGACCGAAGAGGGCGGCACAGATGTTGCCGAAATTGCCGGAGGGAACACAGATAACTGGTTGAGAGTTGAGAGTTGAGTGTTCAGAGACTTTACCGTTGTTATCAGATGTAAAGTCTCTCAACTCTGAACTCTGAACTCTCAACAGACGTGCCACCGCATTAAAGTAATAGAACGCCTGAGGCAGGAAGCGGGCCACGTTGATGGAGTTGGCCGAGGTGAGCATCATGTGCTCGTTCAGCTCCTTGTCCATGAAGGCGCTCTTGACCAGTGCCTGACAATCGTCGAAGACGCCGTCCACCTCTACTGCCGTAATGTTCTTGCCCAGCGTAGTGAACTGGCACTCCTGGATGGGGCTCACCTTTCCCTTGGGATAGAGCACGTAGACGTGAATACCCTCCACGCCGAGGAAGCCGTTGGCCACAGCCGATCCGGTATCGCCGCTAGTAGCCACGAGAACGTTCACTTGATTTGAGGTTTGAGTTTTGAGTTTTGAGTTTTGTGATTCAGACATCTCAAATCTCAAATCTCCATTCTCCATTCTCAAAAAGTACTGTAGCAGCCTTGCCATGAACCTTGCGCCCACGTCTTTAAAAGCCAAGGTCGGGCCATGGAACAGCTCAAGTGCATAGATGTTCTCTTCGACCTTCACGATGGGACAGTCGAAGGAAAGGGTGTCGTATACCAAGTCTTGGAGTGCGTCATTGTCCACGTCGTCGCCGAAGAAGGCGGCAGCCACGTTGTAGGCAATGTCTCGGAACTTCATGGAGGGCATGTCCTCGAGGAATGCTTTCGGCAGCTTGTGAATCTTCTTGGGCATGTAAAGCCCACGGTCTTCGGCCAGTCCTTTGACGACGGCCTTGCGTAAATCGGCCAAAGGGGCCTGGTGGTTGGTGCTATAATATTGCATGTTTACGTCGTTTTCGCGTGCAAAGGTACGAAAACTTGGTGTAACGGCAAAAGAAATGGCGGTAATTTCACATTATTAAATAAATAACCCCTAATATGACCTTGGGGCGATGTCGTGTCAACGACGGAAAATGTTGAGCAGACTGCCATAGCCGCGCTTAAGCTTGCGAAGCATCATAATGCCATCGTAGGCCATCACGCCGTAGGAAACGAAAGTGGCTATCTGTTCGCCTCTGGAAGCGTGCTTGTCCTCACTGGTGAGCTGAGTCCACAAGCGACGTATCTCCTTGTTCTCCAATGAAATAACCTCGTGCAGCTGCTCTTTGCGTTGCTGCATCTGCTCGATGGAACCGTATGATATCGTTTTATTTTCCTTTCTCTTCATTATTCTAACAATATTGTGGAGAGGAATCGTACCAGCGGCCGTTCTATCCAAGACTTACGGCAGGCATAGACGAGCAGGAATACAACTGCATAGAAACCTGCGGCAGCGGCAAGTGCCGTCGTCATGCCCCAGGAACTGGCCAGCCACGTCACGACTGACAATGAGGCGAAAAGTACAACGGCCAATAATAGAATAAAAAGGAGTACGGCCAGCGTGGCAGCACCTAATAGGCGCACCACTCTGGCCGTGACATCGAGTCGCACATACTCTGTGCGCAACTCAATGTTGTGCTTCAGCATCTCAATAAGTTGAGTCAGCGTCTCAACGTTCTTGTCACTCGATAGCATTACTCAGCTGCGTCTTCGAGATCGTCAATGAGGTCGCCCACATCCTTGCGGTTGAGCTTGATGTTGTGCTTCTTGAGGAACTCGTCGATGGTTCCTGAGATTTTCTCACGTGTGGTGCTGCCCTTTTCGGGAGCCACCAGAATGCCTAATGCTGCCCCAGCGAGTGCGCCGCCAAGGAATGCGCCAAGATAACCAAGTCCTTTCATGTTGTTGTCCATATTAATTAAGTAATAAAAGTTATGTTCTTTGGTCTTTAGTCAAAAACAAAGTCCTTATCTTCGTTTTGCAAAAGTACGACTATTTCTTGGAAAAGACCGCATAAAGTGTGCGATTTTTTGTTAAAAGCGTTATAAAAAGGGCTATTTAACAAAGTTTATGTCCTAAAACAACTTGAGTTTCGGCTATTTTTAGTAATTTCGCGCAGAAAAATTCATCAACACATATTTATTAAGCAATTAGAAATTATGAAGAAGAACATCTTATTGTGCGCAGGTCTCTGCCTCGCCATTTCTTTCACAAGTTGCAAGTCCAGCGAGAGTGCCTACAAGAAGGCTTACGAGAAAGCTCAGGCTCAAGCTGCCCAGCAGCAGGTGCAGGCCACGGAATATCAGCAGACTGAGACACCCGTTGTGACACCTGTGGTGACGAAGCCCGCTAACCAGACAACGGTTACTGACAACTATGACAATGTGTCTGTACGTCAGGAGCGTGTGACGGTAGTCAGCGGTGAGGGACTGAGCGACTACAGCGTCGTGGTAGGCTCGTTCTCGGTTATTGCCAATGCCGAGGGGCTGCAGCAGAAACTGCGTGGCCAGGGTTACAATGCCCAGATAGTAAAGAACGACGACCGTAACATGTACCGCGTCGTGGCATCGACATTCTCCAACAAGCCCGATGCCGTGCGTAGTCGTGACAATCTGCGTTCGACCTATCCCGATGCCTGGCTGCTCTACTTCACTCGTTAAGATGCGCCTTGGCTAGGATCCTGTCCATAGATTACGGACGTAAACGAACCGGACTGGCAGTCACCGATTCGCTCCAGATTATTGCGGGCGGATTGGTGACTGTCGCTACTGGTGAACTGTTCGACTATCTGAAGGACTACACTTCACGTGAGCAGGTGGAACGGATAGTGATAGGGGAGCCTCGCCAGACAAACGGGCAGCCCAGCGAGAACTGGGAAAGGGTGATGCAATTCGTGCGCCGATGGAGAAAAGCCATGCCGCAGATTCCCATCGAGCTTTATGATGAGCGCTTCACCTCCGTACTTGCCCATCAGGCGATGCTCGATGGTGGCCTACGCAAGAAGGCTCGTCAGGATAAAGCCCTCGTAGACGAAATCAGCGCCACCATCCTCCTCCAGGATTATATGCGGGCCAGAGAGGTGAGAAGTTAAGAACCGATATTTGTTACCGCTTTTCAATTGTAAATTGTAAATAATAAATAGCTAAATAGTCAAAATAGTCAAATAGTAAATAGTCAAATTGTCAAATGGTATTACCTATTTATATATATGGGCAGCCGGTGCTTCGTAAGGTGGCACAGGACATAACGCCCGACCATCCAGGCCTGAAAGAACTGCTTGCCGACATGTGGGAGACGCTGGCTGAGTCAGAAGGAATCGGTCTTGCTGCACCACAGATAGGGCAGGACATACGCGTCGTCGTTATCGACCTGAACCCGCTGGCTGAGGATTATCCTGAGTATAAGGACTTTAAGGGCACCTACATCAACGCCCATATCGTGGAGTTAGATGATTCCAAGACTTCAACGTCGGAGGAGGGCTGTCTCTCCCTGCCTGCCATTCACGAAAAGGTAACACGCCCCACTCGCATCCGAGTGCAATGGGTTGACGAGAATTTCCAGCCTCATGACGAATGGGTAGAAGGTTATCTTGCCCGTTGTATGCAGCATGAGTTCGACCACTTGGAGGGCAAGATGTTCATAGACCGTATTTCTCCACTCCGCAAACAACTGATAAAGAGTAAGCTGAAGGCACTCACTCAAGGTCGCTATCGTTGTGGCTACAAGACAAAGCCAGCGAGGAGATAAAGCTGAGATAAACCTATTCTGTATAAATGACAAAGCCCAAGGTTAACGACCTTGGGCTTTGTTTGGTTATTAACTTGTCGCCGGTTTATTTGTCAAGCTTGCTGTAGACGGAGTTGTTACTCTTATACTCCGGCACAATGCCCTTCATCTTTGCTACTGTTTCCATGTCGGCAAAGTGCTTGCTGGTCTCGTACAATTCTTCTATTTCTTGGCACACATTATCATAATCGTACTCGCGAACCATAGCAATACGTATCTTCTTATGGAACGAGGGCTTGGTGGTCTCCTCTTCGTTGAGCACTTCTTCGTAGAGCTTCTCGCCTGGACGTAGACCAGTGAACTTTATCTCTACGTTCTTTGCGCCACTGAGCATTATCATTCGTTGTGCCAAATCTGCAATCTTTACAGGCTGACCCATGTCGAAGACAAAGATTTCTCCACCCTTTCCTTGCGTACCAGCCTCGAGCACCAGCTTGCAGGCTTCGGGAATAAGCATGAAGTAACGGATGATATTGGGATCGGTGACGGTAATCGGGCCACCCTTCTTTATCTGCTCCTTGAAGAGCGGAATGACGGAACCGTTGCTACCGAGCACGTTGCCGAAACGGGTAGTGACGAACTGTGTCTTACCCTCTATCTTTCCGTCTTTGATAGCCTTGTCGAGGCTCTGGACGTAGATTTCGCAGATACGTTTCGAGCATCCCATGACGTTTGTGGGATTGACAGCCTTATCGGTAGAAATCATCACGAACTTCTTCACGCCGTATTTCACGGACAAATCGGCAATGATACGCGTTCCGATAATGTTGTTGCGAACACTCTCGCTGGGGTTGTCTTCCATCATAGGCACATGCTTGTAGGCTGCGGCATGGAACACATATTCCGGCTTGTACAGACGGAAAAGGGTATCCATGTAGTCACGTTCGCAGATGCTGGCTACGATGGTGTGGGCTTTTATCTTTGGCCAGTTGGCAGCCATCATCAGACGCACGTCGTGCTGGGGAGTCTCTGCCTGGTCGATAAGCACCAGTTCCGAGGGTTCATAGATAGCTATCTGGCGCACCATCTCACTTCCGATGCTTCCAGCAGAACCGGTAATCATGATGCACTTGCCGCGTAACAGCTTGCCAACGGCCTTCATGTCTACCTGAATCTCATTGCGGGGCAGTAAGTCTTCGATGCTTATCTCGCGCAACTGGGGAGTGCCATCAATCTGTGGGGGGACATCTTGCAGCCCCTCAACATTGTCGTCAAGCTCCTTGGCACCTTGCGTAACATAAATCCGTATACCTGCTTTCATGAGTGCATCTTGCAGGTCTTGGCTGTTGCGGAAGTCGACAAGACGGTAGGGCGAAACGATAAGAGCCTCAATGCGGTCGGCTTTCATCTTTTCCACTAAATCCAGATTGGCCATACGCACCTTTACACCCATGAGCACATGTCCGTCCATATCTTTCTCCACAGTAGCAAAACCCTTCAGATGAAAGTGCATGGGTTTTTCGCTTCGTATATGCTTTGCAATGGCTATGCCGTCGTTTTTCACACCAAAGATGTAAGTGCGCTTGGCACGCTGGGATGCAAAGAGGATGTCATAAAGCATCTTCACACCCATGCGAAGCACCCACAATGCAAGAGTTCCTCCGACGAACGAAGCGACAATCTGTCGACCGGAAATGAACGAGAAAGCACCAACATGGAGGGAAGCCATGAGGCGGTAGAAAGCGTATGAAAGCGTTGTGCCAAGCAACATGGCATAGCCTACACGCTGTAAATCTACGAATGAGGAATAGCGGAGGATGCCTGAATAAGTACGGAAGATACGGAAAGCTAAATTGTAGAAGATGAGGAATACCAGAATGTTAAGTGTCAAATACCCGATGTTTGATAGAGACCGTTCATGAATATCAAAGAACAGGTACATGAAAATGTACGTTCCGTAGACGATGAGGTTGTCTATCAGCAATATTCCCCAAAAGGGCAGGGCACTCCGGGAGAAATACCAGTTGGCAATTTTATTTAGGTAACCCATCGGCGCACTCAATGTTTTCGTGAAGTACCAATAATACCTTGCAAAAGTACTTATAATTTCGGAAATAACGGATTTTTTTTTTTATTATTACAATTTATCCGTTGTTTTTAGCATTTTCCAACATTTCGGAAATACTTCTTCTTTTCGTTTACACAACGCTGACGAGGAAGTAATTCTTCTTTCCGCGCTGTACGAGCAGATACTTTCCGTCAATGAGGTCGCCGGCAACGATGGCACGGTCTTCTGCCAATTTCTCCTTGTTCAGCTGCAAAGCACCACTCTTGAGGAAGTCGCGGAACTCTCGCTTGCTGGCAAATACCTGTGCCGTCTGGGTGAACAGTTCAGATGCAACTTGCCCCAGCTGATCCTTAGCAACGGTGAACTGCGGAACGCCGTCGAACACGTCGAGGAAGGTCTGTTCGTCGAGCTTCTCCAGTGCTTCCTTCGTGGCTTTTCCGAAGAGAATGTTCGAGGCTTCAATGGCCATGTCGAGGGCTTCCTGCGAGTGAACCATAATCGTAACCTCCTCTGCCAGACGCTTTTGCAGCACACGACGTCCTGGGTCTTGCTTATGCTCCTCGACGAGGGCATCGATGACATCCTTCTCCAACGAGGTGAAAATCTTGATGTAACGCTCGGCGTCCTCGTCGCTGACGTTGAGCCAGAACTGGTAGAAGCGATAGGGAGTGGTGCGCTTGGGGTCGAGCCAGATGTTTCCGCTCTCGGTCTTGCCAAACTTCTTGCCATCGCTCTTCGTGATGAGTGGGCAGGTCAGGGCAAAGGTTTCCACCTCGCTGCCCAGCGTACGACGGATAAGTTCCGTGCCGGTAGTCATATTACCCCATTGGTCGTTGCCGCCGAGCTGCAGCTTACAGCCATAGTGCTGATAGAGATAGAGGAAGTCGTAGCCCTGTAGGAGCTGGTAGGTGAACTCGGTAAATGAGAGACCGTCACGTGCTGTTCCGTTGAGGCGCTGCTGCACGCTGTCCTTGGCCATCATGTAGTTCACGGTGATATGCTTACCCACCTCCCTCGCAAAATCAAGGAAAGTGAAGTCCTTCATCCAGTCGTAGTTGTTCACCATCAGCGCTTTATTGCTCTCCCCTCCTTCAGAGGGGTTGGGGGAGGCTTCAAAGTCCAGGAACTTAGCCACCTGAGCCTTGATGCACTCTTGGTTGTGGCGCAGGGTCTCGTCGTTCAGGAGATTACGCTCCTGGCTCTTTCCTGATGGGTCGCCAATCATTCCCGTGGCACCGCCAACGAGGATGATGGGGCGATGTCCGCAACGCTGCAGGTGACGAAGCATCATGATTCCGCAAAGGTGACCTATATGGAGTGAATCGGCGGTAGGGTCAGTACCCAGATAGGCAGTGACCATCTCCTTCTGCAACAGTTCTTCAGTTCCAGGCATTATCTGTGCCAACATTCCGCGCCAGCGGAGCTCTTCTACAAAGTTTTTTCTCATCGTTTTATTGTTCATTTGTTCAATTCGGGTGCAAAGGTACTGCTTTTCTGTTTCATAGCCAAATTTTCATAGGAAAATCTCTATTGGCCCTTCATTGGTTCATTAAGGCAGCAGGAATCTGAGTATTCCGTACATTATTTTATTACGCATCTTGTCATCACGAATGCACTCGAAGGGGAAGCCCATGGTAAACGCGCGATAGTCCTTACCTTGGTATGCAACTGCAGCACTTGTGCCGTCAGCATAGACCATAGCGGGGAAGGTTTGCTGAGTGTTTGCTGAATTTGCGGGCATGAGAATATCGGTATGATGGGCGGCATAGTGTAGCTCGTTTGGCTGGCGATAAATGCCAAAGTGCTGTCCAAGACCACCAATGGTAGACAAGGTGTCGATGTTTACTCCTTCAAAGCTTATTTTCAGTACGTTAGCTAGGAATAGCTTTTCCTTTACTGAAAGCATATCGCTACCGATGTAAGCCCCGCTGACGAGCAGTCGTCCGCCGTGCATCGTGTAGTCATTCAGCAGTAATTGCATCGTGGGGCTGAAGGTCTTGTAGGATATGAGACTGTGTCCGTCGTTGCGTTCCAGACCCAACAGCAGGTCGATGGCGTCATATTGCTTGAGATGCAGGTCGTATGCCTCGACGGCTTGTGCCGACGCGCTGACGATGTTGAATTTTCCGGCATGACGAATGGCTTCGGCATGTTTCCGCACATAGTCGAAGGTGTTGCCCGCGATGAAGCGGCCTTCCAGCTCGTTGGTAGTGAACCCCAGTCCCGTTGAGTCCTCTATTCCCAGCCGTTTCTCGTCGAACACACGCTGTAGTCCCAGCCATCCGGCAGTACGTCCATAGGTCACGCCCAGGTCTTCTTTGAGGTCGAAGCCCTGTCCGTTGGCGGCAATGGCGGGCGAGGAGAGGCGGTGGAAACCGTTCACCACGAGGATTGTCCGTTTAGCCCCAGGGGTATAGAGAACCGTTAGCTCTTCCGTCGGGAAGCTCTGGCCGCCGTCGTTGATGGCTGTCACGCGGAAACGGTAGAGCATGTTGGGGATAAGTCTCACATTACATGACGAGCCGCGCAGCAGCGTGCCGTTGTCATAGCCACCGTCGTCTATGGCCATGTAGAGCACATAGCCCGTAGGCTTCTCCTCTCCACCTTTATGAGAGAATGGGGTAGGGACCTCTATTCCTCGCCAAGAGATGCACACCTCGCCCTCCTTGCCGGTGAACTCTATGTGGAAACGGTCGGGCGGTAATGGCTGTACGACGTAAGGAAGGTTGTGACGTTCAGATATATAGCGCAGCAAAGTCTTGTAGATGGAGCGGGCAAGGGTAAAGCGGAAGTTCGGGTCTTGTGCATATCTCATGTCGCCGAAGTTCTGGTGTGACAGCGTTTCCAGGATGGCGCTGGGCACAATGGGCACGCGAGTCTCCGAGTAGTTACGGTCGTAGAGTGCCCTTGCCTCCCATTGTCCGTAGGTGTAGCTCAGGTCTGTTGTGACGTTGTCAAGGATGCTGCTGGCCAGGTCGAAGCTCATCTGCCGGCTCTTCCCTGCGGCCAACAGGCTGTCACCCTTCTGGGTTGTGCAGATGGCAAGCGAGCCATATACGCCAAGTCCCGTGTCGGTATGTCCGGCATCGCTATGAATGGCTAGTGAAAGTTCTATGGGAACCTTGCGTCCGATGCTGTCGGGAGCAAAGACGCTGCCGCCGCACAGTTCGTTAAGCATCAGCGAACGGGCATTGATGTCGTCGGCATAGTCGTTCTCGCCATTCTTTGAACTATAGACGCTCGGCGGCATACCGGCCCATTGGGCCCAGTAGCGTGCACCCTCCAGACAACGGGGCATCCCACTCGTCTGCCCTCCTCGCTCAATATTGCCCATGCCTCCGCCGAAACGAACGGCATCGGTTGTGACCACACCCTTGCTGGAACTGTAGTTCGAGAGTACTACGCGGTTCTGCTCTGAGCAACCCTTGTCGAAGTCGAAGGTGCCGAGGTACACCCACGTTCCGCCGCCCATCTGCTGGTTTACGCTAAATTCTGTTTGCTGTCCCTGGTGCCACACGGTGTAATGGGCATCGTCCACACTCTCTTCCGTCGTCTGGTAACTCACGTAGACCGCGTATCGTCCTGACTCAGGAATCTGGGGCTGATAGCTCACCTTGCTATGTCTTGACTTGTTTCGCGTAGCTTCACATTGCCGTGCTGTCCCTGCCTCAAAGGGGGTATCGCCCTCTTTCAGCCTCTCGCCATGATAGGCAAAGCCACGGAAGGGCGCATCGACCCACGGCGTGCGCTGGCTCTCCTCCCTATAATATATAAAAGATGTGTGGCGGTCGTCATTGTCCACGATGACCTCATGTCGCTGCCAATCCCGCTCACGGGGCGTGAACACCACGGCTCCGGCGTTCTCCAACATCGGAATGAGGTAGGGCACGACGATGGTCTGCGTGAAGAGGTCTTCGGTGGTTCCGAAGAGAGCAGGCCGCTGCCAACGCCACTCGTACTTGGAATTGTCATAGTATCGGCCGTGACTGGCCCAGAGGGTGATATGCCTTCCCTCGAGACCACGCTCTATCGTATAAGGGCGCGACGTGCATTTCACCCACGGTTCGCCACGGTAATCGGTATTGCCCCAGTATGTCTGTCCGAAGGAAGGACGGACGGAAAGAAGAAAAAGGGAAAAAAATAAAACTCTGTTCACAAGGATCTCCAAAATTCTTTTGTCGATTTCTAAAATAAGTTACGTTACTGAGCGGTGACGCTTCCTGCGTCCTATAGCATCGGGCAGGTGACCGCGCTACACGCGGCAAAGTTACGCATTTTTTTGCAAATAACGTTCATTGTGAGCAGTTTTTTTCATATATGTTTAAGATTCTAATTGTATATCATGTTTTTTGTCCGTTTTCTACGAAACGGTACTTTTGTTGAACATACCTATAGGCTTTTGCTGAAGTAAGTGCGTGGGCTAGCTGTGGTAAGTGCGTGGGTTAGATATAGTAAGTTCGCAGGTTAGATGTTCTAAGTTCGCAGGTTAGCTCAGCCTCGTCAGCAGGTTAGCTCAGCCTCGTCAGCAGGTTAGCTCAGCAAAACCATATCCCTATGCTAAACAAAACCATAGCTTTTGCTGAACAAACCCATAGCTTTTGGTTTGGTATCTAGCTCGCAAATGTCCCTCTTCGTGCTCTTAAAGCGGCTTGGCTGCTCTTTGTGCCTTCTAATAATTCCACAAAGGATGCTCTTTATCCTCTTCGGCTCTGCGTTCAATAAAGTATTCCTGTTGTGAATTTCTCAGGATATTTGCCATGAAAGTCCTTGAAATAGAGTTTGATCTCACGCATGTCGCGATCCACATCACCCGACGGGATGATAGTCTTGGTGCACTGGATGAGCTTCCGCTCGTAGTCCACACCGTAGAGCAGAATGGGCAGTTGTGCTTTCATGGCGATGAAATAGAATCCGCGTTTCCACTCTTCCACACGTGAGCGAGTGCCCTCGGGCGTTATGCAGAGTCGGAAGGTCTCTGCCTGTTTGGCTGTTTCTGCCAGGGCATCGGTCAGACTTGTGTGCTTCTGACGGTAGACGGGTATGCCGCCCAGACGACGGAAGAGCACACCCAACGGCCAGGCAAACCATTCCTTCTTCATCAGGAAGTTGTTGCCCATGCCCTCGGCACCGTTATAGAGCTGGCCTAGGAGGAAGTCCCAGTTGCTGGTGTGAGGTGCCAAACAGATAATGTACTTCGCGGGATGTGGCTGGTCTATGTCCAGTCTCCATCCCATGCGTTTATACAAGAGCCATTTACAAAATTTCTGCCACATAATAGTAGGGGAGTGAAAGGGGAGTGAAAGAGGAGTGAAAGGGGAGTGAAAGGGATGTTACTCTTGTGTTATGGAGGTTAAGGGGATATTGAGGGTCGAAGTATCGTCCCTTTCACTCCCCTTTCACTCCTGTTCACTCCCCTTTCACTCCCTGTATTACAGGTTGTTAATGTGATCTACGGTTTCGCTGACCTCAGCCGAGAATTTCCTCCTCAGGTCTTGGAAGTAGCGCTTTGCTGTCATTCCTGGCTCGGGGTGAGAAACGCGGCAGATGTAGTTGCGCTGCATCTGCATGATGCTGTAGAACAGGGAGTCATCGCCAGCCTTGTGCTTGTCATTACCGTAGAGCGACGCGGCTACGGCCTCGGCAAGCAGCTCGCCGCATATCAGGTTGATTGTCCGCTTTAATGTTCTCTTGTTTTTCATAATTTGTAAAGATTTAAGAATTTACATCGCCAAAGTTACTAAAAAAAATTGAATTGACAAAGAAAAAACCAAAATTCTTTTGCTCGTATAGATTTTTTTACTATCTTTGAGCCAAATTACGAAAAACCGATTAATTTAAGTCAATGCTATGAAGATACTTGCAATCAATCCGGGAATGATTTCCACAAAGGTAGGAGTGTTTCACGATGAGCAGCTGATGATGCACGCCACGCTCAACCATCCATACGATGAGTTGTGCCGATATCCGTACATTATGGACGAGTATGACTACCGCAAAGATAAGGTTACGGAGGAGCTCCAACGGCAGGGCATAGCTATGGATTTCGACGTCATCGTAGGCCGTGGCGGACTGGTGAAGCCGATAGAAAGCGGCGTTTACGAGCTGAACGAGAAGGTCATCGAGGACACCATGCACCCCCGTCTGCAACATGCCTGTAACCTTGGGTCGCTCATGGCGCTGAGCATGGCTCGCGAGATAAAGGGTTGTCGAGCCTTCACCGTTGACCCCGGCGTGGTGGACGAGCTCGATGACGTGGCACGCATCACCGGACTGCCCGAACTGCCCCACCAGACCATCTGGCATGCCCTGAACCAGCGGGAGATAGCCAAGCGATACTGCCGTGAGCACGGGGTGAAGTACGAGGAGCAAGACCTCATCGTCTGCCACATGGGTAGCGGCATTTCTTTCGCCATGCACCATCATGGAAGGGCTATAGAATGTAGCAATGCCCTGAGTGGCGACGGGCCTTTCTCGCCGTCAAGGGCTGGCATGTTGCCGACGGCTCAGCTGGTGAAGCTTTGCTATAGCGGACAGTATACGGAAGCGGAAATGCTGCGTAAGATAAATGGTCATAGCGGATTGACGGCTCACCTGGGCACCAATGACGTGAGGGAGGTGGAACGGCGTATTGCCGAAGGCGACGAGAAAGCCAAACTGATTCTCGACGCAATGGTCTACAACATTGCCCGATGGCTGGCATCTGTCGCCCCCGCAACCGATGGTCAGGTGGATGCCATCATCCTTACTGGGGCCATTGCCCATAGCAAATACGTCACGGACGGGTTGCAACGTCGGCTCAGTTTCCTCGCTCCCATCTTCATTTATCCTGGTGAAGATGAGCTTACTGCCTTGGCAATGAACGCGTTGCGCGCCATGCGAGGGGAGCAGGAAATCAAGGTTTACAAGTAATAAGCCGTCGTTTGAAGCAAAGAAAACGGTTTTCTCTATCAGAGAAAGCCGTTTTGTCTATGAGAGAAAGCCGTTTTCTCTACTAGAGAAAGCCGTTTTCTCTATGGGAAAAAGCCGTTTTGTCTCTGGGAAAGTGCCGGACTTTCTAAAACGTTGATTATCATTGCATTCGCTGAAGGCCTTCCCAACGCACGTTCCAAGTGCCATCTTGTGGGAAACCTGGGTTGTAGGACTGCTGACATCCGTCCCATCCTGCGCACATCATGGCAATAGCTGTCAGTAAGGCTCCGTTACCAGGAAGGTAGATGCGGAGGCGGTCTGCGGTCTGGAAGTTGTGACCGTTCTTCAGGTAGGTGTTCTTCTGCGTGTCGATGAGGAGGGCCTTCAGGGCGGTCTCGGGCTGGCCGAGACGGGCGGCAGCCATAGCGGTCATACCATAGTCCCAGCCCCAGGTGGTCTTCCAGTTCCAGTTATCCATCACCCAGGAGAGGGTCTTGTTTGTTGCGACTGAGTCGCAACATACGGAACTGGAGGGGAGAAGGCCGAAGACACCAAGGACGGCGGGATGGTCGTTGCGGGTCTTCTCGGCGAAGGACTCGACTTGATTTGAGGTTTGAGGTTTGAGATTTGAGGTTTGAGTGGAACCTACGGTATCGAAGGGGTCAAAGGACTCCAGCCCTTCGGTCTTTCCCTTAGGTAGACCGGCGGTGTAGATTCCGTCCTTGGTCAGGGGCAGGGGAGCGAGATGGGCAATGATGTCGTCCCACTCTTTGTGACGGGGAAGGCCTTGGCGCTCGCGCCATTGTTGGGCAACGCTGAGGCCATAGTGCCAGTAGGCCAACTCGAAAGGATGGTTGTAGGAAATGTCCTTTGTCATGCACTCCTGCATGGAGGTGGCACCGATGAGAGAATAGTAGGCAACGCTTCCTAGCGTTGCATCGGCCTTGTTGTCATAGTGGGCAACGCTTCCTAGCGTTGTATTTTTGCTCTGATTGTCACGCTGGGAAGCGTGACCTACTAAGCTGGTGAAGTCGGCCATGAACTCGGCGGTGGCTTCCACCTGCTCGGCGTACTTCTTCAAGGTCTCCTTGGTCGGGTTGGCGCGGTAGAGTTCCTCTGCCATATATATATAATGTGGCTGCTGCCAGATGAGGAAGGAGCCGGTGTTAGAGGGGGCTTCGCCAGCCCAAGGGTCGGTCATCTTCATCCAACGGACACCCTTGAAGCCTTGGCGTTCAGCTATCTTCTTTGCTTCGGGGTAGGCAACGTCGTTGTACCAGTCCATGATGGTAGCAAGGGTCTTCGGACGGTTCCAAAGGGCGAAGTCCACCATGTGCCACCACGTCATTTCCAAGTGCGGACGGCCGAACCAGGAGTTGTAGGTCAGACCGGTCTCCTGTGGGGGCAGGGCGTTGGCGCAGTTCACCTGCGTCAAGTATTGCGAGAGCACGACGCGGCGCTCCAGTTCCTTGGCACGCGGGTCAGTACACTGGCTGAAGTCGACGATAGCACCTTGCTGCCACCAGCGGTTCCAGGCCTTGATGACGGTCTTGAGATTCTGTTCGAAGTAGAACTTGTCGGGAACAGCAATAGGGTCTTCTCCCCATGGAAATTCTTGGTACTCAGCCAGAAAAGACAATACATCACCACAGATAGACAGGCAGAAACAATGTTGTTCGGTCTCTTGCAAAACGGCATTGCCCTCCCAGCTAAGGGTCAACAAATAGCTTGTTCCATCAATTGTATGCTCTATGATAGCATAGTTATCATCAGAATCAATAATGCGCGAGGTATGTTGTTCGGGGTGGGTGAAGTCGGCGGCATCGTCTGCATGCTTGCCAGTAGGGTAGGGGAAACGGATGCTGACGCTGGCACGACCATCCTTTAGCAGCGGCGACTTGATGCGATAGAAGACTGCATCGCGGTTCTGATGGGCGGCGGTGATTACTTCCACAGGCTGACCTTCGGCCTTGAACGATGATTCGATGATGCCGTCGTAGAGCTTCAGCTCCTGCCGTATGTCGGTGAGTGCAGAGAGTTGGACGGGCAAGGAAAGCCCGATGGTGCCGAGATTCAGACGATGTGGATTCACACGGAAATACTCTGTGGCGGCAACGTTGCGGGCGGGGGCGCCCTTGGAAGCCTTATATTCCACAGCGTATACTTCGGGGTGGCCGTGCCCTAGGTCCATAGTCTTGTAGGAGTCCTCGGGTGTGAGGCCGTCGGTGTTTTCGAACTTATGCCAGCCCCAGTCGGACATGGCTGTCAGGGGAACACCACCCCTATACTCAAAAGGGAACGACTGCATGCCCGTTACGTCGACCGTGGTGGCGAAATGTCCGTTACCCACGGTGAGCGAGGCTAGTGGGTCGGCCTCGGTAATGATGGGGTTGTTGCGTGATACAACGGCCTTGCGGTCGATGGGCTGGAGCACGTTCTCCGTGTCGAAGCCCATCTGCTCCATCTCGAGTGATGCCCAGATGAAGGGGCCGAGACCCTTGGCATCGTTGTCGCGGATAGGCTCCGAGAGGTAGTATTCGTAGCCACCATCACGACGGCGGTTCTCTTTCACGCTGCCTTTGGGATTCACTTTCTTCATGGCTGCCACAACTTCTTCGGTAGCGGCAGGGCCGAGGCCGGCAACTGAACAGCAGTTAGTCAGCGAGATAGTCTCGTCCTCGTTCACACGAATAAAGTTGTTGATGATGCCACGGTATGCCTTGATGCCGGCATCGCGGAACTTTGTTCCCACGAATCCCTTGCGGTAAGCCTTCAGCAACACGTAGGTGAACATGGCAGAGCAGGTGCTCTCAAGGTAGTTCCCCTCTCGTCCAGGCGAGTCCATCACCTGATACCACACGCCACTTTGCTTATCCTGCCATTTCACCACAGCCTCCAAATCTTTCTGCAGCAAGTCAATAACCTCACCGCGTCGGCTATAGTCTTCGGGCAGGGCGTCAAGTACTTCGATGAGTGCCATCGTGTACCAACCCTGGGCACGTCCCCAACAATGCTGGGAAAGTCCCGTCTCCTTGTCGGCCCAGAAGGTGTTTCGCGTCTCGTCGTAGGCATGACGGTTCAGGCCAGTCTTCGGGTCGAAGGTGCGTTGGTAGGTGGTTTTCAGCTGGTCTACGGCATCATCGTAGATATTTTCGATTTTCTTATTTTCGATTTTCGATTTTCCTTTCGACTTTTCGGTGATGGGGGCGGTGAGCACGCGGAAAGGCAGTCCCATGAAGATACCATCGAGCCACACCTGATAGGCATAGATGGCCTTGTGCCAAAATACCTTGTCGGCGATGGTGCGCGGCTGGTCTTGCAGCTGTTTCATCATGGTCTGCATGGCCAGAAGGTTCTTCGCTTCGGGCCATTGCTGGTACATGCGGGTGACGAAATGTCCGGTGCGGATGTTGTCGAGGTTATAGTCCAGGATGTTGTAGCCACGGATGTCGCCCTGAGCATTAATCATCGTATCGGTATATAGCTGACAATAGTCCTTGATTTTCTCCCCGCCGTAGCGCAGGTAGGTGTCGAGCATGCCTTCCAGTTCGATACCCATTACATAGCTCCACTTGGGTTTTGTCGAGAAGTCGAGCAAGTAGCTCTTGGGCACACGCTTCATTTCTGAGTAGGTCATCCACTCGGAATAATGCTTATAGGGCTTCTTCTGTAGGACCAGTCCGCCGTTGATGAAGAGTTTGTCGTAGCGAACGTCGCGCACCTTCCCACTCTGGAAGTTCCCCTGCTCCACACCGTTGAAGTGACAGTTCTTTACATCAATATCATAAATGTAGGTGCCCTCGTCGAGACCAATTATCTGCACGCCGTACTTTGACTTCTCGCTGGTAACGTTTTCCATGTAGATGTTGCGTACGGTAGGATAGTTCCCACGGCAGCAAATCTCATTGTGGTCGTAGTCAAGGTTGATTTTCAGCACGCTCTCGCCGCACTCTCCCACCTTGATGTCCTTCATGTAGATATTCTCAATGATGCCGCCTCGGCAGGAGTTGGTCTTTATACGCAGCACGCGGTCCAGCTGAGGGGAATCCATGATGCAGTCGTGTGCAAAGACATTCTTGCAACCGCCGCTTATCTCTGACCCTACGACAACCCCGCCATGCCCGTTGTGCATAGTGCAGTTGCGGATGATGATGTTCTGCGAAGGCATGGTCCTCTCCCGTCCATCGCGGTTACGTCCGCTCTTGATGGCGATACAATCGTCGCCGGTATTGAAAAAACAGTCCTCGATGAGCACGCGGTCGCATGACTCCGGGTCGCAGCCGTCGCCGTTGGGACCGTTGTTAATCATCTTGACGCGGCGAACAGTAATATCAGTAGACTTCAGGGGATGAATCACCCAGAACGGAGAACGCAGCAACGTGATGTCTTCCATGAGTATGCGCTGGCAGCCGTTGAAGTTCACCAACTGCGGACGAAGTCCGTCATTGGGGCCGAAGGTGCGCTCCTTTGTCCATTGCCCTTTGTCGTCCTTCATTGGCACACCATCCTCGCCACAACGCAGCAATCTAGGACGTGCCTCAATCCTTTGACTGACACCGCCTTCCTTGTAACCGAAGTGTGGTACGCCGCACCATGCCCACCAAGTGTCGTTGCTGGCGCTGCCATCGATGGTTCCCTTGCCGGTGATGGCGATGTCGGTCTGCTCGAAGGCGTAGACGCAGGGCGATACGTTGTAGCAGTCCAAGCCTTCCCATGAAGTTTCCACAATGGGATAAAGTGTTGGCTCAAAGGCGAACTGTAGGGTTGCCCCTTCCTCGACGACGAGGTTCACATGGCTCTTCAAGGCGATGGCTCCCGTGAGGAATGTCTGCCCAGCAGGTACGATGACCCGTCCGCCACCTTTCTTCGAGCAACGGTCTATGGCTTTCTGAATGGCTTTCTGGTTTTCAGCAGCAGAAGCAGAAGGCTTCGCGTCAAACTTAGTGATGGGATAGTCCTTGCCGCTAATCTGGGGCATGGCAATGCTCTGCTCTATCTGCTGATAAGTCTGTTTGTCCCATTCGGCCGCCGCAAGGGTCGTGGCCAATAGTAAGGCAAGAAATAAGAATAGTTTCCGTGTCATGAGTGTTATTAGTTATTAGTAAATGTCTACTGTAGTCTAAAGTCTGAGGTCAAAAGTCTGTAGTCTAAAGTCTGAGGTCTAAGGTCAAATGCTGTGGTCTGTTCAGACCCCCAACCCCCTAACTTAGGGGGCTAAGGGGCTAGAGTCTTCCTCGTAGCAGGCCCAGTTACCTTCGCTCTCCTGAACGGTAGCTTTATAGCAAGTGGGAATCTGCTCCACACACCAGCGGGCGATGTTCTCTGCCGTGGGATTGAAGGGGAGTACATCGTTGAGGTTCTGGTGGTCCAGTCGGTCCTTAATCTTCCGTTTGATGAAGGTGAAGTCCTCCACCATGCCGTTTTCGTTCAGTTCCTTGGCACAGCAGTATAGCTCTATGACCCAGTTGTGGCCATGCAGTTGTGAGCACTTGCTCTCATAGTCGAGCACCAGCCTATGGCTGGCTGAGATTTCTAATCGTTTTTTGATGTAATACATCTTTATATATTATCTATTATCAATTTACCACCACGTCGCTGCCAAGGTTCTTGGCCAGGGCATCGCGCAGTTCCTTTGTCTCTTTATGTTCTTGCAGCAGTTGCATCATGCGCTCCATGTTGTTTCCCACCTGTCGTAACTGTTGCTGTATGTCTTTTAGTCGGGCCTCCACGAGGTCAAGGCGGTAGTCCATGACGAGGTGAAGCACCCGAGGACGCAACCGGGTAATCAGGTTCTCGTGACGTTTGGCTTCGTCCTGCTCGTTGAAGTCATATACGAAACGTCCACCCAGCGGATGACGATCCATGGCAAGTCTGGCCGCAAGGTTGCTCACCTGTGGGTCACGATGGTTGGTGAAGTAGGTCTCGGCCTTGAATCCTGGTGTGTCCTGGCAACGGGCAACGGCCTCGGCAAGTATTTGCTGGTGTAGTGGAGAGGCGAACTGCAGATCGTCCTGTGAGAGGTCGTAGTCGATGTACTGTGCCACGGTGAGCGACACCTTCTGTCCGTCGTCGGTCTCAATGTCCTTGTAGATGATTTCGTCGCCGTGACGGATGAGTTCGCGGACAAGGAGGAGTTCAACGGGAGAGGAAGTCCCAGAAACCCCACCTCCGACACCTCCCGCTGGGGGGAGGGGAGTGGTCACTTCCTGCCCTTCTTTCTGTGCTTGAGAGTATATATTCCCCTCCCCCTCTTGGGAGGGGTCGGGGGGGGGGCTTTCGCGAGAGGGGTCGGTAGGGCTGTTGGCACTTTCCCTTCTTTCTTCTCTCTCTCTTTCCTTCGCCTTCTCCTCAATATCTGCTCGGATGTATTTGTTCATCTCGGCCACCAGCGTCTGTTCCTTCAGACCGATGCGCTGGGCGAAGTCGGCAATGTAGGTGGAGCGCAGTATCTGGTCGGGGATGACGGAAATGCTCTTCACGATGCCGCCAATACCTGCCGAGCGCTTCACGGGGTCGGAGATGTTCTGAACAGTGAGGCGTGTCTTGAAGGTGATGAAGTCTGTCTGGTTCTCGTCGATGTACTTCTTCAGTTCCTCGGTAGAGTGCTTTCGGGCGAAGGAGTCGGGATCGTCGCCGTCGGGTAGCAGCAGCACCTTGATGTTCATTCCCTCGGCAAGCAGCATGTCGGTGCCGCGCATGGCAGCATGGATGCCGGCCTCGTCGCCGTCGTACAATAGAGTAATGTTCGAGGTGAAGCGGTGGAGCATTCGTATCTGATAGATACTGAGGGCCGTTCCGCTATTGGCCACCACGTTTTCTATACCTGCCTGGTGCATGGCAATGACGTCGGTGTAGCCCTCGACCATAAAAACACGGTCTTCCTTTACGATGGCCTTCTTCGCTTGGTAGATACCGTAGAGTTCACGCTCCTTGTGGTATATCTCCGAGTCTGGGGAGTTGACGTATTTCTGTGCCACGCCTTTCGTGCGGCTGTCGAGCACACGTCCTCCGAAAGCCACCACCTTGCCACTGACGTTGAGCCAGGGGAAGATGGCGCGGCCACGGTAGCGGTCAACCAAAGATTCAGCAGACCCACCCCCGACCCCTCCCAAGGGGAGGGGAGATAAGTTACTTTGTTCGCTGGTATTTTGAAGGGTAGATGTATCTAAGCTCCCCTCCCCTCGGGAGGGGTTGGGGGTGGGTTTGAAGCACAGCCCTGTCTTCACCAGGAACTCTGCCTTGAACCCCTTCTTTAGGGCCGCCTGTGCCAGCGCGTCGCGGCGGGCAGGAGAATAGCCCAGTTGGAACTTCTCAATGATGTCGTCGCGTATGCCACGGCTGCGGAAATACTGCTTGCCGATGGCGATGCCGTCGGGGGCGTTCTTCAGCGTCTCATGGAACCAGTCGCGAGCCCACTCGTTGACAACGAACATCGACTCTCGCTCGTTCTGCTGCGCCCGTTCCTCGTCGGTGAGCTCCTTCTCTACAATTTCTATATTATATTTGCGGGCAAGCCAGCGCAGGGCTTCGGGATAGGTAATCTGCTCGTGTTCCATGAGGAACTTCGCGGGCGTTCCACCCTTGCCACATACAAAACAGTGGCAGATGTTCTTCGCCGGGGAGACCATGAACGATGGGTTACGATCATCGTGAAAAGGGCACAGACCCTTGTAGTTCACCCCCGCCTTCCTCAGCGTGACGAACTCTCCTACGACATCGACGATGCGTGCCGCGTCTATAATCTTGTCTACTGTCGCCCTGTCAATCATTTGCATGGCTGAATGAACGTCACATCAACCAACTATTGATGACCTCGCCTTCATTCAGACTGCAAAAATACATAAATAATGTGGAACGTACAAACTTTTTCACTCTTTTTACCATACCGTAACTACTATCGTAGATAGGACTCATTTTTTTGCCCATTTTCTTTGCATATATCCGAGTTTTTTATACCTTTGCACGCGTATAATCAAAATCTCCCCCTAAGTATGATGAATAATACTATTGTAAAGACGGCGATGATTATCCTTCTGTCTGTGCTCGGCTTTGTCACAGTCATGGGACAGCCGCGTTATGACTTCTCGAAGCTCGTTATCGAACGGCTTGACCGTGGTGTGGTAGCCGTGCGTCAGAATGACGGACGGGTGTTCATCAGCTGGCGCATACTGAAGAGCGACAGGAAAGGCGAGCCTTTCCTCATCTACCGCAACGGGGTACAAATATATGAACATCCATTAGTAGAAGGTGGATCTTTCTTCATCGACGAACAGCCCCTTGAGGGTGAGGACGCCCTCTATGAGGTGAAAGGTGGAAACATCGACGGTCGTTTCCTTCTGAGCAAGGATGCCCCGACGGGCTATCTGCCCCTGCCACTGGAGAAGCCCGCCGATGGTACTACGCCTGACGGACGAAGCTACACCTACATGGCCAACGATGCCAGCGTTGCCGACGTGGATGGTGACGGACAGTATGAGCTGATACTGAAGTGGGAACCTTCAAACGCCCACGACAATGCCCATGACGGCTTCACAGGCCCTACGCTCATTGACTGCTACAAGCTGTTTCCTGTGGACACGTTGCGCAGTCAAATCGAAAATCGGAAATCGGAAAATAGTAAACTGCTTTGGCGTATTGACCTCGGAAGAAACATTCGTAGTGGTGCCCACTACGTGCCCTTCATCGTCTATGACCTTGATGGCGACGGGTGTGCTGAGCTGATGGTGAAGACCGCCGACGGCACACGCGACGGCATGGGTACTGTAATCGGAGACAGCACCGCTGACTACCGACACTATGTATCAGAAGCCAATATACGTAGAATCAGGGAAGGCCGCATACTGAAAGGACCGGAGTATATTACCGTCTTCGATGGACTGACGGGGCGTGCACTCGATACCAAGCCTTACATTCCTGAGCGTGGTGATTTGCAACTTTGGGGCGACACGAGAGGCAACCGCTCGGAGCGATACCTCGCCGCCGTGGGTTATCTCGACGGACAGCACGCCAGCGCACTCTTCTGCCGGGGCTACTACACCCGTAGTGTCATTGCCGCCTGGGACTGGGACGGCCATGAGCTGAAGAGTCGCTGGACTTTCGACACCGACTACCCACAATGGAAGGACTATGCCGGGCAAGGCAACCACAACTTGCGCATGGCTGATGTCGATGGCGACGGCTGCGATGAGCTGACCTACGGCTCTATGGCCGTAGATAATGACGGACGTGGACTCTACAATACTGGTATGGGTCATGGCGATGCTTTACACCTGACGGCTTTCGACCCCAGCAGCGATGAGCTTCAAGTGTGGGATTGTCATGAGAACCGACGCGATGGTAGCGAACTGCGCAATGCCCGCACAGGTGAGATCATTTTCCAGATTAAGAGCAGCGAGGACGTTGGGCGTGCCTTGGCTGCCGATGTTGACCCCACGAACTTCGGAGTGGAGATGTGGAGTACCGAGAGTCACGGCGTGAGAAACATAAAGGGTGAAGTAGTGGGACAGGCCAAGGATGCTGATGACCCGCAGCATCAGAATCATCTGGGGATGAACGGTCAGCGGCTCAGCATTAACTTTGCCATCTGGTGGGACGGAGACCTGCTGCGTGAACTGCTCGACCACGAGGCGGTGACGAAATATGACTGGGAGCATAAGAAGGTGGTAGAACTGCAACGCTTTGAAGGGCGTTTCAACAATGGAACGAAGTCGAATCCATGTTTGCAGGCCGACATCCTGGGCGATTGGCGCGAGGAGGTCATCGTGCGAAACCGTGAGAGCACCGAGCTACGGCTTTATACCACTACCATCCCCACACCCTATCGCATAGACTGTCTCATGCAGGACATCCCCTACCGCCTCTCCGTGGCCACCGAGAACGTAGGCTACAATCAGCCGCCAGAGACGGGCTTCTACCTGGGGCCTGACAGAACTGACTATCTAAAATAAGATGCTGTCGATACTTTTAACGCCAAACCATACTTTTATTTCCAAAAAAGTTGTACCTTTGCAGCCGATTTTTATTATTCATCATTTATAAACGTTTGATATGAAAAGCTTGAAATTGATGCTGGCCGTTGTGGCCGCAATGGTTGCTGCAGTCTCCTGCGGCTCGAAGAAAGAGTCTTCCAACACTCAAGAATCGAAACCCAACATCCTCGTTCTCTACTACTCTCAGACATCGAACACGAAGACCGTGGCTCAGGAAATTGCCACGCGCCTTGGTGCCGACATCGAGGAGATTACTGCCGTAAATCCCTATGACGGCGATTTCCAGGCCACGATAGGCCGCTGCATGCAGGAACGTGAGCAGGGCGTTCTTCCTGAGATTAAGCCTGTTGCTGCCGACCTCTCTAAGTATGATGTTATCTTCCTCGGCTATCCTGTTTGGTTTGGTACTTACGCTCCTCCTGTGGCAGCCTTCCTTGACAGCACCGACCTGAGCGGCAAGAAGATTGTTCCCTTCTGCACTTTCGGTAGTGGCGGTTTGGACTCCAGCGTGAAAGACCTCGCAGCCAAACAGCCGAATGCTGAGATTCTTCCGGGCTATGGTGTCCGTGCTGCTCGCATGGCAGCTGTGCCAAAGGAGGTTGACCAGTTCCTGAAGGCTGGTGGTTTCGTCGAGGGTGAATACATTAAGCCCGAACCCTTCCCTGCAGCCCATGAGGTGAGCGAGGAGGAAGCTGCCATCTTCAACGCTGCCGTTGGCGACTATCCCATGATTCACGCCCAGGCCAAGACTGTTGCTTCGCGTACCATTCCTGAAGGAACGGAATATCTGTTCACCGCCGTCGATCTTCCCCGTGAGGGTGCTCCCCAGGGTGCTCCTGCAGGAGAGATGAAGGTCTATGTGACTGTTACAGAGGGAGAAACCCCAGTATTCACGCAGGTGGTCAGGTAATTCACATACTATCGGGAACAGGCAAAACAACATGGCACAACAAAATAATAGTGGCAGTCGGCAAGGCTCCAATAGGAGACAGCAGCAGCCTGTCGACAATACCTATGCTCACGTGCAGCCTCAGGCATTAGAGGTAGAGCGCGCCGTCATCGGCGGTCTGCTCATCGACAAGGATGCCTACTCCGTGGTGAGCGAGATGCTCTACCCCGAGAGCTTCTACGAAAAGCGCAACCAATATATCTTCGAGGCTGTCAGAGACCTGGCGATGGCGGAGAAGCCCATTGACGTGCTCACCGTCACCGAGCAGTTAGGACGTAACGGTCGGCTGGAGGAGGTCGGTGGTCCGGCATACATCGCCGAGATTTCCAGCCGTGTGGCCTCGTCGGCACACGTGGAGTATCATGCCCGTATCGTAGCCCAGAAGTTCCTCGCCCGACAGCTTATTCAGTTTGCCAGCGACGTGGAGACAAAGGCTTTCGACGAGACCATCGATGTGGACGAGCTGATGCAACATGCCGAAGGGTCGCTCTTCGAGTTGTCCCAGAAGAACATGAAGAAGGACTACACGCATATAGACCCCGTCATCAAGCGTGCCCTCGACGTGCTCAACAAGGCTGCCGCGAACACCGACGGTCTCACGGGTGTTCCCACAGGTTATCATAAACTCGATGACATCACCTCTGGCTGGCAGGCTTCCGACCTCGTCATCATTGCCGGACGTCCAGCCATGGGTAAGACCTCGTTCGCCCTCTCGATGGCGAAGAACATCGCTGCCGACTACAATGTGCCGCTGGCATTCTTCTCGCTTGAAATGTCGGACGTGCAGCTCACCAACCGTCTCATCTCCAACGTCTGCGAGATTCAGGGTTCAAAGATTCTGAGCGGACAGATGCAGCCCGATGAGTGGGACCGTCTTGACAAGCGTATCAACAGCCTTATGGGTGCACCTATTTATATTGACGACACGCCGGGTCTCTCCGTCTTTGAACTTCGTACGAAGGCCCGTCGACTGGTGCGTGAGCATGGGGTTAAGATCATCATGATTGACTATCTGCAGCTGATGAACGCTAACGGCATGCGTTTCTCTTCGCGTCAGGAAGAGGTGTCGACCATCAGCCGCTCGCTGAAGGGACTGGCCAAGGAACTTGACATCCCCATCCTCGCCCTCTCGCAGCTCAACCGTGGTGTGGAGAGTCGTGAGGGTGTGGAGGGTAAGCGGCCTCAGCTCTCCGACCTGCGTGAGTCAGGTGCCATCGAGCAGGATGCCGACATGGTGCTCTTCGTGCATCGTCCGGAGTACTACCATATCTATCAGGATGATAATGGTCACGACCTTCACGGTATGGCACAGATTATCATAGCCAAACATCGTAAGGGTGCTACGGGCGATGTCATCCTCTCCTTCCGTGGTGAGTTCACCCGCTTTGAGAATCCTGAGGACTCACGGTTGGGACATCGTGCACCAACGGGTGGTGGAGAGATTCTGGGGTCGAAAATCGATGGTACGGCTCCTGATAATATGTCTGGCGACTTCTCGCCCTTTGGCGACAGCCCGCTTCCACCGCCACCCTCCGACGGGCCGATGCCGTTCTAAAAGTAGTAGGTAACGCTTTCAAGCGTTACAATAGATGATGAGACTGCGAGAACTATTCTATCTGAACAAGAGTGACCGCCAGGTGCTGCTCATGTTGCTCTCGCTGGCTGCCATAGTCCTCTGTGCTCTCTATTTTACAGGAAACGGCCTCACTACAGATTCCTCTCCGGACAGCCTCACCCCCAGCCCCTCTCCGACTGGAGAGGGGAGTAGTTACAATCGAGGCGGAGATGCATCAGCAAGTCAAACTACTACCCTCCCTCACAGGGAGGGGGTGGGGGAGGGTCCGAGGGAGCTTTTCCCCTTCGACCCCAATACTGCCGACTCTTCACAGTTGCTCCGTCTCGGCTTAAGTTCCTGGCAGGTGCGCAACATCTACAAATACCGGGCTGCGGGAGGCATATACCGCAGTAAGGAGGACTTCGCCCAGCTCTATGGCCTCACCGTGAAGCAATACCGCGAACTTGAACCTTATATCCGTATCTCCCGTGACTATCTTCCGGCTTCCACGCTCTTCCCCAATAGTAGGAGCAAGTCCCGTGTCAGCCAGTCAGATGGAGGAAACAGCGACTCTGAGGACGCAGCCCTGAGATACCCCGTCAAGCTTCGTGAAGGCGAGACCATCGACCTCAACCTCTCCGACACGTCGGCCCTGAAGACCATTCCTGGCATAGGCAGCTACTATGCCCGCCGCATCGTGGACTATGGTCAGCGACTGGGCGGCTATGTCAGCGTGGAACAGCTCGACGAGATAGAGGACTTGCCTCCAGAGGCTAAGGCTTTCGCGGTAGTGTCGCAGCCACATCCCCGACAACTAGCCATTAACCGCCTCACGCTCAATGAGCTGAAGCGACACCCCTACATTAATTTCTATCAAGCAAAGGCTATTATTGAGTATCGCCGTTTGCACGGTTCCATCTCCAGTCTTTCCGACCTACGTCTCCTCCCTGAGTTTACGCCGGAGGTCATCGCCCGTCTAGAGCCTTACATCAGCTATGAATAATATGAGTGAAAACACGATAAGCAGTACGCAGAATGCCCGTGTGAAGCGTCTTCTGGTGCTTCAGCAGAAATCATCGGAACGGCGACGCTCCGGACTCTTCGTCGTGGAGGGCCGCCGTGAACTTTCCCGTTGCATAGAGGCGGGCATGGAGGTCGAGGAGGTCTACTGCTGCCCTCAGTTGTGTGAGGACACCCTGCCCACGTATGGAGAACAGACCTTTGAGGTCACTCCTGCCGTCTACGAACGCATCGCCTACCGTGGCAGTACTGAGGGCGTGGTGGCCGTAGTGAGGCAGCGTAGCCTCTCGCTGGCCGACATCATCCTTGGCGATAATCCGCTCTTAGTGGTGCTCGAAAGTGTAGAGAAACCAGGAAACCTGGGAGCCGTACTGCGTTCGGCTGATGCAGCCGGAGCCACAGCCGTCATCGTCTGCGACCCGCTGACCGACCTGTACAACCCCAACCTCATCCGTGCCAGCCTGGGGGCTTTCTTCTGTGTCCCAGTGGTGGCATGCAGTTCGGAGGAGTGCATCCGTTTCCTGAAAGAGCATAGTATTGCCATACTGACGGCGCAGCTGCAGGACTCCAGCCTCTACTATGCCACCGACATGCGCGGTCCTGTGGCCATCGTCATGGGAACTGAGGCCGACGGTCTTACACAACAATGGCGCACGGCGGCTACGGAGCATATCTGCATCCCCATGCTTGGCACCGTCGATTCACTCAATGTTTCTGTGAGCGCAGCCATCCTGCTCTATGAGGCGGTGAGGCAACGTCAGGGTTTCTGAAGCACCCATTCCCAATATGCCCCTACTCCGGCATTTCCGCCATCATAACCCAGATAGCCGATGATAATGTTCGTGACGAACTGTTCAGGTAGCAGCCAGAACATCAGCCTTGCCAGCTTCGGACGTTCCAGTATTTTTGCTGCCTTACGTTCCAGACGTTTCAGGTCGGGCAGCGTGGCACGTGTATGGTTAATGCACTTTTCCACCTTCAGACCACACTTGACGTAACATTCGTTCAGCTCTTCTTGCGATTCAATCATAGCTGAAGCGCCACCTTTTGAAGTAATGGCAATGGCCTTCTGAACCACGGCATCATAGGTCTCCAGGCGTGAAGCCAGGGCATAGTCGAAGACGACAATCACCCCTCCGGGCTTCAGCACGCGATAAACCTCACTATAAACCTTTTCCTTATGGCTATTATGGACAATGGTTTCAAAGGCATACATCACATCCACCGAATTGTCACTAAACTGTGACAAGTCATTGTAGTCCAGCTCGTATGTAGTGACATTGCTGGGTATGTCTTTGCCTTTCTTCTTCAGCGGAGACAAGTCAACACCAATGAAACGTGCATCGGGATGACAGTGGGCAAGATACAGCAAATTGGCTCCCTGTCCGAATCCAAGCTCCAGCACTACGCTGTTGGGCTTGATATACTCAGAAACGCAATCGGGCTGGTAATAGATGTCTTCATCGGTGAAGCATCCGTTGGGAGAAACCCTGAAATGCATGAAGCCGTCTTGCGAATGATAACGTCTGTATGCCCAGTTATTGATGCGGTAATAGGAACGGATTTGTTTGATGGAATTCTTGTCGCCATCGATGAGCTTGTCGATGTTGATGAACTTCTCCATTGCCGCCATCTTGGCGTGCAGCTTGTAATTACTGTAGTTCGGATTCATGCTGATAATAACGTTAAATGATTGTTGTTTTCCATTAATTTATCACGAATTACTCATTAATTTTATTTTTGAATAATTTCTACTCGTTCTCTCAGGAAGCGTTTCAACAAGAAAGCAAGGAAGTAAGGGAACGTATAGAACTGACCGTTCCATCCGATGTTCTTGTAACCGAGTTTGATACCGTATTTAACTTCTGGATAAGAGTCCCATTTGATAAGGTTATTCAATGAAGCCGTAGCCCCATCCTTGGCTTTTACCTCTACTGGAATCAGCGAATCAGCATCGCGCACAAAGAAATCCATCTCAAGTGAAGGACTCTCGTGCTTGTAGAAATACAGCTGTTCATAACCAGACTTACGGAGCATCTCGCCGATAACGTTCTCATAGATTGCACCTTTGTAGGTTCCGAAGTTCTTGTTGGCACGCAGGTCTTCCTGTGCTTCCTCGTCGAGCGATGCAATAAGCAGACCTGTGTCATGATAATAAATCTTGTAGTAGTCTGTTTCATAATTACCTTTCAACGGCAACTCTACATTGCTCAGACAATAGCACACATTGATGACACCGGCCTCTTTCAACCACTCCACAGCACCGATGTATTCCCGGCTTCTGGCACCTTTGGCAATCTTCGTAATCTGGTATTTCTTGTTTTCCTTAGCCAGAAACGTGGAGATGTGACTATAAACGGCAAGGATTTTCGCTTTGTCGGTCTCTTTTGCATATTTTGTAATATCCTCCTCGTAGTCTTTCAACAACTGTCGCTGCAATTTCAGAGTCCCACCGTAATGGCCGTTGTCGATAAACGTCTTCACCACCTCAGGCATTCCCCCCAGGCTCATATAGTCGCGGAAAATGTCGGTCATCGTGTCAAGTTCAAGTTGGGAGAAAGGCTGCAGGGCAATCATGTGCTGATAGAGGTCTTCTATCTGTTCCGTCGAATAACCCTTTGCCCATAGAAACTCCTCAAAGTCCATAGAATGCATTTCATAGTCATCTTTAAAACCAACGGCATTGGATTCTATTTCCTCATAATAGATGCCCATCATTGAACCTGAGCAGATGACGTCGTATCGACCGTCCTGACAAAAAGATTTCAGCGAGGTAGCGCAGTCGGGGCATTTCTGTAGCTCGTCGAAAAAAATCAGCGTCTTGTTAGGAATAAACTCCCATGAAGGTTCAAGCAAAGAGATGTTCTTAATTATCGTCTCTACCTCATGGCCTGCGTCAAAGATAGCTCTGAACTTTTTCTGAAGCACAAAGTTAATCTCGATAACTGACTCATAGTTAGCTTTACCAAAGGCTCTGACAGACTCAGTCTTCCCAATCTGCCGAGCGCCTTTCACAATCAGCGGCTTCCTTTCAGGGTTGTTTTTCCAATCCAGAAGATACTTGTCAATCTTTCTTTTAAGCAGTTCCATACTCATATAATCACATTTTCGGCTGCAAATATAATCAAAAAATCACATTTTCGAATACTTTTCCCGATATAAATCACATTTTCGAGCATATTTTTTGCTCAAAAATCACATTTTCCGTAACGACAGACTTCATTTCGCGTGATTTTACGTACGTCCACAACCCTCATCTCATAATGTTTGCTGTTGCTATTATATATCTCTCCGTTGCATTTCCATTATGATTATCCGCATCCTTCCGTTCCCATCCCCTTGGGCTTCGACCCGTACATCTGATGCTCGAATGTAGGTTTGTAGCAGACAGAGCACAGGACAAGCCGGTCAAAGAGTCGGTCGCCAAAGTATTTCCTGTTGAACTTGTAGCAGAACTCGTTGAGGTACTGCTGTAGGAATTTTCCCTTTACTCCATGATACATGTCGTCTATAAGTCTCTTCGCGTTAGCGATGGCTACATGTACCCAGGGAAGCACTTTGGGGGCGTCTTTGCCAGGAACGGTCTTGATGGTGGTGTTGTCGAAGTGCTGTGGCAGGTGGGCATGTCCGCCCATGTTGTCCGTCAGGATTTTTGTTTCCTTCTCCACCCCCTTGACAGCCTCCTTGTCTATGGTGTCAGCCTCAAGGTCCTTTATCACCTCCATCTTGATATGCCCGACTTTCTTCTCCTTCTGCCCCTTGTGCCTGGGAACGCCGTCCTCACTCTCAATCATGACGAGCACCTTTGATTTCTTCTGGCTTCCCACTCCGCGTTTTACGGGTTCGTCCTTCGACACTTCATTGTCGCTGGAGAAATACCCCTCGTCAAGCTCTATGCTTTCGCTGAGTTGGTAGCGACCGTCACGCAAGCCCATGACGGAGCGGAGCTTGTGCATCATCTCCCATATGGGCTGGTAGCGCTTGTGGCCAAGCTGGCGCTGCATCTCCAACGCAGAGAAAGTCTTCTTCGTGGATGTCAGAAGGTGGATGGCCGTGAACCAGTAAAGCAGGGGCAGTTTGCTGCCATGCATTACTGTATTTGCAGTCAGCGTCGTCTCATGCTTGCAATGTTTACAACGCCAACGCTTGTGATGGTTGTCCCACTCATGCTCCTTGCTGCCACACTTGCAGCAAACCACACCCTCACGCTCGCGCACTTCACGAAGGTACTGCTCACAAGATTCCTCGTCC
>JAFVFY010000050.1 GCA_017475265.1 Prevotella sp. | reverse complement strand
CCTGCCGCTGCAGGGAAATGTCGATGCTGGTGTGCGTTTCCTTCCCGCGGGGCTGCTGCTCGACCAGATGCCTGGCCAGGTTGGGCAGGGGATAGGGCGCATCCGGCAGTGGCTCCGGGATGGGGATTGGGGGGATGGGGATTTGGGGGTTAGGGGTTGTTTACTTGCTTACTTCGTTTTCCTCTCGCATGTCTATGAACTCGCGGTTACTGTCGTAGAACTCGTATTGCAGGAACGCCATCTTCTGGCTCGGTATGACGCGGATGCCCAGTCCGTACTTCATCTGCCATCGCAGCTTGAGTGAGAACACACCCTGGTTGATGTAGGCCGCCACGTAAGGATGGACATGGAGCGTGAACCGCTTGATACCGATTTGGTTCACCAGCCGGTCGATCTTCGCCTCCAACTGGTCGGTGAAGAGTATGCTCGATTTTATCTTTCCCGTTCCATGACACGTGGGACAACTCTCCTCTACGGCCACGTCCATGGCAGGACGCACACGCTGGCGCGTAATCTGCATCAGTCCGAACTTCGACAGGGGCAGGATGTTGTGACGGGCACGGTCTTTCTTCATGTTCTCGCACATCCGCTCGTAGAGCATCTGGCGGTCTTCGGCCAAGTTCATGTCTATGAAGTCCACGACGATGATGCCGCCCATGTCTCTAAGACGCAGCTGACGGGCCAGCTCGTCGGCGGCTCCCAGATTGGTCTCCAGGGCGTTGGCCTCCTGCCCGTTTTCTTTCTTGATGCGCGTGCCGCTGTTCACGTCGACCACATGCATGGCCTCGGTGTGCTCAATGATGAGATAGGCGCCACGCTTATAATTCACCGTTCGTCCGAAACCTGACTTCAGCTGCTTCGTCACATCGAAATTATCGAAGATGGGCACCTTCCCAGTGTACAACTTCACGATGTCGGCCTTCTCAGGCGCGATGATGGTGACGTAGTCACGAATCTGCTGATAGATTTCTTCGTTGTTCACATATATGCCGTCGTAGGTGGGATTGAAGAGGTCGCGCAGCAGTGCCACGGCGCGTGCCTGTTCCTCGAAAATCATGGTGGGCGGCTGCGAACATTGCTGTGCACGGGTAAGGGCATCCTCCCAGCGCTTCAGCAGCACCTTCAGTTCCTGATCCAGCTCGGCGGCCTTCTTTCCCTCGGCCACGGTGCGCACGATGATGCCGAAGTTCTTGGGCTTCATACTCTGCATCAGCTGCTTCAGGCGTGTGCGCTCTTCGCCGCGCTTAATCTTAGAGCTCACGGAGACCTTGTCGCCAAAGGGAATGAGCACGATGTTACGTCCTGCAAAGCTGAGGTCGCAGGTCAGTCGCGGTCCTTTGGTGTTGATAGGTTCCTTCACCACCTGCACGAGGACTTCCTGCCCCACTTTGAGGTAGTTCTGTATGCTGCCGTCCTTGGGCAGGTCGGGCATCATAGTGGCCTTCTGCATGGGGAAGAGCTTTTTCCGGTCGCTGGCCACCTGCTTGAGGTATTTCTCGAACGAGCTGTATTGCAGCCCCAGGTCGAGATAATGGAGGAAGGCGTCCTTCTCGGAGCCTACGTCAACGAAGCAAGCGTTAAGTCCTGGCATGAGTTTCTTCACTCGTCCCAGGTAGATGTTGCCCACGGCAAACGTTGCCTCTCGCGGTTCGTTCTGGTATTCCACCAGACTCTTGTCCTCGAGCAGGGCAATGGAGATGTCCTTGGGCTGAACATCGATGATTACTTCGCTTGTCATTGTTTTAAAAATGATATTAAATAAAAGAAAAAAGGAATTTGCCCCTCTGCCCGGACATACATATAGTAAGTCCCTACATTCCGGGGGCACACTCCTTTCAATTTTTCTTGCGCCTTGCAAGAGCCCTACGGCTTACTTGCTCTTATGGCGATTCTTGCGCAGCCTCTTCTTGCGCTTGTGAGTAGCCATCTTGTGGCCCTTTTTCTTCTTTCCGTTTGGCATAGTTGTAAAGATTATTATTACGTTTATATTAATATTGTATTATGCTCTGTCCATACGCTCCATGAAACTCTTGCAGGGCTTGAAGGCCGGCAGGTCGTGCGCATCAATAACGAGCGTCGTGTTCTTAGAGATGTTACGGGCCGTCTTCTTGGCACGGTGCTTCACGATGTAACTGCCGAAACCACGCAGGTAGACGTTCTCCTTATTGTCGGCAAGACTCTTGCGAATCTCCTCCATAAACGACTCTACTACGATGCTTACTTCCTTCGGCTGGATGCCCGTCTGCTGGGCAATCGACTTGACTATATCTGCTTTCGTCATGACTCTTATTATTACTGTTAAAAATACCGTTTTGTTAATTTTGGGGTGCAAAAATACTCATTTCCAACGGGATATAAAAATATTTTTGCCTCTTTTTTCCGAAATCACCCGTTTTTTGTTACTTTTTAACCGAAACTTCGCCAATATCCTAAAGAAAAAGCCTCCCAAAACCTATCTTCAGGCTTGGGGAGGCTTCCATTGTCAATCTTCAATCTCCAATCACTTCGGCTGCTTGCCGATGTAAGCCAGGATACCACCGTCAACATAGAGCACATGGCCATTGACGGCATCGCTGGCGTGGGAAGCCAGGAACACGGCGGGGCCTCCAAGCTCGGCGGGATCGAGCCAGCGGCCAGCGGGAGTCTTGGCGCAGATGAAGGAATCGAAGGGATGGCGGCTGCCGTCGGGCTGACGCTCACGAAGCGGGGCGGTCTGAGGTGTGGCAATGTATCCCGGGCCGATGCCGTTGCACTGGATGTTGTACTCGCCATACTCGGAACAGATGTTGCGGGTGAGCATCTTCAGGCCTCCCTTGGCGGCGGCGTAGGCCGAGACGGTCTCACGGCCAAGCTCCGACATCATGGAGCAGATGTTGATAATCTTACCCTCACGGCGCTCCATCATCTCAGGAATGACAGCAGAAGAACAGATGAACGGGCCGACGAGGTCGATGTCGATGACCTGCTGGAACTCGGCGCGCTTCATCTCGTGCATGGGGATGCGCTTGATGATACCGGCGTTGTTCACCAGGATGTCAATCTGTCCCACCTCCTTATGGATGGTCTCCACGAGAGTCTTCACGGCGTTCTCGTCGGTGACATCGCAGACGTAGCCCTTGACGTTCTCGATGCCAGCCTCTTTGTAGTTGTCCAGACCACGCTGGAGGGCAGCCTCGTTGATGTCGTTGAAAATGATGTTCTTGATACCTGCTGCAACGAAAGCCTTTGCGATGTTGAAGCCAATGCCGTAGGAAGCGCCGGTAATCCAGGCGTTCTTTCCTTCAAGTGAAAAAATGTTGGTCATAGAGTTAGTAATTAGTATTGATTTAACTTAGGGTAATAGTTTTCACAATATCTTTGCGCAAAATGACGACAGCCGTCACCACCGTTACCAAGATAAGCATGAAGAGGACGAAGAGCATACGCTTCGGTCCTGCCGGACGCAACGGCACGGAGGCTCCCTTGAGCTGTGTGAAGGCAGGTGTGCGTTCCTGCAGCTTGGCCTTGGCGGTCTCCAGTTGCGCCATGAGCGAGGTGTAGGTGGTGTATTTCATCTGCATGTCCTTCTGCAGGTTCTCCAATGCCGTCTGGTATCTTGGCATGACGATGTTGGTATTGGTCTCCAGAAAACGGGCATAGGAACGACAGATGCTGTCATATTCGTGTCTGGCTTTCAAAGCCAGCTGCTCGTAGTGCTCCACGTCTATGCGGGCCTTGTTGGTGCGGTAGTCGGTGATGAACTGCTGAAGGTGGGCTTGCACGGAGTCAGCAAGGATTTTCGCAACGAGGGGGTCTTGTGCCTGTGCCTGTATGCCGATGGTGCCTGTCTTCTCGTTCACGCTGATGTGTATGCAACCCCTTATGGTCTCGGCAACGTTGTGCTCTCTCTTTGAGAGCCAGTAGGGTGAGCGTTTGCCGGAGGCTGTTGTCGCGTCATCCTCCTCATCGTTTGGGAACAGCGAGCCGATAGCATCTGAGATGGTCTTGAAGACACTGCTCCACCAGGGATATTCCTGACAGGTAGTAAGGTAAGTGAAGTAGTCGGTGTCTATCTCGCCGTCGGAAGTTTTCACACGTACGGGGAACATGGCTATGGTGAAGCCGTTGTCCTCCATCAGGTCAGGATAGAGCATGGGGTTGATGGCATCGCTGGTTTCCATGTCGCCCAGGTTGATTCCGAACGACGATGCCAGCGAACCCAACATACCAGTCCCACCTGAGTTGCCAATTTCGGGAACCAGCTTGGCATCGGAAGTGTAGTAACGGGGGATGCAGAAGATGTAGAAGCATGCCAATACAAAAGTAATAGGCCATACCTTGTATAAGAACAGCCGTCGGCGTGCGTAAAGCCTCTTGGCCAAAAGGCCTATGTCTATGGTAGTAATGGAATGTTTCTTTTCTTCTTCCATCTATACTGCTTTATATATTAGAACGCCGCTTAGTACGTTTTATTGCACGGGCTGCGCATTTAGCGCAGCTTACGTGACAAGCTGCGGAATGAGACGTGGCAGGTATTGTCAGTACACCCTGGGGCCGAAGATGGCGGTGCCTATGCGCACCATGGTGCTGCCGTGGCTGACGGCGAGGGGATAGTCATCGCTCATGCCCCAGGAGCGCTCGCAGAAGGCTGGGTCGTCGGCGAAGTGCTTCTGCTTCAGCTCGTCGAAGAGGTCTTTGGCGGTCTGAAACTCACGGCAGAGCTGCTCCTCGTCATCGGTGAACGAGGCCATCATCATCAGTCCGCATATCTGTACGTGGCTCATCGTGCGCCACTCGCCGTCATCGAGCAGCTGGCGGCAGTCATCGGGCGTGAGGCCATACTTCGTAGCCTCCTCGGCGATGTGCAGTTCCAGCAGCACCTTGATGACGCGGTCGCAACGGGCGGCCTGCTTCTCTATCTCGCGCAGCAACCGCAGGGAGTCCACGGCCTCAATCATCGAGATGTAGGGCGCGATGTACTTCACCTTGTTCGTCTGCAGATGGCCAATGAAGTGCCACTCTATGTCCTGCGGCAGTTCCTTGACCTTGCTGGCCAGCTCCTGCTCATGGCTCTCGCCAAAGATGCGCTGCCCCTCGTCGTAGGCCTCCATGATGAAGCTCGAGGGGTGGTACTTGCTGATGGCCACCAGGCGCACGCCGTCGGGCAGCGTGGCCAGCACCTCACGAAGTTTCTCTTTTACTGGGTACATATCTCTATTAATGGAGTGAAAGGGGAGTGAAGGGGAAGTGAAAGGGGAGTGAAAGGGACGATACTTTCTGTAGCAGATTTCTGTAGCAGAACAAATGTCCCTTTCACTCCCCTTTCACTCCTCTGTCACTCCCCTTTCACTCCCCATAGTCTGGGGCTTGTGTTCAAAGACATCCATGAGCAGTGTCTCGGTCATGGAGATGATGACATAGTCAATCATCGTGCCGCCCATGACCTCGTCGAGGTTTTTCACGGCACCATTGAACGAACCTGCTTGTACGAGGTAGTTCACGTTGGAGCGTTTCTCCTTTCCGCTCTTCTCGTCAAGGGTGATAAATTGCAGCTTCGCCTTGTACCACTTGTCGGCGGAGTCCAGGTCGCTGAAGAATATCTCGCCGTAAGAGGCCTTCTTGATGTCGGTGACGTTGAACTCGCCACTGATATACGAGGACATCTCCTCTATGATTTTCTCCTCGGCCTCGCTGAAGCTCAGGGCATCCACGACGTAGGCCTCGGTCACTTTCTTCTGCAATCCGTCGTCCATTGTTTTCTCGTAACGGATTTTGCACTCAAACCAGTTTGCTGTTCTGCTTCTCATTCTATTTTATGTTTTTCTGTCCTTATATCAAAAAAATGTCCTTATGTCAGGAAAAAAGCTTTGTCATTCTGTCACTTCATGCTGGATGTCCACTCTCTCCTTCTCCAGCTCTTTTTTCTTCTTCGCCATTTTCTCGTTGATAATCTCCTGGGCTATCTCCTCGGCGCGGTCGCTGGTGATGCCCATGTCTTCGGCCAGGGAGTTCTTCAGCTCCTCCAGGTCATCGTGCATCTTCTTGCTGTCGGCCATGATGGCCTTTTCGTTGGCTCCCATGTTTACCTTGTCAAAGACACCGGAGAGTTTCTCCTCGGCCTGTTCCTCAAAGCGTTTACGGAATATTTCCTCGGCCTTCTGGGTATACATCTCCAAGTCCTCGTCGGTAATCTGGATGGTATCGCCATCGAGCACCATCTGCACTTCGGGGTCGTAGGGCTGATCGAAGGGGTCGTATGTCTGTTTCTTTGGCTGTTCCAGGAACTCGATGTCTGAGCGTTGCGGCATCCAGTCAATGTAAATCCATACGCAGAGCAGGGCGATACCCACGGCAGCCGCGAGGATGATGATAGAGCGGCGCATGTTGCGCTTGTCGTCCAGCGACGACTTCATCTTCTCCACGGTGAGGAAGCGTGATTCGGGATTCTCAGCCGTGGCCTTCTTCATCACCATCTTATATACCAAACTCATGCCGCCCTTGTCAAAGAGGTATTCTATGAGCTTGCCGAGACTATAGACGTCACTGGCCTCGGTAGGCTTTTCACCGGCCAGCACTTCTGGCGCAACAAACTGCTCGCAGCCGTCATAGAGGCTCTTGCGGTCTTTTAGTTCCGTGTAGAACGAGCCGTGGGTGAGCACCATGGGCGTGGTACTGCCCTTGCGCAGGAAAATGTTCTGCGGGGCGAAGCACAACTGGTAGATACCGTCAGCATGGAGCTTGGCGGCGTAGTTCATGAGTTGACCAATCAGCTCATCCACGAACCCCTGTGTAGCAACCACGGCGGGGTTGGCATCGAGCAGCTGGGCCAGTGTCTGGTACGTTCCCGTCTCCAGCAACAGCGTGTTGTCTTCGCCCAGCTCATATTGCAGCTGGTGCTGTCCGGCGTGCTTCATACTCCACGAATGGTCGCGTTCCAACGCGTCACGGAAAGCAGAGTTGTCAGCCAGCATTGGCTTTAGCGTCACCACATAACGGTATTTCTGTTCCACCTGTGTCTGGCGCATCACGCCTATCAGCACGTCAGTACCTTTTCCACCCGCATTCTCACGGGCATTAAGCATTTCCTCGTAATTCATTATTATGTTCTTATGTCTAAAATATGTCCTTATATTCTTATGTTAAGACACCCTGGTTCTTCCGAAATAATCGTAGCGGGTGCAAAAATAGCTAGAATTTCTGACACGGCTGCAATACGCCTGTGGAAATAAAGAATATTTAACGCATGACCTTACCTCCGTATTGAATAAAAGTTGTATATTTGCAACCAAATTAAACACTCGACATGAAGACATTTGAAGAACTGGGCGTAAGCCCTGCCATTCGCAAGGCCATCGAGGAACTGGGATTCCAGACTCCCATGCCCGTTCAGGAGGCCGTCATACCCTTCCTGTTGGAAGGACAGCGCGACGTCATCGCCCTCGCACAGACCGGAACAGGAAAGACCGCCGCCTTCGGCATTCCCCTGCTGCAGAACCTCGACACCGCAGACCGCTCCACACAGATGCTCATCCTCAGCCCCACGCGAGAGCTGTGTCTGCAGATTACCGACGACATGCGCGACTTCTCGAAGTACATGGACGGCGTGCACATCGAGGCTGTCTACGGCGGAGCCGCCATCGAGCCGCAGATTCGTGCGCTGAAGAAGGGCGTACAGATTATCGTCGCCACGCCGGGCCGCCTCATCGACCTGAAGAACCGTGGCTTCGTACACCTGGAGAATGTCAGCATCATCGTGCTCGACGAGGCCGACGAAATGCTCAACATGGGTTTCTCCGACAGTATCAACGAAATCTTCGATGCTATCCAAGGAAAGGAAGCCTCCCCTTCGGAGGGAGGTTGGAGGGGGTACCAGACGCTGATGTTCTCGGCCACCATGAGCCGCGAGGTAGAGCGTGTGGCAAAGAAATACCTCCACGACGCGGAGACCATCGTCGTCGGCTCCCGCAACGAGGGGGCGGAGAACGTCAACCACATCTATTATATGGTGCACGCGAAGGACAAGTACCTCGCCCTGAAGCGCATCGTGGACTACTACCCCAAAATCTTCGCCATCATCTTCTGCCGCACGAAGATTGAGACGCAGGAGGTGGCCGACAAGCTCATCCGCGACGGCTACAACGCCGAGTCGCTCCACGGCGACCTCTCCCAGCAGCAGCGCGACCTCACCATGCAGAAGTTCCGCCAGCACCTCACCCAGCTGCTCGTCGCCACCGACGTGGCAGCACGAGGCCTCGACGTGGATGACCTGACGCACGTCATCAACTACGGACTGCCCGACGACATCGAGAACTATACCCACCGCTCGGGCCGCACAGGGCGTGCCGGCAAGAAGGGCACCAGCATCTCCATCGTTCACTCGAAGGAGAAGCACAAGATTCGCAACATCGAGAAGGAAATCGGCAAGAAGTTCGAGGAGAAGCCCATCCCCGCCGCCGAGGAAATCTGCAAGAAGCAGCTCTACAAGGTGATGGATGAAATCGTCAAGACCGATGTCAACGACGACGAGATTGCCCCCTTCATGCAGGACATCAGCCGCTACTTCGAGTACATCGACAAGGAAGAACTCATAAAGAAAATCTGTAGCCGGGAGTTCGGACGCTTCCTCACCTATTATGCCGACGCGCCTGAGATAGAGGTGGTGGAGCGCGACAAGAAGGGAAACGTGAAGGGCGAGAAGAAGCCTCAGTCCGACCGTCAGAAGCGCATGAACAAGGCCGAGCCGGGCTACCACCGTCTCTTCATCAACCTGGGCAAGCGCGACGGCTTCTACCCCGGCGAGCTCATGCAGACCCTCAACCGCTACGTGGGCGGCCGTCAGGAGGTGGGCCACATCGACCTCCTCGACACCATCTCTTACTTCGAAGTCCCCGAGAAAGACGCCCGCAAGGTGATGACGCAGCTCACCGGCATCCGCTACCGCGGCCGCATTGTCCGCTGCAACTCCGAGGATGAAAAGGCTCCCACCAAGCCCACCTCCCCCACCAAGCCCATTAAACCCATTAAACCCACAAAACCCATTAAACCCACCAAGCCTACAAAACAAAACCTCCCCGACGAGGGCTGGGCCTGGCGCAAGCCCCGCAAAGGCAAGAAGAAATAGTTCCCAAACCTGTCAACGTATGTTGTGACTCTGTCGCAACCACCCAATAACCAACCCTTAAATCTATAAAACACTATGAACACAGAGAAAATCATGCAGAGCCTGGCCCAGAAGCATCCAGGCGAGAACGAGTATTTACAGGCCGTGCGCGAGGTGCTGGAAAGCATCAGCGATGTCTACAACCAGCACCCGGAGTTCGAACGCGCCAAGATTGTGGAGCGCCTCGTAGAGCCGGAGCGCATCACCACCTTCCGCGTGCCCTGGGTCGACGACAAGGGCGAGGTGCAGGTGAACCTCGGCTACCGTGTGCAGTTCAACTCAGCCATTGGCCCCTACAAGGGCGGCCTGCGCTTCCACGCCTCCGTCAACCTCTCCATCCTGAAGTTCCTCGGCTTCGAGCAGACCTTCAAGAACGCCCTCACCACCCTGCCCATGGGCGGCGGCAAGGGCGGCTCAGACTTCAGCGTGCGCGGCAAGAGCGAGGGTGAAATCATGCGCTTCTGCCAGGCCTTTATGATGGAGCTTTACAAGGTCATCGGCCCCGACATGGACGTGCCCGCTGGCGACATCGGCGTAGGAGGACGTGAGATTGGCTACCTCTTCGGCATGTACAAGAAGCTCACCTCTCAGTTCCACGGTGCCACCCTCACCGGCAAGGGCATCGAATGGGGCGGCAGCATCCTCCGTCCGGAGGCCACGGGCTTCGGCGCCCTCTACTTCGTACACCACATGCTGGAGACCCACGGCCTCGACATCAAGGGCAAGACCGTCGCACTCTCCGGCTTCGGCAACGTCGCCTGGGGAGCCGCCAAGAAAGCCACCGAACTGGGGGCCAAGGTCATCACCATCAGCGGGCCCGACGGCTACATCTACGACCCCGCCGGACTCGACGACGAGAAAATCGAATACCTCCTCGAGCTCCGCGCCTCGGGCAACGACATCTGCCAGCCCTACGCCGAGGAGTTCCCCGGCAGCCAGTTCTTCGAGGGCAAGCGTCCGTGGGAGCAGAAGGCCGACATCTACCTGCCCTGCGCCACCCAGAACGAGCTGAACGGCGACGATGCCGACGCCATCCTGGCCAACAAGCCGCTCTGCGTCGCCGAGGTCTCGAACATGGGCTGCACCGCCGAAGCCGTCAACAAGTTCATCGCCGCCAACCAGCTTTTCGCTCCCGGCAAGGCCGTCAATGCCGGCGGTGTCGCCACCAGCGGACTGGAGATGACCCAGAACTCCATGCGCATGTCGTGGACTGCCGCAGAGGTCGACCAGCGCCTACACCAAATCATGGAGGGCATTCACGCCCAGTGCGTGAAGTACGGCCGCACCCCCGACGGCTACATCAACTATGTCAAGGGTGCCAACGTCGCCGGCTTCATGAAGGTGGCAAAAGCCATGCTCGCGCAGGGGGTTGTATAACCCCCGCGCAAGGTTCTCATTTGCGCGCAGGGGGTTGTATAACCCCCGCGCAAGGTTCTCATTTGCGCGCAGGGGGTTGTATAACCCAGAGTAGTAGACAGAAAGACATCCACGGAAGATATGGTCTAAGGAATCAAGGAATGGCTGCGCGCCGTCAGGCGCTATTCCTAAATTCCTAAATTCCTTAGACAATATTTTCTACGGAGAGATGGAGATAAGGAGAAGCTCGTGCTGAAAAATCTTTACATTGATCCCTCTGAGAATCCGATTTTTTGAATGAGGTGCTTGGGGGGATTGCGTATGAGCCAGTTTTGAGAGGGGTCGGTTCCGCGTTTTTCACGCTACTGCTCAGCTATGGACTGATTGGCCCTTAAAACTGTTTCGTTTTAGTCGGTTTTTACCGAAAAAGGTGGTCTTGTAGTACAAGACCATATCTTTTGTAGTACAAGACCATATCTTTTGTTGAACAAAACCATAGCTTTTGTTGAACAAAACCAGTGCTTTTCTACTACAAACCCACCCACTGACGACCATTAGACTGGCTGTTTGGCTCCAAAAAGGCACCAACTGACACCTCGAACACCCTTT